>NZ_JAJOHV010000071.1 GCF_021129175.1 Chromobacterium piscinae | reverse complement strand
GGCGGCGACGCGCGCCGGCACCGAACGCCTGCTGCGGCGCGCCTGAGCCTACTCCTGCGTCGCCGGGCTCAGCGCCTGGCGCACGCTCTGTTCGTTCAGCGCCGGCGCGCACAGCTCGATGAAGCGGTAGGCGTAGCTGCGCAGGTAGTGGCCGCGGCGGATGGCGATGCGGCTGGTCTGCTGGCCGAACAGCGGCGGCCCGTCCACCACCTTGACGCCGGCGTCGCGGCGCGGGTCCACCGCCATCGAGGCGACGATGCCGACGCCCAGCTCCAGCTCGACGTAGGTCTTGATCACGTCGGCGTCCAGCGCCGCCATCACGATGTCGGGCGCCAGGCCGGCCTCTGCGAAGGTGTTGTCTATCTTGGCCCGGCCGGTGAAGCCGTGGTGGTAGGTGACGATGGGGTGCTCGGCCAGCGCGTCCAGCGTCAGCGGCTCGCGGTGCAGCGGATGCTCGGGCGGGGCGATCACGCAGTGGTGCCAGCTGTAGTAGGGGAAGGACACCAGTTCCGGCACTTCGGTCACCGCCTCGGTGGCGATGCCGATGTCGGCGTCGCCGGCCAGCAGCAGCCGCACCAGCTCTTCCGGGCTGGCCTGGTGCAGCACCAGGTGCACGCGGGGGAAGGCGCGCTTGAACTCGGTCACCACCTGCGGCAGCGCGTAGCGCGCCTGGGTGTGGGTGGTGGCGATGGTCAGCTGGCCCTCGTCGCGCAGGCTGAACTGCTGCGCCAGCCGCTTGATGTTGCCAGCGTCCAGCAGCATGCGCTCGACGATGGTCAGCAGCTCCTTGCCGGGGTCGGTCAGGCCGAGGAAGCGCTTGCCTTTGCGGATGAACAGCTCCACGCCCAGTTCGTCTTCCAGGTCCTTGATGTGCTTGCTGACGCCGGACTGCGAGGTGAACAGTGCGTTGGCCACCTCGGTCAGGTTGAAACCCTGGCGCACGGTTTCGCGGATGATGCGCAGTTGCTGGAAGTTCATGCTTCGCCTCCTTGCGGATCGGTGGCGAACACGCGCGCGGCGCGCGCCTGCAGCCGCACCGCCTGCCCGACGGCGAGCTCGGCCAGCAGCGGCGCGTCGGCCGGCAGTTCGGCGTCGAAGGATTGGCCGACCAGTTCGTCGCGGCCCTCCAGTTCGATGCGGGACAGGCCGCCCAGGGTCAGCACCCGCTGCACCCGCGCCGGCAGGCCCGCGCCGTGTTCCGGCAGAATGGCCAGCTCGTGCGGGCGGATGAAGGCCTCCACCGGCTGGCCGTGCGGCAACTGGTGGTCGGCGTTCAATGTCTGTCTGCCGACGGCCACGGCGCCGGCGGCGCTGACGCCGCGGACGCGGTTGGCGCTGCCGAGGAAACCGTAGACGAAGGCGCTGGCCGGCTGGCTGTACACCTCGGCCGGCGAGCCGATCTGCTCCACCTTGCCGTGATTCATCAGCACCACTCGGTCCGCCACTTCCAGCGCCTCTTCTTGGTCGTGGGTGACGAAGATCGAGGTGATGTGCAGCTCGTCGTGCAATTTGCGCAGCCAGCGGCGCAGCTCCTTGCGCACCTTGGCGTCCAGCGCGCCGAACGGCTCGTCCAGCAGCAGCACGCGCGGCTCCACCGCCAGCGCGCGGGCCAGGGCGATGCGCTGGCGCTGGCCGCCGGACAGCTGGGCCGGCAGGCGGTCGGCCAGCCAGTCCAGCTGCACCAGGTCGAGCAGCGCGTGCACCTTGCGCGCGATCTCGGCCTCGGACGGGCGCTCGCGGCGCGGCTTCATCCTGAGGCCGAAGGCAACATTGTCGAACACCGTCATGTGGCGGAACAGCGCGTAGTGCTGGAACACGAAACCCACCTGGCGCTCGCGCACATGGGTGGCGGAGGCGTCCTGGCCATCCAGCAGCACGCGGCCGGCATCGGCCTGCTCCAGGCCGGCGATGATGCGCAGCAGCGTGGTTTTGCCGCAGCCGGACGGGCCCAGCAGCGCCACCAGCTCGCCGCCGGGGAAGTTGAGGCTGACGTCGTCCAGCGCGGCGAAGTCGCCGAAGGCCTTGCGGATGTTTTCTACTTGTATGCTCATCTCAGTTTTCCTTGACGCTGCGCCATTCCACCCAGCTCTTCAGCGCCAGCGTGACCAGGGCCAGCAAGGCCAGCAGGGACGCCACGGCGAAGGCCGCGGCGAAATTGTACTCGTTGTAGAGGATTTCCACGTGCAAAGGCAGGGTATTGGTCTCGCCGCGGATGTGGCCGGACACCACTGACACCGCGCCGAACTCGCCCATCGCCCGCGCGTTGCTGAGGATCACGCCGTACAGCAGCGCCCAGCGCACATTGGGCAGTGTCACGTGCCACAGCACCTGCCAGCCGCGCGCGCCCAGCACCACCGCGGCTTCCTCCTCCTCGCGGCCCTGGGCCTCCATCAGCGGGATCAGTTCGCGGGCGACGAAGGGCACGGTGATGAACAAGGTGGCCAGCACGATGCCGGGCACCGAGAAAATGATCTTGATGCCGTACTCAGCCAGCCGCGGCCCCAGCCAGCCTTGCTGGCCGAACACCAGCACGAAGATCAGGCCGGCGACGACCGGCGACACCGAGAACGGCAGGTCGATCAGCGTGATCAGCAGCTGCTTGCCGCGGAAGTCGAAACGGGTGACCGCCCAGGCGGCGGCGATGCCGAAGGCCAGGTTCAGCGGCACCGACACCGCCGCCGCCAGCAGCGTCAGCCTCGCCGCGGCCAGCGCGTCGGGCTCGGCCAGCGCGGTCAGATAGGTGCTCCAGCCCTTGGCCAGCGCCTCGGCGAATACGACGAACAGCGGCAGCAGCAGGAACACGGCGAAAAAGCCCAGCGACAGCGCCAGGATGGTCCACTTGACGGCGCGCGACTCGCGGGTGGCGGCGCGGGATTCCAGTTGCGCGGCCTTGTCAGCCGCCGGGCGCGGATGGGTGAGGGCGGCGCTCATCGGGCGCCTCCCGCGCGACCGTGGCGGCGCGCGCTCCAGAACTGCAGGCCGTTGATCGCCAGCAACAGCAGGAAGGACGCGGCCAGCATCACGCTGGCGATGGCGGCCGCGCCGGCGTAGTCGAACTGCTCCAGCTTGCTGATTATCATCAGCGGGGTGATCTCCGACACCATGGGCACATTGCCGGCGATGAAGATCACCGAGCCGTACTCGCCGACCGCGCGGGCGAAGGCCAGCGCGAAACCGGTCAGCAGCGCCGGCTGCAGCGTGGGCAGGATCACATGGCGGAAAATCTGCCAGCGGCGCGCGCCCAGGCAGGCGGCGGCTTCCTCCAGCTCCGATTCCAGGTCTTCCAGCACCGGCTGCACCGTGCGCACCACGAAAGGCAGGCCGATGAAGATCAGCGCCACCAGCACGCCCAGCGGGCCGAAGGCCACCTTGACGCCCAGCGGCTCCAGGTATCGGCCCAGCCAGCCATTGCCGGCGTACAGCGCGGTCAGCGCGATGCCGGCCACCGCCGTCGGCAGCGCGAACGGCAAATCCACCAGCGCGTCCACCAGCCGCTTGCCGGGAAAGCGGTAGCGCGTCAGCGACCAGGCCAGCAGCAGGCCGAACACGCTGTTGATGGCGGCGGCGGCCAGCGCCATGCCGAAGCTGAGCCGGTAGGACGCCAGCACGCGCGGCGAAGCGGCGGCCTGCCAGAAGCTTTCCAGCGGCTGGCCGGCGGCGCGCAGGGCCACCGCGGCCAGCGGAATCAGCACCAGCAGCGACAGATAGCTGACGGTGAAACCCAGCGACAGGCTGAAGCCGGGCAGGACGCGGGGTGGGCGGGGTGGCGGAGCGAGTGTCGCGGACATCTTGGATTCCAATTCATATAACCGAATAAACGATATCTGTGAGGCCTTTATTCTGAAAATAAGTATTTCTTCAATGCTTATTCGATATTATGCAAAACGGGCGATGGTCGAAATAAAACCGCCCGGCGGAGGGGGCGGGCGGTTGGAGAGTGTTGTACGTCCAGATGTTTGTTCACGATCTGGCTGGTTTTGAATCCGCTACGCGGATGATGATTTTGATTGCCGGGGCTGCCCGGCGGGCAGGGAGGGGATATTTGCTTGGCCAAATATCCCCTCCACCCCTAAAGGCCACCCTGCAAGCCTGGCCTTCGGCTCCCCGTCGGGTCCCGCCAGGCCCGAGGCGCGGCTGAACTCGCCCCGCGCTAACGTCGCGGAGCTCAAACATGCAGCCGCTTAAGACCTCGGGCCTGCCACCCGTCGGCAGGCTAGAAGGGCCTTGGGCGCATCGAATGCGTGGCTGCTTATCGCAAGCACAGAAGTTACCGTCATATCTCAGCGCGCCACAATCTGATCGAACACCCCGCCGTCGGCGAAGTGGGTCTTTTGCGCCTTCTGCCAGCCGCCGAAGGTCTGATCGATGGTGAACAGCTTCACCTTGCTGAACTGGCCGGCGTACTTGGCCGCCACTTGCGGATCGCGCGGGCGGTAGTAGTGCTTGGCCGCCAGGGCCTGGCCTTCCGGGCTGTACAGGTATTTCAGATAGGCCTCGGCCACCTTGCGGGTGCCGCGCTTGTCCGCCACCTTGTCCACCACGCTGACCGGCGGCTCGGCCAGGATGGAGACGGACGGCGTGACGATGTCGAACTTGTCGGGCCCCAGCTCCTTGGTGGCGAGGAAGGCTTCGTTCTCCCACGACAGCAGCACGTCGCCAATGCCGCGCTGGGTAAAGGTGATCAGCGAGCCGCGCGCGCCGGAGTCCAGCACTTTGACGTTGCCGTACAGCTTCTTGACGAAGTCCTTGGCCTTGGCGTCGTTGCCGCCGGGCTGCTTCAGCGCGTAGCCCCAGGCCGCCAGGTAGTTCCAGCGCGCGCCGCCGCCGGTCTTCGGGTTCGGCGTCACCACTTCCACGCCGGACTTGACCAGATCGTTCCAGTCCTTGATGTGCTTGGGATTGCCCTTGCGCACCAGGAACACGATGGTGGACGAGTACGGCGACGCGTTGTTGGGCAGCCGTTGCTGCCAATTGGGCGCGATGGTCTTGGCCTGGCTGGAGATCTCGTCGATGTCGTAGGCCAGAGCCAGCGTCACCACGTCGGCGTCCAGACCGTCTATCACCGAGCGCGCCTGCTTGCCGGAGCCGCCGTGCGATTGCTTGATGTTGACGGTCTCGCCGGTCTTGGCCTTCCAGTATTTGGCGAAGGCGGCGTTGTAGTCCTGGTAAAGCTCGCGCGTCGGGTCGTAGGAGACGTTGAGCAGGGTCACGTCGGCGAAGGCGGAAGCGCTGCCGGCGAGCAGCAGGGCGATGGCTAGGCGGTGCAGGGGGCGCATGGTTTTGTTCCCGTGATGATGAATGTTCTGATGGGGAGCACTGTAGGCAGGCGCGGACACCGGCGGGAAACAAGAAAATCTGCAATCGATATCGAAAATACGGCAAAAGCCGGCATTACGGAAAAACAGATAGGCTTATCGGCAAATCGTATATGACCTTGTCACATCCGGGGCTATAGTTGCGCCAATTCCACCACCCGGGGTCCGGTCATGAAACGATTCAAGCCCGCCAAAGCCCTGCCGGCCGGCTTCACGCCCGCGATGCTGGCCGCCTGCCAGCAATTGCTGCAGCAAGAAGGCGTGCAGGTGAAGTTGCAGTGGAACGAGCAGGAAATCTTCGCCAGTTTCGACGGCTGGTGGCTGTGCAGCAGCTTCATCCCGCAGGCCAAGGTCAGGGACGGCCGTTGCCAACTGCAGCAATACGCGGCGAGGCTGCGCATCTTCGGCCAGTTCGGCCAGGCGCTGCCGGCCAATTGGCTGTTCGCGATGAATTACGGCGAGACCAAGGCGGTGGCGCTGCTCAAGCTGATCCGCGTGCTGCACGTGCTCAACCATCTGGGGCGCAATGGCCGCCACCTGCCGCTGCGGATAGACGTCGACCCGCGCATCTGCCACGCCTACAGCGACCGCATCGTAGACTTCACTGCCCGTCTGCTGGAAACGCTGGAATTCCCGGCGAATCTGTCGCAGATGCTGCTGTTCCTGGACGAACGCACCGGCGAGCTGGGATTGTCGCTGCTGCGGCGCTACCGCCAGCATGGCCACCGGCTGGCCTTGGGCGACTTCGGCGCCGGCGGGCAGGATTTGCTGCGGCTGTGGCGGCTGGAGCCGGACGGATTGGCGCTGGCCCCGCGTTTCATGAGCCGGGCAGTGATGTATCCCCGCGTGCGCGACCAGTTGCTGCAGCTGGCCCCGCAACTGGTGGAGCAGGGCTTCGCGCTGGCGGTGGAGGACATCGTTTGCCAGAACATGCTGGGCCTGGCGCAGCGGATGGGCGCGGAGCACTGTTCGGGCCCGCTGTTGTCGGAGCGGCTGAAGCGGCAGCGCGCGGCGCGCGAAGTGGCTTTGTCTGGCATCGCCTGTTAGGATATTTGCATTTTTGACTGTCCGGTAAATTGCATGATTCGATATCCGAGCAGAGGCGAAATGAAACAACTGGCAATGGCGATGATGTGCGCGTGGGGCTTGTCCGCCTGCGTGATCGGCAATACCGACGGCTACCGCGACGCGGCCCAGCTGCAGCGTATGACGGACCAGGCGCTGAAGACCTGCGGCCAAGGCAAGGTCAAATCGGTCAGTTACGGCAGCTTCACCTGCGCGGCCGGCGACGCGACGGCGGCGAAGTAGCATGGCGGTTACCGATGCGAACGGCGGCCTGTCGATCCGCCTGTTGTGCGCCGCCGACGCCGACGCTTACCAGGCGATCCGCGTCGCGGCCGCCACCCACGATCCGGCATCCATTCACGCCGACGCCGCCGAAATCATCGCGCTGGGCCGGGACGCCATCCAGAGGCAGATCGAGCCCGGCGACGCGCAGCGGGTGGTGGGCGCTTTCATCGACGGCGAACTGGTCGGCGTCGCCGCGCTGCGGCGCGATACCAGGGCCAAAATCCGCCACCGCGCGACGGTGCAAGGGGTGTTCACCCGGCCGGAGTGCCGCAGCAGGGGCGTGGCGCGTAGCCTGATGCAGGCGGTGTTGGACGAGGCCGCCAAGCTGCCCGGACTGTTGTCGCTGGAACTGGCGGTGCACGCGGAAAACGGGCCGGCCAAGGCTTTGTACCAGGCTTTCGGCTTCCGCCGCGTCGGCCTGATTCCCGGCGCGGTGATGCTGGACGGCCGCTGTCTGGACGAGGTGCTGATGCAGCGTCCGCTTGCCTTTTCGTCTCCCGCCGCCGTTCCCGGACCCATTCCAAACTGCGATGGTTACGCCTTGATCGAGGCTGCGCCGGATGTTGACACCTACCGCCGTCTGCGGGCCGAATCCGGCCTCAGTCCCAAAACCGAGGAAGCCGCCCGCCGCGGGCTGGCCGGCACGCTGTTCTCGGTGCTGCTGCGCCACGGCGGCGAAACCGTCGGCATGGGTCGGCTGATAGGCGACGGCGGCGGCTTCTACCAGGTGGTGGACATCGCCGTGCTGCCGGCGCACCAGGGGCGCGGGCTGGGCAAGCGCATCATGGCGGCGATCCGCGGCCACATCGACCGCGAATTGCCGGTCAGCGCCTACGTCAGCCTGATCGCAGACGGCGACGCCAGGCATCTGTACGCCCAGTTCGGCTTCGAGCCCACCGCGCCGCGCTCGGAAGGCATGGCGCTGTTCAAGCGTTAATCAGAAATCTGCCGTCTTGCCGCATCGCCTGTACCGGATCATCTTGACGCCGGCGCGGGAATTTCTCAGTCGTCGCGGGGGCGGTGTCGTTCTGGTGCATCTGGCGATAGACGACTGGATGGGCCAGCTGTTCTGCCCCGACCTGCCGCAGCCGCTGGACTTCGGCTGGGTGATGGAACGGGCGGCGCGCTGCGAGCGGCGCATCTGGCTGATGGCGCTGGCCATCGTCCGCGGCGGCGGCCGCGCGGTGCTGGACCTCGGCTTCATGAAGGCCGCCGGCCGCAGCCGTTTTCTGGCGTTGGCGGATGAGCATGGCTTGAGCGCCAAGCTGCACTACGTGACGGCGGAGCGGGATGTGCGCTGCCAGCGCGTATCGCAGCGCAATGCTGCGCGCGGCGATACTTTTTCCTTCGAAGTGACGCCGGCTATGTTCGATGCGATGGAGGCTCTGTTCGAGCCGGCCACGGATGAGGAACTGGCCTTGGCCGCGGTGGTCGCCACCGGCTAGCCTGCCGGCCGCATCCCCTCGTAGCACAGCCGCACCGCTGCCCGCATGCGGGCGCGCAGGGCCGCGTCGACGCCGGGAGCGGCCAGGCCGAGGGCCATTTGCCGCAGCGGTTCGGCGATGGCGATCGCCAGCAGCAGTTCGGCGCAGGTCGCCGGGTCGTCCATTTTCAGCAGGCCGCGGCGTTGGCGTTCGGCCAGCCAGTCCGCCAGCAGCGACGCGCTGTGGCGGATGCCGTGCCCGGTATACGTCGCCAGCGCCTGCTCGCGGCCGGGAAAATCGTTTATCAGCAGCTTGAACATGCCAACAGCCTCCGCCGACAGCACCCGCTCGGCGATGGACAGCAGCAGCGCTTCCAGCGCCTGCGGCAAATCCTTCCCTTCGTCCATAGGCGTTTCGACGGCGCAGACCAGTCCGGTGGTCCAGTCGTCGACGATGGCCGCCAGCAGCTGTTCCCGATTGTCGGCGAAACGGTACACCGTCTTCTTGGCCACTCCGGCGCGTTTGGCCACTGCCTCTATGCTCAATGCCCGATAGCCGTCGTCCAGCAGCAGCGCGGTCGCGGCTTGCAATACCTGGTGGCGCAGCGTCTCTTCGGACAAGGCGGGCCGGCCGCGGGGACGAGCGGGCGTGGGCGTGGAGGAATCAAGCGGGCTTGACATGGCTTCTCGTGTTGTTTGAATATGGAAACGTTAACCGTTTCTTAATTGATCGCGCATCCGCGCGGCCTGAACGGTCAAACAGCGAGGAGTGTACTGTGAATGCTCAGAATCGGATATCCAGCCATGACGAACTGCTGTCGCCTAGCCCGCTGCCGCTGGAGACCGGCATCCGCCGCCTGGACGACGGCCGGCTGCTGGTTGCGGTGAGAACCGAGCTGCCGGGGTGCGCCGGCAGGATGCTGGAGTGGTGGTTCAAGTTCTTCGAGACTACCCAGCATATCCGCTGGTGGCATCCGCACGACCATCACCGGATGCACGGCTGGGATAAGCAATGGCGGCGCGGCGAGAGCTATGTCGGCGCCTGCGTCCGCGCCGAGGAGTCGCTGGGCGATTTCCCGCCGGTGACGGCGGCGCTGAAGTTTCACGAACCGGCAGACTTTTTCTCGCCCGACGCGCTGGCGCTGGCCAGGCACCAGCAGGCGGTGTCCGGGCTGGTGTGCGCCCGCATCGCTTTCGGCGACGAGCCGCGCTTGGCGGCCGACGGCGATCCGCAGGACGGAGAGATGATCCACCTGGCTCGCGATAAGCCGCATGGCGCGGTATTGCGCAGCCGCTTCGTGCTGGGCGGCGAGTCGCCGGTGCCGAACGAGCTGGGCCTGGGGCTGATGCAGCACTGCTACAACGAGTTCAGCAGCCTGGCGCGTTTCCTGCCGTCGCTGTATTACGGCGAGCACGCCAACGGCGAGAAGGGGCCGCTGGCGTGGTGACGGATTAACGCTGGCTGCCCAGGTGCGCCGCCATCAGCGGCCACACCCAATCGGCCGCGCCCAGGCTCCAGCCGCCGTCCTTGGCCGCCTCGTCCAGCCTCCTCAGCGCCAGGATGTCGGCCAGGTCCGGCAGGCGCGAGAAGGCGTCGGCCTCGTCGGCGCGCATCGGCCCGCCCTGATACTCCAGCGTGGCGGCGCTGGCCGGCGACAGCGCCGCCAGATACGTCGGGTCGACCGCGCACAGATAGCGCTTGGCCTCGACGTGCATGCCCACCAGCAGGGCGAGCCGGGGAGAAAAGCCCAGCTGCAGCAGGTAGTCGCGCGCCAGCTTGTCGTGGGACATCACGCCGTAGTCGCCCATCGTCTCCGCGCCGTCGTGCTCCAGCAGATGGCCGACATCGTGCAGGAAGGCGGCCAGCGTCAGTTCGTCGTCGCAGCCGGCGTCGCGCGCCAGCGTGGCGGCCTGGATCGCGTGGTCGAACTGGCTGATGGCCTCGCCGTAGTGGCGCGCGCCGTGTTCGCGGTACAGCTGCCGCAGCGCGGCGATGGCGTCGAACATCAGAATACCCTCCCGCCCAGCTTCCAGACGCTCCGCACCAACGGCACATCGCCGCGCGCCGTCATCGCCACCAGGTCGGCGCGCTGGCCGACGGCGATGTCGCCGCGGTCGGCCAGGCCTACCGCGCGCGCCGGATTCAGGCTGACGGCGGCGACGGCGCGCGGCAGGCTCCAGCCCGCCTGCGCGTGCAGCAGCCAGGCGCCGTGCAGCAGGCTGGCCGGCACGTAGTCGGACGACAGGATGTCCAGCAAGCCATGGCGAGCCAGCTCCAGCGCCGCCACATTGCCGGAGTGGGAGCCGCCGCGCACCACATTGGGCGCGCCCATCACGGTGGCGAGGCCATGCCGCTTTGCCGCCGCAGCCGCTTCCCGCGTGGTGGGGAATTCCGATATCGCCACGCCGTCGCGCAGCGCTTCCGCGATGTGCGCCTCGTCGGTGTCGTCGTGGCTGGCCAGCGCGATGCCGCGGGCTCGGGCCATTTCCACCACCGCCTGCTTGTGGCGGCCGGCGAACTCGGCCTGCTTGGCCTTGCGCTCTTCCACGGCGGCGAGGAAAGTGTCTTGGTTCCAGCCCACCTTCTTCTTGCCGTAGTACTTCTTGTATTGCTCCAGGTCGCGGTACTGGCGCTGGCCCGGGGTGTGGTCCATCACCGACACCAGCTTCACCGCCGGATGGGCGATCAGCGGCAGCAGCTCGTCCATCAGCTTGGGGTAGGCCAGCTCGCAGCGCAGGTGGAACAGGTGGTCGGCGCGCAGCGCGTCTTCGCGCATGCCCTGGTCTATCGCCTGGAAGGAGCTGTGCAGCGTGTCCAGCCGCACGCTTTCGCCTTCCAGATCGCCCACCGCCAGCGCGTCCAGCACCGTGGTGATGCCGGCGGCCACGCATTGGGCGTCGTGGGTGATCACTGCCGGCAGAATCGGCCATAGCACGCCGTTGCGCGGCATCAGGTGTTTTTCCAGATTGTCGGTGTGGATTTCCACCAGGCCTGGCAGCAGCAGCGCGCCGGCCAGGTTTTCGCCAGCAGGCTGCGGCTGTTCGTGGATGGCGGCGATCAGCCCGTTCTCGATCTCCAGCGCGCCGTTGTCGATCACGCGGTCGGCCAGCACGATGCGGGCGTGGTTCAGAATCTGTTTCATGCTGCGATTTCCGTTTGTCGCGCCAGGGGGACCTGGAAGACGCGGGTGGCGATGGCGTCGCGTGTGGGCGCGTCGTGGAAGATGCCGATCAGCGCCGCGCCGCGCGCCAGCGCTTCGCGCATCAGTTGCACCACCACTTCGCGGTTGGCGGCGTCGAGGGATGCAGTCGGCTCGTCCAGCAGCAGGATGGGCCGCGGCGCGATCATGCCGCGCGCGATGTTGACGCGCTGCTGCTCGCCGCCGGAGAAGGTGGCTGGCGGCAGGCTCCACAGCCGCTCGGCGATGTTCAGCCGCGCCAGCCATTCGCCGGCGGCCAGCCGTGCTTCGGCGTCGGCGGCGCCCCATTCGCGCAGCGGCTCGGCGACGATGTCCAGCGCCGACACCCGCGGGATCACCCGTAAAAACTGGCTGACATAGCCCAGCGTGTGGCGGCGCACGGCGGCGATCTCATGCGGCAGCGCGCGGGCCATGTCCAGCCACGCGCCCTGGTGAAGGACGCCGATGCGGCCGCCGTCGACCAGGTAGTTGGCGTACAGCGTCTTCAACAGCGTGCTCTTGCCGGCGCCGGACGGGCCGGCCAGCGCCACGCATTCGCCGGCGGCCGCCTGCAGCGAGACCTCGGTCAGCACCGGCAGCCGCAGTCCGCCCTGTTGGTGCAGGATGAAGGTCTTGCTTAGTTTTTGCGCGTCTATCAATAGATTCATGATTTCAGGCCTGCAGGATGGAAGACACCAGAAGCTGGCTGTACGGATGTTGCGGATCGTCGAGAATCTGGTCGGTGAGGCCAGCCTCCACCACGCGGCCTTTCTGCATCACCAGCGTGCGCTGCGCCAACAGCCGCGCCACGCCCAGATCGTGCGTCACCATGATGACGGCGATGCCGGCGTCGCGCACCAGGCGGCGGGTCAGGTCCAGGAAGCGCGCCTGCACCGACACGTCCAGGCCGCCGGTGGGTTCGTCCATGAACACCAGCCGCGGCTGCGTCACCAGATTGCGGGCGATCTGCAGCCGCTGCTGCATGCCGCCGGAGAAGGCAGACGGCTTGTCGTCTAGCCGCTCGCGGTCTATTTCCACTTTTTCCAGCCAGTCGCCGGCGGTCTGCCGCAGCTGGCCGTAGTGGCGCTGGCCCAGCGCCATCAGCCGCTCGCTGACGTTGGCTCCGGCGGAGACGCCCATGCGCAGGCCGTCGCGGGCGTGCTGGGTGACGAAGCCCCATTCGCTGCGGGCTAGGCGGCGCCGCTCGGCCTCGGGCAGGCAGATTAGTTCGTGTTGGGCGCCGTCGCGGTCGGTGAAGCGGACGCTGCCGGTGTCGGCGGCCAGGCGGCCGGCCAGGGTGGACAGCAGCGTCGATTTGCCGGAGCCGGATTCGCCGACGATGCACAGCACTTCGCCCGGATACAGCTCGAAATGGACGTCGAAGCAGCCCTGGCCGTTGCCGTAGTCCTTGCAAAGCCCGTTCACTGTGAGGATGGGCGCCATCATGCTTGTCTCTCCCGCTGGCAGTAGTCGGTGTCCGAGCAGACGAACATCCGGCTGCCGGCGTCGTCGGTGACGATTTCGTCCAGGTAGCTGTCGCGCGAACCGCAAATCTCGCAGCCTTGCTCCCAAGTCTGGGCCTCGAACGGGTGGTCGTCGAAGGCCAGGCTTTCCACCTTGGTGTAGGGCGGTATCGCGTACAGCCGCTTTTCGCGGCCGGCGCCGAACAGCAGCAGCGCCGGACTCATGTGGAGCTTGGGATTGTCGAACTTCGGAATCGGCGACGGCGAGGCCAGATACCGGTCGTTCACCATCACCGGGTAGTCGTAGCTGGTGGCGATATGGCCGAAGCGGGCGATGTCCTCGTACAGCTTGACGTGCGTCAGGCCGTATTCCTGGTGCGCGTGCAGCTTGCGCGTTTCCATCTCGCTGGCTTCCAGCGTGCGCAGCGGCTCCGGTTCCGGTACCTGGAAGACCAGGATCTGGCCGGGCTTCAGCGGCGTTTCCGGAATGCGGTGGCGGGTCTGGATCAGAGTCGCCTTACTGGTGGCCGTGGTGGTGGCGACTCCGGCCACGCGGCCGAAGAAGCGGCGGATGTTGACGGCGTTGGTGGTGTCGTCGGCGCCCTGGTCTATCACTTTCAGCACGTCGTCGCGGCCGATCACGCTGGCGGTCAGCTGGATGCCGCCGGTGCCCCAGCCGTAGGGCAGCGGCATTTCGCGGCTGCCGAACGGCACTTGGTAGCCGGGGATCGCTACGGCTTTCAAGAGGCCGCGGCGCAGCATGCGCTTGGTGTTCTCGTCGAGGAAGCCGAAGTTGTAGCGGTCGTCGCGGGCCTTAGTCATCGGTCTTCTCCTGGTCGGCGGCGGCGGCGCGCAGCTGGCGGATCAGCGCCAGCTCGGCCTGGAAGTCCACGTAATGCGGCAGTTTCAGGTGTTGAACGAAGCCGGAGGCCTCGACATTGTCGCTGTGGCATAGCGCGAACTCGGCTTGCTGCGCCGGCGCGTGGGCGGTTTCGCCCAGCTCTTCGGCGCGCAGGCTGCGGTCCACTAGCGCCATCGCCATCGCCTTGCGCTCCGCCTCGCCGAAGCTCAGGCCGTAACCGCGGGTGAATTGCGGCGGCGCGGTCTTGCTGCCGGCGAACTGGTTGATCATCTGGCATTCGGTCAGCGTGATCTCGCCGATGTCGATCTCGAAGCCCAGCTCTTCCGGGCAAATCATCACGCTGACTTCGCCCATGCGGATCTCGCCGGCGAAAGGGTGGCTTTCGGCGTAACCGCGCTGGGTGGAGTAGGCGAGGCCCAATAGCCAGCCTTCGTCGCCGCGGGCCAGGTTTTGCAGCCGCGCCGGCCGGCTGGCCGGGAACATCAGCGGCTCGCGGGTCAGGTCCACCGGCTCCGGGTCGCTCTCGGGCGGCAGGTCGGCCTCGATCAAGCCCTCGCGGTCCAGCAGCTGCAGCACGCCGGGCAGCGTGTCCGGCAGCGGTGCTTCGGCCTGTTTCAATTCGTTTTTTTTTGCGGCTGCCATCAGCCCGAAGTCCAGCAGGCGTTGGGTGTAATCGGCGGTGGGGCCGAGAATCTGGCCGCCCGGCACGTCCTTGAAGGTGCCGGACACGCGGCGGCGTACCCGCATCGCGGCGGTGTTGAGCGGTAGGCTCTGGCCGAAGCGCGGCAAGGTGGTGCGGAAGGCGCGCAGCAGGAATACGGCCTCCATAATGTCGCCGCTGGCCTGTTTCAGCGCCAACGCGGCCAGCTCCTCGTCGTACAGCGAGCCTTCCTGCATCACGCGGGCCACGGCCAGGCGCATTTGTTGGCGGATTTGGGCGATGCTCAGCTCCGGCACGTCTTCGTCGCCGCGGCGCGCGGCAGCCAACAAATCCCAGGAGCGGGCGATGGCGGTTTCCCCGCCTTTTACGGCTACGTACATTCAACCCTCCCGGATGCGGACGCCGCGCGGCAGGCCGGCGACGTGGGTGTCGGTAATCAGCACGGCGTCCACGCCCAGCGGGAAGCGGGCATGGTTGCGCTGCCATTCGCGCCAGAAGTCTTTGGGCAGGCCGGCGGCGCCGAAGCGGCGCGGCGCGGCGAAGCCGGGGCCGCTGCCTTCCACCTGGTCCGTGCCGAAACCATCCACTTCGATCAACAGCGTGGCCGAGCGGTCCGGGTATTCGGCGCTGCCGGCTTTCAGGCTCATCAGATCCGGCAGCGGCATGCGGGCGGCGATCACGATGAAGTCGGCTGCTTCTGGTAGATCGGCTACGCGCATGCCGGTGTGGAAGCGCAGGCTGGAAACGGTCTCGTCCGGCAGCGCCGGCAGCCAGACGCTCACGTCCTGGTCTGCCAGCGCATAGAGCAGGGCGGCGGTGGCGGCCTTGAGTCCCGGCAAGGCCGGCGGCAGCACCGGCAGCGCGCGCGGCAGCAGCGGCTCGGCCATCGAGCCGAGCACGGCGCGGAAAGTTTGCTGGGCGTCGTCCACCGGCTGGGCAAAAGCGGTCAGCATTTTCATTCCCCCCGCACCATGGTGAAAAACTCGACCTTGCTGGCGGCCCCTTCGCGCGAACGGGCGGCGCGGCGTTCGGCCAACTCGGCTTCCAGCGGCGCAATCCACGCCAGCATCAGCTCGCCGTGGCGGGCAGAGTCTTGCAGCAACGCGTCGGCCTGGGCGATCAGCTCGGCGTGGCGGCCATCGCCGCCGCGGACCCAGCCGTGGCCGACATGGCCGTTTATCTCGCAGGTGGCGCGGCTGACGCTGACTTCGCCCAGGTTGAAACGGGCGCCGGCGCCGCCGCTGCGGCCTTGCAGCATCATCAGGCCGGTTTCGGTGCGGCGCAGCCAGCGCGGGGCGGCGGACAGGGCCGGCGGCAGCAGGGCCTGCAACCGTTCGACCGGGCTGTTGGCCAGCGCGCGCAGCCAGCGCTGTCGGGTGGAGGTGTCCATTGTGTGCCTCATGGTTCAAGAAAGATTCATATAAACGTATAGACGTATGCATGATAATGGCGGGCATCGAAGGACAAACAGCACGCGGCGATGAAGTTTTTGTGACGTTTTCAAGGCGGGCATGGATCTTTGGACTGTTTAGTGCGGGACGCTGTTGAAGGACTGTTAGGACTTCGGGGGCGGGTCATTCACCACGGTTCCGACGCGGCCAAGTCCCTTCAAGCCTGCCGTAGGGTGGCAGGCCCGAGGTTTTAAGCGGCTGTCTGTTTGAGTCCCGCGACGGTAGCGCGGGACGAGTTCAGCCGCGCCTCGGGCCTGACGGGCCCCAGCGGGGAGCCGCAGGCCAGGCTTGCAGGGTGGCTTTTAGGGGTGGAGGGGATATTTGGCCAAGCAAATATCCCCTCCCTGCACGCCGGGCAGCCCCGGCAATGAAAATCATCATCCGCGTAGCGGATTCAAAGCCATCAAGGCCGCGAACATGATCAAAGACAGGGAGGTAGCGTGATAGAGAGAGGCTCCGGCGTCGCCGTGTGGCGGCAGATAGAAGAAACGCTGGCGGCGGACATCGCCGGCGGCGCCCTGCAGGCGGGACAGCAACTGCCCACCGAGCTGCAACTGGCAGACCGCTTCGGCGTCAACCGCCACACCATACGCCGCGCGGTGGCCACGTTGGTGGAGCGCGGCCTGCTGCGGGTGGAGCAGGGACGCGGCACTTTCGTGCAGGACAATGCGATCGACTACGCCATCAGCAAGCGCACGCGCTTCTCGCAGAATATGGCCAAGCAGAACCTCAGCTCCGACGTGGATATTCTGAACAGCGACACGGTGCCGGCCAACGCCGAGCTGGCCGAGCTGCTGCAAGTCGCCGTCGGCGACGCCTTGTATCGCATCAAGACGCTGAGCCGCGTGGAAAACCGGGTGGTCGATTACGCGACGCTGTTTTTCCCGGCCGCGCGTTTCCCAGGCTTGCCGGAAGCCTATCTGCGGCATCGCTCGGTGACGCGCGCGCTGGCCGAGTGCGGCGTGGCGGACTACACCCGCCGCTTCACCCGCGTCACCGCGCGGCTGCCGGATATCGAAACCGTGGACTATCTGGGCATTCCCAAGAACCGTCCGGTGCTGCATGTGAAGTCGCTGAACGTCGACGCGGCTGGCGCGCCGGTGCAGTACGGCGTCACCTGCTTCAACGGCGATCTGGTGCAATTGGTGATGGAGCAGGAATGACGCGCTACGCCGTTTATTATGCCCCCCGGCTGGACAGCGAATTATGGCGCGCCGGCTGTGAATGGCTGGGCGCGGACGCCTTGAGTGGCGCGGGCCTGCCGCAGCCGGAGGTGGAGGGCATCGAGGCTGGCGAGTTTGCCGGGCTCACCCGCGAAGCGGCCCGCTATGGCTGGCACGCCACGCTGAAAGCGCCGTTCGCTTTGAGCGCCGATGTCGATGAGGCGGCTTTGATTCGCCGGGCGGCGGAGCTGGCCAAAACATTCCAGCCCTTCGCCTTGCGGCTGCAAGTGGACTGGTTGGGTGATTTCCTGGCCTTGCGGCCGTCAAAAACGCCGCCGGAGCTGGATGAGCTGGCCGCCGCCTGGGTGGCGGTGCTGGCGCCGTTGGCGGACCGATCCGTGCCCTTAAAGGCCAGGGCCGGCTTGAATGACAGGCAGCAAGCTTTGTATCGGCGCTGGGGCTACCCCTATGTGTTCGAGCAGTTTCGTTTCCACCTGACGCTTTCCGACAATCTGGACCGCGAATCCGAGATTGCGGCCGCGCTGGAGCGGGGGGCGCGCCGCCATTTCGCCGGTCTGCTGGACGCGGTGGAAGTTGCCGGCATCGCGCTGTTTGTTGAGCGCGGGCAGGGCGAACCGTTCCGCTATCTGGCCTACTGCGGTTTTGACGGCGAGGTGCGACGCTATGGCGGATAAGCCCGGCACGCTGTGGTATGTGATAGGCCCGTCCGGCGCGGGCAAGGACAGCCTGCTGGCCTACGCGCGCGACAGGCTGCCGGCGGGCGCTGGGGTCATGTTCTCCCATCGATACATCACGCGGCCGGCCGGAGCGGGCGGCGAGAACCATGTGGCGCTGAGCGCGGAGGAGTTTTCCGCGCGCGAGGCGAACGGCTGTTTCGCCTTGTGCTGGCGGCGGCACGGCCTGGCTTACGGCCTAGGCGTGGAGCTGGACTTGTGGCTGGGGCAGGGGCTGGACGTGGTGGTCAATGGCTCGCGCTCCAGCCTGGCGCTGGCGGCGGCGCATTTCCCCACGCTGCGTCCGCTATGGATCACCGCCAGCCGGGAGACGCTGGCGGCGCGGCTGGCCGGGCGCGGCCGCGAGAGCGCGGACGATATCGGCCGCCGCC
>NZ_JAJOHV010000070.1 GCF_021129175.1 Chromobacterium piscinae | reverse complement strand
GCCACCATGGAAGTGCCGGCCACCGCCGCCGGCAAAGTGGTGGAAGTGAAGATCAAGGTGGGCGACAAGGTCAGCGAGGGCGACCTGATCGTCGTGGTGGAAGGCGCTGTCGCCGCTTCCGCCCCGGCCGCCGCTGCGCCGGCTCCGGCAGCCGCCCCGGCCGCTCCGGCCCCGGTTGCCGCTGCGCCTGCAGCCGCGCCGGTAGTGGCTCCGGTAGCCGCCGCCGTGTCCGCCGCCATCGACGAAATCGCCTTCTCCAAGGCCCACGCCGGTCCGTCCGTGCGCCGTCTGGCGCGCGAACTGGGCGTGGACCTGGGCAAGGTGAAGGGCAACGGCCGCAAGGGCCGCGTCACCGAAGACGACGTCAAGGCCTTCGTCAAGGACGTGATGCAGAACCCGGCGGTTCTGGCCCCGGCCGCCGCGTCGGCCGGCTCCGGCGCGGGTCTGGACCTGCTGCCGTGGCCGAAGGTGGACTTCGCCAAGTTCGGCCCGATCGAAACCAAGCCGCTGTCCCGCATCCAGAAGATTTCCGGCGCCAACCTGTCGCGCAACTGGGTGATGATCCCGCACGTCACGTTCAACGACGAGTGCGACATCACCGAGCTGGAAGACTTCCGCAAGACCGTAGGCAAGGAATGGGAAAAGTCCGGCCTGAAGATCAGCCCGCTGGCCTTCATCATCAAGGCCGCCGCCGAAGCGCTGAAGGCCTTCCCGAACTTCAACAGCTCGCTGGACGGCGACAACCTGGTGCTGAAGCAGTACTACCACATCGGCTTTGCCGCCGACACGCCTAACGGCCTGGTAGTGCCGGTGATCAAGGACGCGGACAAGAAGGGCCTGCGCCAGATCGCCCAGGAACTGACCGACCTGTCCAAGCTGGCCCGCGAAGGCAAGCTGAAGCCGACCGACATGCAAGGCGCGACCTTCACCATCTCGTCCCTGGGCGGCATCGGTGGCACCAGCTTCACGCCTATCGTGAACGCGCCGGAAGTGGCCATCCTCGGCGTCTGCAAGTCGCAGATCAAGCCGGTGTGGAACGGTTCGGAATTCCAGCCGCGCCTGATGTGCCCGCTGAGCCTGTCCTTCGATCACCGCGTGATCGATGGCGCGGCCGCCGCGCGCTTCACCGTGCACCTGGGCAAGCTGCTGACCGACGTGCGCCGTCTGATCCTGTAATCGGGCGTCCGTAGGGCGGGATCGCGGCGCCGGCGCCGCATCCCGCCGTTCCATATTTCCGGTGGGTGGCCGCTAAGGCGGCGAACCCGCCCTACATGGATTGAATGGATCACCATGAGCAATCTGATCGAATTGAAAGTCCCGGACATCGGCGGCCACAACAACGTGGACGTGATCGAAGTGTTCGTCAAACCGGGCGACGTGATTGAAAAAGAAGCTAGCCTGATCACGCTGGAAACCGACAAGGCCACCATGGAAGTGCCGGCCGAAGCCGCCGGCACCGTCAAGGAAGTGCGCGTCGCCGTGGGCGGCAAGGTCTCCGAAGGCGACGTGGTCGTGATCCTGGAAGCCGCCGGCGCAGCCGCCGCGGCTCCGGCTGAAGTGAAGCCGGTGGAAACCACCGGCGTCGCCTCCGCCACCACCCAGGCCGGCTTCGCGCCGCAGGCCGCTCCGGTCGCCGCCACCCATAGCGGCGGCGCGGACGTGGAATGCGACGTGATGGTGCTGGGCGGCGGCCCCGGCGGTTACTCCGCCGCCTTCCGCGCGGCCGACCTGGGCCTGAAAGTGGTCATCGTCGAGCGCTACGCCACCCTGGGCGGCGTGTGCCTGAACGTGGGCTGCATCCCGTCCAAGGCGCTGCTGCACAACGCCGCGGTGATCGACGAAGTGAGCCACCTGGCCGCCAACGGCATCAAGTTCGGCAAGCCGGAAGTGGACATCGACATGCTGCGCGGCTACAAGGAAAAGGTCATCGCCAAGCTGACCGGCGGCCTGGGCGGCATGGCCAAGGCGCGCAAGGTGGAGATCGTGCGCGGCAACGGCCATTTCATCGACCCGCACCACATCGAAGTCTCGGTGACCACCGGCAAAGGCCGCGAAGAGTCCGGCGAGAAGAAGATCGTCAAGTTCAAGAACGCCATCATCGCCGCCGGCTCCCGTGTGGTGAAGCTGCCGTTCATCCCGAATGACCCGCGCGTGGTGGACTCTACCGGCGCGCTGGAGCTGAAGGGCGTCGCCAACCGCATGCTGATCATCGGCGGCGGCATCATCGGCCTGGAAATGGGCACCGTCTACTCCACGCTGGGCGCGCGCCTGGACGTGGTTGAAATGCTGGACGGCCTGATGCAGGGCGCCGACCGCGACCTGGTCAAGGTATGGCAGAAGTGGAACGCCCACCGCTTCGACAACATCATGCTGAACACCAAGACCGTGGCCGTGGAGCCGAAGGAAGACGGCGTGTGGGTGACCTTCGAGGGCGAGCAGGCCCCGAAAGAACCACAACGCTACGACCTGGTGCTGTACGCGACCGGCCGCGCGCCGAACGGCAAGCTGATCGGCGCGGAAAACGCCGGCATCGCGGTGACCGACCGCGGCTTCATCCAGGTGGACAAGCAGCAGCGCACCAATGTGCCGCACATCTTCGCCATCGGCGACATCGTCGGCCAGCCGATGCTGGCGCACAAGGGCGTGCATGAAGGCCACGTGGCGGCGGAAAACTGCGCCGGCATGAAGTCCTACTTCGACGCCCGCGTGATCCCGGGCGTGGCCTACACCGATCCGGAAGTGGCTTGGGTGGGCGTGACCGAAGACGAAGCCAAGAAGCAAGGCCTGAAGATCGAGAAGGGCGTGTTCCCGTGGGCCGCTTCCGGCCGCGCCATCGCCAACGGCCGCGACGAAGGCTTCACCAAGCTGATCTTCGACGCCGAAAGCCACCAGATCATCGGCGGCGGCATCGTGGGCCCGCACGCCGGCGATATGATCGGCGAGGTGTGCCTGGCGATCGAGATGGGTTGCGACGCGACCGACATCGGCAAGACCATCCACCCGCACCCGACGATGGGCGAGTCCATCGGCATGGCGGCGGAAGTGGCGCACGGCACCTGCACGGACCTGCCGCCGCAACGCAAGAAGTAAGGTTTGATCGGCGGTTGATTGATCGCCATCAGATGGAGAAAGGGCAAGCCTTGGGGCTTGCCCTTTTTGTTTTGACTGGGTTGTATGATGATTGTGTCTTTTGGTAGAAGGCTGCCAAGCGGGTTTTCCGCCTCCACGGGTAGGGTGCGTCACCCCGAAGGGGCGACGCACCGGTTGTGCGTGTTGTGGTTTTGTGTCCGCTTCGCGGACGGATGATTTTGGTGCCGGTTCCGCCCGGCGAACGGGCCAGGGGCTGTGCGGCCAGCCCCTTGGCAATCCCAGGCCGCCCCAACAGCGCGGCGAAACCCCGTCTCCAAAGCCATTTCCAAGGAGCCGCCGGAACTAGCGGGGCGCTAACGTCGCCCCGCGTCGGACAGCCGGCGTCTTAAAACCTTGGAAATGGCTTCGGAGCCGGCTTGCGCTGATGGGGGCTGATGGCGAGTCGGTTCGGTTTTGTGTTCTCGATGGCTTGGGATTCGTTGGAGTGTAGGTTGGTGCTGAGCGCAGCGAAGCCCAACGTTTACCGCGCACGGTCTGGAGGCAGTCCATGCAATACCGGCGTTCAATAGCAGATGGCGGCACATGGTTTTTCACCGTCAACTTGGCGGATCGGCGACAAGACTATCTGACTCGCCATATCGACGTTTTGCGGCAGGTTGTTCGTCAAGTGCGAGACCGCCATCCATTTGAGATCGTCGCCATGGTGGTGTTGCCGGATCATTTCCATGCGGTATGGACCTTGCCGGAGGGTGACGCGGACTATCCGACAAGAATGGCTCTAATCAAGGCGGCATTTTCGCGCAATCTGCCCAAAGCCGAACGAATTCGGGAGAGTCGAGTGCGCAGGCGGGAGCGCGGCATCTGGCAGCGGCGGTATTGGGAGCATCAGATCCGGGATGAGGCGGATTTGCAGGCGCATGTGGATTACATCCATTACAACCCGGTCAAGCATGGCTATGTGGAGCGAGTGGTAGAGTGGCCGTATTCCAGCTTTCATCGCTATGTCAGGTTGGGGTGGTTGCCTGAAGATTGGGCAGGGGAAGGTGTTGTGGTGCAGTTGCAGGAATAGGGCGCGGTGAACGTTGGGCTTCGCTGTGCTCAGCGCCAACCTACAGGAGAGTCCAACTTAATGGGCTGATGAAAAGTGGTGCTGGTTTCGAGGTGCGAGATGAAAATGCAGATTCGGTTGACATCATTTTATTCTTATGGAGATGAGCGTCGATTCTTCCAAGGGCTAGATGAGATTGATTGCATAAAGAATATTAAGGGGGTGGGGCGAGACCTGATTTTTGATATCAATCTAAATTATCTTAGCAAAGAAAGGCTCTTGGAGCTTATTGCACTGTTTTGGCGTTATCAAATCGACTTGGCTCCACTTCGGGTTTTAGCTGAGCGAAGTAAGAAGTTTGCGTGGCTGAGTGAAGAGTGCCACTACTGGCATGGACATATGTATTCACGTGATGTCAGGCCTTGAAAGTAGGGGGAAGGGGTCTTGAGGGGCTTTATTAATCTGCCTAGCCTACGCCATATTGAATTGAATGCAACTTTGCTGAGTGTATTTGATTTCTTATCTTACTGGAGATGGGGTTCATGGAAAAAATCGTCCCTTTGCTTAGTATATGCTCGAACTCAGTAGGCGATGCAATTCACATTCATGCCGATGCTCAAGGCTTGGCTATGTTGCAATGTGCAATTAGCAATTTGCAAAAAAATTGATTACCAATCAGTGTGAGCATGAGCATTTTAGATCTTCCGAATGGGCTGGTTTTGAGTTGACGACTACAATGCTGGGGTCTGAGCTTAAAGCGGATTATAAGCAGGCACATCATCTGGAACTATTTGCATGGACGGATGAATGGCGTGAGAAACATAATTTATAAAGATTCTAATAACGCGGTACGTTGGATTTCTATATGGATTGACATTGGGTACAGGGAAGCTCAACTTACCGGAGCTAAAAATTCTATCTAAGAAAAGGCACTCCTCCCACGTAATGAGGGGGCTAAATCCAGCACTTGCTAGAACCGAACCGATGTGACTCATCCCCATCAGCGCAAGCCGACACCAAATCCATTTCCAAGGTTTTAAGACGCCGGTTGTTCGACGCCGCGCGACGTTAGCGCGCGGCTAGTTCCGGCGGCTCCTTGTAAATGGCTTTGGGGGCGGGGTTTCGCAGCGCTGTCGGGGCGGCCTGGGGGTGCCGGGGGGCTGGCCGCGCAGCCCCCTGGCCCGCCTCCTGGCGGAACACTACGATATGGAGGGCCACTTTGATCAAAGCAAGCCCTGGCTATTAGGCCGAGCTTCGTTGTTCCAAGTATCTACCGCTGATAGAATTTCCCTTGGTGCTCAACACACCTGACACACTAGCGGTAGCCTCGCCCGACAGACGGGGTTTTTTGCGTCCATAGGTTTCCTAGCCGCGCCTGGCTCTTGGCGCGTCTACTGCTTATGGCCGGGTAGCGCGTCTGTCGAAAAATAGCCCGCAAGGGCTAAGGCAACGGGCCGTCTAGTGTCGGTGTTGAAGTACCTGGCCGCCCCTCTCAACAGGGGGCGCAATTCAACGAAACACTAGGAGCTTCATCATGGATGCTCGTTTTGTTGTATCTGTCTTTCTTCATGGCTCTCCGCATTCCCACTCCTTGCATTGCCGCCGAGCTTTGCGCCTGAACGCTGCGCATGGCATCCACGCAAGTCAGGAGGCCTAGCCATGAACCACCACATACCCCTCGACGTAAACGCTCCCCTCCGCCTCGACTACGCCAAAGGCTTCCCCCTGCGCGTCATCCGCCGCGAGGAGGGCTTCTGGTTTGTCGCCGCTGAAATCGCCGTTTCGATGAAACAGGAAGTGGAAGACCTGCTGCAAATGCTGGAGCCGCCCGCCGGCCACCTGCTGCTATTGGCTGGGGAGGACGAGCCGGTGCTGTGCCTGTCCGAAGGCGAACTCGATGAGCTTGTCCGGCGGGTGAAGAAGCCCGGCGCAAGACGGCTGCGGCGCTGGTGGCAGGAGGAGACGCGGCCGGCTTTGCTGCATGAGGGCGGGGTGGCTTCCACGGTGGAGAGCCTGCATCTGGCGCTGGTGCTTGCCGCCGAGGCGGCGCAGCAGGTGAGCCGCGCGGTGATGGCGGCGGTGCTGCGTGGCCCTGGGCCTTGGCAGCATTCGCGGTGGGTGGTGGCGCTGGATTACGAGCGTCACAACAAACAGCGCTGGCCGCATGGCAAGCTGATTGGCCTCAGCAGCTCCATTGCCACGCTGGAGGGCTTGGCCGAGCTGATCGCCGAGCCGGGCCGGATGCCGGTCAACAATGGCGATCTGGTCAAACTGGCCGCCGCCTGCCACTTGCGCCTGGCGGAACGGATGGGGCGGATTGCCGGCTGATGGCAAAGCGGGCTTGATGGCGAGGGGCAGGCTAGTGGCTGCCCTGTTTTCTTTGGTTCCGGATGATTTCCGGGTGTCGGAACGAATGGTTGGGCACGCTTGAGTCATGGCGTAGCTGCTCACGCACGCGCTGAGCGTGTGATGGCAAACCATGGGGGTGAAATGAAAACAATCCACCAGATTCTGTATGGCGCGGCCTTGCTGTTTCCCCTACTGGCGGGGGCGGCGAGTTTCGATTGCGCCAAGGCGCGCAAGCCGGTTGAAAAAACGATTTGCGCCGATCCCGCCTTGTCCCGGCTGGATGAGGAGCTTGCCGCGGCTTACCGGCTGGCGCTGGACAAGAGCGCCAGCCGAGGCGCGGTCAAGGAGTGGCAGCGATATTGGCTGGCATGGGGCCGGGACGGGGCAGGGGACGCCGCGAGTCTCCGGCAAGCGTATCGCGCCCAGCTGCTGGAGCTGGGGCAGCATGCTCGGGCAAGCTCGGCGGGGGATGCCTATACCGGGGTGTACAGGCGTTACCGGAACGGCAGGCCGGATGAGGACGGCGCGGAGATCGTCGTGATCGTCTTGTCCGGCCAGCGTGTTCGCATCCTGGGCAACGCCAACTGGGTCGGCAACGCCGCCACGGGCAATGTGAATACGGCCATGGTGGATGGCACGGCGGTTTTGGCGGGAAAGCTTGTCCATTATGTCGATCCGGCGGCGGAGTGCGGATTCACGCTGCGCTTCGGCGCGGGGGGCCTGGAGGTCGGCGACGAGCATGCCGAATGCGGCGGGATGAACGTCACTTTCAAAGGGACAAACCGGAAGGCGACGGACGCCGGGTGAGTCTCCTCCGGGGCGGCCTGGCCGTCGGCGGTATCAGCCCTGCCCCTGGCTAGCCGCGCGTCGGCGGCTCCACGCTCACCACCCGGTCGCGGCCGCCGTTCTTGGCCAGATACAGCGCCTTGTCCGCCCGCGCTAGCGTGCTGTGTATCCGCTCGCCTTCCATCCACAGGGTGACGCCGACGGAGAAGGTCTGGTTGTCCGGCAGATTGCCGCGCAGCGAGTCGATGCGGATCGCGGCCTGGGGCAGGTCGCAGTCCATAAGCGCCAGCACGAATTCCTCGCCGCCGAAGCGGGCGAACAGGTCCGATTGCCGCATCCGCGACTTGATCAGCACCGCCACCTCGCGCAGCAGCCGGTCGCCCTCGGGGTGGCCGTAGCTGTCGTTGAATTGCTTGAAATGGTCCAGATCGAACAGCGCCACCGCGATGGGTTGGTTGTAGCGGCGGGCGGTGGCCAGCATCATTTCTATCTGGATGTCCCAGGTGCGGCGGTTGGGCAGCTGGGTCAGCTCGTCTGTGCCGGCCAGCGCTTCCAGCTTTTCCATCAGGCCGCGCATCTGTCCCAGCCATTTGTGCAGCAGCCGCACCAGCAGGATGGCCATCGCGCTGGCGACGATCCACATCACCAGCATGATCCAGCGGGCGACGATGCCGTAGGAGTTGGACTGCGCCACTTTCTTCATCAGGTCCAGCGTGATGGAGACGGCCAGCGCGTTGGTGTTCTGCGAGATGTGGTTGAAGATCTGGATTTCCTCGCCCATCACCAGGCTGGATGCTTTGTCGCGCAAGGCGGGCGTGTGGGAGCGGTACATGGCGATGATGTCTCGGTCCCGCTCCATGAAGGCGTTGAAATCCCGCTGCACGCTGTCCAGCAGGCTGCGTTGATCGGCGGCCAGCGGCATGTCGCGCAGGGACTGGATGTCGCGGCGGAAATTATCGGCGGAGCGCAGGAATTCGGATCGGGAGATGGCGTTGTCGCGGCTGGCGCCGTCCATGTTGCGCACGATGTCGAAGGCGTAGCCGGTTTGCCAGCCGTTCAGGTCGGCGGCGTCGAACTTTACTTCCATCGCCGCCTGGGCGATCGAGATGTATTCGACGATTTCCGTTCGGCCTCGCTCCTGCAGCTTTTCGATATAAAACGACAAGACCGGCAGCAGGCCCATGCACAGCAGGATGGGAGCGGCCACCACGATGGCCTTCAGCATGATGCCTTTGTCGCTTCTGTCGAACATGGTCGCCTCATCAGGATTCTGAGGGGTGATCGCAAGCGCGGCAAGCGGAGCGACCCTGCTTCAAGATAGATGGTTTTTATACGAACAAATACGTAGCCGCTGCGGAGACGGGTTGTTTTAAGCGGAAATATCAATGGCATAATGCGGTTTTGGCCGAGGCTTCCGTATCCATCCATCTGCTGCCAGCCGCGGAGCGGGAGGCCGGCCGACGATCGCTACAGAAAGGTTGCCGCATGCAGATCCGACAGATTCATTCCAGCGATTTCGCGTTCATTTCCTCGGTGATGGACGAGTGGTGGGGCGGGCGCCAGGTGAGGCACCTGCTGCACCGCATGTTCTTCGACCATTTCTCCGGTACCGGTTTCGCCGCGCTTGAAGGGGAGGAGATCGTCGGCTTCCTGGTGGGCTTCCAGTCCCAGACGCGGCCGGAGGTCGGCTACATCCACTTTGTCGGCGTGTCGCCGGCGGCCCGGGGCCGGGAGATCGGGCGCAGCCTGTACCGCCGTTTCTTCGCGGCGGCGCGCGAGCGGGGATGCTCGGAGGTGCAAGCCATCACCTCGCCGGGCAATGCCGCCTCCATCGCGTTTCACCGGCGGATGGGCTTCGCCTTGCTGGAGGGGGATGGCGTGGAGGAGGGCGTGCCGGTTGTGCTCGATTACAGCGGCCCCGGTCAGCACCGCGTGCGCTTCAGCCTGCCGCTGGCGCAGGCTGTTTTCTAAGCGGTTGGCCGCGTTTCGCCCTGCCGCCGGCGGTCAGGCTCCGTCCGGTGCAGATGCACCGCGTAGGTGTCCCAGGGCAGTTCGACGCCCAGCGGGTGGCGCGCGGCGGCCTGGGTCAGCAGCCGCCCGGCTTCGCCGCGGTGGTAGCCGCCGTGGGTGACGACGTGGGTCAGCATTTCCTCGCGCGTCATATAGCCGTTGTCGCCGTCGGTGAAGGCGAAGGGGATGGCTTGCGCCAGCGTCGCTGGCATGGCGCTGGCGGCGTAGTCCAGATACCAGCGGTCCAACGCCGAGGTCTCCCGTCGCAGCGCTTCCGGCTCCGGAGTATCTGGCGTGTTGTCGGCGGCGAAACCATGCGGAATGCCTTGCAGATGGGCGGCGAAGATCCGGTTCACCACCAAGCAGTGGTTCATGAGTCGCAGCGCCAGGCGGCGCTCCTCGGCGTAGCGCTCGGGATCGAGCCCGGCGATGGCTGCCAGCATCTCCTCGTTGGCCCATGCTTGATAACGGAACATCCGCGCCAGTAACTGGTTTGCGCCCATGGTGCCTTCCTCTCCATTCATGCTATCTAGACATGACTGAATTGTTTTCCGAGGAGGCCGACGTGTCCACTCGCATTCCCGGACCGGCGGCGGCGATGCGCAAGGCTCCGCGCCAGGCGCGTTCCCGCGCGATGGTGGACGCGATCGTCGAAGCCGGCGCTCGCGTTCTGGACGCCCGCGGCTGGGCTGGTTTCACCACCAACGAGGTGGCGGGCGTCGCCGGCGTCAGCATCGGCTCGCTGTATCAATACTTTCCCGACAAGACCGCGCTGGTCGACGCCATCCGCCGCCGCCACTTTGACGCCGTGCTGGCGGCGCTGCGCCGCGCCGTCGATGGCCAGGCCGCGCCGGCAGGTCTGGCCCAGGCGCTGGTGGACGGGATGATCGCCATCCACCGCGATTTTCCGGCTTTGCACCAAGTCCTGCTCGATCTGCCCAATCCCTATGCCGGCGAGGCGGCGCACCGGGCGTTCCAGGACGAATATCTGCGGCTGTACGGCGTCATCGTCGCGCGCCACCGCGGGCCGGATGACGCGGACGGCGTCGCCGCCCACCTGCTGTCGTCGGCGGTCGAGGGTGTGATCCACAACGCCGCGCGGCGCGGCTTGCTGGCGCATCCGGGCCTGAGGCGCGAGCTGCTGGGCTTGGTCTGCGCCTACCTGAGCGTTGAGGCCATCCCCGCTGAATGTCCTGCGCCTAGTTGAGATTGGTGTCAACCTGCAACCGCAAGCACTGGTCTACGCTTTCTCCTGGTAGGAAGGCCGGCGCTGACGCGCCATTTCAGCTGCGTGCCGAGGGCCGAGGCTTGGTCCCGAGTGTTGAACGATGGCGATTTGGGTACGGTTGGCTGTAGTTGATTTGCGCATTCCAGTGGTTTTTTTACAGGGCCGCGCGGCAAGATAGGGCCAAAGTTCTCTGTACGCGCTGGCTTTGCCGGTTTGATGCCTTGCGCATGGGTAAGCCCGGAGTGAACTTGAGTGGGGCGAAAGAGTCAGATACCCCTTGTTTGACAATCGTTTGCCGGTCGCCAGCCCCGCTGACTTCCGTTACCATGCGACATCCCCTTTTGAATCGAACCATGCCACGTTTTCCCATCCTCCCTCCGCGCTTTCTTGCATGCCGCCCTGGCCGGCTGTTGGCGCTGGCCGCCTGTCTGGCGGTGGCGCAAGCGCAGGCCGGCATTGAATACAGCGTGGAAATCGACGCGCCGTCCGATCTGGCGCAATTGCTGCGCGACAACCTGGATCTGATGGAAAGCCAGAAGGACCCGGACGTCGATCAGAGCTGGCTGGAGGCGTTGGTGAAGAGCACGCCGGACGAGGCGAAGAAGCTGCTGGAGACCGAGGGCTATTTCGGCGCCAAAGTGGATACGACGCTGGAGAGCGGCAACCGGGTGCGGGTCAAGGTCAGTACGGGCGAGCCGGTGCTGATCGACGACGTTACCATCCGGCTGGACGGCGACATCCGCCAAGAGAGCGATTATCAGCAGCGTCTGGCCCAGGTGCTGGAGGCCTGGACGTTGCCGATGGGCGCGCCTTACCGCCAGGCGGACTGGGATGCCGGCAAGCGCGCGGTGCTGCGCCGGCTGCAGGCCGACCGCTTTCCCCGGGCGCGCATCGTGTCCAGCGAAGCCAGGATCGATCCCGCCACCCGCCGCGCCACGCTGGAGGTGAAGCTGGACAGCGGACCGATGATCGGTTTCGGCAAGATCACCGTCAACGGGGTCAAACGCTATCCGGAAAAGGTGGCGCTGGGCATGGCCGACTTCAATCCCGGCTCGCCGTACAGCCAGGACAAGGTGCTGGCCTACCAGTCGGCGCTGGAACAGGATCCGCATTTCTCGTCGGTGATCGTCAGCGCCGATTTCGACCACATCGTCGACAACCGCGTGCCGGTGACGGTGGACGTGGTGGAGATGCCGCGGCAGAAGGTGGAACTCGGCCTGACTTACGATTCGGTCGAGGGACCCGGCGTGCGGGTCGGCTACGACCACTACAACATCTTCCGCCGCGGCTACACCGGCTCGCTGCTGCTGGACTGGAAGCGCGACCAGCAGGCGGTCAGCTTCGGCCTGGGCTTCCCGCGCCAGTCCGACGGCTATTCCCATTCCATCACCAGCTCGTTCAAGTCGGAAACGGTGCAGGGCCTGAAGACCAACACGGTGGACGCCGGCGTGTGGCGCATCCGCAGCCGCGGCAATATCGAGGCGCGGATGGGGGTGGAGTTCCTGAAGGAAAGCGCCGAGGCCGGCGGCGTGTTGACCAGCGACACCCACGTCACCCAGCTGGTGTACGGCTGGACCCAGCGCTCGGTGGACGATCTGATGCGGCCGCGCAGCGGCTATCTGTTGGACGGCCGGGTGTCGGGCTCGGTGGGCCAGTTCGGCTCCACCGCCTCGATGGTGCGCGCCTACGGCCGCGCGGTCGGCTATTGGTCGCCCTTCCCCAAGTACGGCACCCTGGTTGTCCGGGCTGAGCTGGGCCAGGTGTGGGCGCGCGATGGGGCCCAGGTGCCGTCCACGCTGCTGTTCCGCGCCGGCGGCGCCAACAGCGTGCGCGGCTACGACTACCAGAGCCTGGGCCTGCCCGGCCCCAACGGCTCGGTGCTGGGCGGCCGCGTGGTGGCCACCGGCAGCCTCGAATACCAGATTCCGATTAAGCCGGACTGGTACCTGGCGCTGTTCACCGACGCCGGCAACGCCGCCGACAGCTGGAAGGGCTTCCAGCCCGAGCACGCCAACGGCGTCGGCGTGCGCTGGATGAGCCCGGTGGCGCCGCTGTCCTTCGACATCGCCAAGGCTGAGCGCGACGGCAAGATCCGTTGGAACCTCAGCCTGGGCCTGGCCTTCTGATCCCATGAGCGACAAGCAGACACCCCAAACCGAGGCGCCCGAGCAGGCGCCGACTCCTCCGCGCCGGCCGCGCCGCTGGCGCGTCTTCTTCGGTGCGCTGGCGCTGATGTTCGCGCTGCTGCTGGCCTTGCTGGGCTGGATCAGCGCCAGTCCGGCCGGCTTCGCCTGGGCGCTGCACGGCGCCAGCCGCCTCAGCGGCGGCCTGTTCAGCGTCGGCGCGGTGGACGGCGCGCTTTGGCAAGGCTTCTCGCTGCGCGACGTCCGCGTGCGCAGCGCCGGCGACGATGTCGACATCGAATCGCTGAAGCTGGATTGGCATCCCGCTGAGCTGTGGCGCGGCAGGCTGGACATCGACCGGCTGGCGCTGGGCCACGTGCGCGTGCAGAGCCGGCCCAAGCCCGAGGAAAAGCCCGCGCCGCTGGAGGCGCCGCGTTCGCTGGCGCTGCCGCTCAAGGTCCGCGTCGGCGAGTTGTCGCTGGCCAGCCTGACGCTGGAGCCGGCCCATGTCAGCCTGTACCGGCTGCAAGCGGGCTATGACTACGACGGCGCGCGCCACCGGCTGAAATTGCAGCGGCTGGACACGCCGTGGGGCGGCGTCAACGCCGGGCTGGAGCTGGCCGCCGCGTCGCCGTTCCCCTTGTCCGGCCAACTGGCCGCGCAGGGCGAGCTGGAGCAGGTGGCGGTGAAGGCCAGGCTGAAGCTGGCCGGCGATCTGCTCAAGCCGGCCTTCTCGGGGCAGATGGACGGCAAGGGCGTCAGCGTCGAGCTGTCCGGCGCGCTGCGCCCGTTCGACGCCAATCCCTTCAACCGGCTGGCGCGGCTGGATGCCCGCGTCGGCAACATCAATCCGCAATCGCTGCTGCCGTCCTGGCCCAAGGGCCGGCTCAGTTTCGCGGTGTTCGCCGAGCCGGACGCCGGCCTGCGGGTCAAGGGCGGTCTGACCCTGATCAACACCGAGCCGGGCGCGCTGTCGGCGCACAAGCTGCCTTTGTCGCTGCTGGTCGGCGAATTCCGCGCCGACGAGAAGGCGCTGGAGCTGTACAACAGCCATGCCGAGGCGGCCGGCGGCCGGGTGGACCTGTCGGGCGAATTCAAGCCGGGCGCGATCAAGCTGGCGGCCGATCTGAGCAAGGTGGCGCTGCGCCAGCTGCACGAGGCCGCGCCAGACGAGACTATAGGCGGCCGCGTCACGGTGGAAGGCGCGCCGGCCGAGCCGCGCGTCGCCGCCCAGTTGAAGGGCGGCCAACTGCGCGCCGACGCGCTGCTGGAGCTGGCGGGCGGCAAGCAGCCGGCCTTGTTGCTGAAGAAGCTGGAGCTGGGAACCGGCGGCGGCGCGATCAGCGTCAATGGCAAGCTGGGCTTGTCCGGCCGCCAGTTGTTCGAACTGAACGGCGCGCTCAGCCGCGCCGACCCGTCCAGGCTGCAGCCCAAGCTGCCCAAGGGCGATCTGAACGCGACATTGAAGATGGCCGGCCAGCTGGCTGAGCCGATGGAAGTCGGCGCCAAGCTGCAGTTCGCGCCCAGCAAGCTGTCCGGAGCGCCGTTGTCCGGCAGCGCCAATGTGCTGCTGGACCAGCGCCGCCTCAAGCAATTGCTGATGGATATCCGTCTGGCGGACAACCGGCTGCAGGCCAACGGCAGTTACGGCGTGGCCGGCGACAAGCTGAAACTGGCGATCAACGCGCCCAATCTGTCCCTGCTGGGGCCCGGCTTCGCCGGCACCATACAAGGGCAGGGCGAATTGGCGGGCGTGCCCAAGGCGCCGCTGCTCAACGCCAAGCTGCAGGCCGACCGGCTGAAGCTACCGGGCGGCGTGGCGCTGCAATCGCTGCAGTTCGCCGGCAATATCAAGGCCGACCAGGCCAGCCCCTTCCAGCTCAGCCTGGACGTGGCCGCGCTGCAGGCCGGCACGCTGCGCGCCGAGCAGTTGCACGCCCGCGCGTCGGGCACTCGCGCCCGCCACGGCCTGCAACTGGACGGACGCTTCCGAGAGGGCGATCTGAATTACGGCTTGCAACTGGCGGCCAGCGGCGGCTTGACCGCGGCCGGCGGCTGGCAGGGCAGCGTGCAAAAGCTGGATCTGGCCGGCAAGCCCGGCCTCAGTCTGCTGGCGCCGGCTTCGCTCTTCGTCGGCGGCGACGGCCAGGTGAAGCTGGGCGCCGCGCGGCTGGCTTTGCTGGGCGGCAATCTAAATATGGCTGACTTCACCCGCCAGGCCAACGGCGCGTTCAGCAGCCACGGCAGCGCGCGCGGCATCAAACTGGCCGAGCTGGGTCCGCTGTTGAAGCTGCCGGTGGAGCAGAACCTGCAGTTCGATGCCGACTGGGGGCTGGCGCCGTCCGGACAGGGGCAGCTGGCGGTGTGGCGCAGCGGCGGCGACGTGCAGCTGCCGCAAGGCAAGGGCCGGCCGGTGCCGCTGGGCCTGAAGACCGCGCGGGTGGATCTGGACCTGGACGGCCGCAGGCTGGCGTTCAAGCTCAACCTGGACAGCCGCTTCGCCCAGGCGCAAGGCCAGGGTAGCCTGCCTTGGAACGGCGGCCACATCGATGGCCGCACGCCGGTGTCCGGCACTTTGCGGGCCAGTCTGCCGGCCTTGTCGACGCTGGCCGAGCTGTCCGGCCCCGGCCTGGAGCTGGGTGGGCAGTTGCAGGCCAGCCTGGATCTGAGCGGCCCGCTGGCCGCGCCGCAGGCCTTGGGCCAGATCCGCGGCGACCAGCTGAAATTCGCCGATCGCCGCACCGGCATCGCGCTGGCCGACGGCAATCTGCTGGCCCGCATCGACGGCCGCAAGCTGACCTTGCAGCAGCTGCGCTTCGTCAGCGGCAAGGGCGACGTCACCGCCAGCGGCACGCTGGATCTCAGCGACGATCTGCCCGACGCGCGGGTCAAGGTGGCGCTGCAGCGCTTCAGCGTGTTCGACCGGCCGGGCCGCCGGCTGGTGGTGTCCGGCCAGAGCGAGCTGGCTTTCGTCGGCGGCAAGCTGTCGCTGAGCGGCCGCATCCGCGCAGACCAAGGCCGCATCGGCTTGCCCAAATTGGGTGCGCCGGACTTGAGCGGCGATGTGGTGGTGGTGGGCAGGCCGCCGGCGGAGCCGTCCGCCTTCGCCACCATGCCGCTGACGGTGGCGCTGGACCTGGATCTGGGCGACCGCTTCCGCTTCACCGGCCAGGGGCTGGACGTGGAGCTGTCCGGTATGGTCCATGTCAGCGCCAATCCGGGCGAGGCGCCGGCGGCCAAGGGCCAGGTCAAGGTGGTCAAGGGGCGCTACAAGGCCTATGGCCAGGATCTGGACATCACCTTCGGCGCCATCACCTTCAATGGCCCGCTGGACAACCCGCTGCTCAACGTCCAGGCCAAGCGCCGGCTGTCGCCGGTGGGCGCGGGCGTGGAAGTCAGCGGTTCGGTGGCGATGCCCAAGGTGAGGCTGATCAGCGACGAGCCGATGGCGGAGAAGGACAGGCTGGCCTGGCTGGTGCTGGGCCGTCCCGCCAGCGGCGACCGCGACAACAACGATCTGGCCGCGTCGGCCGGCATGATGCTGGCGGGCTCGATCAATGACCGTATCGGCCTGTTCGACGACCTGGGCGTCTCCAGCCGCAAGGAAAAAACGCTGGCCAACGGCACGGTCAGCCCGGCCGAGCAGGTGGTGACCGTGGGCCGCCAGCTGACGCGCGAGCTCTACCTGGGCTACGAGTACGGCATCAGCAGCGCCGACCAGGCGGTGAAGCTGGCCTACCAGCTGTCCAAGGGCTGGTCGGTGATTTTGCGCGCCGGCACGGCGATGTCGGCGGAGTCGCGCTACACGCTGCGGTTCGATTGAAGCGTACCGCGTTCCTCAAGTCGATGCTATGCCGCGGTTATGGTGTTATTCTAAGTTTTCGCCGTCATTTAATGACAATGATATTCTCTCGTACGTGGTTCCCGGTTGAGCAAAACTTTCTTTTGATTATGCGATTGCCATGAAAATGAATTGCTCCATTATAAATTTTCATAACCGCAAACCTAATTTTTGTAGCGGCAAATTTTTATCTCTTCATTACCTAGCTTATCTTCTATGTCATGTTACATTTTTCTGAAAACTGTTTCGAATAAAATTATATGGAGTCTGGTAAATGCCACTCCATTTATTTTGATGAGCACTTAAACTGTGAACTATGATCGACTGGGCATGTAATGAGGAATTACCCTAGTTTAGGATGTGATGAGCAAGTGGGTTCAGCAGTTATAATGCTGAGAGATCTATTCGAAAAATGTTTGAGCATAGGTCGGCAACAGAAAATTAGAGAGCGATGGAGTTTGATGTCTGATTATCCTTCGCCCAATAGTGCTGAAATGAGCTTGCTTGAGTATATTGAAAAATGTGATAGCTATAGCGAAATTATTCAGTCCAGTGATGTATTGGTTAGTGTGGATTCTGAAATCCCTCCGTGGATAGTATATCTGCTTATGTGTAATGCATATGAGCATGGCGATGTCAGGCTAATTCGGGAATGTGTTGAGTTTGGGCAGAAATCAATAGTAATAGGAGGGGGAATTGGAATAATTGCAACAGTGCTCTCACAAGTATCTAGGAGAGATACTACAGTTATTGAAGCAAATCCATACCTGTTAAATAGACTTAGTCATACTGCGTCGCTGAATGATGTTAATTTTCAAATTGTTTATGGTGCTGTTAAAGCGGGTGTTAGACAAGGGATGACGAAGTTTCATATTTCAAAAGAATTCTGGGCATCTTCTTTGAGGAAAGATACATGGCAATCTACTTCTACTATTGATGTTCCTGTAGTCGATCTTGAGTTGTTGTTGATGGATGATTACGATGTTGCTTTTTTTGATATTGAAGGAGAGGAAGCTAAGATTTTTGATGCAATAGAATTGCCATCAGGGCTGAAAACAATTTTCGTTGAAATACATAAACCTATTATCGGTGAAAAGGCGATGGCGAAAGTGATGAATAAGCTTTGGCAGCAAGGATATAGATTGGTTGATTCAGAGGCATTTACTTTTTGCTGGAAACGCTGATTCAATATTGAGGAATAGTAATGTTAAAAGCCATATTTTATTTTCTTTTTGCGTCGTTTTTTGCATCTAAAGCTATGGCGTTATCTAGTGACGTCATTTTGACTGTGAAAGGTAATATTGGGGTTTTTAATGATAAGAAAGGGGAGGTATATCATTTTACTGAGAGTGATTTTAATAAAATTGCGCAATATAATATTGTGACAAAAACAACCTGGACGCCGATGTCTACTTTTACAGGGCCATTGATTACAGATGTGTTGTTAATGGTGAAGGCAAAAGGAACTAAGGTCGAGGTTGTGACATATGATGATTATAAAATCACTTTGCCAATTAGTGATTTTTATCGTTATCACTCAATTTTTGCACGTTATTTAAATGGAAAGCCTCTGCAACGAAGAGATTATGGGCCGCTATGGATTATGTATCCAATAAGTTCTTTTTCTGAGTTGCAGACAGTTAAGGCTGATGCAAAATTAGTTTGGCAAGTAAAAAACATAACAGTTTACTAATGATGTCAGAAAATTTAAAGCAAAGCTGGAAACAATGGACAGTCTTTATTGTTTTGGCTATCGTTTTGCCCATGGTATGCTTTTACTATGCTAAAAGCCTATTATTTTCAAAGCAGGCGTTGGAGCAGTCTGCTGGCCCTGGCGAAGGGTATTATTGGGCAGCATCACAGTATCGTTATGCTGTGCAGCGAATCTATGGGGAAGCGAATGCCTATTCCTTAGGTGTAGAATCTTTAGAGGATTTGACGATTGCATATGATGTTTTGCAATCTAAGTATTTGGTGCTAAATAATTCTGTCTCTCCTCAACTGAAGAAAAACCATTCATATGCGAAGCTGCTTTTTGATGTTACTCAATTCATGCAAAAGGTAGAGATGCTTTTCCCTAGAGTTGCTCATGATAAACAAGCAATGAGATCTTTGCAGAGTGCACTGGTTGATATCGGTCCTGTTATTGCAGATTTAGTTATGGCTGCACATCAAGAAGAGGTTAGGCTACGAGATTTATCCATTGAACAAACTTTAAAGCTGCGCAATGTTACCTTCCTAAGTTTCATATTTCTTTGGGCGGTACTTGTGTTTTTTCTTGCTCGGGAGAGATTGAGGGCGGTACGTGGGCAGGAGATCATTGAATTGCAAAAGCTTGCCATCGAGGCAGCTCAATTAGCGCGAGAAGAGGCGGTACAGACTGCATTGGCTCGTTCGACGATGCTGTCTACGGTTAGTCATGAGATACTAACTCCGCTACATACTGTTCAAGGAGGTGTTGAGCTACTTACTGATTTAGTGAAGGAGCCAAAGGCTTTGCGAACAATGGCAAATATTAAGACAGCTGCTGACTACCTATCTAAATTGATGCAAGACTTGCTGGATATGGGACGATTGGATGCTGGTAGAATGATATTGAGGCCTAGCAATTTCGAGATTGATGCTCTAGTAACCAGCATTGTCTCAGAATTTCAACAAGCGGCAAAGGCGAAAGGGCTAGTATTGGAGCTAAGAGTTGCTGATACTGTCAGCAAGGTTATTTATGCGGACATGACAAGAATGAGGCAAGTAATTGTAAATTTAATATCAAATGCGGTTCGCTATACAGATGCTGGTAAAATTAGTGTAAGCCTTGATCAGGAACGCAGCGGTATTCAATCTAGCTTGATATTATCTGTGGAGGATACTGGGATCGGAATATCGGAAGATGAGAAAACGATTCTATTTGATGCTTTTGTGCAAGCAAAGGGGGTGAGTCGCGGTGGTGCCGGAATGGGGTTGGCAATTGTTAAAAGAATCGTTTCTCTGATGAATGGTGAGGTCTTCCTTTCAGAAAGCGAAATTGGTGTTGGCTCTGTTTTTATTGTGAAAATACCTCTAAATGTTGAGTAGGAAGCTATATTTTTTCTCTTAAATCCTTCTTTAGTTGCGCAACTATGGGTTTGAAGAGCCCAGTTTTTTGAAAATATCTAACGCCATGCTGGTCTATTGCGCGTTCAATTTCGGATTCGCTGGCTTCTCCTGTCATGAGCATGATGGGAATATTAGTGCCGTGGACTTGCCGAATTTCTTGAATTAATGGCTCAGTTGTTTCCCCACGCCCCATTGACCAATCGAGAACAAAAGCGTCATACGACTCAGTCTTTAATGCATTCCGCAGATCTGTTATTTGCGTGAAAGTATCTGAAATATACCCGGCTTGTTCCAAGAAGCTTTGCATAATCTCGGCCGTTTCTGCCCGGTCATCTAGCACCGCAATTCGATACCAACCTATACAAGATTCTAATGTTAGATAGGCGTAGACAGGATATTGTTGGCAATCTATTGGCACTTGGTTGGCCGGGCCAAGCCACCAGTAAGGGCTTTCTTTGGTTTGCCAAGCTAGACAGTGTGCCTGAGATGCATGTGGCTCTAAAGATAGCCATGCTATCAGATCTGCTCCTCCATCGTGGGAATCCCACATACGCGCGGCAACTGTCATAACTTTGTCAGTGGACAATCGTTCACTGATCAGAGTCGTTTTAACTCCAAAACCGTGAAAGCTTGATCCGGGCAGCTCACTAATATGCGACTCATTTTTCAAGCCCAACAGGTAGTCTGTTGAGCAGTTGATGGTGCGTGCCACTTTAGCCAGCTCTTCAATATTGAATGCTATCCCGCCCTTCAATTTGCGATTGGCACTTGAGAGATCGATGTCAAGTAGGTTGCGTAACCACGCAGTGCGTTCCCGCTCTGCAATGCCTCTTTGGTCTAAGAGCTGGGTGAGTCGGGTTAGAAATAAGGGTTTGAAGTCATCGGTCATTGCAAGATATTCCTACATGGGTAGGAAAATGCTATCAGCAATCAGTACGGGTGACAAATTAAACACATGCTAAGGATTGCATTGTACGCACACTTTCTGTGAAAACTGTGCGATAAGCGCAAATTTTGTGGTGCGCTAGAAAGAGAGCTGGTAATGTGTGCTCGCTGTCGGTGTCAGGGAGTGTGTTATTGCAAAATAATAAGCGCGGACAATAGCCTAAGTCAGTTATTACTATTAAGAATATTTTTAATGTGCTTAAAATGTTCCGCGGCACGTTTGTCTGCGTGAGTACTATTTAGCGTATGCTAATATTATTGGGGGGATTTGTATAACAATTACCTGATTCGGGGTTGTTATTTTAAGAAATAGAAAGTCGCCTTTGGATATGGCGAAAAGGCATTTGCCGATCTGTCTATGGTGGAAAAGGGGTGTTTTATGGCGTTGACGCATCTGGTTCAAGGGATTGAAGACGACGACTTTGCCTTGGACACGTTTCAGGGCAAGCGTGTCATTGTGACGGCACCGCTAATGTTGGGAGGAATTGGATCCGACTGGGAGGGGGCTGCTATTTTCGGGCGGGACTATTTGGTTGAACTGCTGGCTTTGGGACTGGCGTATTGTGTGCTCGAGTTTTCCGATGTGGAGCTGGCAGTGAGGATGGCAGGTGAGCGCGTAGCCTCACACCGAGTGTGAAGGTGTGCGGTAGTAGAGCCGGAGACTCGTTCCGATCGGGCATGTGAAGGAGTGTTGTTGTTAGGCAACTCAGATATATTGCTATGATAAAATAGCTATGTAAATATAGATTAATGATCGGATCAGACTACTTTCCTACCCTCGAAGCCAGCCTGCTGCGCCGGCAACTGATGTCCATGGTGCGCAGGCTGCGCCGCCAGGGCAGCCTGGATGTCCTGCCTTTCGGCTTGCTGACCATTCTGGGCGCGATAGACCGCGCTGGCGGCGACATCACGCCGACCGAGCTGGCGCGCCGCGAGAATCTGCGCTCGTCCAACCTGGCCAGCGCGCTGCGCGAGCTGGACGCCTCGGGCCTGATCCGCCGCACCCAGGATCCGGACGACGGCCGCCGGGTGCGCGTTGGTCTGTCCGAGGCCGGCGAGGCCGCGCTGCGGCGCAACCGCCAGCTGCGGGACGGCTGGCTGCAGCAAGCGCTGCAGGGGCTGAGCGCCGAGGAGCGCGGCATCCTGCTGCGGGCCGGCGAACTGCTGGAGCGGCTGGCCGCGTCCGAACCCACATCGATCAAGGAGCAAGCATGAAAACCGCACTGCTGACGCTGGACTACATCATCGACATCATGCATCCGCAGGGTCGGGTGGCGCGCTGCGCCGGCCATGCCGCCGAGCGCGGGGTGATCGCCGAGGCCAACCGCGCGATCTCGCTGGCGCGCGCGCGCGGCTGGCAGGTGATCCACGTCAAGGTGGGTTTCTCGCCGTCCTATGTCGAGATGCCGCAGGGCTCGGCCATTTTCAGCCGCGCCGCGGAATTGCAGGCGCTGAACCTGCAGGGCGAGGGCACCGCTTTCCATCCGGAGCTGGACGTGCAGCCGGAGGACGCGGTGGTCGCCAAGCATCGGGTCAGCCCCTTCTACGCCACCGGCCTGGAAGCGGTGCTGCGCGCGCAGCGCATCGAGCGCTTGGTGGTGGCCGGGGTCAGCAGCACCTGGGCGGTGCAGGCCGCCGCGCGCGACGCGCACGACCGCGACTACCGCGTGCTGGTGTTGGAGCCCGCCTGCGCGGCGGCCAGCGAGGAGGAGCACCAGATGTCGATGCGGCAGCTGGCGGCGATCGCCGGCATCGTCACGCAGGAGCAGCTGGAGGCGTTGTGAGCGCCGCGCTGGCGCGGCACTGCGACGGCTATCTGGCATCGCGGTCCGCCGTTCTCCTTTTGCCGGCGTTGGCCATGGCGCTCATCTCCGGCGACCCGCGCTGGTTGAGCGGCGGCATGCTGGCGGTGTGCTGCCTGATCGCGATGGAGCGGGGGAGGCTGTGCATCCGGGCCGCCGCGCTCCAAGCTGTTCTCGCCTTGGCCGGTTGCCTGCTGTTGGCCTGGCTGTGGCGCTGGCCCGCGTGGTTCGCGCTGGCTTGCGGGCTGGCAGCGGAGCTGGGGTGCCGGCTGGGCCGCCGCCGCGCCGTGTGGCGCTCGGTCGCCAATTTCACTTTCATCCCGGCCTTGTACCTGGGTTATGAGATGGCCGAACGGGGCGCGCCCGCGTCGGCCGAGCTGCCTTGGCTGGCCGGCGGCGCGCTGGCCGCCTGGACGCTGCATTTGTTGGCCGGCCGCGTAGGCGGGGCCGAGCGCAAGCCGGGCGAGGCGCCCGCATTCGGGCTGGCTTTTGTTTGCGTCGGCCTGCTGGCCTGGTGGGCGGCGATCAGCCATTTGCCGTACGGCCAGTGGCTGGTGTGGTCAGCCGCCAGCGTCTGCGTCGGCGGCTGGGCCGCGGTGCGGAGCAAGAGCTGGCAGCGCGTCAGCGCCGCCCTGGTCGGCGTGCCTTGCGGCGTGGCGCTGGGGCTGGCCTTGAGCGACAGCGCGCCGCAGGCCTGGGCGATGGCCGCGGCGGGGATGTTGAGCCTGACGCTGTTCCGCGCCTACCGCCCCGCCTTCGCCGCCCGCAGCGCGCTGGCGGCCGCGCACCTGACGCT
>NZ_JAJOHV010000069.1 GCF_021129175.1 Chromobacterium piscinae | reverse complement strand
GGCGGGCCACGGCCACCGGCGAGGTGGGCGCGCGGGAGACGCTGCTGGCGGCGCTTGCGGTCGGCGGCATGGGGCTGGCGCTGCTGCTGGCCTGCTGCAATGCGTTGACCGCCTGGCTGACCTTGGGAACTTTTGTCGGCTACGCCATTGTCTACACCTTGTTGCTCAAGCCGAACACGCCGCAGAACATCGTGATCGGCGGCGCCAGCGGAGCGATGCCGCCGGTGCTGGGGTGGGTGGCGGTCAACGGCGAAATCGACGCGTTCGCGCTGGTGCTGTTCCTGATCATCTACACCTGGACGCCGCCGCATTTCTGGGCGCTGGCGCTGTACCGGCGCGACGATTACGCCCGTGCCGGCTTGCCGATGCTGCCGGTCACGCACGGCCAGCGCTACACGACGCTGTCCATCGTGTTGTACGGTTTTTTGCTGACGGCGGTCACGCTGTTGCCGGTGGCGCTGGGCGAGGCGGGGGCAATATATCTTGGCGCGGTTTTGCTGCTGGACGGCAGATTGTTGTTCCTTGCCGTCAGGCTGCATCGCCAGTATGCTGACACTTTGGCGCGCCGCCTGTTCGCTTGGTCCATCTGGTATCTGACCTGGCTGTTCGCGGCGCTTTTGCTTGACCATTACTACCTGATTCCATTGAGCTGATGTCCCGATTCCTGAAGTGCCTGCTAGGCTTGTTCGCCGCGTTGGTTTTGTCCGCCTGCGCCCAGAAAATCGATTTCAAGGGCACCGCCATCGAGGATGCCTCGATGGGGGGCGATTTCAAGCTGACCGATTTTCACGGCAAGCCCCGCGGCCTGGATGAGTTCCGCGGCAAGGTGGTGGCGCTGTTCTTCGGCTATACCAGCTGTCCCGACGTTTGCCCGACCACGATGCTGGAGTACGCGTCGGTGATGAAGCAGCTGGGCGCCGACGGCGACAAGGTGCAGGTGATGTTCGTCAGCGTCGATCCCGAGCGGGATACGCCCCAGGTTCTGGCCGGCTACGTGCCGCATTTCGACAAGCGATTCATCGGCCTGACCGGCGCTGCCGGCGACATCGAAAAGGTGATGAAGCAGTACAAGGTTGTCGCGCAGAAGGTGAAGAACGAGGAGGGCGGCTACACCGTCGACCACAGCGCCGGTTCCTATCTGCTGGACAAGGAAGGCAAGCTCAGGGTGTACGAGGCCTACGGCACCCCGGCGGCCAACCTTGCTTCTGATATCCGGCAGTTGTTACGCTAAACTTGGCGTATCACTCAACCCCGCAGACATGAAGGCCGGAATATCGTGAGCAACGACAATACGCCAGCCATGCCGGCAAGTTCGCATCAGCCGCTGGATCTGGCCAAGTTCACCCTGAGCTCGCCGACCGAGATCGCGCAGCATCTGACCAATATCGCCAAGCACGGTCATATGGTGACGGTTTTTGCCAACAAGGGTAAAAACTTCATTCTGACCCGGCTGTTGGAGGTGGATTACCAGGCTGGCGTTTTCATTTTCGACTGGGGCGCTGAGGAAGAAACCAATGCCCAGGTCCTGAACAGCGAGCGCAATGTCTTCGTCTGTTCTCCCGAGGGCGTCAAGACCCAGTTTGTCACCGGGCAGATCAGCCGGGTGATGGTGGACAACCGGCCGGCCTTCCAGTGCCGGCTGCCGGAGCAGGTGATCAAGCTGCAGCGGCGCGAGTTTTTCCGCATTCAGACGCCGCTGGGCCAGCCGATTTTTTGCCATATCGGCGATTTCGGCCAGCGGGAGATCGATCTCGCGCTGTTCGACATCAGCCTGGGCGGCCTGAGCCTGTGGCTGCCGGGCGTCGATACGCCAGGCTTCGACATCGGCCAGCAGTACCGCCAGTGCTCGATCGATCTGAAACCGTTCGGCACGCTCTCGCTGGGCGTCGAGGTGCGCCACCGCCTGACCGCGCGGATGCGCAACGGCAACGAGGCGATGCGGGTGGGATGCTCCTATCTCAACCTGACGCCTCCAATGGAAACCATCATCCAGCGTTATGTCGGCTTCCTCGAGCGCGAACGCCGCGCGATGGTGGGTTGACCGGACTTATCGAAATCCTTTTCGCAGTAGAACATCATGAAGCTGACCATTGCCCTGTCCAAGGGCCGCATCTTTGAAGAAACGCTGCCCTTGCTGGCGGCTGCCGGCATCGTGCCGGCGGAAAATCCGGAATCCTCGCGCAAGCTGATCATCGGCACCAACCACCCGGACGTGCAACTGGTGATCGTGCGCGCATCCGACGTGCCCACCTATGTGCAGTACGGCGCGGCCGATCTCGGCATCGCCGGCCGCGACGTGCTGATCGAGCATGGCGGCGCCGGCCTGTACCAGCCGCTGGACCTCAACATCGCCAAATGCAAGATGATGGTGGCGGTGCAGGAAGGCTTCGATTACGACGCGGCGGTGCGCCGCGGCGCGCGGCTGAAGATCGCCACCAAATATCCGCAGATCGCCCGCGAGCATTTCGCCAAGAAGGGCGTGCACGTCGACATCATCAAGCTGTACGGCTCGATGGAGCTGGCGCCGTTGGTTGGCCTGGCCGACGCCATCGTCGACCTGGTGTCCACCGGCGGCACGCTGCGCGCCAACAAGCTGGAGGCGGTCGAGCACATCATCGACATCAGCTCGCGCCTGGTGGTGAACCAGGCCGCGCTGAAGCTCAAATACGACGCGATCCAGCCGGTGCTGGACGCTTTCGCCGGCGCCGTGCCGGCCTGACCGTTTCCAACTCATGACGCTCCGCCGGTCAACCGATTGCCGGCGGCCGGCGTTGCCCATTCTTCAAGCTCCAAGCATCAGAGAATCATCATGTTGAAACTGTCCTCCTCCCAGCCCGACTTCGCCGCGCGCCTGAAAGCGCTGCTGGCCTTCGAAACCGCGCAGGACCCCGCAGTCGACGCCGCCGTCGCGTCCATCTGCGCCGACGTCCATCATCGCGGCGACGCGGCGCTGGTGGAGTACACCAACCGTTTCGACCGCATGCAGGCGGCGGGCATGGCCGACCTGACGCTCAGCCGCGAGCAGCTGGAAGCCGCGTGGGGACGTCTGCCGGCCGATGTGCGCGACGCGTTGTCCGCCGCCGCCGACCGCGTGCGCCGCTACCACGAGAAGCAACTGGCGCACAGCTGGAGCTATGAGGACGAAGACGGCACCTTGCTGGGCCAGCAGGTGACGGCGCTGGACCGCGTCGGCATCTACGTGCCGGGCGGCAAAGCCGCGTACCCGAGCTCGGTGCTGATGAACGCGCTGCCGGCCAAGGTGGCCGGCGTCGGCGAAATCATCATGGTGGTGCCGACGCCGGGCGGCGAACGCAACGACCTGGTGCTGGCCGCAGCCTACATCGCCGGCGTCGACAAGGTGTTCACCTGCGGCGGCGCCCAGGCGGTGGCTGCGCTGGCTTACGGCACCGAGACGGTGCCGCAGGTGGACAAGATCACCGGCCCTGGCAACGCCTACGTAGCCGCCGCCAAGCGCCGGGTGTTTGGCGTAGTCGGCATCGACATGGTGGCCGGCCCGTCCGAAATCCTGGTGATTTGTGACGGCGACACGCCGCCCGACTGGGTGGCGATGGACCTGTTCAGCCAGGCCGAACACGACGAGATCGCCCAGGCGATCCTGCTGTGCCCGTCGGCGGATTACATCGCGCAGGTGGAAGCCAGCATCGCCAAGCTGCTGCCGTCCATGCCGCGCCGCGCCATCATCGAAGCCAGCCTGGCGGGCCGCGGCGCGCTGATCGAGGTGCGCGATCTGGCCGAAGCCTGCGAGATCAGCAACTATATCGCGCCGGAGCACCTGGAGCTGTCGGTGGCCGATCCGGACGCGCTGCTGCCGCAGCTGCGCCACGCCGGCGCCATCTTCATGGGCCGCTTCACCTCGGAAAGCCTGGGCGACTATTGCGCCGGCCCGAACCACGTGCTGCCGACCAGCCGTACCGCGCGTTTCGCCAGCCCGCTGGGCGTCTACGACTTCCAGAAGCGCAGCAGCCTGATCCGCGTGTCGCAGGCGGGCGCGCAGAAGCTGGGCCGCATCGCCAGCCTGCTGGCGCACGGCGAAGGCCTGACCGCGCATGCCCGCGCCGCCGAGCTGCGGCTGGAGGATGGGAAGCCGGGCTAGGGCATTTCCGCGCGGTCCTCTACCCTGAAAGCTGGCAAGGCCGGCAGAGGAGCGGGAGCGATGGCGAGGATAGGCGTATGGCTGGCGGTTGGCCTGCTGTGTTTGGCCGCGGCGGTGTTCGGCGCGGAAAAGAAGGTGTTTCTGCTGGAGAGTTATCACAGCGATTACCAGTGGGATCATGACTACCGCGCGGCGCTGTACGAAAAGCTGTCCGGACGCTGCGAACTGGCGGTGTACACGCTGGACAGCAAGCGCCTGCCGCGCGAGCAAGTGCTGATCCGGGCTGACGAGGCGCGCAAGCGCATCGCCGCTTTCCAGCCCGATCTTGTCATCGTTGGCGACGATGCCGCGTTACAACTGGTGGGGAGCAAGCTGGCCGAGGCCGGCGCTCCGGTCATCTATCTCGGCATCAACAACAATCCGCGCAACTATTTCCAGTCCACGCCGAGCAATATCAGCGGCGTGCTGGAGCGGCCGTTGATCCTGCGCAATATTTTCGAGCTGGGGCGCATGGTGCCCGGCTTGAAGCGCGCGCTGGCCCTGTTCGACAGCGACTTGACTTCGCGCATCATCCGCGACGAAGCCTTCGTCGGCCGGGACAACATCCGATTGGGCGGCATAGACGTCGACATCGCGCTGCCCTACACCTTCGCCGAGTGGCAGCAGCGTGTCCTGCAGGCGCCGCAGCGCTACCAGGCGATCTGGGTAGGACTGTATTTCACACTGCGTGACGACAACGGCAAGGTCGTGCCCAGCGACGAAGTGATGCGCTGGACCGCGGCCAACAGCAAATTGCCGATGTTCGCGTTCTGGAATTTCGCGGTGGGCAAGGGCAAGGCCATAGGCGGCCGGGTGCTGACCGGGCGCGAGCAGGGGCTGGAGGCTGCGCGGATGGCGCAGGCGATGCTGTTCGAGAACCGCAGCCTGTCCTCATTGTTCCCGGTCACGCCATCGGAAGGCGAATACCTGTTCAGTCGCAGCGAGCTGGCGCGTTCCGGCCTGTCGCTGCCGCCGCAGGTGGCGCGCAAGGCGCATTGGGTCGAGTAGCCCAAAACCGGCGAAACTTGTAGGATGGACGTTCCGGCCTGGCGCGCGCCGCGCGGCCGGCAAGGGGCGAGAAAGAGACATGAAACAGACTGTGCAACAACTGGTGCGGCCCGAGATCGCCGCCATCGGGGCCTACCACGTGGCCGACGCCTCCGGCTTCATCAAGCTGGATGCGATGGAAAACCCGTGGCCGCTGCCGGTCGAGCTGCAGCATGAACTGGCCGCCGAGCTGGCCCGGGTGGCGCTGAACCGCTATCCGGACGCCAACGGCGGCGGTCTGAAAGACGATCTGCGCGCCGCCTTCGCCATTCCCGCTGCGGCCGACGTCGTGCTGGGCAACGGTTCAGACGAGCTGATCACGCTGGTCACCCAGGCGCTGGCGCGTCCCGGCGCCAAACTGTTGGCGCTGGAGCCGTCGTTCGTGATGTACAAGATGAACGCGCTATTCTCCGGCCTGCAGTATGTCGGCGTGCCGCTGCGCGAGGATTTCACGCTGGACCTGCCGGCCACGCTGGCCGCCATCGAGCGCGAGCAGCCGGCGGTGGTGTTCGTGTCCTACCCCAACAATCCCACCGGTCCGCGCTACGCCCGCGACGAGGTGATGGCGATCTGCCGCGCCGCGCCGGGGCTGGTGGTGGTGGACGAGGCCTATCAGAGCTTCGCCTCCGACAGTTTCATGGACCTGGCCGGCGAGCTGGACAATCTGCTGGTGATGCGCACGCTGTCCAAACTGGGCCTAGCCGGCATCCGTCTCGGCTACGCGGCGGCTAGCTCGGCCTGGATCGAGCAACTGAACAAGGTGCGGCCGCCGTACAACGTCAATGTGCTGACCCTCGCCGCCGCCCGTTTCGCCCTGAAGCATCTGGACGTGTTCAACCGCCAGGCGACCGAGCTGCGCGCCGAGCGCGCGAAACTGTCGGCGGCATTGGCCGCCTTGCCTCAGTTGGCGGCGTTTCCGTCCGAGGCCAATTTCGTCACCGTCCGCGCGCCGGATGCGCCGGCCCTGTTCCAGCACTTGAAGGCGTCCGGCATCCTGATCAAGCAGCTGCACGGCAGCCACCCGCTGCTGGCGAACTGCCTGCGCCTGACCGTGGGCAGCCCGGATGAAAACGCCGCGCTGCTGTCCGCCATCCAACGTTTTTTCGCCTGAAGCCGCAATGAGAACCGCAACCGTCACCCGCAACACGCTGGAAACCCAGATCACCGTCAGCCTGAACCTGGACGGCACCGGCGTCGGCCGCTTTGAAACCGGCGTGCCCTTCCTCGACCACATGATGGACCAGATCGCCCGCCACGGCCTGATCGACCTGGACGTCAAGGCGGTGGGCGACCTGCATATCGACGCCCACCACACGGTGGAAGATATCGGCATCACGCTGGGCCAGGCTTTCGCCCAGGCCATCGGCGACAAGAAGGGCATCCGCCGCTACGGCCACGCCTACGTGCCGCTGGACGAGGCGCTGAGCCGGGTGGTGATCGATCTGTCCGGCCGCCCGGGCCTGGTCTACAACGTCGATTACACCCGCGCCAGCATCGGCCAGTTCGACGTTGACCTGTTTTCCGAGTTTTTCCACGGCTTCGTCAACCACAGCATGGTTACCCTGCACATCGACAATCTGCGCGGCCATAACAGCCACCATCAGGCCGAGACCATCTTCAAGGCCTTTGGACGCGCGCTGCGCATGGCCTGCGAGCACGACGAGCGCATGGCCGGCATCACGCCATCCACCAAGGGGACGCTGAGCGCATGAGCCGGGTCGATCCCGGCATCGCCGGACTCAACCACCTGTGCCTGTCGGTGCCGGATCTGGCGGCGGCGAAGGCCTTCTACGATGCCGCGATGCCGGCGATGGGCTGGCGCGCGGCAGGGCCGACCGCCTATGCCGCCGGCAACTATGAAATCTATCTGCAGCAGAGCCAGGTGGACGGCGCGGGCTTCATCCGCCATGGCGTCGGCCTCCAGCACCTGGCCTTCAACGCGCCCAGCCGGCAGGCGGTGGACGCGCTGCATGCGCTGCTGCTGCAAATCGGCGCGCGCGTCACCGACGCGCCGGCCGAGTATCCGCATTACAGCGACGGCTATTACGCCGTTTTTTTCCAGGACCCGGGCGGCATCGCGCTGGAGTTCTGCCACACCCCGAACATGAGCTTGTAGCAAGATGAAAGTCGCAGTCATCGACTACGGCATGGGTAATCTGCACTCGGTGCTGAAGTCCCTGCAGGCCGCCAACGAAAACGGCGCCGATATTTTCCTGACCCGCGACCCGGAAGCGGTGGTGAAGGCCGACAAGGTGGTTTTCCCCGGCCAGGGCGCGATGCCCGACTGCATGCGCGAGCTGAACCGCCACGGCCTGGCCGAGGCGGTCCGTGAAACCACGCAGAACAAGCCGTTTTTTGGAATCTGCGTCGGCGCGCAGCTATTGTTCGAACATAGCGAGGAAGGCGACACCGCCGGCCTGGGTCTGTTCCCGGGCGACGTGCGGCGTTTCGCCGACGATCTCGTCGCCGGCGGCGAGCGGCTGAAGGTGCCGCACATGGGCTGGAACCAGGTTTACCAGACCCGGTCCCACCCTTTGTTCGCCGGCATCGCCGACGGCGAGCGCTTCTATTTCGTCCACAGTTACCATTTCGCGCCGGCCGACGCGGCGCTGACGCTCGCGGAAAGCGATTATCCGCAGCGGTTTGCTTGCATCGTCGGGCGTGGCAACATATTCGCCACGCAGTTTCACACCGAAAAGAGCCACCGGGCCGGCCTTCAGATGATGAAGAACTTCCTGGCCTGGGACGGCAATGTTTAACTCACGTTTCGATTCCGCACCATGCTGCTGATACCCGCGATAGACCTGAAAGACGGTCAATGCGTGCGCCTGAGACAGGGCGCGATGGACGATGCCACCATTTTTTCCGACGATCCGGTCAAGGTTGCCGCTCACTGGCGCGACCAGGGCGCGCGACGCCTGCATCTGGTGGACTTGAACGGCGCCTTCGCCGGCAAGCCCAAAAACCTGGCGGTGATCCGCGACATCCTCGGCGAAGTCGGCCAGGACATGCCGGTGCAGCTGGGCGGCGGCATCCGCGATCTGGACACCATCGAGGCCTACCTCGACATGGGCTTGTCCTATGTGATCATCGGCACCGCCGCGGTCAAGACGCCGGGCTTCCTGCACGACGCCTGCGACGCCTTCCCCGGCCAGGTCATTGTCGGCCTGGACGCCAAGGACGGCATGGTGGCGATCGACGGCTGGGCCAAGATCACCAACCATAATGTGATCGATCTGGCCAAGCGCTTCGAGGACTACGGCGTCAACTCGGTGATCTACACCGACATCGGCCGCGACGGCATGATGACCGGCGTCAACATCGAAGCCACCGTCAAGCTGGCGCAGGCGCTGACCATTCCGGTGATCGCCTCCGGCGGACTGACCAACCTCGACGACATCCGCGCGCTGTGCGCGGTGGCGGACGAGGGCGTGGAGGGCGCGGTCACCGGCCGCGCCATCTACGAGGGCAGCATCGATTTCGCCGCCGCGCAGACGCTGGCGGACGAACTGGCCGGCTGAACCGGCTGACCGCGTGGAAGCGGCGGGCATGTCCCGCCGCTTCGGCGCGCCTGAAGCTTTCTGGAAACGCACATGCTTGCCAAACGCATCATCCCCTGTCTGGACGTGACCGCCGGCCGCGTGGTCAAGGGCGTCAACTTCCTGGGCCTGCGCGACGCGGGCGACCCGGTGGAGATCGCCCGCCGCTACAACGAGCAGGGCGCCGACGAGCTGACCTTTCTCGACATCACCGCTAGTTCCGACCAGCGCGACATCATCCTGCACGTCATCGAGGCGGTGGCCGAGCAGGTGTTCATTCCGCTGACTGTTGGCGGCGGCGTGCGCAGCGTCGCCGACATCCGTCGCCTGCTCAACGCCGGCGCGGACAAGGTCAGCATCAATACCGCGGCAGTGACCAACCCCGAGTTTGTCCGCGAGGCGTCTGATCATTTCGGCAACCAGTGCATCGTCGTCGCGCTGGACGCTAAGGCAGTGACGCCAGAGAACGACCGCTGGGAAATCTTCACCCATGGCGGCCGCAACCGCACCGGGCTGGACGCCGTCGAATGGGCGCGCAAGATGCAGCAACTGGGCGCCGGCGAAATCCTGCTCACCAGCATGGACCGCGATGGAACCAAGGCCGGCTTCAACTTGCCGCTGACGCGCGCGGTGTCCGACGCGGTGAACATCCCCGTCATCGCCTCCGGCGGCGTCGGCAATCTGCAGCATCTGGTCGACGGGGTGAAGGAGGGCCATGCCGACGCGGTGCTGGCGGCCAGCATCTTCCATTTCGGCGAATACACGGTGACGGAAGCCAAGCAGGCGATGCGCGACGCGGGAATCGAGGTGAGGCTATGAGCTGGCTGGACGAAGTGAAGTGGGACGACAAGGGTCTGGTTACGGCCATCGCCCAGGACGCGGCCAGCGGCCGGGTGTTGATGGTGGCGTGGATGAACCGCGAAAGCCTGCAGCTGACCGCCGACACTGGCATTGCCCACTACTGGAGCCGCTCGCGGCAAAAGCTGTGGAAGAAGGGCGAGGAGTCCGGCCATCTGCAAAACGTCAGCGAGCTGCGCCTGGACTGCGATGGCGACGTGATCGTGATGCAGATCGAACAAATCGGCGGCATCGCCTGTCACACCGGACGGGAGAGCTGTTTCTACCGCCGTTTCGAGAACGGCGGCTGGACGACGGTGGACGCGGTGCTGAAAGACCCGCGCGCCATCTACCATCCCTGAATTGCGGCCGGTCAACGCCAGCGCCGCCGACCGGGTTACAATGGCGGACCGGTTTTGCCAGAATGTCATGCCCGCGCCGTATACTGGAAGGCTGGCGGGCATCAGGGCCTGAACAGGGCTCGAAAGGATAAGGATATGACCCCGGACGTGTTGAAGAGCATCGCCGATACGCTGGAAGCCAGGCGCGAGGCGGCACCGCAATCGTCTTACGTGGCCTCGCTGTTCCACAAGGGCGAGGACGCCATTTTGAAAAAGGTGGCGGAGGAGGCGGCGGAAACGCTGATGGCCTCCAAGGACAAGGACAAGCTGCATCTGGTGCGCGAAGTGGCCGACTTGTGGTTCCATACCATGGTGCTGTTGACATATCATGGCCTGCGTCCGGAGGACGTGGTAATGGAACTGCACCGCCGCGAGGGCATCTCCGGCCTGGACGAGAAGGCTTCGCGCAACCCCACAGCTTGATTACGGAATACCAACGATGAGTGATTGCCTTTTCTGCAAGATCGTGGCGGGCCAGATTCCCGCCAACAAGGTGTACGAAGACGACGACGTGCTGGCTTTCCACGATATCCGTCCGATCGCGCCGGTGCATTTCATGATCATCCCCAAGCGGCATGTCGACTCGCTGGCTCATTGCGGCCCCGAGCACGAGGCGGTGCTGGGCAAGATTCTGACGCTGGCGCCCAAGCTCGCCAAGGAGCAGGGCCTGGAGTCCGGTTTCAAGACCGGCATCAACACCGGCCGCGGCGGCGGCCAGGAAGTATTCCATCTGCACGTGCACGTGTTCGGCCACAAGGGCTGAGCGCGGCTCCCGTTTTTTCATCAAGGAAGAGTCACAATGGGTTCTCTGAGCATCTGGCATTGGCTGATCGTGCTGCTGATCGTGGTATTGGTGTTCGGCACCAGGAAGCTGCCCAGCATCGGCAAGGACCTCGGCAACGCGGTCAAGGGCTTCAAGGAAGGCATGAACGAAGGCGCCAAGGAAGGCCAGCCGCCGGCCAAGGACGCCGGCCGCATCATTGACGGCGAAGCCGACAAGAAATGACGTGGTGACGCGGCGTGCTTGACATCAGTTTCGGCGAATTCGTCCTGATCGGCGTGGTGGCGCTGGTGGTGCTGGGCCCGGAGCGGCTGCCCACGGTGGCGCGCACCGTCGGCGCGCTGGTGGCGCGCGCGCAGCGCTTCGTCGCCAACGTGAAGGCGGACATGCAGCAGCAAGCCAATCTGCAGGGGCTGGACAGCATCCGCCAGGATCTGCAGGACGCCGCGCAAAGCTTCCGCGGCCAGCTGGAAGCCGAGGTGCAGCAGGTCCGCGACACGATAGACCAGGGCGCCGCCGACGCGCGCGCGCTGGCCGATGAGGCGGCAGAGCCTTTCCACGAGGCCGAGCGCACGATACACGGCGGCCTCGAGCCGGACGCCGAGGCGAGAGAGGCCGAGGCCCGCCCCGCTGAGGAGGCGCCGGCCGTCCAGGCCGACGCTGCGCCGCCGCGCGACGAGAACCAGCTGGATCTGTTCGACGACGCGCCGGCGCACCGGCCCGCTTCCCAACCCACCGCATCACAAGCCCGCGAATGAACGAACAACCGCTGCTCGCGCACCTGATAGAGTTGCGTACCCGGCTGGTGCGCGCCCTGTTGGGCATCGCCCTGGTGTTTCTCGGCCTGTTCCATTGGTCGTCCGACATCTACCACCTGTTGGCCAAGCCGCTGCTGGACGCGTTGCCTCAGGGCGGCAGCATGATCGCCACCGAGGTGACGTCCACCTTCTTCGTGCCGATGAAGGTGACCATGCTGGTGGCCTTCCTGATTTCGCTGCCGAATACGTTGTATCAGGTCTGGGCGTTTGTCGCGCCGGGTCTGTACAGCCACGAGAAGAAACTGGTGCTGCCGCTGGTGCTCGCCAGCCTAGTGCTGTTCCTTACCGGCATGGCTTTCGCTTATTTCCTGGTGTTCCCGGTGGTGTTCCACTTCATGTCCGCGGTGACGCCGGCCGGCGTCAGCATGATGACCGACATCGACAAATACCTGTCCTTCGTTCTGGGCATGTTCCTGGCTTTCGGCACCACCTTCGAAGTGCCGGTGGTGGTGGTGCTGTTGACGCGGATGGGAGTGGTGACGGTGGCCAAGCTGCGCGAGGCGCGGCCCTATGTGATTGTCGGCGCCTTCGTGGTCGCGGCCATCGTCACGCCGCCTGACGTGCTGTCGCAGACGCTGCTGGCGGTGCCGTTGTGGCTGCTGTTCGAGGCCGGCGTGCTGGTGGCGGCGCTGCTGGAGCGCAGGGCCCGCGCCCGGGAGCAGGCGGGGTCCGCGCCATGAGCCGCGAAGCCTGCCGTGCCGGCGCGTCCGCGGCGCTGATCGCCTTGATCGCGCTGACCCTGGCCTGGGAGCTGTGGCTGGCGCCGCTGCGTCCTGAAGGCTCCTTCCTGGCGTTCAAGGCGCTGCTGCTGTTGCTGCCGCTGCGCGGCATCCTGGCGGGCAAACTCTATACCTACCAGTGGTCCAGCATGTTCATCCTGGGGTTCTTCATCGAGGGCGTGATGCGCGGTTGGGCCGACCATGGTCTGTCGCAGCGATTGGCATGGTGTGAAGTCCTGATCAGTACACTATTCTTCATTTGTGTGTTGGGATACGCCAGGAGCTTCAAGAAGCTCAAGGCCTGAGACTAGCCAGAATCAAGAACAAGACCGGCATCCCATGATGCCGGTTTTTTTTTGAGCTTTTTGCCACTGATATGGCGTGATTTTAGCCGTTCAGAATGCCGTGGCTGGCAGGCCGGCGGGACGCTCATCTAGAATCGCTGCACAAAACGGACCGGGCGCAGCCCGGCCACTTTCATCTCATCGGGTGTGGGGAAGTGACAATGCGGAATTTTTCTATCGCAGCCAGGATTACCCTTGGCTTCGGGCTGCTGTTGGCGGCCCTGGTGCTCACCGGCGTGTTCACGCAGTTGGGTTTGAACAAGATTTCGACGCGGGTGGCGGAAGTCAGCTCGCACGAATTGGTGTTCTACACCGATATCGTCGATTTGCAGCGCGGCATGGGCAATTTGCGCCGTTTCGAGAAAGACTATTTCATCAATATCGCCAGCGACGCCAAGCGCGCCGAATATCTGGGCAAATGGAAGGACGCGCTGGCCGGCGCGCAGAAGTCGATCCAGCGGGCGGGCACGCATCCGCTGGATGACGGCGCCGGCCAGAAATTGACCAAGCTCGGCACGTTGCTGGCAGGCTACGCCGACGGTTTCGGCAAGGTATCGGCCCAGGTGGAGGCCAAGCAGTTGACTGCAACGGCCGATGCCAACAAAGAGTTGGACAAGTACAAAGACAACATCCACCAGATGGAAGGCGCGACCGAGGAGCTGGCCAAGGCCGCGGCCGATGCGGTCGGTCTGCTGGACGATCAGATCGACGCCACCGCCACCTTGGTGCGCAGCCAGTTGATGACGGAAATCGTGTTGGTGCTGGTGATCGGCACCTTGTTCGCCTGGTATGTGATTTCATCGATCCGCCAGCCGCTGCTGAAAATGCGCGACGCCAGCCAGGAGCTGGCCGACCAGCGCAATCTGCGGCTGCAGCTGCCGGACTTCGGCCAGAACGAGTTGGGCAGCGTCGCCGGTTCGCTGGGCAAGCTGGTGGACAGCGTGCGCTCGGTGGTGGTGGAGTCGCAGCAGCACTCCGCCAGTCTGGCGCAGGCGGCCGGACAGTTGTCCGGCGTCAGCGAGCACGTGTCGTCGGCTTCCGTTCACCAGTCGGAGGCGGCATCCAGCGGCGCGGCGGCGATCGAGCAGATGTCGGTCAGCATCAATCTGGTGGCCGACAGCACCCAGGACGTCGAGCGCCAGGCGCGGTTGACCATGGAGCAGGCCAGCGCCGGCACCGAGCTGGCGCAGAAGGCGGCCGGCGAGATCCGCCAGATCGCCACCACCATCACCGAGACCGCGACCGTGATGGACGGCTTGAACCAGCGCTCGTCCGACATCAGCGACATCGTCCGCGTCATCCACGACATCGCCGAGCAGACCAATCTGTTGGCGCTGAACGCGGCGATCGAGGCGGCGCGCGCCGGCGAGATGGGCCGCGGCTTCGCGGTGGTGGCGGACGAGGTGCGCAAGCTGGCGGAACGCACCAGCCAGGCCACCACCGAGATATCCAGCCACATCGACGGCGTGCTGGCCGACACTCAGCGCGCCTACCAGAGCATGCAGCAGGCCAACAGCCGCATTGAAAACGGGGTGGTCAGCGCCTCCAGCGTCGCTGACGCGCTGGGCCAGATCCGCGAGCTGGCCCAGCAATCGGTGGAGCGCATCGCCGACATCGCCAACGCGATCAAGGAGCAGAGCCTGGCCAGTCAGTCGGTGGCGCGCAATGTCGAACAGATCGCGCAGATGAACGGCCAGACCACCGAGGCGGCCACCGAGGCCAGCAAGCTGGCCACCGAACTGAGCGGCCTGTCCGAGGAGTTGGATACCTGCCTGCAGCGTTTCCGCACTTAAGCGGTCCAGCTCCGCGCAAACAAAAGCCCCGGCAAGTCCGGGGCTTTTGTTTGCCGGGCGTTTAATTCAAGGCCAGCGCCGCCAGCGTGTTGTCGCGCAGCGCGCGCCGCAGCGGCGCGGTGTCCATGCCGCGCAACTCAGCCAGCACCTCGACGAAACGGGCCAGCTGGAACGGCTCGTTGGGCACGTCCTGCGCGTATTCGGGGCGGATGTCCGGCGCGTCGGTTTCCAGCACCAGGCTGGAGAGCGGCAGAGTTGCGGCCAGCGCTCGGATGCGGCGCGAGCCGCTATAGGTCATCGCGCCGCCGAAGCCCAGCTTGAAGCCCTGGCGGATGAAGGCCTGGGCCTGTTGCGCGCTGCCGTTGAAGGCATGGGCGATGCCGCATTCGATCTTCTGTTCGCGCAGGTATTTCAGCACCCGGTCCACCGAGCGGCGCACGTGCAGCACCACCGGCAGGCCGTGTTTGCGGGCCAGCTTCAGCTGTTCGACCAGCAGCGTCTCCTGCCGCGCGGGGGCCAGCTCCGGCAGGTAGAAGTCCAGGCCGATCTCGCCGACGGCTACCGGCGCATGCCGCGCCAGGTACTCGTCCAGCTGGGCCAGGTGCTCGTCCAGATGCCGGTCCAGGTAGATGGGATGCAGGCCGAAGGCGATCCAGCAGCCGTAGCGCTCGCGCATCGCCAGCACGTCATCGAAGGTGCCGGCCATCACTGCAGGCACCAGCAGCTGGCCGACGCCCGCCGCGCGCGCGCGCGCCGCCACGCCATCCACGTCTGGCGCCAGCTCCGGCGCGTCCAGATGGCAGTGGCTGTCTATCAGGCAGTCTTCAGCCGGCAGCGGATCGAAGCGCATCACAGCTTCCAGGTGAAGCCGAGCAGCGTCTGCCAGCCGGCGGTATGCTCGCCGGTGTTTTCCGCCGCCCAGCGGCTGCCGGCGCCCAGGTCCAGCGTCCAGTGGCGGGAGAGCGGGTGCGACATCACCAGCAACAGATTGCTTTGCTCCAGCTGCCAGCCAGATCCGTCGTCATGGTGATTCAAGCCCAGCCGGCGCTTCTGGTTGGCCAGGCTGGCCCAGCCCAGCAGCGAGAACTTCTGGCCCATCCAGTCGCCCAGCGGCGCGTCCAGCGTGGCCGCCAGCAACTGGCCGGGATGGCTGTCGCCGATGCGGCTGGCGTAGCCGAAGGAGAGGCTGCCGTCGCGCGGCAGGTCGAAGCCGTAGCGCGCCAGCGCCAGGCTCTGCGACACGCCGCCGCCCAGGCTCCAGGCCGGCTCGTTGGCCACGCCCAGCGACACCCAGCCGGCCGGCGCGGGCAAGGCCCAGCCGCCTTCGCCGTCCTGCACGTACAGCGCGCCGAAGCGGGTGCGGTATTGCAGGTCCACGCTGGGTTGCAGCCGCGAGGAGTTGCCGTAGGACGTCTGCCGCGTCATCAGCTCGGTGCTGATGGACAGGTCGAGATCCTTGACATCGTCGGCATGGCAGGACAGGGCAGTCAGCGACAGGCAGAACAGGCTGGCAAGGGCGGGCGGGCGTGGCATCGGAGCTCCGGTATGGGAAAGGGCCGCGGCGCGGCACGGTTCAAGCGATTATTTTAACCAACTTGGCGACGAAGCGCGCCAGATGCGGGTTGCTGTCGGCGCGCAGGCCGCTAGTCATCCCGCGGACTTCGGCCATCTTGTTTCGATCTCGGCGGCAATGCGTTCCGCCGCCTGCTCCGCGGCGAGCAAGCAGGCGTCTATGCGCAAATCCGCGGTATCCCAGGTTTCATAGCTGCGGCGAACCACAGTCTCCCAGTCCGGCAGCAGGTGACCGGGAATGTCGGCTCGGCGCGATTCGACCCGGACGCGATGTTCGGCTGCGTTTGAGCAGACGATTTCGACTTCCAGCCAGCGCGCGCCGGCTTCCTTTGCCGTTGCGCGCCAGGTTTCCCGGGTGATGGGGAGAGGATTGACCGAGTCGGCGACGACGATATGGCCCAGGCGCAGGTTGTCCGCCGCCAGCGCATAAGCGGCCAGATATCCTTCGGGGCCGATCTGGGCGAGGCTGCCGGCGCGCAGCAGCGCCTGCTCGATCGTGTCGATGCGTAGATGCGTCGCGGCCAACTTGCCGGCAAGCAGCCTGGCGATGGTGGTTTTACCCACGCCGGGCAAGCCGCCTAGGGCGATCAACAGGCCGCTCACGCGTCCTCTTCCTCCGGCTGCAGCTGCTGCAGCAGGTAGAGCTTGTGGTAGATGCCGCCGTGCCGCATCAGCGCGTCATGGTCGCCGGATTCGGCGATGCGGCCGTGGTTGAGCACGACGATGGCGTCGGCGTCGCGGATGGTGGACAGGCGGTGGGCGATGGAGATCAGCGTGATCTTGCCGGCCAGCCGCGCCAGCGCCTGCTGCACCAGCTGCTCTGTTTCGCTGTCGATGCGCGAGGTGGCCTCGTCCAGCAGCAGGATGCGCGGCTTGCCCGCCAGCGCGCGGGCGATGGCGATCAGCTGCTTCTGGCCGCTGGACAGCCGCGCACCGCTCTCGCCCATATCGCTGTCGTAGCCGTTTTCCAGCGACAGGATCAGCTCGTGCACGCCGGCGGCGCGGGCGGCGGCCTCTATCTCGCCTTGCGGCAGGCCGCGGCCCATGTCGATGTTTTCGCGCGCGCTGGCGGCCAGCAGGAACGGGTCTTGCGGCACCAGGCCGACGCCGGCGCGGAAGGCGGCGTCGCCGATGTCGTAGAGAGGCTGGCCGTCGACTAGGATCTCGCCTTGCTGCGGCCGGTAGAAGCGCAGCAGCAGCGACAGCAGCGTGGATTTGCCGCTGCCGGTGTGGCCGACGATGCCGATGAAGCTGCCGGCCGGAATATCCAGGCTCAGATCGTGCAGCACCGGATGCTCGGCCTGGTAGCCGAAGCGCAGGCCGCGGAAGCTGACCGCGCCGTCGGCGATATGGCCGGCTTCCGAGGCTTGCGGCGCGGCCGGCTCGGCCAGCAGCTGGCTGACGCGGCTGGCGGCCACCACCGCCTGCTGCAGCTGGCCGAATTGCAGCGTGATCTGGATCAGCGGCTCTACCACCCGGCCGATGTAGCCGACGAAGGCGTACAGCACGCCGATCTCCAGCCCGTCCAGCGGGCGCTGGCCGTAGCTGTGGATCACCGCGACCAACAGCAGCACGTTGAGCAGGTCCAGCGCCGGGCGCAGCAGCCAGGCGTTGGCGCGCAGCTCGCGCAGCCGCGCGTGGTAGTAGCGCTGGTTGGTGTCGTCGAAGCGGCCGATGAAGCGGCCCTCGGCGTTGCTGGCCTGCAATACCGAGATGCCGGAGATGGATTCCGCCATCTGGGCGTTGATGTCGCTGCGCAGCGCGCGGGCGCGGGCCACCGATGGCGCGCTCAGCCGCTGGTACAGCCACACGATGGCGAGGGTGGCCGGGAACAGCAGCAGGGAAACCAGCATCAGCCGCCAGTCCAGCCAGGCCATCGCTGCCAGCGCGCCTAGCACCACGATGCTGCTGTTGAGGATGACGAACAGCGCCTGCACGTACAGCGCTTTGACGGATTCGGTGTCGTTGGTGACGCGGCTGACCAGCTGGCCAGTGATCGCCTTGTCGAAGAAGGCCATCGGCAGCCGCATCACGTGGCCGTACACCCGCTCGCGCAGCCGCAGCACCGCGCGCATCGCCACGCCGGCCAGCCGCACCAGCTGGCGGTAGCGCAGCGCGGCGGCGGCCAGGCCCAGCAGCAGGCTGCCGGCCAGCAGACCGGCGATGGCGCTCCAGTCCAGCCGGTGCGGCAGCAGGTAGTTGTCTATGAATACCTTGCCCAGCAGCGGCGCGCCGGCTTCGAGCAAGGCGGCGATCATCAGCCAGAATCCGCCCCGCCACAGATGGCGGCGGTCCGGACGGGCGGCGTCGATGAGCAGGGAGACCGCTTCACGGGTTTGCAGGCGGTTGGCGTCAGATTTCATCGAGGCTGGCCTCCAGTTGTTGATAGCGCCATTGGCTGGCGTACCAGCCGTTTTGCCGCAGCAGCTCGTCGTGGTTGCCTTGTTCCGCGATGCGGCCGTGGTTCAGCGCGACGATGTGGTCGGCGTCGGCCACCGCCGACAGCCGGTGGCTGACGATGATGACGCTGCGGCCGCGCCGCGCCTCGCGAAGATGGCCGAGGATGCGGCTCTCGGTATCGGTGTCCACCGCCGACAGCGCGTCGTCCAGCAGCAGCAGCGGCGCGTCGGCCAGCAGCGCGCGGGCGATGGCCAGCCGCTGGCGCTGGCCGCCGGACAGCGCCACGCCTTTTTCGCCCACCGGCGTCGCGTAGCCCTGCGGCAGCCTGAGGATGTCGTCGTGCACCGCCGCCAGCCTCGCCACCCGCTCGATCTCTTGCGGGCCGGCGTCCGGCCGCGCCAGCGCGATGTTCTCCGCCACGCTGGCGGAGAACAGGAAGGCTTCCTGCGGCACCCAACTGATCGCGCCGCGCAGGGTGTGCAGCGAGTAGTCGTCGATGTCGGCGCCGCTCCAGCGTATCGCGCCTTGTTGCAGCGGGTATTGCCGCATCAGCAGCTTCAGCAGCGTGGATTTGCCGCTGCCGGTGGGGCCGACCACGCCCAGGGTCTGGCCGGGCGGCAGTTGGACCGACACCTGGCGCAGCGCCGCGGCGGCGTCTGTCGAATAGTGGAAGGTGAGGTCGTCGAAAACCAGCGCGCCGGGCGCGAGCTCGGTCCGGCCGCCGTCGTCGGCGACGTCGGGCTCGGCGTCCAGCACCGGCTGCAGCCGGCGCCAGGCGGCGGCGCCGCGCTGCAGCAGCGACAGCACCCAGCCGGCGGCGAACATCGGCCAGATCAACTGCACCAGGTACATGCTGAAGCTGGTGAGCGCGCCTATGGTCAGTTGGCCGTGCCAGACCAGGTAGCCGCCCAGCGCCAGCGCGATGGCGGTGGCGGTGACCAGGGCGACGCCGACGGCGGGCTCGAACGCGGCCTCCCAGCGCTGGGCTTCGAAGCTGCTGTCCGATGCCGCGGCCGCCAGCCGGGACAGCTCGGCGTCGTTGCGCGCCTCCAGCCCCAGCGCGCGCAGCGTGCGCACGCCGGACAGGGTTTCCTGCACGTGGTCGTTGAGCTGGCCGAAACGGGAGAGGGCTTCGCCCCATTCGCGGTGGATGTGGTCGGAAATGCGGGCGAAGGCCCAGGCCATGAAGGGAAAGGGCAGCAGCGCCGCCAACGCCAGCCGCCAGTCCACGCCCAGCGTCATCATCGCCAGCACCAGCGCCAGGGTCAACAGGCCGTCGAAACCGGCCAGCATCGCTTCGCCCGCCGCCATCTCCACCGAATCGATGTCGTTGGTGGCGCGGGCCATCAGGTCGCCGGTGCGCTGGCGCTGGAAGAAGGCCGGGCCTTGTCCGGCCAGGCTGCGGTACAGCTTGCCGCGCAGCTCCACGCCCAGTTTGTACGAGGCGGTGAACAGCTGCAGCCGCCAGCCCACGCGCAGGGCGTAGATAGCCAGGCCCATCGCCAGCAGCCGGCCCAGCTCCATCAGCAGCGCGTCGCCGGATAGCCGCCGCGCCACCAGCGCGTCGACGATATGGCCCACCTGGCGAGGGATCATCACGGTCAGCACCGCCACCGCGGCCAGCATCAGCGCGGCCAGGATGTAGGAGCGCCAGTGGCGGGAGACGAAGCTGAACAGCAGGCGGGTCAGGGACATGGGGGCGCCGGGGGTCGTTCGGAGCCGTCCATTCTATGCAAACTCCAATGTCATTGCCACCCGGTGCTCAATGCAGGTATACGCCGCGCTTGGGCGGTGGCGGCGCTTCCATCGGCAGGCCCTGCATCTCGCGCAGCGACGATTCGATGGTGTGGCACAGCGTGGATAGAGGCAGGTCGTTGCCCTCGGTGCCGAACGGCTCCTCCAGCTCTTCGGCGATCTGTTCCAGCGCGAAATAGGTGTAGGCGATGAATACCGCGATCGGCGGCGTCAGCCAGCCTATGCTGCTGGCTAGTCCGGCGGGCAGCAGCAGACAGTAGATGGTCACCGTGCGATTCAAGAGCACGCGGTAGGTGAAGGGCATCGGCGTGGTGGCGATGCGCTCGCAGCCGCCCAGGATTTCCGACAGCGTGTTCAGATTGCGGTCCAGCGCGTGCCATTGCAGCTCGCTCAGCCGCCCCTCGCGCTGCAGCCGCTGCGCCTCGCGGCCCAGCCAGGCCAGGATCAGCGCCGGGCGGAAGCCGCCGGCCATGATCCGTTCCCGCTCTTCCGCCGGCAGCAGCCGTTTCAGGTGCTGGTCGGCATCGTCGCCGCGCAGCTGCGCCTTCAGCGCGTAGGCGAACGCGCAGGCGGCGTCGATAAAGCGGCGGCTGTCGCCGTCGTCGCCCAGCGCCGCCAACATTTGCCGCCCCAGCGAGCGGCTGACGATCAGCAGACTGCCCCACAGCTTGCGCGCTTCCCAGAAGCGGTCGTAGCTGACCGAGTTGCGAAAGCCGAGGAAGATCGCCAGCGACACGCCCAGCAAGGTGAAGGTGGGGATGCCCAGCGACGACTCGCGCAGGCTGGCCAGCCACCAGTGGCGGATGGAGGCGGCGGCGATGGCCACCGCCAGCACCAGCATCAGCCGCGGCAGGATGCGCGGCAACACCGAGCCTTGCCAGACGAACAGCAGGCGGAACCAGGACGGAATGTTGCGGACTATCATGGCGGAACAGGCGGGATGGGTACGTTAAAATGGTACACAATAATCCCGGCCAGGTTGTTACGTGTCGGGAATATTTCCGCTTCGCCCGCCCGTTTTCAGAACAGTTGCTTGTAGCCCAGCAGCCATTCGCGGCGGACGCGGTCGCCAGACTGCTCCTGTTTCCAGCTGGCCGACAGGCTCTGGTTCCGGTTCAGGTAGCGGATCTGCCGCAGGCTGACGCGGCTGAATGCGCTGCCGCTGTCCGCCTGATTGAAATGCCGGCTGACCGACAGCCAGGTTTTCATGTCCCATAGTTCGCGCACCATCACGCCGCCTTCCAATTCGCCGAAGGCGTAGCCTTGCCTGCCGGCGGTAGCGAGCCCGCCGCCCGCCAGCGCGTAGAAGTCCGCGTCGCTCTGGACGCGCTGTGCCAGGCCAAGCGCGCCGTTGATTTGCGCGACGGACCGCTCCTGCAAATTCTGATCCAGTTGCTGCTGGTAGGCGATGTTCAGCCGTCCGGCCAGACCGCCGGCGATCGGGTCGCGAGGCAGCAGGGTCTGCATGCCGTACAGCACGAATTGCCGCAGCCTCGGCGACCCGCCGCGCAGAGGCATCCGGAACGTCGGGGCCAGGATTTGCAGCTCGTTCTCCTGGTTGTAGCCGCGGTTGTCGTCGTCCAGGCGATGGGAGGCGGGCACCAGGCTGATTTCCAGGTTGTCTTCGCCGTCGCGCCGCAGCCAGGACAAGCTGGCCTGGGAGGAGGGCGGCGTGGACATCGGACCAAAGCCCTTGCTCATGTCCAGAGACATCCCGGGGTAGCGCTCCCGCTCCAGGGCCTCGAGCCGCGCGGCGTTGGACAGCCAGCGTTCGCGGGCCAGCTGTTGTTCCAGGTACAGGTGCTGGTTGAGCGCCTGCGCGTGCTGCAGTTGCAAAAAGCCCTCAGGGTTGGGCGGCTGCGCCAGGTCGGCGGGTATTTCGCCCTCCGCCAGTGCGCGCTGGTTTTCCCGGCGGCGGGCGGCGGGCAGCGTTTCATCCAGGGTCCGCACCAGCCAGCGGCTGGGCGCGATCATCCTGCTGGCCTGGATGAGGCCCGCGTCGCTCGCTTCGCGCACCAGCTCCATCGGCGCCAGCCAGCGCTTGGCCGGCAGCGGCTTGCCGCTCAATCCCATGATGAAGTGGATGACGGTCGCGCAATTGTACTTCTGGAAAAAATAGGTCAGCCGCGCCCGCTTCAGTTCCAGCAGGTGCAGCCGGATCAGCTCGCGCTGCCAGGCGTCGAACGACAAATCGTATTCCCAGACGCTGCGCTGCTCCTGATCGACGTAGCGCCGCAATTGCTCGTGATAAGGCGACAGCGCGAAATAGCCGGTCTTGCCGATGAGCAGGCTGTCCACCAGCAGCTTGGGCAGGTTCCAGGTATCGGCGTCGGTGTAGAAGGAGATCGCGTGTTCCAGGGATTTTCCGTCCGGCTGCGTGCCGGCAATCTTCAGGAAAGCATGCCCCAGCATGCTGGCGGGCAAAGCCTGGTTTTCGCTGGCGAATACCAAGCTGATGCGGTCCATGGGCGCGCGCGCGCGGAAATCCGCCACTTCCCGGCATTGGTCCAGCGGCAGTTCCGGCGCGTCCAGCGTTTTTCGCAGCCACCAGTAGCGGGCAGGGAAGCGGCAGACCGCGTCCTGAGCGCCGCCGTACAACAGGCGCAGCGTCGCGTCGAGCTCCCGGGCTGCGGAGAAGGGCTGGCCGGTGAGAAGAAAATCCGGATCGGCGACGAGGGGCTCGCCGTTCTGGCTATGCAGCAGAGATTGCCATTCGCGGTTTTCGGCCAGACGCGCGGAGCGCGCTGTGGCGATCAACTGCTCGGGCAGGCTGTCTTCGGCCTGGGCGCACTGTCCCGCCAGCAAGCAAAAAAGGGCGGCAATGCTGCCGCCCTTGGCGATGATATCGCGTAGATTCATTATTTCCGGCAAGAAACAACGATGTTGTCCGAGTACTTCCACATTTTTTCGGTGGAGTAGTCGGTGGTGGAGCCAAACGCGCCGCCGCTCAGGATGTTGATGAAGAATTTCGGATCGACCGTTTTTTCCGCGACGGTTTGCTGAGCGCAACCTTCGGTTTCGGTCATGATGATCTTGTTTTTGTTTTCACGCTTCAGGTCGACGATGCCGGGCGCTTTGAATGCTTGGCCATCGATGGTGCCCTTGATTTCAGTGCCGGTGGAGCTGGACACGTTAACTTGTTGGGTTTGGTCGTTCAGAATCGAGGCGCAACCGGTCAGGCCGAGGGCCAACAGGGCGGCGGGCAGCAGCAAGTGTTTCATTTTATTTTTTCACGGAAATTAAGGCGGGAATGCCTGGTTTTACGAGGATGTCCCCCGTAAAGGGCGTTGATGCTAATTGAAAAAATAATGGGGCGCAACTTGAATTATTTACCAGCCATATTATTGCGAATCTGATTTTTTACTGCCGCAGGTAAATCACACTTTGCGCATGTAAATTTTTCTGAATATTTGAATTGTTTTAAGTACGCCGGGAGAGTTCTGGTTATGCCTTGATGATTGCGCCTCTTTTAAAGTAGAGCATATATTTTAATTTCCTAAATTGAAGTAATTGCTCTTTATTAAATTTCGTTCTTGCGGTTTTTATTGGTCTGAATTGCTTTTAATGAATTCCGCTTGGCATTTTTGTTCCACTTGGTTTTTTATGTCGGCGCAAGAGCTTAATGCGGGTTTTGCTCTAAGTGGCGGCGAAGCGCTCTGCGCGCGGTGCTTGCTGTTTAAGCAGCCATGGCCAATGGCATGGGAGGCAGGCGCATTCTGGCCGCGGCAGCGCGCCGGGGGGAGAGCGATGCCAGCCGTTGCAGGGCGAAGATGTGGCGTAACTGTCATAAAGAACAGTTTGTCCTGATATTGATGGTTCTATCATGAACGAATTGCGCAAAGGGGATGTCCGCGCGGCCGTTTCTGGGCTCGCGATGTGCCGCGGCGATGCGGATGGCGGCTCCGCCGTTTTCACGCCACCGCCGCGGAAGTTCCGTGTTCCCTAACGGGAGGCATCATGAAGACCACCACCATCCAACCGATCAAGTCCGCGCGGAGCGCGCCGCTGGTTTTGCCGGCCGCGCAGCTGCGCAACAATGCCCAGACGCTGTTCGCCCAGTTGGACAAGGATCCGGCGGCGCGCGCCGAATTCATCCACAACCCTGTCGGCGTGCTGACGGCCAAGGTCAGCCAGCGCCAGTTGCCTGCCCAGCAGGTGTCCGACGTCAACCGTCTGCTGTTTTCCATGCTGGCCAACGACGGCTTCCGCCAGTGGATGGACGACTATCCCGCCAGTCCCGGGGGCAAGCCGGTCAGCGAAGAGCAGTTCAGCCAGGACTTCGCCGCCGCCGTGCTGAAGTACGCCGACGCCGACCTGATCCGCGCGATGTTCAAGCTGGCCAGCGACGGCTTCGGTCTGCCTGGTTTCGGCAACTCCGCCGAGCAGTTGCTGATCGGCCCGGAAAAGAGCGTGGCCACGCCGCCGGCGACGCCGTCCACCTCGGACCAAACCTTGCGTTCCAGCCAGAACTTCAATGGTTTCGCTTCCGGCTTGCCCTTCGGTTTCGGCGGCGTGGCCGACGCGGCGCTGCTGCGCACGGTGATCGGCCAGCTGGTGGACCAGGCCAAGCAGATGCAGGCCGCCGGCCAGCTCAAGGTCTGAACTCGGGCCGCTGCGCGCGTTCTCCGCGCGCCGCGGCGGGAGATCGCGAATGAACCTGCCTGTTCCCGGCCTGTTTCGCGGGCCTAAGACCTTGTCCATCATGCCCACTTACGCCTGCCCAGCCGCTTGCGAGCACTGCGCGTCGATGAGCCATCCCAAGGCGCGAGAGAACCTGACGCTGCAGGCGATGCTGTCGGCGATAGACCAGGCCAAGGCGCTGGGCTTCTACAACGTGGTGTTCACCGGCGGCGAGGCCACGCTGCGCTGGCGCGATCTGCTGACCGCGATCCGCCACGCCAGCGGGCTGGGCTTTCCGGTGCGGCTGGTCAGCAATGCTCACTGGGCGATCAGCGCCAACAGCGCCGATCGCCGGCTGGACGCGCTGCTGGAAGCCGGGCTGACCGAGATCAATTACAGCACTGGCGACGAGCACGCGCGCTTCGTGCCGCTGGAGCGGGTGGTGGAAGGCTGCCTGGCGGCGGTGCGGCGCCGGCTTAAGGCCTGGGTGATGGTGGAATTGCGCGCCGCGCGCGCGGTGACCGCCGCCTCGGTCACCGGACATCCGCGCATCGCCGCGCTGGCGGCGGAGGACAGGGCGCTGATCGAGATCGTCGAAAGCCCGTGGATGCCGCTGGACCCGGGCCTGGTGGAGGACTACCCGCCCGGCGTGGCCGCCGACAACCACAATCTCAAGTCTTTCCGCGTCTGCTCCAATGTGCTGCAGACCTACACCATCCAGGCCGACGGCCGCGTGGGCGCCTGCTGCGGCATCGGCATGCGGCAGATACCGGAGCTCAGCGTGGCCACCGTCGATCAGCCGGACTTCCTGTCACGCGCGGTGGAGGCGGCGGAAGGGGATTTCCTCAAGCTGTGGCTGCATTACCTGGGACCGGAGCGGGTGCTGGCCTGGGCCGCCGCGCGCGACCCAAGCATCCGCTGGGAAGGCATGTACGCCCACCATTGCCAGGCCTGCGCCCGGATCTACCGCGACGAGGCGGTGCGCCGGCTGGTGCGCGAGCACTATGAGGAAATGATCGCCGAAGTGCTGCAGGCCGCCTGGCTGGATGAGCATCACGTGCCCGGCGAATCGCGAGGGATGGCCGAGAGACGGCGGGCCTGCGCGCAGGCTTGAGCCGGCGGATCAAGCCTGGGGCGCGCTCAATCCCACTGCAGCGCGCCCTTTTTCCATTCGTAGACGAAGCCGATGACCAGAATGGCCAGGAACACCGCCATCGCGCCCAGGCCGAACAGGCCCAGTTCATCCTTGAGCGTCACCGCCCACGGGATCATGAAGGCCACTTCCAGATCGAACAGGATGAACAGGATGGCCACCAGGTAGTAGCGCACGTCGAAGCGCTTTCGCGCGTCGCCGAAGGCATTGAAGCCGCACTCGTACGGCGACAGCTTTTCCGGGTCCGGCCGGTTGGGGCCGAGCAGCTTGCCCAGCATCAGCGGCAATACGCCGACCAGAAGGCCGACCAGGATGAACAGCAGGATGGGGAAGTAATTCTGCAGCATGGTTCAGCGGGTTCCTGCGCGGGTGGGGAAACAGGAATAGACCGCCGCAGGCCGCCGAGTGCCGCGGCAAACGGTAAAAGTTTGGTAAAAGCCGGATGGCATGGCGGGAACCGCCGGCCATAACAAAGGCCATCCTGTGGATGGCCTGAGTTGATGTTGTCGCGCAGAGCGCTGGCAATCTGGCGTCGCTGCCGCCTGTCGTCTCGCAGTGTGACCGTTGCCGGAGTCCTTGCCGGAATAGCGGTCTGGTGGGTGCTGCGGATGGCGGTGTGGCGCGGCGCAACCAATCAGAATGCGGGATCGGAAGGTTCGCCTGAGTTTGCCGGTATGCGTCGCTCCATGGTGAGATGATCGGGACTTCTTGTGCTTTATATCGGTCTTTTATAGCCATCCTAAATAGCTGTTTTTCTTATTTTTTGTTACGGCTGGTACGTTTCTTGTCTGGGCCGTTTGCCCTTGTCCAGCTGGCCATGCTGCCACGCCGCCATCCTTCCGGTTTCCCTTCGTCGCTGTTACGGTTATGTCGTTGTCAAAATGCGAATGGGAGCGAATGTGAAATCGATACTGGCTTTGGCCTGCCTGCAACTGGCGCTGCTGCCGCTGGGCGCGCGGGCGGAGGCACCGCTGGGCGCGGCGCAGCAAAAGACGAATTACCAGGCGACGCGCGACTATTACCAGCAGCTGCTGGCCGACAAGGGACGGGGGGCGGAACTGGGCATGCTGATGAACATGCTGCCCAAGGGCGGCGATCTGCATCACCACTACACCGGCGCGCTGTACGCCGAAACTTATCTGGATTGGGTGGATAAGCAGAAGTACTGTGTCTACCCGACCACGCTGAGAATAGAAACCAAGCCGGAGCAGGCGCAACCGGGCGAGCTCTGCCTGAGCGGCAGCCAGATCAAGGACGACAACGCCTTGTACCGCAAGCTGCTGACGCTGTGGTCGGACAAGGATTTCGACAACCACAGCCATGACCAGCCGCCGCCGGACAAGCAGTTTTTCGATACCTTCGGCTATTTCGGCGGCGTTTCCGGCTATTCGCCGCGCGAGGGCCTGCAGCTGCTGAAAACCCGGGCCAAGGCGGAAAATCTGCAATATCTGGAAACCATGCTGCGCGGCGCGCCGTCCGGCAATAGCGCGCTGGCCGCCAATCTGGACAGCCTGGCGCCGGACGCGGCCCCGGCCGACATCGAGCAGGCGCTGGGCCAGGCGGCAGCGGCGCTGGCGGCGGACGCCTCCACCGCGGAGCAGGTTCAGCGCTACCGGCAGGATCTGGCCGGCTTCGCCCAGGGCATGGACGACGACGACTTCACGCTGCGTTTCCAGACCTATGTGTCGCGCAACAACAAGCCGTCCGCCACCTTCGCCGGCCTCTACGCCGGCTTCGCCGCCGCGCGCGACAATCCGCTGGTGGTGGGGCTGAACATCGTCGGCCCGGAAAACGGCATCGTGGCGATGCGCGATTACGCGCTGCATATGCGCATGATCCATTTCCTCAAACAGCGCTTTCCCGATGTGAAGCTGGCGCTGCACGCCGGCGAGCTGGTGCTGGGCATGGTGCCGCCGGAAGGCCTGCGCGACCACATCCGGCTGGCGGTGGAGCTGGCCGGCGCGCAGCGGATAGGCCACGGCATCGACGTCGGCCATGAAAGCCGGCCGGACAGCCTGCTGAACGAGATGCGCCGGCGCGACGTGGCGGTGGAAATCAACCTCACCAGCAACCAGTTCATCCTGGGCGTGCAAGGCGCAGCGCATCCCATCCTGCTGTACCGCAAATACGGCGTGCCGTTCGTGATCTCCACCGACGACGAAGGCGTGTCGCGCAGCGACATCAGCAATGAATACCTGCTGTACGTCAACCGCTACCAGCCCTCGTACGATGAGCTGAAGCGCACCGTCTACAACAGCATCCGCTATTCTTTCCTCAGCTCGGCGGACAAGGCGCGGCAGCAACAGCGGCTGGAGCAGCGCTTCGCCCAGTTTGAAGCGCGGGCGGCGGCGCTGCGCAAGATGGGGCGATGACGCGCGGCAGCACAGGCGATGGGGCCGCCGCCGCATGGCGAGCGCCCCCGACGTTTGCGGATGGATGCGAGGGGAATCAGCGCGGCGGCAGCCGGCTGATTTCCATCACGCCGGCCATCTCGCTGTAATAGAAAAAGTCCGACACATTGTCTTTCAGCCAGGAAATGCCGGCGCGAACGTGCTTGGGCACCTGGCAAAATAAGTCTTCATTTGTTCCCGCGCAGCTCGCCGCCGCGCTGCCAGCCTGCGGCCATCCCATTTTCAGCCAGAAGGTTGCCCGTTCCTCTGCCGATAAGTTGCGCAGCGATACGGGCGGGGCTCCGTCATTGCCGCTCAACTCTAGTCCATCGCCAACCTGGCGCAGGTTCCAGACGGGTTCGCCGGCTTGCGCTGTGTATTCGTGGCCGTATGCCCCGGCCGGAAAGTCTTGAGCCTGGACGAAGCCGCAGCACAGCAGCAGGAAGGTGGCGATGAGTGGTTTCATGGCGGCGTCGCTTGATTTGGAACGGCGGATTATGACGGTAAACAGGCTGACGGGGGCGGCAGGCGTGTCGTAAATGTAGAAAGTAGGGTGCAATACCCAGCCAGAAACCTGCCGATGCAGCCACCTTCCCGCCGGGCATTGCACCGCCTTGGACCACGAAATCAAAAACAGCCAGACCGCGGCAGCGGCTGGCTGTTGGCTTTTACGGAGCAGGGCTTACAGCACGCGGGTGAGCAGAGTAAGGGACTGGTTCATCCGTTTATCCAGCGGCTCCAGCAATTCCTTGATGCGGCTGGATGGCAGGCGGACATCATCGCCCAGGCAAGCCAGCAGATCGATCACGGATTGCAAACCCAACTGGCCGTGGGCCAAGTGGCAGATGGACTCCACCACCGCCTGTTCGATGTCGTGGCACAAATGCGCCACGCGCGCGGCAGGCGCCCTCACCGTGGATTGATCCTGGCCGGCCAACTGCTCTTGCAAGGCGGCAAAGGCTTCGTGCAGCCGGGTCATGGCCAACAAGCTGGGTGGATGCGTGGGGGCGTTGTTGTTCAGCAGCCAGCGGCTGCGGGCGGGGTGACGGTTCTTCAGGGAAAGCGCGAGGTGCGACGAACTGCGGGTGATGCTAGGCATGGCAAAACCCTCCTGGATAGGTGCTTAACCCTGCCAACCCCAACGCCAAGTAGGGGTGGCAGGCACATGGCGGGATTGGCGTACCGATCCAGGAGCGGCGCATCATAGATGCTCCCACCATGGCCCGCCATAGAGGACGTGCGATGGTGTACGGACGCGACAAGGTCCAGCCTTGCACACAAGTCCGCCTGAATGCGGGACGCCAATCCCGGTGCCGCTATTGAACGGCACGAAGGAGATTATCCGGCTGAAAGGCTTGCCAGGCAAGCAATTGGGGTGGAATAGGGCTGTGCTTTGAGGCAGTACGTGGAATCCGCTGCGCGAATGATGATTTGGATTGCCGGGGCTGCCCGGCGGCAGGGAGGGGATATTTGCGTGGCCAAATATCCCCTCCACCCCTAAAGGCCACCCTGCAAGCCTAGCCTGCGGCTTCCCGCCGGGGCCCGTCAGGCCCGAGGCGCGGCTGAACTCTCTGCGTGCGAATCTTCCAGATTCGCTCAGCGATGCGCGCTACCGTCGCGGGACTCAAACATGCAGCCGCTTAAGACCTCGGTTCTGTCACCCGGCGGCAGGCTTGAAGGGACCGGGGCGCATCGCAAACGTTACGGGCCACGCATTGTGTAGGGATATCCGTTGAAGTTTCTTTACTAGGCTGCCGAACCGAACCAACTCACCCTTGCCCCATCAGCGCGCGGCTAGTTCCGGCGGCTCCTTGAAAATAGTTTTGGAGGCAGGGTTTCGCAGCGCTGCTGGGGCGCGTTTTCTTTCATCCATTTCTTTTGCCTCGCCAAAAGAAATGGGTCTCGCCGGGCGGAACTGGCACCTAAAAATTTGTCCGCGGAGCGGACGCAAGGTCTTTCATTGCGTGGTGAACGTTGGGCTTCACATGACTCAGTCCAACCTGCGACCCTGCAACATACGGTTTTTTGCGTTGCATGATGTTATTGTAGAGACTCTATCGAAATGCCTGCATAAGCATTTTAATCATTGATATTTACTAACTGTGAAGGCATATTCAATGAGTTGTAAGTATGAGTCATATTGGTTTGATGTGTTTTTATAAAATCGTAGCAGTTTAAAGGTAAAGCTATTCTTAGTTATTAGGCATTTTTTTGAAGTAATACTTTCACAAGTAATAAAATTATATTTAGATTGATAACTTAAAGGGATTTGATAAATGATATACCAGTGCAATAGTTGCTCAGCCTTCTCATTTAAGGCTTCTTGTCCGCGGTGTGGCGAGTCTGAAATTGATACGCAAATACCATTAGACCCTTCTTTCTATCAAGAATTTCAATATAAATCTAAAGGTTTCTTGAAGGATTTACTCAGCAAAAAGAAAGAAATAGCTAATCTTGAAGATCTGTTGAATAGAGTTCTTAAGAAGTATGCAGACTTAAAGCATCCATTTTTCACAAACTTTGTTTTTGTCTCTAATTTTAGCTCTGTTAATGCAAGTCAGATTCAAGAGTACTCTGGATTTGTCGTTGGGAAAGATTATTCTGACATTGAATTATTTCAGGAAGTTCTTGTTAGAAATGGGTTTGATGAGCTTAAGAGATTGCCAGAGCTGATTAATAAATTATTAGCTACTACATTATTTGAAAGTGAATACGTTGGATTCTCAAATCAAATAGTACGCCATGTGAGCGATAATGCCATGGCATCTCTTGAGTCGTGGATTTATGAGGTTGGGATGGGTTTTAGAAAATATCTCCCTCTGTTTCTTTATTATGCATGGATTAATAAATCATTTCATTCATCTATTAATTTCAATGAAGAAGCAAGGGGAAATAAAAGCATCCAGCTTATTGACGATTCGGAATATTTAAAATGGCTATCCGTGGCGGAAGAGATTTATTATGATGTTTTGGTTCAGAAAATGGATAGCAAATTGAGGAATTTTAACATAAGTCAGTACCGAACTATGCATGATGTTGATGCAATGAGTGGGTTTGATTTTGAAGATTTCTTGGTTTTGCTTTTTCAAACGATTGGGTATGATGTACGAGAAACAAAGAAGACAGGCGATCAAGGTGCAGATCTTTTTGTTGAAAAATTTAATGAAAAAACAGTTATTCAAGCAAAAAATTACACGGCAGGAAATGTTGGAAATAAAGCAGTTCAGGAGGTGCTGGCTGCGAAATCATTTTATCGCTGTGATCGTGCCATGGTTGTTACAAATTCCTATTTTACTTCTTCAGCAAGAGAGTTGGCAGAGGCTACTTCCGTTACTTTAATAGATAGAGATGATTTTCAAAATTATCTAAATGATTATAATCAGTGTTTGATTGATAAGTTTTCTGAAAGTAATCCGTAATAAATCATTGCGCCGCCTTGGCATATCACCAAATTCAAAAAGCCAGTCACAGAGAAGCGGCGGGCTATTGGCTTTTATGGAGCAGTGTTTGTCGAACTCAAGTGAGTAGGGAGAGGGGATGGTTCATCTGTTTATTATGTGTCTGCGAAGCGGATGGGAGATCTTTAATTCCGAGTCGAGCGTTGGGCTTTGTATGGCTCTGCCCAATCTACAGCCCTTAATGAAGTTATTTCTAGTAATTATCATGGGTAAAATCTGCTATATGGATTGTGGGGAAACCATCTTCCTTTAATTGATTATTGAAGTTGTAAATATTTATCGGGGTTTTTGCATTAGGATTTGAGTATAGAAAGCATTGCGATATATAGTTGCCTTTAGTTAGTGGTTCTGCATCTATGTACAATATGCCAGATAAAAGACTGGATGCGTACCCTGTTGAGAATTCTTTACGTGCTTTATCTGATATTTCAGCTATGCTGGAAATGCAATTTTTATATTGAATGAAAGATCTTCTAGACAAAGCATGTGTCAGTGTCTTGGATGAATTATTAAAGTCATGGCTGAGAGCACCTCCAAACCATGGGTGGCTGACGAAGATCAGAATAAATGAGCTGTTGATTGTAAATTTGTGAGCATGTTTTAATGCAAAAGTCGAATTTTCCTCTGCCAATAAATAAGGATCGTATATTCTTGATGATACAGAGACACCTTTTTTTGGCTTTGAAGTTATCGTAATTTTACCGCTTTTATATATTGATTGATTTTTTAATTTTGATGATATTTCTTTGGTTTTCTCTAACAATTTTTCAAAAGCACTAACTGGTACATCCCAAGAGTCTAAGATTTGCACTTCAGAGTCAAAAAGTAGCTCCTCTATGTCCATTTTTAATTTATTTGCAACTGCATTTGTTAGGGAGAACGATTTTATGTCAAAGTAAATTGTTTGATGTCTGTGATTGAATGAGCCATCAAGGGTGGCGCCATTTTTTGAAAGTATATCATTGCCGGCTATCGGGATTTGTAATTGCAGATAGAATTTCCTAGTAATTAACCAATTGTAAGCGATAATCTCTGAGAATGCTCCTACACAATTTCTACTAAATAGTTCCTTTGTTAAAATATTAAAATCAGCTGTTTCAGCTATTTTGCTAATAAGTTCTAGTGATTCAGCAATAAAAATCTCATGATAGTCACTATTTGCTAAGTTAAAAGCGTCGGCATTTAGTTTTCCATTTTTTACCGATTTGTGTAGTTCGAGTGTGAAAATACTGGGGCATTTTTGAGCGATGCGACTAATCCATTCATGCCATGTTTCTATATGTGATGTGGTTTTCATGAAATTAACCTTTCTGTATTTGTGATGATGAGAGTGTTTTCATGAAATTCTAGATTTATCATCACTGATTTTCTTGAAATAATGATTTTTCTGTAGTGGTCAATATTGTTTTGCTAGTCGAGTGTGCTTATCAAGGGCCGTGGGTTGGGCGGAGTAACGCGAAGCCCAACGTTTACCGAGAAAGCTCCCAAGCGTGGTGGTCGTACCGCTGCAGCGAGCGCAAGTCTCCGCAGACACTTGTGGGTTGGGGCGCGAGAGCAGGTAGGAGTAGCCTCATCGAGGCAGGCAGGCAGGGAACGGGAGAGGGCATCTTGGATGCCAATGGAGAAGCCAACCTCACGCCCCGGTTGGGGAAGGCGGCTCCGGCCCGAAATGGATAACAAAAAACCGCAGGGCTTGAGCCGTGCGGTTGTTTGCTTCGCTTGATGTCTTGTGGTGCCCAGAGTCGGACTCGAACCGACACGCCTTGCGGCGGGGGATTTTGAATCCCCTGCGTCTACCAATTTCGCCATCCGGGCGACATCTGCGAGAGAACGCATCTTAACCTTGCGCCAAGCGCTTGTAAATAGTTGGCGCTCAGTCTTTTTTCAGTTTCAGCGCGTGGTCGTACAGCTGCTTGCGGTTGGCGCCGCTGATCTGCGCGGCCAGCGTGGCGGCTTGCTTGGTGGGCAGCTCGGCGGCCAGGATTTCCAGCACCCGCAGCGCCTCGGCCGGCGGCGCGTCGGCGTTGGCTTCCATGGCGGGGGCGGCGTCGATGATCAGCGCGATCTCGCCGCGCTGCTGGTTGGCGTCGGCCTTCACCCACTCCAGCAGCTCGGCCGCGGGACGCGCATGGAAGGTTTCGAAGGTCTTGGTCAGCTCGCGGGCGATCATCACCCGGCGCTCGCCGCCCAGCTCGGCCACGATGTCTTCCAGCGCGTCGACGATGCGGTGCGGCGCTTCGTAGCAGACGGTGAGGTGGGGGGCGGACAGCCATTGCTGCAGCGTTCTGCGGCGCTCGCCGCTTTTGGGCGGCAAAAAGCCGTGGAACTGGAAGGTGGGCGCGGTGAAGCCGCTGGCGGACAGCGCGGCGATCACGGCGCTGGCGCCGGGCAGCGGGCGCACCGGGT
>NZ_JAJOHV010000068.1 GCF_021129175.1 Chromobacterium piscinae | reverse complement strand
GCGCTGTAGGTCGCCACGCCGCCGGCCGGCCTGCCGCCTGGGCGGCTGGCCCCCGGTGCATCGGCGGGCCGCCGGCCCCGGTTGGGCTCCAGCGTCTGGTAGGGATGCAGCACGTCGCCGCGCAGCAGCTTGCGCCAGCTGGACAGCCCGGAAAACGGATTGCGCAGCCGGCCAATCAGCGACTGGATGCGGCCCTGAATGCGGCCTACCAGCGCCAGCGGCGCGTTGATGATGCGCTGCACGGCGTTGATCACCCCGTCAACGAATGCCAGCGCGGCGTCCAGCGGCGCCAGGAAACTCTCCAACGTAGCGCACAGCTGCTCCACCACAGCAGCGGCCTCCTCCGCCAGGCCGACGATGTCGTCCATCCAGTTGCGGGACAGCTCCTCCCCGCTGGCGGCCAGCGCCTCGTCCGCCGCCTCGTCCAGCTGGGCGTCAGTATCGTCCGCGGCGTTCGGCTCCAGGTTCTGGCCCGCCTCCACGAACACCATTTCCACCTCGGTGACGCCGCCGACGAAATCCGGGTCTCGTACCGTCGCCTTGCCCTGCAGCTGACACAGCAGCCGGCCGTGATAAGGGTGGTCCAGCTCGCCTGGGCCGGCGGCTTCCAGATCGTCCAGCAGCAGCTGCAGGTCTTGTTTGGCCGTGGGGCCGATGAACAGCGCGGTGACGCGGTACACCCGTGCCGCGCGGCCGATGTCCTCGCCGTAGGGAATGTCCCGGTACGGGTATTCGTGCAGCACGTTGCGCCGGCCCACCTCCGCGCCGGCACTCTTGAAATAGAACGGCCGGCCGCGCCAGCTGCCATAGATCGGGTCTGGTTTGGCCGCCATCAGTTGGGCCCCTGCATGGTGCGGCCCACCTGGAACTTCATGCGGCTGCTGGCCGGGGTGGCTTGCACGGTTGCAGTGGTTCCTGGCGCGGTTTCCACCTGGATCTTCACTGTCCCGCCCAGGTCAGCCTGTTTGATTTTTTCCGACAACGCTATCGCCCGCTTCGCGTCCTCTTCGCCGTAGCGCTGCAGAACCTTGTTGAGGCGGTTGGTTACGTCAGCATCGGAATCTTGCCGGGATTGAGCCGCTTTTGCCGCCTGCTTGGCCTCCTGCGCGGCTTTGGCTGTTTGCGCATAGGAGGACGCGGGGAATGGCGACGGATGTTTTTCCCCCTCAGAAATTTCTCTCGCCGTTTTTACGGTAGGAGACTCGGCGGCGGGACCGCCGCCTCTCAGCTCTTGAATCCTGCGGTTTGTCTCGATCGCCGTTTTTGCCTCTACGTTGCCAAACAGCGCGAGCACATGGGCAATCCCACCGCCAATCTTGTCAACGATCCAATCTCCCGCGCGGGTCCCCTCTGACAATTTGCTGGCGCCCGTGCCTACTCCATAACCCGCAGCCGCGGATGCCAAAACGCCAGCCGCAGCTGTCGCCCAGGCGCTGGCGCCCAACGACAAAAATTCCTTCAGAGGCAGCCCCATAGCCAGCGCAGCACCGGCCCGCCAGCTTACTACCCCTGCAGCACCAGCGGCAGCGCCGCCAGCAGCGCCACCAGGGAGGCCTGGAGCGGGAGGGACTGCCCCGCCAGGCAGACCACCAGACGGCATATTGACTACGTACACCGGCGTCACGCCGGCGGCTTCCTGCAACGCCTTGCCAGTCGCCACGCCGGCAGCGGTGCCGCCCAGCTTTCCAGCGATCCCTCCGATCAGTTTGCCGCCATATCGCGCGGTCAATGCGGTGCCAGCAACCACGCCCACCCCACCCAGCAGCATGTCCTTGCCGTCCAGCTCCAGACCACCATTTTTCTTTTTATCCATTGCCCAGCGAATGGACATTTGCAGGGTGTCGTTGATGGGCCTGGCGAAGCCGTCGGCAGCCTCTCGCAGCGAGGCTTTCAGCCTGCCGGTCTGGTCAACCGCGTTGCTGATGGCTTCCGGCAGCTCGCGCTTCAGCGTGCCAGACGCGTTGCGGATGCTGTTGTCGAAATCCTTGACGTTGGCCAGCGACTGTCCGGACAGCAGGATTTTCAACCCCTTGATCGTGTCAAGGTCGGCCTTGCCGAATGCCTTCTGCAGCCACAGCGCGCGCTCCTTGTCCGTCTTCAACTTCTGGAATCTGACGCGCAGGTCCTCCAGCACCGCCACGGTGTCACGCCGGCTTCCGTCGGCGTTGAAAAACTTAACCTTGGTCGCCTTGGCTGCGTCTTTGGCGTAGTGGAGATTGTTGAATAAACGCAGCGTGGAATCCGCCAGAGTCGCCAACCGCTCCGGCTGCCTCTCAACCATCGACAACGCCTCAATGAAGGCGAGGGTTTTTGTGAACCCCATTCCTGCAGATGCTGCGCTCGGCCCCACTCTGGCGAAAATATCCGACAGATTCTCCAGCTCGGCATTTCCTTTGCGTCCTGCCACAGTCATCTGGTCCAGCAGCTCCAGCGCGTTCCCCTCTTTCGAGAGATCAAAATTGAATGTCGCGCTTGCCACACCAAGCGCACCAGTCAATTTGTCCGCATTAGCGCCGCTGACCGCCATGGCGATGTTGGTCGCCTCGATTTCCTGCCGAGCCTCTTTCCACCCCTGCCCCATCTGGACAAGGTTATTGAAGCCCTGTTTGAGATCATCCACTCCCCGTCCGGTATCCGATCCCATCGCAAAAAGATCTCGACGCAGCTGCTCCATTTCTGTGTAGGTTGCGCCCGCCGTGAGTTTGATGTTGGTCAGGCTCTTGTCGAGGCCTGCCGAATCCATCCCCACTTTCAGCGCAGTCAACCCACCCGTGAGGGTCAGAATCTGGCCGTGGAGCCCGCCAAACATCTCCTTCACCGAAGTCAGCTCTTTGCGAACCGCCGCTGAGAATTTCGCAGTTTCACGAATGCCAACGCCCAGCCCTGCCGCGTAGCGGGCGGCATCGGCCATGATTCGGACGGTCAAAGGCAGTTCGTTATTCATCGTCGGTTTCAGCGGCTTCTATCAGGGTGTCGCGGTAGTAAACAAATTCCGGCACTGGCAGGCGCAAAATCTCATCACGCCGCCAGCCAGTTTTCAGCGCGATCAGCAGGACTCCACCGAGGAGGCCTTGCCGTCGTCGCTGCCGGCTTCCCCCAGCTGTTGCACCTCATGTAGGCCAGCCGAAAGCGCAGCCCAATCCGAGCCCTTCAGCTTGCCCAGCATGCCAGGCGTCACCGGGACGTCGGTGTCACCCAGCTTGACGATTTGGCGGGCTACAAGGGCGCGGCGGTAGGCCAGCGGCGTCAACGCGCTGTTGGCCTCCTCTTCAGCGGCGATCATGTCGTCAAGCAACGGCTCGCGCAGGACAACGGATTTGTGAATGGTGCCTCTCAGCGTGATGCCATGCTTCAGGTTGACGGTGAGGATTGCGAGTTCGGACATGCCAGCTCCTGAAAGAGAAAAAGATGGCGCGGGCGCGCCATGCTGGCATTGTGGGCGGGGAGTGATGGTGGGATAAGGGGTGGATTTGGACGAAGAAAAGCCCCGCGCATGCGGAGCCATTTATCAATTCAAATTTTACATTGCTTAAAAAGCGTCAACTAACTGCAAGATAGTACCCAGTGTCATGAGTAGAAATCCACCTCTATTAATCATGTTCCAACGCTTAATTAGCCTTTCCCCTATCTCATTTGCTTCTTTATGCGATAGCACAGACTGCCCTGGCTCGGCATCCAAATCATAACGCATATTTCGCTCAAAAATAACATTCTTAACCTGTTTGCTAGGATTCGCAAAGCAAAACAAAATTCCAGCCCCTATTGCATTTAAGCACAAACCCGTTATCGCAAGCATATTACTTGGCATGTTTTACATCTCCTAACACAGATATATAAACTGTTACTTTGTGACTCCTATCCTACTCGCTCGCAACGCGATGGCGTTGACAGTCCTGCCTGGCAGGTACTCCACCATGCCGGCGGGGCCGGTTGCTAGGTAGCGCTCACGGATCACCTGATCCTCTGCTGGGCTCCACCTCGGCGAGCTGGCATTGCCTCGCGGCCGTTGTTCGATGGGACGGTTTTCGACATGGTATGCCAGCCGGAACAGGATCAGCACCCTGTCGCGGGTGCTGATCGGGCGGTGCGTTGTACATCCTGGGGCGGTGCGCCATGACTCGACGGTATTCAGCGAGACCATGGCTATCTCAGCCAGCAGATGGTTTGTCAGCGGCTCGCCGGTGCGTTTGCGATACCAGTCTCGCAGTCCGTCCAGGAATTCCAGCTGGCCAAACTCCGCCAGGGCGGCGGGATCGGGCGGAGGGAGCCGGCGGCGCCAGTTCCAGCTGTTACTCTCCGTCACGTTGTTCAGCCTGATGCGCTGCATGGAATATGGCCCGAATGCGCGCCTGGCCGATGCTGTGCAGCCAGGCTTTGATTTCGGGGCTCACCATCACTTTCGCCGGCACCAGGCCGGAAGCGCCGTCGGCAGTTTTCCGGCCTGCGCCCTGGCGGGCACCGCCGCGCTGGGGCTTGTCATCCATGGTTCGGCCCTGCCGGCAGGTGATGGAAAAACACAGATGAAATTACCAGTGGGAAATGTTTCTCGCTATTTGCCTCGTAATCCATCCTGACATGCTCCAAATCAACCCATAACGCACGGAGCCATACCAGGTCGTAGACGCTACAAGGGCTGAATTTCTGCCCATGTGTTCGCAAAACCTTGATCATTTCAACTAGCCGGTCTCCAAACATGGTCCAGTCGTCTGTTGGCGTTTTAACCAAACGCTCAAACCGCGCCACGTTGATGTGTTTGCCATTTGGTTTATGCCAGGCCGTTTTTGAAAATGCGGTAATGCAGTCCTGAGCATTGCCATCCCATTCTAAATGTCGCAACTCTACAAGGGCACGCGCCAGGCACAGCAAACTATCAAATCGCTCTGAGCGACCATTATCGAGTGGCCATTTCTGGGAAATATATTTTGACAGCATTGCCGACAGGCGCAGTACATCAACCCGACTATCTGGGCATAGCTCCCTGAAAACACCTCGGCCAGGCTGTGGTGTCAAATGGAGTAATTGAAGTTCTTTCATTGTGTCTCCATGCAGTATGGCGGGGTTAACCCCGCCTCGGCTTGATCGATGCTTATCTGCCGTGATTCACGAATTTCCCCGATTGCACATCCGCGATTAGATCGGCGGCATTTTCTGACGGAGTGGCGGGCTTTGGGTAGCTCCAGCGATCGCGTTTCCAGTCAGCCAGGCGTTCTTGATAAATTTCGCTGTTTAGATCGTCATTTTCGGCCATGGCGTGATAGGAGAGCCGCACGCCATCTAATTCTATCCAGCAAACCCCGCGCCCGATATTGCCATAGCTGCGGGTGTTTGATTCTCTCACCTGGCGCAGCAGTTTGACTGCGCGCAGCAGGTTCTTGGGGGTGGTATTGAGTTCATGCTCGGTGGTGATGTGGTCGTCAGCGTGACCGGCGATGCTGGGATTGATTTGAGACTTGATGGTGATCGACATGACGCTCTCCTGAGTGGTTTGGTTCAGTGCTGTCCTGCTATGCTTGAATAATGGACCAAATCAAAAAGGATCGCAAGGGGAATTTGATCAGCATAGCGTACCTGTGGTTTCTGCGTACCAGGCAAAGAAAAACCCCAGCCACAAGGCCGGGGTTTGGGTCGGTTGCCACACCGTAGCACTACAAGAGGAGAACGCCATGAAGCGCAGGGCCAGTATGGCCCCCGCCGGGCGGTGTAAACAGGGGTGGAATCAGATCAGTTCGGCCGGATCGCCTGCCATGGTCATGTCCACTTTATTGCCCTTCAGCTCCACCTCCCCCACCGTGCCGGCATTGGCCACCAGGTAGCGCTGGCCGCTGTCGGTTTCAAAAATCAGCGTCACACCTTCCAGCTGCTGCAGCGCCACCACGTCCTCATCGCTCGCGTGCCGCAAGGAAAATTTCACTTCTCCGCCGATCACTTCCTTGGTGGCCAGGCCGCAGGGGCCGTTGGCGTCCTTGATCTGCTCGCGGATCTTGCCGCCCGGCTTGAGGCTGGCGTCGCCCTCGCTGCGCTTTTTTTGGCCATTGAGCGTGATGTACACCACGCCAGTCATGCGTGCCATGGTTGGTTTCCTTTACAGACGGTACTGCACGGAGGCAGCGAAGGTGACGAACTGGTTGACCAGGTTGGGCGGCAGCACGGCGTTGACGCGGTCCACGTCGGCGTCGCTGCGCATCACGATCAAATCGCGCTTGAATTGGTCAGTGTCTTCCACGATGCCGGCGAACTCCAGTTCGCGGTGCAGCGCGATCAGCTCGGCGCGGATGATGGACGGCGTCACCAACGCCTGGCCGGGGGAGACGTTGATGCCGTCGTTTGCCAGCTTGTGGCGCGGAAAACGCAGGGCGATGCGGCTGCGCACGGCGTAGCGGTAGTAGTCGGCCGTCCATTTGGTTTCCAGGCGCAGCAAGCTTTCGTCATCCATGCCGAATGGCGATTTCTGGTAGGTGGTGATCACCCGTTCCAGGATCACCTTGCCGCCGCTGTCCACCACGGTGGAGCTGATGCCGTCGCGCAGCAGCAGCTCGCGCTCGTTGCGACTGAAGCGGTCCTTGAGCCGCGGCGCCAGCACGCCCGGTACTTCCACCGCGCGCAGCGGCAGCGCGGGGTCGATCGCGCCGTGGAATTCGCACACGCCGGCCCAGGCAGCCGCACGCACCGGCGCCCAGGTGGGGCAGCCCTTCAGGCCCCAGGCGCTGACGTGAGGGCTGTTGCGTGCCGCGCCCCAGGTTGTGAGCTGGGCGTGGGTGCCGTCCCGCGCGGTAAACACGTGGCCGGTGCGCATGTTCATGCCGCCCCAGCGACCGTCCATGTCCGCCTCCAGCGCGGACAGGGTGGCGCCGTCGCTGTAGGGGCTGACGATGCTGTAGAACCAGTCCTCCGCCACGGCGGCCAGCGCCGCGCCCACGTCCGGGTTGCCGGCGCCGCCGGCGAGGTTGGCGCAGACGGCGGTGACGCCTTCCGGCAGCGCGTCCTCGTCGTAGTAGGCCACGGACAGCTCCATGCCGTTGCCGGCGTCGCCCTTGTGGCGGCTGGAGACAGTTACAACGCCGGCGGCGGCGCTGGCGGTAACGGGCAGATCCGCGTTGGCGCTGATGGCGTCGGCCAGCTTGGCGGCCAGCGCGGCGTTGGTGTCGCCGATGCTGGCGGCGGCCCGCACGCGCTCGCCGCCAATCCAGGCGGTAAGAACGCCGGGCTTGGTGACGGCGCCGGTCAGCGTGATAGTGCCGCTGGCGGCCACGCCAGCGGGTAGATCCTCAAGCGCCACGGCGTAGACGTCGATCAGGCCGTAGCGCGCCTTCACCGCGTCCAGGGCGCGCGCCATGACGTGCAGCATGGAGCCGCGGCCGTACTGGGTGGCGGCGTCGTCGGCATTGAGGATGCGGGATGGGACCAGCGCCGCGGTTTTGCCGGCCGGCAGGCGCTGGCCCAGCACCAGCAGCTTGCGTTCCATCTGCGGCAGGCCGTGAACCGCCTTAGTGTGGTCGATCTCCACGTAAACGCCGCCGGTGCGGACACCCACGGGGATGGACATGTAGGTGATGTTGTCGGGCATCGATTATCCCTCCGCTTTCTGTTTCGCCGACTTGGCCGGCTCCGGTTCGGGCTGTGCTTCCACCGCGTCGCCATCGGCCATGCGGCGGCGGTAGTAGGCGGTGAGCGGCACGGGCTGGCCGGCGGCCGGCAGGTAGCCGCTGCCGTCCTCCAGCCGCACCAGCAGGCCGTCAGCCGCCGGTTTCAGGTTGATCATGATCAGGTCCATGATGCTGGGTCTCCAGGGTGAGTTCCGGCCGGCTGGCGCTGTAGTCGCCGTGCAGCCATTTGTTGTGCTCGTCGCGGGTTTCGTGCGGTGCCAGGTCCACGTCCATGTGGGCGCGCAGCAGTCGGCCGGGCTGTTGGTTGGGCGGGTAGGTTTCGCTGTCCGGCGCGTCGGTCTCGTCCAGCGGGCCCATGTCCAGCTCCAGCGCCACCCAGCCATAGGGAAATTCCAGCTGGGAGCTAAAGCGCGCGCTACGCAGCGTCAGCCGCGGCACGGCCGGGCCGGGGTTGCGCAGCCAGGCGCGCAGCTGGCCGTACAGCGCCAGCTCGGCCGCTTCAACGTCATGCGGCTTGCAGACGTGCTTGCGCACCTGCAGCTGGCCCACCACGCGCAGCCGCAGCGTGCTGTCCCAGTCGCCGGGTTCGATCTCCGGCAACAGCGCCGTCACCACGCCCTGCTCCAGTTCGGCCGGCTGGCGCTGGACGTGGTCAACCAGTGACGCGGTGTGGATGCGATCGGGCAGCGCGGCGGCCAGGCTGGCGCGCAGGGCGTCCATGGCGCGGGCGATGGCGGTCATTGGCGGTTCCTCTGGTCGAGTTGCCGATCCACCAGCTTGTCCAACTTGAAGTCCATGGCTTTCAGCTGGTCCTTCACCTCGTTGGTCTGCTCGCGCTGGCGTTCATCCTGCTGGCGGTCAATCACCACCTGCTGGGTCTGCTTCTCTTCCACCACGGTCAGGCGGCGGTCCAGCGTCAGCATGAAGCCCAGCAGCGTGCCCACCAGCGCCAGGGTGGTCAGCACGTCCCCCAGGTTGATCCGTTTCTCAAAATGCCAGCTGGGCGCGCGCGATTCATTGGCCATGGGCGGCCTCCGCATGGATCTGGATCAGCGCGCCGCGGCTGGCGGCGACGGACTGGCACCAGGCGCCATAGTCGCGGGCATGGGCGAGGAGGTCCGCGCGTGATACCCCGCTGTCAGCGGCGGCGGCGGCGGCATTGTCCGCGTCAGGTTGGCCGGCAGCGGGGGCGCTGGCGTCGGCGCGCAGGCCGAGGGCGTCGTTGTAGACGCGCAGGCCGTCAACAGAGAGCAGGCCAGGATTGTCAGCGCCGGCAACCGGCGCAGGGCGTTGAGCGGCACGGGTTATCCTCCGGGTGATCTGGTCGCGCGCGGCGTCCAGAGCGGTCAGGGTGACATCCAGCTGTCCGGACACGTCGGCCAACTGTCGGGTTTGCTCCTGGTAGCGCAGCAGGGCGGCGGCGCCGTCGATGCGCCGCTGTTCCGCCACCTGGCCGCGGTAGGCGGACAGTTCGGCCCGGCCGACGGCCAGGCCCTGCTGGTATTGGCTATGCCCGTACCAGAACCCGCCAATGGCGGCGGCCAGCGCCGCCAGCAGCGCGGCGTCGAGGAGAGCGTTATTCGGCATTGCCCCTCCCCTCCGGCAGCAGCGCGCCCAGCCGGTCCGGCGCGTCGGACTGCGGGCAAGATTTTGCCTGGCAGCGATGCAAGGCTGCATTGTCGATGCGTCGTTGCTCCGCGACCTGTGCGCGGTAGGCGAACAGTTCGGCCCGGCCGGTTGTGCGGCCGGCGCTATATGCCAGCCCTCCCACTACCGCCAAGTCGATCAGCCCAAGCAAGACGGGCAAAATCATTCGTTTGAGGAAATCGACCATCAGTCCCCCTTCCTCTCCGGCAGCAGCGCGCCCAGCAGGCCGGAAACGGCCAGGCCAATGGCGATGATGGCGTTTTCGGTGTCCGGCGAAACGGTAATGCCCAGGGCGGTGGCCAGCATCACCGCGCCGCGCCAGGTGGATGGCTCCTGCAGGCGCGCCAGCAGGAACTGTTTCAGTCGTTGAGACATAGCGCCCTCTCTGCCTCGCGGCGGCGTTTCAGGCCGGCGATCACCTTGCCGCCGGCCTTGTTGAACTGCAGCAGCCTGTCGCAGGCGGCGCGCCATTTGCCGGCCCGCTCCAGATCCACAATGCTGGTGCCCGGCCGCGGCTGGCCGTCAGCGCCGGCGCTGCGCCGGGTGAGCGCGCCCACGCCCAGGTTCCAGGCGGCATCCGTGTAGGCGATCCGGCGGTTATCCGGCAGGCCGGGCATCAGCCGGTCCACCGGGCCCAGGTAGTCCGGCACCCGGCGCGCCATCTGCTCGGCGCATTGCTGGTGGTTCATCCTCATGCCGGGCTTCACGCCCTGGGTTTCCCCCATGCAGATGGTCCAAACGCCCACAATGTCCTGATAGGCAATGTGACGCTCGCCCTCCCACGGAGAGGTGAAGGCGATGATGGCGGCGACGATGCCGCCGCCGACGGCGGCTTTCTTGATGGCCATTACAGGGCCCCTCCATAGCTGCCGGTGAATGCATAGTGGCCGCCCACGCCTGTCACAGCGCGCACGCCGGCCTCCGCGCCCTCGCGCAGAATGGCAAACAGCCGGGATTGGGATTCGTCGTATGCGGGTTTGAAAAACGGCGCGGCCTGGGTGCCGTGGTCGCGGAAGTACCGCGCCAAGCCGCCGGCGCGGCGGCGGGCTTGCTTCTCGTCCAGACCGTGCTTGATGCGCAGCCACTCGGCCAGCGGGCGGATGGGCGGCAGTCCCCGGTAACCCGGGGCAGTGCCGTCTTCCACAAAACGGGCGTAGCGCACGCCGGCCACCACGTCGCGCGCCATGGCAAACGGGCGTTGAACGTGAATGGCGTTCATCAGCGTGGTGAATCCCATGCTGCGGTTGCTGCGCAATTTCTGGCGCACGGCGCGGTTCAGGTACTGGCCGGCGCGCTCCACCTTCGGCTCCATGGCCCGCGCCATCGCCTGCGGCGCCCGCTCAAACGCGGCGCGCACCACGTCGTCATTGACGTATACGTTGCCGATCATTGGCAGATCCTCCGCTCGAACTCCTCCATCAGCACGGTGTGCAGATAGGACGGCGTGCCGTTGCGCGGGGTGGCGCTGATGCCGTCCCGCACCTGGTACGGCGTGACGGCGTGGGAGATGGCCAGCTCGCGCATGGCCTCGGCCTGGGCGCGCAGCAGCACCAGCGGCTCGTCGCCGGCCGGGATGGTGCTGCCCTGCTCGTCCAGCGTGTGGCGCGAGCGGTAGCGGTAAGCGGCGGCGCTGCCCAGCAGGCCGATCTGGCGCGCGGACGGTGCCGGCATCAGGTACAGCACGCGGCGGTCGCCGTCGCGGCTGACGCGCATGTCCGGCAGGCGGCCAGGCCAGCCATCCGCCCACACCGGCAGGCGCGCCTTGTCCGCCCGGCCCCAGTCAAACGCCTGCACCGCCACCAGATCCGCGGGGCAGTCGTACACCACGCGCTCAGCCTCCAGCTGCAGGCGGCCCAGCACGATCAGCGGCCGGCGGCGGCTGTAGTCGTCCAGCGCCACCTGCAGCAGGCGCTGGAACTGCGCCAGGCTGCCCCGTTCCGGCTCGCGGTCGAATTCCTCTGCAGCGCCCAGCATGCTGGCGCGCAGGGACTGGGCCAGGGCGGACAGGGTGGTCACTTTTGTTTGCCCTTGGCGGCCTTGGGCTCAACCACCAGCCCGCCGGCATCGCTCGCCAGGACATCGACGGTCGCGGTATCGGATTCGCCGGCGGCCAGGTCCGCGCCCAGGATCTCGGCATGCTCGCCGTCGTCATCTTCCTGCGGCGGCAGGCTCTCACCAGGCACGCCCAACGACTCGCTGGCTAGGGTGAGCAGGCGCTCCGAAACAGCGGCCAGCACGTCTTTGCGGCGGCCCTCGGCCTGCTCGCGCTCGCCCAGCTGTTCCAGGTCCTCGCGCGCCAGCACGGGGATGGCGGACAGCAGCTCGAACAAAGAGCCAGCCAGCAGCGCGTCCACGATATGGACCGGGGCGTCGTCGTCCAGAGCGAGATCCGCCGCGGCATAGTCGGGCAGCAGGCTGGCGTCCACCTCGCGGGTTTCGCCAGGCGGCACCAGCATGGTGCCGACGGTCTTGTAATGATCGGTGTCGTTGTAGTACGGGATTTTCATCTGTCGCATCCGGTGATGCGGCCCGCCGGCGGCGGGCCGGCTGGGTTACAGCGCCGCGCGGGCAGTGCTGGAGTACACGATTACGCTGGTGAAGCGGTTGCGAACCGGACGCGGCACGGCGATGGCGTTGTATTCCTCGCCGTAGGCCGCTTTCTTGCCGATCGGGTGGCCATCCTGCCCCGTCAGCTCGAACGGCTCACCGGTGACGAACGGTTTGGCGATGGTGTAACCCAGCACGTTGCGCTGGCCCATCAGGATGCGTTCGTCGCCCAGATCCACGCCCGGCGCGTTGGTGCCGTATGCCGGGATGTCCTTGATTGCCTCCAGGTCGCCCTGGGCGTTGGTGTCGCTGCCGTTGCGCTTCATGCTCGCCACGAACTGCTCGGCGTTGGTGGCGGTGTCGTTCAGCGTGGACGACATCAGCAGGAACTCCGGCGCCACGTAGCGCTGGCTGTTCATCATGGCTTTGCGGTTGCCCACCTTTTGAATCAGGCCATTCAGCCACTTTTCCGTCGTCATGCCGCCCTGCGGGTCCAGGTCGAACTTGGTGACGTTGGTAGCCGCGGAGTAGCTGATGGCGTTGGTGCCGGTGGCGGCCGGGGCCACGGGCTGGCCAGCCTGGTCCACGAACTGCAGCGTGCCCAGGTTGAAGCTCAGCATGCGCCAGTAGGTGCCGACGGGCTGCTTGCCGCTGCCGTCCCACTGCTTGATCTGCACGCTGTTCAGCGTGACGGTGATGGGGTTTTCCGGCAGACCCACGGCGTTGCCCTGCAGGTCTCGCGCCTGGAAGGGACGCACCACCGGCCACTGCGCCAGTTTGACCAGCGATTTGCCGCTGCCCAGCTGGGCGGAGAGGTTTTCATTGTTCACCGGCACGGCCAGATAGCTGTCCGATGCGCGTTGCAGCTCGTTGCAGATGCGGCGCGCCACCAGCTCGCGAAGCACGCGGGAATTGCTCTCGATGTTGCGGCCCAGCGCGTCCCAGTTCAGCGCGGAGGCGCGGGTGAAGAACTGCACCTCGTTGGTGATAGAAAGCGCCAGCTTCATCGGGGTGACGGACACGGTATCCATGGCCTGGGTGATGCCGGCGAACGGGATCGATTGCCCCTCATAGACCACGCCATCGTTCATCACCTGGCTGACATCGCGCAGCTCATAAGGGATTTGCGTAGTGGCGGCGCCGGAGAAGTCGGTCAGGGTCTGCACCAGGGACAGCACGTTGAGGTCGGACAGCGCCTCGCGGATCACCTCGCGCTGCACGCCAAGCGGCAGCGCGGTGTTGCCCATGTCCAGCGTGCCCTGGCCCTGCGCCAGCACGCGGTATTCCGCGTCCAGCCGCGGCGCGTGGATGCGGTCGTATTCGGCAAGCACGCGCTGGCAGAACGGCGGCAGCGTCTGCTTGGCGTCCAGGTGCAGCTGGCCGGCAGAGGACGACTTGGCCAGGTTCTCCCGGAGGAACTCGGACAGCTTCTTCACCCCGTCGGCGATCACGGTGATCTGCGGCGAACCGGCCGGGCCATAGCCCAACTGGGCCAGCTGCCGGGCGGCGGCCACCTCGTTGGCGTTCTTGATCTGCATCTCGGCCAGCGCGCGCACCTGGTCGTCGGTGGTGTCGGCGGTGATCACGCCGGCGGCGGCCTCGGCCAGCGCCTTCTTGGTGGCATCGTCCAGTCCCGCCGCGGCGGCGATGGTTTCCGCCAGCAGCTTGCGCTTGCCTTCGGTGGTTTCGGCCAGTTGCTTGGCGGCGGTGTCCCGCTCGGCCAGCGCCTTGGCCACGGCCGCGCCGACGGCGGCGTGGTCCGTGCCGCCGACGGACAGCTGAAACACTGGCGCCAGGCCGTTCGCCGGCAACTTGGCCATCTGCTCGGACAGCTGAATGGCCGCCTGCTCCAGCTGCTCGCACAGCTGCTTGGCCTGGGCGTCATCGGTGATGGTGGCCAGCTGGGTTTCTGCCAGCTTCTTAATTGTGTCGATCGCCGGTTGCGACAGCTGCTTGGCTGCCAGCGCGGCCAGCAGGTCTTTCAGCCATTTTTCCATGGTGGTTTTTTCCTCAGATAGAAGGATTCGCGCCAGCTCCGGGTGGAGCAGCAAGGGAATGTCTGCGCCGGGTTCGGACAACAGAACGGGGTCAAGACCTTTGATCACGGGCCGGAGAGTAAGCCCAGCGCCCAGCAGAACCGGGCCGTGGTAATTGCCCTGTTCGTTGTCCTGCCAGTTTTCGGAAAATTCAGCGGAGAGATAGCGAAATGCTTTGTTCCTGACTGCGTCGCGGCCGTAGTTGGTCCACTCCGCCAGCGCGCGCAATTTGCCGCCTTCCACCTTGAGCTTGCGGATGGTGGCCGCCCCGCCCTCGCCGGGCTCGTGGTTCAGGTCCAGAAAGATGTCGGTGCCGGGCAAGCCCGCGTCAAAACTGCGAACCATACCCAGCAGCATGTCGTTGGTGATTTCAAAACGGCCATAGCGCGGGTCGGTAAATGAACCCACGCGAGTGACTGTCACCCAGCTGGTTGGACTGTTGCCAGGTGGCTCGACGACGCCAGACAGTACTCGGATCACCTGGCCCGGCTGCTCAGAGAGTTTGAAGTGTCGGTTTCGTTGCATCACATACCCTGCCTGCGCGCGGTTGCGCGGTTTCTAGCAGGTTACGCATGGGGGGATGGTGGGATAAGGGGTGGATTTAGCCGATTGCTCAGAAAATAGGCAGCGACAGGCAGGCACTGCAGAGATGGCTAAACGCTGCCCGCCCACCCCAGGTTATCCACAGAAATGGTGAATAACCCGGGCCTCACAGCTCGTCCGCAAACACCACCTCCACATAGCTGAGCGTGTTGGGATGCGCCGGCCACGGGCAGGCATCGCGGCTGGGGTAGACGCCCGGCCCAATCCCGTAGCGGTCGGCGGTGGCGTGTGTGTCGCACACATCGCGGACGCGGTGGTTGGGCGACAGCCGAAACCGCACGCCGGCCACCCCATCGGTCTGAAACGCCGCGCCCATATAGGCCTCGCCGTGGGCGCGGTTGATCTCGGTGCGGAACACCCGTTCCGCCTGGTACACCACCCCGCGGCCATTCACCGGGTCCGCTTCGCCGGTCATCAGGCTTCGCACCCTGCGCCCCAGGTTGCCGCCGCGGGCGCCGTTGTAGGCGCTGGCGATGTCGGCCGGCACGCCCTCGCCGCGGCCCATGCTGCGCAGCATGGCCTGGTGGGCGCTCTCGCCGTTGATCACGGCGAACTGGATATGGTCGGTCAGCACCTGGGCGGCGTTGCGGTTCAGCCGCCACAGGCGGTCCGACAGCTGCAGGCCATCGGCAGCGGTGAAGGAACGGACGAATGCCACGGCGGAGTGGTTGACGGCGAACAGGGTGGATTCCGGCAGCGCGCCGGCGAACACGCCGGCCCCAACGCGGGCGGACTGCTCGATGCGGCGATACAGCTGGCCGTCCCGCCGCTCCTGCAGGCGGCGCAGTTCCTCGCGGACATGGGACAGCACGTTCTGTAGCTGCTCCAGCTTCACCCTGTCGTCCTGGCCGGCCGCGCGCTGGATGTGCTGCGCGATCAGGTCGCCGGCGTCGTCGTAAGTTTCGATCAGCTCGCCCACCGCCGTGTCGTTCAGCCGGTTGCGCTGCTCCACCGCGGCCAGGGTGGCGGCGCGGATGGCGGCGGCGCGCTCCAGGCTAGTGGGCATGGCCTAGATCCGTGGCACTCTCCCCTTTGCGGCCGTTGCCCGGGGTGATTTTGACCGTAGGCCCGGCGCTGTCCTCCGGGTACGGGTCGTAGTGGGCGGCGTCGCTATCGCGGCGGGCCTCCACCGTTGCCGGGTTGTATCCCACCTCCTCCCATACCATCGATTTCGGCAGGCCCAGCGCGGACAGTTTGAGGGCGCGGTCCACGGTTTGGGTGGCGGTTTCGGTGCGGCGCTCGGCAAACGTCACCTTGAATTCCTCCGCGTCCGGGTTGATGCCCTTGAGCAGCAGCTGCAGGCGGAAGCCGAATTCATACACCCAGGCCAGGGTGTCCTGCAGCTGGTCCACCTCGTCGTAATAGTCGCGTTTCAGATCCTCAAGGATGTCCCGCGCCATGCCGTCGGTGTAGCCCATCAAGCCCTTGGGCAGCGGGGTGCCGGCGAAGAACGAATCCAGCAGGTAGAGCACGTCCTGGATCTCGCCCAGGGCGGCGTCGCCCTGCACCGCCGTCACTGCGCCCTTCTTGTTGAGGTAGAAGTCCGTCTGGATCAGCTCGGCATTGGCTTCCACCCGGTCCTGGTAGGCTTGCAACTCCGCCTCCGTTGCCCCTTCCAGCACGTGGGACAGGCGCAGCGGCGCGCGGTGTTTGCGGCGGATCACCAGGTCGGTGTCGGTCATGCGCAGCTTGCGCCAGATCTCGCGGCTGGCGTCCAGGAACGGCCGGCCCAGCGCGCCCATGTCGTCGAAATTCTCCGGGTCCAGCCGCGCCAGGGTGAGCTGCCACAGCGGGAAAGTGGCCAGATCCACGCCGTTGGTCAGGTCCATCTGGGTGTAGGCGGCGCGCGGGTCCAGAAACTGGCCGTTGATGCCGACATTTGGCCGCATGGTCTCGGTGGGCATGCGCACGGCGGACACAACGTTGCCGGCGGCGTCCAGCACCCATTGCATCGGCAAGTTGCCTTCTTTCAGCAAACCCCGGGCGTCGCTCTTCAGCTTCTCCGCCCGGTTCAGCTGCAGGCGGCGGACGAACCGATCCCATTCGGCGCGCAGCGGGCTATCCGGGTCGGTCTGCAGCAGCACCAGGCCGCCGCGGGTGACGTCCCGCGCCACCCGGGCGTGGATGCGCTTCACCCGGCCGTCCGCCTGGTCCATCTGGCGAATGTCCAGGATGGTGGCGCGCAGGTCGTAGTCCACATAGAACTGCCGGTACATGGCCCGGATCTGGTTCTCAGGCGTGGAGCGGCGGCCGGATTCGCTGGTGGCGCCGGCGGTTTCGCCGGGGAGCGTAGGCGTTGAACCCTCCGGGTCCGTCCGCGGCGGCTCGGGCTGGCTGGTGGTGGGCAATGTCGGCCGGCGGACAAAGCGGGCCAGCAGGGAATCAAGAATCGGCATCAGGGGCCTCGATCGGGGTTACGGACACCACATTGCGCCAGCCGTGAATCATGCCGGCGTCCAGCAGGTCGCGGATCAGTTGGTCGTCGCCAAACGCCTCGCGCCAGGAGTCGCGCATTTGGGCGGCGCGCTGGCGCTGCGTCGGGGTGAGCGGCGGAGGCGGCGGCAGGGTTTCGTCTACGTGGGCCCGCTTGTATTTGCCGTAGCTCATCGCATCCCCAGCAGTTGTTCAGTGGTCATGCCGCGGCTGGCGATCACCGTCGGGGTGTAGCTGGCCGCGCCGCGGGTGAGCAGCGCCCACACGCCAGCGCTGGCGGCGTCGAACAGGTCGTCGCCAATCTTCGGGTTCGCCATTTTGTAGCTGTTGTAGCTGGCTCCCTGGACCGCCTTGGATTTGATGTTGCCGAGCTGGCGGATGAATTTGCCCCAGTCGCTGGCTTCGGCCTGCACCTGGTCCAGCGCAGACGGCCCCCAGTGGGTGTTCGCCAGGTTCTTGGCGCGCAGCGCGTCGGTGCCGTCATCCACATAGGGAATGGCGGCCTGGCCGTTGTGGAAGGCGGCGCGCAGCGCGGACGCCATGGAGTGCTTGGTCATGCCTTCGAAACGAATCGGGGCGAATGGCCAGTGCTGCCAGGTGCTGGCGGTTGATTGGCCCTCGCCTATGCTGCGGCGGTCTATCTCGGTGAGGCCCTGGGCAAATAAACGGTCGTTCAGGCTGGTGAGCATGCCCAGGCCGTAGGCATCGCCCATGGCGTAGTCCGGCCGGAAGTACTCCCAGTAGCCCAGCAGGTCGCGCTCCACCACCGCGTCGTCGGTGCCGGCCGGCCAGGTGCGGACAAAGGGGAAGGTCACGAAGTTTCCCACCTGCTCGCACACCACCAGCGCGGAACAAGAGGCGTGCGCGCTCTCGCCGTGGCCTGAGTGGTCATAGCCGAATGAGAGCAAGCCATTCTTGCGGTAGCGCTGACCTGGCAGCGGGCCGGCGGCCTGCAGATTGCCCTGTAGCCCCACCGCCATGGCGCGGCGGATGTATTTCTCCCAGATCCAGTTTTGCGCAGCGGCGTTGATGCACAGGAACTGGCGGATGTATTCCGCCTCCGGCAGCTGGGACTGCATCTCCAGCACAAATGCCTCGTTGAGGATGCCCAGCTCGATGCCCAGGTACACGTCCACCGGCGGCAGGATGTGGTAGCCGCCGGTTTCGATCAGGTGGCTGAGGACGTCCGCCCCCTTGTGGACGCCGGTAATGCGGATTTGCGGCTTAAAGCTGACTCCCTGGTCCACGCCCAGCCGGCGCGCGGAGCCCAGCATGGGCAGGAATCGGGAAAACAGCCGTTCCGCCGGCATGTCGTCCGTCTCCTCCAGGCTGGCGAAGCTGATACCGTCGCCGTCTATCTGGCTCATGATGCCGTAGCAGCTGGCCTTGCTGCCGTTGGCGAACTGGTATTTCAGGTCGGCAATCTGGCGCCGGCCGGACTTGTAGGCCACCCAGCCGGTCAGGATGTCAGAGCGGCGGATGGCGTCGAGGTGATAGGTGATGTTCGTTTGGCTCTGCTGCAACCGCGGCGCCACAATGCCCTCTTCCTGAAACGGCGTCGTCGCCAGGAATTCCAGCGCGTACATCTCTTTTACGGCCGTCTTGCCCGTCCGCCGGCAGCTGAAATCCACCGTATTGGGGTTGGCGTCCATCTCCAGCATTTTCAGCACCTGCATGGAGTCCAGGTCCACGTTGTGAACGTGTTTGGCCCATAGCGCATGGGGCTTGATGCCGGTGGCCGGGTCCGGCCGGGCGTAGCGCATCACCTCAATCTCCGCGCGGTGCTGCACCTTGATGCGCTGGGCGGCGCTGACGCGATCGCCGCTCACTGCCCGCTCCCGTTCTGCTGCTGGTATTCAATCAGCACCGGGTCGCGCTGTTTGCGGGCGTTGGCGCGATCCGCCAAGGCTCTGAGGGCGACCATGGATTCGGCCTGCTTGGCCGCGTAGTCCTCCAGGGACAGCGTTTTCTGACCGTCGCCGGCTGGCGCCAGGCGGCCCATGCCCTGCTCTTCCTGCTCGATGGCCTTCGGCGTCATGCCCATGTCGGACAGCGCCAAGTTGTTGCGGGACAGGAATTCCTGCAACGGCTTGAGCAGCGGGTGGGCTTTCACCTCCATAATCCGCCGCATCTCCCCTGTCTCCAGATCCTTGTACTCGCCGATCACAATCTCGCCCTCACGCGTCACCGCCCAGGCAGGGGCCTCCAACTTCACGCCGTCGGCAATGATGGTCTGCAGGATCTGCTGGATGATGGCGGTAATGCTGGCCTGGATGGACGAGTAGATCGGCGTCAGGTGTTTGGGGTTGCGCTGCTCAAACGCCGCATGGTGGACCATGAAGAGCTGGGCCTGCTTGATGCAGGCCGGCTGCGCCGCGCAGTAGCTGCGATCTACGTCGCAGCTGCTGCAGGCGGGGTATTTCCCCGGACGGGCCGGGAAGTACTGTGCCGTTTCCGCCGTCATGCCGTGTTTCAGGGCGTTGAAGCGGGTGCGCAGGGCCTCTTCCGCCGTGGGGTGGCCTTCCAAGTTCTTGGCGCTGGCTGCCTTGCCGGCCGCCGTCTTCGGGCCCGTGGCGTTCGCCCAGGCCTTCACCAGCGATTTATGGAATGGCGCCTGCGCCGCATCCTCGCCGCAGCGGATGCATTCCGCGAAATAGGCGAAGGGGTGGTGTTCGAACTCGGGGGCATCCTCAACCCGCCCCGGCGCGGCGTCAAACGTGTTCCCGCACGCCGGGCAACGGAAGGTCAGAGATTCGAGCTGTTTGGAAAGGTCGCGCTTGGCCATGGTGGTATTTCACAGCATGGCCGGGGGTGGGATAAGGGGTGGATTCAGCCACGATTCCGATCAACGATCTTCTTGATCCATCCTGACTCCAACTCAACCCCCATCGCCTCGCGCAGCCGCTCGCGTATTGTGTTGGTTGTCTCGCCGCGTTGCGCCAGTTGGAGAATATAGGCATCGCGCTGGAACTGCTCATAGCTGCGATAGCGGCGCAGCCGCACCTCCATGCCGCCGGCAGAGTGGTGCCATTGCTCCTCGGCGTCCAGGATGCGCCACATGGCAAGAAAGGCGTCCATGCCGATCTCCTCGGCCACCCTCTGCCAGCTGTGATGCATCCCCATCCTGCGGAGATCATCCAGGCGCGGATCGCGCGCGCGATTTTTTTTGGTCCCATCGTGAAGTTCAGAAACATTGCAGACATCCAGGTACCCGCCCCCCCCTGCCGGTGGGTGCCCCTGCCTATGCCGACCCCCCACCCCTTTGACAGTCACACCACGAACTATATCGGCAGGTGCAATTTCGGCCACGCCACTTCGCTTTTCCATATCGCCACACCCTCCAGACACCCCGTGCTGTCGTCCAGCCACTTCGCATTTTGTTAGAAGGCGAAGTGGTAGCCCCTGGACAACAACAACGCTTTGATTTCGATTTAGCCCGTTTTGAAGCCTACTTTGAGAATCTGCTGTAACCCTCTCGGCACGGCACTCTCACCTCACAGCCAGTTACCGCCACCCTGGCTTGTAAGAATCAAACGCACATCAACGCGCGCCCGTTGGTTTGCGCGTCATCTCGCCCAACAGCTGGCTAACTGGGGTTGAGACCTTCCCCAGCGGATTCGCCTTGTCCACGCTGCCTGTCAACTTACGGATTGCCAGGTGGGTGTAGATGCTGGTGGACTTCGGGTCCGCGTGTCCCATCAGCTGCTGACGCTCCAGGACGTCCACCGCCTCCTCTGCCAGCTCGGTGCCGTAGAGGTGGCGCAGAGCGTGCGGGTGCAGCTGCGGCGCAGGAATACCCGCGGCCAGGCCATGGCGCCGCAGCATGGCAAACGCCCCCCGCGTAGAAAAGCGGCGGCGCTCGCCGTAGTACTCATGCGCCGGGCAGCGGCGGTTCCGGGTGGTCACGAACAGCACTTGGTCGCCATCTTCGGTGCCTCGATCGATCTCAGCCAAACCAGGGTGCTCCAGGTACACGCGCAGTAGCAGATCCGCCTCCCGTGGCACGGGGATCAGGCGGTCCTTATCCCCCTTCTCTGTCGGCCGGATCGCCATCCGGGTTTCGCCGTCGATGTTCTGCGTGGTCAGATGCCCCTCATTCAGCCGCACCAGGCCGCTTATACGGACGCCGCAGCCGATCAGCACCGCCAACATGGCCGCATCGCGTACACCCTCGAAACGGTTGAAATCCGGGGCCCACATCAGCCGCTCGGCATTGCTCAACTCCATGACGGTAGGCAGTTTGCGCGGCTTGCGCGGGTACGGGATCGACGCGGCCGGGTCTCGCGGGAGCATTTTTCGCACCGACCAGAGGTAACGATACAGCTCGCGGATGCATGCGACGTATGGGGTTCGGCTCACCGGCGCCAGATTCAACGCCTTGTGCAGGTAGGGGCCCGTGAAGGCCAGCAGCTGGTCCCCGTCTATGGTCAGTGGATCTCGCCCCGCCAACCAGTCCTCATACCGCTGCAGGATATCGCGGTATGCCCGGATGGACCGATCCGCAAGGCCCTTGTTATCAGCTTTGAAGAGAAGAAACTCTTCCATCAGTCGATTCATCACGGCTCCAAAAAAGGGACCCACTAGCAAAATAACCTGTGGAATTGTGGATCACCGCCAAAATCCGGCTAAAACCCTGTCCAATCAATATTTTACCATTCCACGAATTCCACCAAAACAGTGTTTTTCTGGTTTTGAAACTGTGGGTCAAAAAATAGGCAGTGCTCTGAAATCGTGGATTGCTCACACCTCCCTTTTCTTCGCTTTCTTTCTCTTTCTCTTTGATTTTTTAAAAGAAAAAAGAAAGAAAACCAAGGGACGGCGAAAATGGCCTTGTGGAGAAATTGGCAAATTCGTGGAATAGGAAATGAAACCGTGGATTAAAAACTGAAAACGTGGGCATGTTTTTCATGAAAATCAATGACTTGAGAGTGAGAGGCGTTCAAATCCACGGAATTTTTTTGATTGCACGTATTGGGTTTTGCTTGAGCAAGCCGGCCGGCCTGTTCGCCCGCTCATGCGGCTGGCGGACGGTTACGCAGGGAGCCACTGGCGCGGTAAAGAAGGGGTGGGAACTACAGAATGGGAATATGAAAAGCGAAGTCAAAGACCGGGAGGATTTGGGATTTTGCGGAAATAATGGGATTTTGCGGAAAAAAGCAAACGGGCCTTGTATCGCTACAAGGCCCGTGGAATCTGGTGCCGGCGGCAGGAATCGAACTCGCGACCCCCTGATTACAAGTCAGGTGCTCTACCAACTGAGCTACACCGGCGAAGAGAGACGCATTATGCCCGGCTGTTTATTGCTTGGCAAGAGCCTCAGCGCTTTTTCTTGTGCTTATGATGCGGCTTGGCGGCTGCCTTCTTGTTATGGGCCTTATGTTTATGCGCTTTGGCGGGCTTATGGGCTTTCTTTTGAGCGTGATGCTTGGCCTGCCCTTTTTTCAGATGCTTGCTGCCTGCTTGGGCCCGCTTGTTTTTGGCGGCATGCTTGGATTTCACGTGGCGCGGCTTGGCAGCATGTTTTTTGGCGTGGGCCTTGCCGGATTTGGCATGCGGGGTCTTGGCTTTGCGCGGCGCATGGGCGGCAGGCTTGGAAGCGTGGCTTGGCGCGGCTTTGGCGCGGGGCTGGTGCAGCGGCTTGGCTGCGGGGGCAGGCTGGAAGTCGCCAGGCAGCGGCTGGTCTTCCGGCTCTGCGTGGCTCAATGGGCTGGCGATGGCCAGGCCGATGGCGATGAACGGGCTTATCAGCTTGATCAGGTTCATTTTTTTATCGGATTCGTTTGAGGGAAACCGTTGATCGGAATCATGGCGGTATTTGCCTATATTAGCATGAGTGCGGAAGGCGGCCAGAAACCAGGCCCTGCCATAACCGCGTACCGAAGGATGTGCTGGTTCAGGAGTGACTGCCATGAAGCTTTCCACCCGCCTAGGCATTCTGGTATTGAACGCTGGCCTGGGCCTTGTCGTCCTGGCTGGCGTAGCTTTGTACAGCCTTCATGATTCGCAGCTGGAAGACCGCCGTTCTCAGATTCACACCTTGCTGACGCTTGCGGGACAGCAGGTTTCCCATTACCAGAAGCTGGAACAGTCCGGCAAACTGTCCCAGCCGGAAGCGCAGCGGCGGGCGATCGAGGCTATGAGCAGCCTGCGCGACAAGGGCACTTACGTTTTCGCCCGCGGCAGCGACAACCTGGTGCTGGTTCACCCGGACAAACGCAAGCTGGGCAAGAACGACCCCGGCGAAAAACTGCCGGACGGGCGCACGCTGGTGCAAGCTTACGAAGACGTGCTCCGCGACGCCGACTTCGGCTTCGTGCAGATCCGCACCCGCCGCCCCAATGGCGACGTGCCGCTGCCCAAACTCAACGCGGTGATGCGCATCCATGGCTGGAACTGGACCATAGGCACCGGGGTGTTCCTGGATGATGTCGACCAGGTGTTCGACAGGCTGGCGCTGCGGCTGCTGCTGATCGGCGCGGGGGTGCTGGCGGTGGTGATCGCGATGGCCTGGCTGGTGGCCCGCTCGATCTACGCCGTGATAGGCGGGGAGCCTTATGACGCTTCACGCACGGCGCTGGACATCGCGGCCGGCGATTTGACCTTGAGCGTGAAGAGCGAAGGCCGCGGCAGCCTGATGGAGGCGATCGCGACGATGCAGGCCAGCCTGCGCGGCATGATACAGAGCCTGCAGCGCGGCGCGACCGACCTAGAGCGCGCGGTAGGCGGCCTGAGCGGCCAGGTGGAGCGCATCAACGACGCGGCGCACCAATCGCTGCTGGCGACGCAAGGCACCTCCCGCGAGATCGAATCCATGGCGGCTTGCAGCAATCAAGTGAGCGCCTGCGCGGGAGAAACGGAGAGCGATTCGCTGCGGTCCTGCCGGCTAGCCGGCGAAGGCGAGAAGCTGGCGATGCTGGCGGCGGACGAAATCCAGCTGGTATCGGGGCAGATAGCCAGCGCGTCTTCGCTGATCGGCGGCCTGACCGACCGCTCCCGCGAGATAGACGGCATCGCCGGCGAGATCAAGGAGATCGCCGACCAGACCAATCTGCTGGCCTTGAACGCGGCAATAGAGGCGGCAAGAGCCGGAGAGACCGGGCGCGGTTTCGCCGTAGTGGCGGACGAAGTGCGCAAGCTGGCCGAGCGCAGCGCCCAAGCGACGGAAAGAATCACCGGCATGGTGAAGCGGATCCAGGAGGATACCGGCTCCGTGGCGGACAGCATGAGCGAGGTGAGGCCGCTGGTGGCCCGCGGCGTGGAGCGCGCGAAAGAGGCCGCCCAGGCGCTGCGGGAGATCAACCAAGGCGCCGAGCACACGCTGGATCAGATCCGCGCGATGGCAAAGGTGGCCACCGAGCAAGCTGAGGCCGGCCATAGCGTCGCCACCAACGTAGCGTCTATCTCCCAGATGGTGGACGCATCCCAAGCCTCGGTATCTGAAGTGAACGGCAATGTCGAGGCGCTGTCCGCGCTGGCCCACCAGCTCAAGGACTCGGTGGCCAAATTCCGTCTGTGATCAGCGCTCCTGCCCCATCCGCAAGATAGGCAGCCCGCTGTGGAATGAAAAAGGGCGGCTTTCGCCGCCCCTCTTTCCACCATGGCGTTCAGCGCGTCCTTCCCGCCCGCCATAACACGTCAGGCACGCCCTGTTCCCGATTCAGATAGCGCGCGAGCACGAACAGAAAATCCGACAAGCGGTTCAGATAACGGCGCAAGGCCTGAGACAGTTCTTCCTCGCGGGCCAACGCCACCACCCCGCGCTCGGCCCTGCGGCAAACGGAACGCGCCTGGTGCGCCAGCGCGGCGCTGCGCAAGCCGCCGGGAAGAATGAACTCCTTCAACGGCCCCAATTCCTCGTTCATGAAAGACACCAGTGCTTCCAGCGCCTGCACATGGCCGTCGGAAATGGCACTGTAGCCGGGAACGGCGAGTTCCGAACCGAGATCGAACAGATCATGCTGGATTTCCGCCAGCCACTCCGCCATAGGTTGCGGCGGAGACTCCGCCAGCAACACGCCGATCACCGAGTTGAGCTCGTCGACATCCCCAAGCGCCTGGATGCGGGCGCTGTCCTTGGCGACGCGGCTGCCGTCGCCCAGACCGGTGGAGCCGTCGTCTCCGGTGCGGGTGACGATGGAGGACAAACGGTCACTCATGTCCGTCCTCCCCTATTCTGCGCACGCCGTCGCCATCGCTCAGCGCCTGCCGCAAACTTTCTTTCAGCGCATCGCCGAACAGCATTTCATAATCCTCTTTCAATTGGTGCATCATCCCGGACAGCATTTGCTTGGCCTGCACCTCGATCGCGTCCTGCAGCCATAGCGACAGCTCCACTTTCATCCGCGGCAGCATGCGTTCGTACAGGGAGTTGAACAAGGCCTGCTCGTCCAGCACCGCCGCCGGAGGCCCTTGCCGCCCTGGCCCCGCGGCGGACGACATCGCGGCCACCTTGACCACCGAGACGGGCGCGTCCAGCGCCATCTCCTGCCGCGGCGCAGGCGCATCCTCCGGCGCAGGCGCGGCCAGGCTCCGGCCTAACAGGCCGGACAAGGCCGGCATGTCTTCGTCTTCCAACGGCGCAGGCTGCGGCACAGCCTCGTACAAGCTAGACACCGCGTCGCCATATCCCTCTGCCGCCGGCTCCGTCTGAACATTTTCTGCGTGCGCATCCGGCGTCGGGACGGGCTCTGGCGAGACCGCTTCCAGAGGAATAGCCGCCAGCGCTGCAAGGTCCGCGCCAAGGACCGGTTCGGCCTGGGAGTGAGCCGCCTCGGCAGGCTCCGCGAAACTATCCAGCGACTCAGCATGCGCCGGATCAGCGTCCGAAGCCAGCTCTACCGGCTCGGTCATCTCCCCCGGCTCCGATGGGGCCGTTTCATCCGACTGCGCGCCATCCAAAGAGGAAGGCTGCGGAACGGACTCATCAGACGCCTCCATCCCTGCGTGCGTAAGCATCGCATCAGTGGAAGCCTCTTCGGCAAATCCCGGCTCGACATCCGCCGCCGATTCCAGAACCGTCGACTCGGCCAATGCCGCCGGCTCCGACGGGATCACGACATCCGGCAGCGCGCCATCCTGAGACGACGCCAGATCAGTCTCGCCAAACGGCTCCGCCTCTGCCGGCGAAAATTCGGCATCAGCTGGCTCGCCCTCCCCCAATGCCTGCTCGACATCAGGCACAGGCGCCAAGCTCTCGGCCTGCTCAGCATCGGCTTCTATCTTCTCAGATGCTCCATCCTCCGCAGGCTCGGCCTCAATGAACGGCGCGGACTCGGCCACAGGCTCCAGCTCGGCCTCCTGCTCGACAAGCAAGGCCGCGGTCTCAAGCACAGCCTCATCCTCAGCAAACGCATCGGCGGCAAGCTCAATCGGCTCGGATGCAGGCTCCAGTCCAGAATCCACCAACGGCTCCGCGTCAGCGACCGGCAGCGCCTCTTCCGCCAACTGCGGGACAGCCGCGTCAAATGCCTCCACCGGCATGTCGGGATCAAGCGCCGGCTCGGTCTCCGCCGGCTCCGACAGCTCATCCGGCACGGTGAACGCCTCCATCTCCGGCATTGCCTGCGCCATATCCGCCTCAGCAGCGGCAACCGGCTCCGCCGGACTCTGCTCAAGCGCCTGGCGCTGCTCCAGCGGCATCGCGGCCAACGGCTCGACCGGCGCGTCCACAAATGGCTGCGGCGCTTCGCTCTCCAAGCCAGGAGCCGCCTCGTGAGCGGCGGCATCCGCCTCTGCTGTTCCCTGCGCCTGTTCGATGTCAGCCATGGGCTGAACGATCTCGGCCTCAAGGCCTGCGTCGGGCAGAGCGCTGTCGGCCTCCGCCGCATGCGGGACTTCCGGCGCGACCGCCGGGGCCTCGATGGGTTGCGCCGCGGCGATGGATGGCTCCTCCCGCTGCGGCAAGCCGAACGCTTCGGCCACTTCTCGATTGGCGGCCTGCTGCTTTGCCCTCTCCTCCGCCAGCACGCGCTCCGCCTCGGCGATCATGTCCTTGATCGTCGGCTTGGGCGGCTCGGCCTGTTGTTGGGACGGCAGTTCGGACAGCCACTCCAGCCCGCTGGACGGCGGCGGCTCGCGGCCTGCGCCGCCACCCAGCACGCCGCTGGGCAGGCTCTCGATGGAAATGGAAGTGAACGGCGGCGGCGCATCCGCCGCCTGGGCCATCGGCACTGCATCAGCCGGAGAAGCCTCCGGCGCGGACGGCGCTTCGCGACCGTCCGCCGCAGCCGGAACAGGCAGCTCGGGAAGGGATTCCGCCTCGACAGGCGGCGTCTGAATCGCGCCCTCCGGCTCCAGCGCCGGCAGCGCTTCGGGCGCGCTCTCGGCAGCGGCCTGATGCGCGTCGGCGGGAAGCTCGCTGGCCGCGGCCACCACATCGCTCCAGCCCATTTCTTCCGAAACAACCGCCTCCGCGGCATCTTCCGCTGACGCCGCCGAATGCGGCTCGAACGGCTCCTCGCCAGACGGCTGCGGATCGGCCCTGGCCATCAACTCAGCCAGTCCATCCGCCTCCGGGGAGTGCGCCTCGGCCTTGGGCTCCAGCACGAAGCCCAGTTCCTCGCCCTCGGCCGCGATGTCGGCGTCCGCCAGCTCCAGCGACGGCAAACCGCTGAAATCCAGGCCGCCGGCCGGCTCGGTTTCCGGCTTGGGCGCCTCCAGCAATTCGTCCAGCGTCAGTTCGGGGATTTCCAGCTGAGGCTCGCCTTCGTCCAGCTCGGCCGCCAGCAAATCCAGCTCGGAAGAGAAATCGAACTCGGGCACCTCCGCCTGCGCTTCCGTGGATGCTTCCTCGGCCAGTGTCGGCACGGCCTGTTCGTCCACCACTTCAGTCAGGACCGGCAGGTTGAGGCCGCTCCAGTCGGGCTCGTCGGCTTTCGGCGACTCGGTCATGGCGTTTGACTCATGTCGTGATGTTCGATCGCGCAACCGTGCTCACGGTAGGCACGGAAACGCTCGCGGGCAGTGGCCAGCGACTCCGGGTCGCGCCCCACTATTTCAAGAATGCGCTCAAACCTGCCGAATTCATAGGGCAATTGCGGCCCCAGATTCAGCAATACCGGGTGGGTCAAGTCGTCCGGCAGGCTCGCCGCGAGCCAGACCGGCGTCTCGGCCGCGCCCGGCTCGCCCAGCCGGCAATGCGGCACGAAGCGGGTATCGCCGAAACTCCACAAGCGGTTGCTGAACACTTCGACGCTGCGTTCGCTGTCCAGCCAGATCAGCAACCGTTCCTTCTTGCGCTGCACGGTATCCGCCAACCTGCAGGCGAAAGCCTGCGGATCGGCGACATTGGTGTAGAAATCAATCTTGCTCATCGTCTGCCACTTCGGGCGCCTCGCGGCGCGGGCGGCCGCGGCGCACCACGTTGCCCAGCGCGATGTCGGCGCGGTCTTGCAGGAACTGCACCAGCAGCGGCACCGGACGCGCGGTGGCGCCCTTTTCCTTGCCGCCCTTCCAGGCGGTGCCGGCGATGTCCAGGTGCGCCCAGTCGTAAGCCTTAGCGAAACGGGACAGGAAGCAGGCCGCGGTGATGCTGCCGCCCGGCCGGCCGCCGATATTGGCCATGTCGGCGAACGGGCTCTTCAGCTGCTCCTGGTATTCATCCCACAGCGGCATGTGCCAGGCTCGGTCGGCGACTTCCTCGCCGGCGGCCAGCAACTCGCGCGCCAGGCTGTCCTGGTTGCTGTACAGGCCGGTGGCGATATGGCCCAGCGCGATCACGCAAGCGCCGGTCAGCGTGGCGACGTCCACCACCGTGGCCGGATTGAAGCGCTCCGCATAGGTCAGCGCGTCGCACAGGATCAGTCGGCCTTCGGCGTCGGTATTCAACACTTCGATGGTCTGGCCGGACATCGAGGTGACGATGTCGCCCGGCTTGACCGCATTGCCCGCCGGCATGTTTTCGCAGGTGGGCACGATGGCGACGATGTTCAGCGGCAGATTCATCTCCACAGCGGCGCGGAACGCGCCTAGCACGGTGGCGGCGCCGCACATGTCGTACTTCATCTCGTCCATGCCCTCGCCCGGCTTCAGCGAGATGCCTCCGGAATCGAAGGTGATGCCCTTGCCAACCAGCACGATCGGCTTGTCGCTCTTATCCTTGGCGCCTTGGTGCTTGAGCACGATCAGGCGCGCTTCTTCGCTGCTGCCCTTGGCCACGGACAGGAAGGAATGCATGCCCAGTTCGGCGATTTCCTTCGGTCCCAGAATCTCGGCCTCGCCGCCGAAAGCATCGGCGACCTTGCGTCCTTCGTCGGCCAGATAGCTCGGCGTGCAGACGTTGCCCGGCAGATTGCCCAGGTCTTTGGCCAACTTCATGCCGTTGCCGATGGCCAGGCCGCGCTGCAGGCCTTTCTCGCCGTCGGCCAGATCGCTGCGGCGCGGCACCGCCAGCGTCAGCTTGCGCGGTTCGCGCGCGGACTCGTCCTGCTTGCTCTTGAAACGGTCGAAGCGGTACAGCGCGTCCAGGGTCACCACGGTCGCCTGCTCGATCATCCACTCCACATCATGCTTCTTGACGGTCAATTCGGACAGGTAACTGACGGCCTCGCTGGCGGAGGTCTGGGTCAGCGCCTTGACCGAGGCGCGCACGGCCTCGCGGTATTCCTTGGCGCGGAACTCCCGCTCCTTGCCCAGGCCGACCAACATCACCCGATCGCACAGCGTGTGCGGCACCGAATGCAGCACCAGCGTGCTGCCCAGTTTCCCCTCCATATCGCCGTGGCGGATCACGTCGCTGATGAAGCCGTTGGAGATGCGATCGAGCAGATCGGCGGCAAAGGTGAGCTTGCGCGATTCATAAACGCCGACCATCACGCAGGCGACGCGCTGCTTCTCCGGGCTGCCGCTTTTTATGTTAAATTCCATAGGTACTCCGCTGTAGAACGAGTGTCGTTGCGCCACCTCATGACGGCCGTCTAAGCTCGGGAAAGACGGACGGCTCGGCCGCCAGTAACGCAGGATTGTTGTATTAGTCCAAATTTGCCGGAATTGGCGATTCAGAATTGTCTCATCGAATTATCACAATGCTTTTCACAAAAAGTCAAAAAGGCACTGAATAAATGGTTTTTCAAAAAAGCCTGACACGGGAATTGACTTTAACCGCGCTGGGCGTATTCGTCGTGCTCCTCGCCATCATTGTTTCCACCCAAGCGATCAATCTGCTGGGGCGGGCGGCGGAGGGGCAGATCGCAAACGAGGCGGTCACCGCGCTGATCGGTTTCTGGACATTGGGATTTTTCCCGGTTCTGATGATCCTGACCGTATTCGTCAGCGTGCTGGTCGTGCTCACCCGCACTTGGCGCGACCATGAGATGGTGGTCTGGCTGTCCGCCGGCCTGTCGCTGCGCGACTGGGTCTGGCCCATCATGCGCTTCACCGTGCCGCTGGCCATGCTGATCGCCGGCGTGACGCTGTTCGTCGGCCCCTGGGCGGACCAGCGCAGCCAGGATTACGCGGAAATCATCAAGCGCCGCGAAGAAATCTCCGCAATATCGCCGGGCGTGTTCAAGGAATCTGCATCGTCCAGCAAAGTGTATTTCATTGAAAATTATTCCGGCCTGCACAGCGCCGCCACCAATATCTTCATGCAGGATATGACCGACGGCAAAGTGAGCTCCATTTTCGCCAAGCGCGGCTATATTTCGATCAAGCCGGACGGCGAGCGCGTGCTGGTGCTGGAAGACGGCAAGCGCTATGTCGGAGAACCCGGGCAGGCCGATTACCAGATAGGCGATTTCAAGCGTTACACGGCCAGCCTGGGAGACAGCCAGGCCTCGACCGGACCGGCCAGCAACCGCCAATCCATCCCCACCAGCGTTCTGCTCGCCGGCAGCGGCAACCCCGAATACCGCGCAGAACTCGCCTGGCGCCTTTCCATGCCGATCAGCTGCATCCTGCTGGCGCTGCTGGCGCTGCCGCTGTCCTATTACAATCCGCGCAGCGGCCATACCTACAATCTGCTGTTCGCGCTGTTGGTCTTCTTCGTCTATCAAAACGGCCTGACCCTGACCCGAAACTGGGTGGGCCAGGACAAGGTGGGCGTCTGGGCGGTGGCGCTGGTGCACGCGCTGCTGCTGCTGGCGGCGCTGCTGCTGCTCAAACACCGCGACCGTCCGCAGGCGCCTTTCTCGCACTCCCTGCGCCTGATGTTCAGCAAGAAAAGCTAAGCCACCACGTCGATGAAACTCATACACCGCTACATCATCAGCACCCTGACCCAGTCCACGCTGTTCACCTTGCTGGCGCTGCTGGGCCTGTACGGCTTTTTCGATCTGCTGGGCGAAGTGCCCGCCCTAGGCACCGGCACCTATACCGCCAGCGTGATGGCCACTTATGTGGCGCTGCTGGTCCCCGGCCACGCTTACGAACTGATGCCGCTGGCCGTGCTGATCGGCGGCATGGTGGCGATGACCCAGCTGGCCAGCTCCAGCGAATACACGGTGATCCGCACCTCCGGCGTCACGCTGGGCCAGATCGCCGCCACCCTGCTGAAGTTCGGCCTGGGCTTCGCCGTGCTCACCATTTTGCTGGGAGAGTTCGTTTCGCCGTGGGCGATGCAGGAGGCCGAGCGCACCAAGCTGACCGCCACCCACTCCATCGTCGCCAAGGAGTTCCGCTCCGGCACCTGGGTCAAAGACAACCAGAATTTCATCAACGTGCATGAAATGCTGCCGGACAACACCCTGCTGGGCATCCGCATCTACACCTACGATCAGGACTTCAAGCTGGAGCGCACCCGGATCGCCGAGCGCGGCACCTTCTCCAAGCAGGACCGCAGCTGGAATCTGGAAAACGTCAAGGAAACCGTGCTGACCGCCGATCACACCGTCAGCAACGCCTACCCGGCGCTGAAATGGAAATCCATCATCGAGCCGGAAATCCTGTCGGTGCTGCTGGTGGTGCCTGAACAAATGTCGGCGCACAACCTGCTCACCTACATCGAGCACCTGAAGAAGAACAAGCAGCAGACCCAGCGCTACGAGATCGCGCTGTGGAGCAAACTGTTCTACCCGCTGGCCTGCATTTCGATGGCGCTGGTGGCGCTGGCCTTCACGCCGCAACAACGCCGCCACGGCCAATTGGGCATCAAGCTGTTCGCCGGCATCTGCCTGGGCGTGACCTTCCACTTCGTGAACCGCCTGTTCGGCCACCTGGGCTTGCTGTACGACTGGAACTCCATCCTGTCCGCCACCTTGCCCACGCTGATCTTCTTCCTGGGCGGCATCGGCATCATCGCGAAACAGGAAAGGCGCTGACATGACGCTTGCGGCCACTCCCCTGCAGCGCTGGCGGCAGACGCTGGCCGACAAGCGACAACAACTGGCCGACGCCTACCGCGCCGACCGCGACGCGCCGGCCTTCCTGCGCCATTACAGCCAGGCGGTGGACCAGGCGCTGGCCGAGCTATGGCGCGAGCAGGGCCTGGACGAACTGGCCACCCTGGCGGCGGTGGGCGGCTACGGCCGCGGGCAGCTGTTCCCCAGCTCCGACGTCGACATCCTGATCTTGCTGCCCGACCAGCCATCCGCCGAAACCAACGACAAGGTCAGCCATTTCATCGGCCTGATGTGGGACATCGGCCTGGAAATCGGCCACAGCGTGCGCACGATGGACGAATGCCTGCGCGAAGCCGCCGGCGACATCACCATCGAAACCAATTTGCTGGAAAACCGATTGGTGGCCGGCCCGGCCGAGCCCTGGCGCAAGCTGATGACGCGGCTGGAGGCGCAGCGCGACCCGCTGGCCTTCTTCGAAGGCAAGACGCTGGAGCAGCAGCAGCGCCACACCCGCCACTTCGGCGTCAGCAACAACCTGGAACCCAATCTGAAGGAAAGCCCGGGCGGCCTGCGCGATCTGCACACCATCCTGTGGATCAGCAAGGCGGCAGGGCTGGGCGACAACTGGGACTCGTTGGTCCGGCGCGGCATCCTCACCCTGGCCGAGGCGCGGCTGATCAAGCACAGCGAGGAGCAACTGCAAAAGCTGCGCATCGACCTGCACCTGCTTGCCCGCCGCCGCGAAGACCGGCTGATCTTCGACCTACAGCAACAGGTGGCGCAGGCCTGGGGCCTGTCCGACACCCCGGCCAAGCGCGCCAGCGAGCAACTGATGCAGCTGTATTTCCGCGCCGCCAAAACGGTGAACCAGCTCAACGGCATCCTGCTGCCCAATCTGCGCGGCCGCATCTACAGCCAGGTGCCGCGCGTCACTCAGCACATCAACGAATACTTCCACGCCGTCAACGGCATGCTGGGCATACGCGAAGTCAATGTCTTCGACAAGCACCCGCACGCGATACTGGAAGCCTTCCTGACGCTGCAGCGCCACCCCGAGCTGTCCGGCTTCGCCCCGCGCATGCTGCGCGCGCTGTGGCACGGCCGCAGCCAGATCAACGACCGCTTCCGCCAGGATCCGCGCAACCGCGCGACCTTCATGCAGATCTTCCGTGAGCCCGCCGGCCTCACCCGCACGCTGCGGCGGATGAATCTGTACGGCACCCTCGGCCAGTACCTGCCCAATTTCGGCCAGATCGTCGGCCAGATGCAGCACGACCTGTTCCACGTCTACACCGTGGACGAACACATCCTGATGGTGGTGCGCAATCTGCGCCGCTTCGCCATCAGCGCCTACAACCATGAATACCCGTTCCTGTCGCGGCTGATCAACGATTTCGAGCGGCCGGAAGTCCTGTATCTGGCCGGCCTGTTCCACGACATCGCCAAGGGCCGGGGCGGCGACCACTCCCAACTGGGCATCGCCGACGCCGAGGCCTTCTGCCGCGACCACAGTCTGCCCCCGGAAGACTGCGAACTGGTCGCCTGGCTGGTGGGCCAGCACCTGACCATGTCCAGCATCGCGCAGAAGCAGGACATCTACGACCCGGAAACAGTGCAGCGCTTCGCCGACCTAGTGCAAACGCCGCGCCGGCTGGCTGCGCTCTACCTGCTGACCGTGGCAGACATCCGCGGCACCAGCCCCAAGGTGTGGAACACCTGGAAAGCCAAGCTGCTGGAAGACCTGTACCACGCGACGCTGCGCGTGCTGTCGCGCGGCGGCGAGATAGACCTCGCATCAGAGCTGGAAGCGCGCAAGAACCAAGCCCGCGCCCAACTGCGGCTGCATGCGATACCGGACGGCGCCGAGGCCGGCCTGTGGGCGCAGCTCGACACCGTCTACTTTCTGCGCCACGAGGCCAAGGAAATCGCCTGGCACGCCCGCGTGCTCAACCGCCAGCTGTCGCCCGACCTGCCGCAGGTGCGCGCGCGGCTGGCCGACGACCACGAAGGACTGCAGGTGCTGATCTACTCGCCCGACAAGCCGGAGCTGTTCGCCCGCGCCTGCGCCTTCTTCGGCCGCACCAACTACAGCATCGCCGACGCCAAGGTCTACACCACCCGCCACGGCTACGCGCTGGACACCTTCCACGTCTTCGTCCCCGAGCATCACGACGGCGACTACCGCGACATGATCAACTTCATCGAGTTCGAACTGGCGGCGGCGCTGGCCGCGGACCAACCGTTGCAGCTGCCGCCGCAAGGCCGGATCAGCCGCCACTTGAAGCACTTCCCGATCACGCCGCAGGTATCGATCCGTCCGGACGACCGGGACAACGACTTCATCCTATCCATCGTCGCCGGCGACCGCCCCGGCCTGCTCGCCCGCATCGCCAAGGTGCTGGCCGATTACCGGCTCAATGTCCAGTCCGCCAAGATCATGACGCTGGGCGGCCGGGCGGAGGACTCGTTCCAGATCTCCGGCGCCGCGCTGAAGGACGACAAGACCTCGCTGGCGCTGGAGGCGGCGTTGATCGCCGCGCTGCGGGTCTGACATCAATCTGATTTGAATATTTCGCTTGCGGCGTTACCATTGCATTGCACAATGCAAGGAGCATGAATTGAGCGAGATTCTGCTGGACATTCCCGACCAAATCGCAAGCGAACGCCTGATCATCCGCAGCCCGATGCCGGGAGACGGCCCCGCCGTTTATGCGGCGGCGGCGGCGTCGCTTGATGCGCTGCGCGCCTTTCCCGCCTCCATGCCCTGGGCAATGGAGGAAGTGTCGGTCGACAGCTTGGAAACCTTCTGCCGTCAAAGCCGGGTCGATTATCTCGCCCGCAAAGGGCTGACGATGCTGCTGTTTCTGAAGGACGGCGGCCACTTTGTTGGAGTCAGCGGGTTGCATAAACTCAACTGGAAACATAAACAGACCGAGCTCGGCTACTGGTGCCACAGCGAACTCCAAGGCCTGGGACTGATCAGCGAAGCCGTCCGCGCCATCTGCGCATTCTCCCAACAAGAACTCGGCTTGCGCCGTATTGCCTGTCTCGCCGGCGTTGAAAACCTGAGTAGCCGAAGAGTGGCGGAACGCGCCGGCTTCCAACTGGAAGGCATCCTGCGCAACGAACGCATCGCGCCGGGCGGCAGCCTGCGCGGTAGCGCGCTCTACGCGCTGGCCAACTGAACTCAAAAAACTTTATTGGCCGCGGAGCCATACAAAATGGCAAGGACCAGGCCGCAAGACCATGGCCCAACTTGCCTTCTTGCCGCAGCCATGAACCCCGCTTTATGGAAAATCGACGATGAAATCACACAAACTGAGCCAACCCGACTCCTGGCTGCGCTACCACGACATCCCCGGCCAAGGAGCGCCGCTGGTCATGCTACACGGCCTTGGCTGCTCATCATCCTTCGACTACCCTCGCCTGCTTGCAGGACCCGGCCTGATCGGCCGCCGCGCGCTGCTGGTGGATCTACTCGGTCACGGCTTCAGCGACAAGCCGGAAGATTTCAGCTACACCCCCGGCGCCCAGGCGCAAATCCTTGCGCAATGGCTAAAGGCCCTGGACCTGCGCGGATTCGATCTGTTTGCCCACAGCATGGGGGGCAGCATCGCCATTGAACTGGCCACTCTTCTGCCGAACGACATCCGGCATCTAGTGTTGGCCGAACCGAATCTAGACAGCGGCGGAGGCACCTATAGCCGCGCGCTGGCTGCCTGGGACGAGGTGGACTATGTCGCCCGCGGCCACCAGGACATCATCAATGCCTTTGGTGCCGACAACCCAAACTGGGCCGGCAATATGGCCGTCGCTTCGCCATTAGCCGTTCACCGGGCGGCACAGGGACTCGTCAACGGCGGTCCTGTCAGTTGGCGCGAACAATTGCTGGAACTAACCATGCCGCGCTGTATCATCTTTGGTGAAAAATCGTTGCCCCATCCGGATACCGAATGGCTTCCACGGCACGGCATCGCCACCCAAGTCGTAGCCAACGCAGGCCACTCGCTGGCCTGGGACAATCCCGCCGGCCTTGCCGAGGCGATTGCCGCCGCGCTGGATTGAGAATGATGCTTTGACCAATTTCAATGCCGAGGCTATGCTGCAAGCCTGATGTTACGTTAACGTAAGATGAATCATGCTCTACTTCGAAGACCTTAGGCCCGGCCAGCTTTTTTTAAGCGCCGAACACACGCTGAGCGAGCAGGAAATCATCGCTTTCGCCCGCCAGTTCGACCCCCAGCCGTTTCATACCGATCCGGAGGCCGCCCGCCAGACCTTCTTCAACGGCCTGGCCGCCAGCGGCTGGCATACCAGCAGCCTGTCGATGCGGCTGGTGGCAGAGTCTGAACTGGGCCGCGCCGCCAATGGCCTGATCGGCATGCAGATCGACAAGATGCGCTGGCCGCAGCCTAGCCGCCCCGGCGACACGCTGCAGGTGGAAGTGGAAGTGCTGGACAAGCGCCGCTCAAGCAGCCAACCCGGCTTCGGCGTGGTCAAGGTGAGCTGGACCACCCGCAACCAGCGCGGCGAGACGGCGATGCAGCTGGAGTGCGCGATCTGGCTGCAATGCCGCAGCAGGGCCGAGGCCGCCTCGCCGGAATTGGCCGGCGCCAAGTAACAGCAGACATGAAAACGGCCGCGCAGCGCAAGCCCGCGGCCGTTTGTCGTTTCAGATGCCGGCTCAGCGATAGACCTGGATCATCTCCACCTCGCGCAGCGCCGACAGCGTCGCGCCGCCGGCGTAGCTGACCGAAGACTGCAGGTCCTCCTGCAGTTCGCGCAGCAGCTTGCCCATGCTGCCCTTGTACTCGACCAGGATCTTCTTGCCCTCGACGTTGACGTAGGCGCCCTTATTGAACTGCGAGGCGCTGCCGAAGTATTCCTTGTAATGCTTGCCGGCGATTTCGACGATGTCGCCCGCCGATTCGTCGTAGCCGGCGAACAGCGAACCGGCCATCACCATGGTCGCGCCGCAGACCAGCGCCTTGGCGATGTCGCCGTGCTCGACGATGCCGCCGTCGGCGATCACCGGGATCGTCACCGCGGCCACGCAGTCGCGCACGGTGGAGACCATCGGGCGGTGGAAGCCGGTCTTGTTCTTGGTGATGCAGACGCGGCCGCCGGCGATGCCGGCCTTGATCGCGTCGCAGCCCCAGGCTTCGAGGTCGCGCGCCGCTTCGGCGGTGGCGACGTTGCCGCCGATCAGGAAGGTGTTGGGGAAATGCTGCTTGATGTGCTTGATCATGCGCTCGGCCTTCACGCACCAGGCGTTGGCGATGTCGAGCGTCATGTATTCGGGGCTCAGGCCGGCGGCTTTCAGCGCGTCCAGCTGCTCGTAGGTGTCGTCATTGACGCCGACGCTGATCGACGCGAACAGGCCCTGCTCCTGCATGTAGCGGGTGAAGGCCACCGCGTCGACATTGAAGCGGTGCAGGGTGTAGAACCAGCCTTCGCGGGCGAACAGCTCGCAGGTTTCGGCCGAAACCACCGACTTCATATTGGACGGATAAACCGGCATCGCGAAACGGCGCGGGCCGAACTGCACGGAGGTGTCGCACTCCTTGCGGCTGTCCACCACGGTTTTCTTCGGCACCAGGTATACGTCGCCGTAGTTGAGTTCGGTCTTGATCATGCGTGTGCTCCCACAAAAACAGGTTTGGATGAAAAAAACAGGGGCCCCAAACAAAGACGGGAGCCCTATTGGCTCCCATTTGCAGCTACCCCTGCGACGCCTGTCTTCGGCTCGCACGCAGTTACGAAGCAAAGCTACGCGCATTGAATCTCGACGTCAAGAGTCTGCGCGTAAAAATTTTCGCTACTTGTCGCACCAGGCCGCCGGATCGTCTCCCAGCCAGCGCAGTATCGGCAACCAGGCTTCGCGGTCCCGCTCGGTGCGCGAAGCCGGCAGATCGAACAAGGACATCCCCGCCGAAGCCGCCTGCACGTAAAGCTGGGTGTCGCGCAGCCAGCTGAGTACCGGCACGTCGTGCCGCGCCAGGAATTGCTCCAGCTCGCGCGCGGAACGGGTGCGCGGATCCACCCGCATGCCCACCACCGCCATATAGGCTTTGTTCTTGCGGATGGATTTTTCCTCCAGCATCTGCTCGAAGAAGGCCTCGCTGGCCCACTCATCGAACGGCGACGGCTGGATCGGCACGATCACATGCCCCACCTGCGACAGCAGCGAGCTCAGTTTCTTGCCGTGCAGGCTGGCCGGGCTGTCCAGCACCACCACCTCGGTGCCGCGGGGCGGGCGCTTGGGCTCGTTGGCGGCCACTTCCCAGCCGGAGATGCCGGGCAACGCGTGATCGCGCCGGGCCAGCCAGTGCAAGGAGGTCTGCTGGCGGTCCACATCTCCCAACATCACCTTCTTGCCACTGGCTGCGTAATAGGCGGCCAGATTGGTGGCCAGCGTCGACTTGCCGCTGCCGCCCTTGGGATTCGCTATCAATACCGACCTCACCCTCGCCTCCTTCGCCTTGCGCTTGACCCGGACCACTATACCAGAGTCATCGCCCTTGCCGGCAGCCTGGGAAAACGATAGTTTCGGATAGAAAGGAGAGGGAATGAACCGTAGTTTCGACGCCCTGCTGTTCGACATGGACGGCCTGATGCTGGATACCGAGACGCTGTCCTGCGTGGCCACCCGCCGCGCCGGCGCCGAGCTGGGCATACAGATAGACGACGCGATGCTGATGGGGATGGTGGGCTTGTCCGAAGCCCGCTGTACCCGCTATATCGCGGAATACCTGGCAAACGAGGAATTGGCCGCGCAGCTGCAGCAGACCAGCCGCGCCGGCTACCGCCGCATGCTGGAACACGAGGAGATTCCGCTCAAACCCGGCATCGTGGAGCTGCTGGACTGGGCGGGAAACCAAGGCATCCCGCGCGCGGTGGCCACCTCCACCCGCCGCGCGGTCGCCGACGTCAAGCTGGCGCGCAGCGGACTGGCCCGCTATTTCCGGCACACTATCGCCGGAGACGAAGTGGCCCGCACTAAGCCTGAGCCGGACATTTACCTGGCCGCCGCCGCGCTGCTGGGCGCGGCGCCGGAGAGCTGCATCGTGCTGGAGGATTCGCCGTACGGCATGCAGGCCGGCGTCGCCGCCGGCTCCAGGGTGATCCTGGTGCCGGACCTGATCGAGCCGTTGGAAACGCAGCGCGCGCAGGCGCTGGCCGTCTGCGGCGACCTGCATCAGGCGCTGGCGCTGTTGCGAACTCTGTAATTGGCGGCGGGAGGCCTCCGGCCTCTCCCGCGCTAGCCGTGGCCGCGGATGCGCGCGATCAATTCGTCCAGCACGTCCTCGGACTGGTCATGCCCCACCTGGCAGGTGCCGGCGGCTTCGTGGCCGCCGCCGCCGTATTGCAGCATCAACGCGCCGATATTGGTGCGCGAAGTGCGGTTGACGATGGACTTGCCCACCGCGAACACGGTGTTCTGCTTGTTCAGCCCCCACATCTGATGGATGGAGATGTTGCAGTCGGGGAACAGCGCGTAAATCATGAAGCGATTGGTCGGGTAGATGGTTTCCTCGTGCAGCAGGTTCAGCACCACTACATTGCCATGCACGCGCGAACAGCGGCGGATCTGCTCCTTGGCCAGCGTCTCGTACTGGCGGTACAGCGCCACCCGCTCCTGCACGTCGGGCAGCTGCAGGATCTCGTCGATGCCGTGATTGCGGCAGTAGCCGATCAAATCCATCATCAACTGGAAATTGCTGACCTTGAACTCGCGGAAACGGCCAAGGCCGGTGCGGGCATCCATCAGGTAGTTCAGCAGCACCCAATCCTTGGGATCCAGGATTTCATCGATGGAAAACTGGGCCGAGTCCGCCTTGTCCACCGCCGCCATCATTTCGTCGCTGATGCCGGGAAACGCCTTCTTGCCGCCGTAGTGGTTGTACACCACCCGCGCCGCCGACGGCGCGCGCGGATCGATCACGTAGTTGTCGACGTCGGTGGCGTTGCGCAGCGTCTCCGACAGATGATGGTCGAACACCAGATGCGCTTTGGCGACGTATGGCAGGTTGGTGGTGATGTCGTCGCCGGTGATTTCCACCTTGCCGTCCTGCATGTCCTTGGGGTGGGCGAACATCACCTCGCGGATCAGCTTGAGCTCGTTGAGCAATACCGCGCACACCAGTCCGTCGAAATCGCTGCGCGTCACCAGGCGGTACTGTTTCTGCTGCGTCATCTGCGCCTCCCGTTCGTTGCATTCTCAGCCGTCCGGCGCCGCCACCTCCAGCGCGCCGGCCATGCGGTCGGCCAATACGGCCAACCGCGCATCCACATCCGCCTCCGGCAGCTCCACCGTGAGCCAGGCCTTGTCGGCGTACTGCTGATCCACCACCGCCAGCCCCGCCTCCTGGCATGCATGCCGCAGACGGGCTTCGCCGGAGAAGTCCACCGCCAGCCGCCGCAAGCAGGTTCGGCTCACCGGCGTCAGCGCGGCCTCGGCCAGCGCGGCATTAACAGCTTGAGTGTAGGCTCTGACCAAGCCGCCCGCACCCAGTTTGATGCCGCCGAAGTAACGCACCACCACCGCCAGCACATTGGTAAGGCGCTTATGCTGCAACACGTTGTACATCGGCTTGGCCGCCGTGCCGGATGGCTCGCCGTCGTCGTCCAGCATCGAATCGCCGGCGCACAGCAACACCGCGCAGTAATGGCGGGCATCCGGCCAACGTGCGCGGATGCCCGCCAATTCGCGCAATGCCTCGTCGCGGCTGGCCACCGGCAGCACGATGCCGATGAAGCGGCTCTTGCGGATTTCCACCTCAGCCTGGGCCTTTTCTTGCAACTGGAACATTCCACGCATCCTGCGGTCTGAAACGGGCGGGCATTGTAAACCCGGAGGTCGCAATCCGGTACCGCCGGCAGCGCATTCGCGGTCTAAACTGAAAGCGGGAACCCCATCCGGAGGGAACGGCCATGACCACCCTGCTCCTGCTCGTACCGCTGATCGCCGCCGGCCTGTGGCTTTATGTCAGGAAATGCTGGCTGGACAGCGAAGACGCCATCCACCTGTCCCACTTCCTGCCGGATCGCGACCACGTCTGAGCTTTGTCCGCGCTGCCGGCCCCGCCGGCGACCCCGTTGTCATTCGCAAGAAATGGCCGGACAATAACCGTGATGATCGCCCCCTGAGGATTTCATGTCGCAACTCACCTTCTGGTTCGGCTGCGCGCTGGTCGCGCTGATCGCCGAATTCGTGTCGGGCACCTTCTATCTGTTGATGGTGGCGCTGGCCCTGGCATGCGGCGGCCTCGCCGCCTGGCTGGGCGCGCCGGAACCGTGGCAATGGCTGATCGCCAGCGTCAGCGGCGCCGTCGGCCTGCTGCTGATCTATCGCCGCAGGCGCAGCTTGATGCCTCCGCCCCCGCCCCAGGACGACCCCGACTGGGGCCAGCAGGTGGAAATTCGCGCGCTGACCACCCCGGGCCACGCCCGCATCCACTACCGCGGCGCCGAATGGGACGCCGTATTGCTGGACAGCGGACTCAGCGCCGGTGGCACCGGTTACATCTCCGGCCGCGAAGGCAATCAGTTCAAGATCTCGTCACAACAACCGCAATAAAGAGAAAATCCATGGAAATCGTCCTGATCCTGTTCGTGGCCGTCGTCATCTTCATTTTCAAATCGCTGGCGGTGGTGCCGCAGCAGCACGCCTACATCGTCGAGCGCCTGGGCCGCTACCACGCCACCCTGACTCCGGGCCTGAACATCATCACGCCCTTCATCGACCGCATCGCCTACAAGCACAGCCTGAAGGAGATCCCGCTGGACGTGCCCAGCCAGATCTGCATCACCCGCGACAACACCCAGCTGAAGGTGGACGGCATCCTCTACTTCCAGGTCACCGACGCCAAGCTGGCCTCGTACGGCACCAGCAACTTCATCGTCGCCATCACCCAGCTGTCGCAGACCACGCTGCGCTCGGTGATCGGCAAGCTGGAGCTGGACAAAACTTTCGAAGAACGCGACGACATCAACCGCACCGTCGTGGCCTCGCTGGACGAGGCGGCGATCAACTGGGGCGTCAAGGTGCTGCGCTACGAGATCAAGGACCTGGTGCCGCCACAGGACATCCTGCACGCGATGCAGGCCCAGATCACAGCGGAGCGGGAAAAGCGCGCCCGCATCGCCCAGTCCGAGGGCGTGAAGGTGGAGCAGATCAACCTAGCCACCGGCGCGCGCGAAGCGGCGATCCAGAAATCCCAGGGCGAGATGCAGGCCACCATCAACAACTCCGAGGGCAACAAGCAGGCGGCGATCAACCAGGCGATGGGCGAGGCCGAAGCCATCCGGCTGGTGGCCGACGCAACAGCCGACGCGATAAACCGCATCGCCGGCGCGGTCCGTACCGAGGGCGGCATCGAGGCCGTCAACCTGAAAGTGGCCGAGCAATACATCGACGCCTTCGGCAAATTGGCCAAGGAAAACAATACCATCATCATGCCGAGCAACGTCGCCGACGTCGGCGGACTGGTGGCGAGCGCGCTCAGCGTGGTCAAACAAACTAACCGTTAATCCCTTCGCAAACCCCGGCGCGGCTTGAATCTGGCCGCGCCAGCCCCCATAATCACCCGCATGAAATTTTTTACCGATCTCCTTCCTGTCCTGCTGTTCTTCGGCGCCTACTGGCTGACCCGCGACATGTTCCTCGCCACCGGCGTGGCCATCGCCGTCACGGTGGCGATGGTGGCATGGGCCTGGTTCAAGCACCGCAAGGTGGACACCATGCAATGGATCAGCCTCGGGCTGATCGTGGTGCTGGGCGGCGCCACGCTGCTGCTGCACGACAAGCACTTCATCATGTGGAAGCCCACCGTGCTGTACTGGGTGATGGGCGCCGGCCTGCTGATCAGCGAATTCGCAGGCAAGAACGGCCTGCGCCTGATGATGGGCAAGCAGATCGAGATGCCCGATCCGGTGTGGCGCAAACTCACCTGGGCCTGGGGCGGCTTCTTCGCCTTCATGGGCGCGCTGAACCTGTTCGTAGCCTATCACTTCAGCGAGGACGTCTGGGTCAACTTCAAGCTGTTCGGCGGCATGGGGTTGATGCTGCTGTTCGTGATCGCCCAAAGCCTGTTCCTGGCCAAGTACATCGAGGAAAAGAAATAATGCTGTACGCCATCATCGCGCGCGACCATCCCGGCAGCCTCGAGCGCCGCATCGCGCTGCGCGCCGAACACCGCGCGCGGCTGGCCGCGCTGCAGGACCAGGGCCGGATGAAACTGGCCGGCCCGCTGCCCGCCATCGACAGCGCCGATCCGGGCCCCGCCGGCTACTGCGGCAGCCTGGTGGTGGCCGAGTTCGCGTCGCTGGAAGAAGCGCGCGCCTGGGCCGCGGCCGATCCATACCAGGGCGGCGGCGTTTACGCCAGCGTGGACGTCCAGCCCTTCGTGCAGGTATTCCCCGCATGAGCGGCACCGTGGAACTGCTGGAAACCGCGTTGCGGGCCCTGGAGCCCGAGCATCTGGACATCCAGGACGACAGCGCGCTGCATGCCGGCCATGCCGGCGCCAAGAGCGGCGGTGGCCACTACACGCTGACCATCGTCAGCGCGCGCTTCGCCGGCCTGAACCGCGTGGCGCGGCACCGGTTGATCTACCAGACCCTGGGCGAACTGATGGCCGGCCGCGTTCATGCGCTGGCCATTCGCGCCCTGACACCAGAAGAACTCTGAATTTCTACCAAAGGGACAATATGAAACTCTCCCGTATCGCCGCCCTGACGCTGGCAGCCTCGATCAGCCTGCCGGTCGCCGCGGAGTCGATCGCCGTGGTCAACGGCGTTTCCATCGACAAGTCCGAACTGGACGCCGCGGTCGCCAATGTCGTGCAAAGCAATGGCGGCAAGGTGCAGGACAGCCCCGAACTGCGCGAGCAGTTGAAGAATTCGCTGGTCAGCCGCCAACTGATCCTCCAGGAAGCCACCCGCCGCGGCCTGGACAAGCAGCCCGCCTTCGTCAAGCGCATGGACGAGGCGCGCGCGGAATTGCTGCGCGATTCTCTGTTCGCCGACATCGCCGAAAAAGCCAACGTCGGCGATGCCCAGATCAAGGCCCGCTACGACGAGATGGCGGCACAGGTCTCCGGCAGCAAGGAAGTCCACGCCTACCAGATCACGCTCGGCAGCGAAGCCGACGCGCAGAAGGCCATCGCCCAGTTGAAGAAGGGCGCCAAATTCGAAGAGCTGGTCAAGACCCGCTCCATCGATCCCAACGCCAAGCAAAGCGGCGGCGACATGAACTGGGGCAATCTGTCCCGCATGGAGCCCAAGCTGGCCGAAGCGCTGAAGGCTATTCCCAAGGGCCAAGTCAGCGGCGCGCCTTACCAGTCGCAACTGGGCTGGCACGTGTTCAAGGTAACGGACGTCCGCAACGCCCAGATTCCGCCGCTGGACGCAGTCAAGCCGCAGATCGCCCGCCAATTGCAGGAAGAAGCCATTGCCAAGGCCGTGGAAGATCTGCGCGCCAAGAGCAAAATCCAGTAAACCCACCTCATCCGGGAAATAGAACAACATGCGTAAAATCTTGCTGCAAACCGCTCTGGTCGCCGCCTTCGCCGGCAGCGCCATCGCCGTGGCCGGCCCGACTGTCAACGGCCAGCAAATCTCCGACGCCCGCGTCGACGCCGTGGCCAAAATGATGGAAGCCCAGGGCCAAAGCGTGAACCCGCAGGCCCGCGACCAGATCAAGGACCAGCTGGTCACCGCCGAAGTGCTGCGCCAGGAAGCCGTGAAGAAGGGGCTGGACAAGTCGCCGGAATTCACCGCCGAACTGCAAAACATGCAATCGATGGCGCTGGCCAACCGCCTGATCAAGGACTACGAAAAAGCCAATCCGGTCAGCGACGCCGACCTGAAGGCCGAATACGACAAGCTGGTGGCCTCGGTTCCGGAAACCAAGCAGTTCCACGCCCGCCACATCCTGGTGAAGAGCGAGGCTGAAGCCAAGTCCGTCATCGACGCGCTGAAGAAGGGCAAGTCCTTCGACAAGCTGGCCAAGGAAAAATCGCAGGACCCGGGCAGCAAGGCCAATGGCGGCGATCTGGGCTGGCAGGAAGCCGGCACCTTCGTCGCGCCGTTCTCCGAGGCGATGAGCAAGCTCGCCAAGGGCGAAGTGACCGCCAAGCCGGTGAAGACCGAGTACGGCTGGCACGTGATCAAGCTGGATGACGTGCGCACCCAGCGCAACGTGCCGCAGCTCGAGGAAATCCGTCCGCAGCTGACCCAGCGCGTGATGGGCGGCCGCATCGAGAAGTACGTCGCCGATCTGAAGGCCAAGGCCCAGATCCAACAGTAAGCCTGCGCAGCGCGCGTTACGGGGACGGCATGCCGTCCCCGTTTTGCTTGACAGCGCCCGCCGCCGCGCTTACCTTCGCGCTCAACCGAAGCAGGCCCGCCCTGCCCTTGTCACCGCTGCCGCCGGCAGCCCCATTGGAAACGCCATGACATGGCCGCTCCCGCACAGGAAAATCACATGACCATCATCGTCAATGGCGTCGAAATCAGCGAAGACATGATCGCCTCGCAACTGGAACACTACGCGGACACCCCCAGCCCGCGCGATACCGCGATCCAACAACTGGTCCTGCACACCCTGCTGGTGCAACAGGCCAAGAGCGAAGGCCTGGACGTCGCCGACGAGCAGCAAGCCATCCAGGCCCTGCTGGACCAGAAACTGGAAGTGCAGCCGATCGACGAAGCCAGCTGCCGCGAATTCTACGAGCGCTATCCGGAGCGCTTCTCCGCCGGCGAAAGCGCCGTCGCCAGCCACATCCTGCTGCCCAAGGGCGAAGGCCTGGAAGCCAATCTGATCAAGGCAAAAGCCGAAGGCATCCTGGCGGAAGTGCAAGCCAGCCCGTCGCGCTTCGCCGCGCTGGCGCAGGAACACTCCACCTGCCCGTCCGGCAAGCAAGGCGGCAGCCTCGGCCAATTCGGCCGCGGCCAGATGGTGCCGGAATTCGAACAAGCCGTGTTCAGCACCGAAGCCGGCCAGATCACTCCGCACCTGGTGGAAACCCAGTTCGGCTACCACATCATTCAGGTGAACGAGCGCGCCGACGGCGGCAAGATCGGCTTCGACGAAGTCAAGGAACGCCTGCAGCACTACCTGACCGACATGGCCTTCAACCAGGCGATGCACGAGTATCTGAACATGCTGGTATCCGGCGCGCAGATCAGCGGTTACCAGATGACCGCCGCCTAAGCGACGGCCATCCAGCCACGCCCTACCAAGCCGTCCGCGTCGCGCGGACGGCTTTTTTCTTGCTCGCTGCCGCGGCAGGCAACTGGCGCAAGCTGGCCGCCACCGGCTTGGAGAAGTTGTAGCCGTCATGGCGGTCCCAGTTGATCGACCAGGTCATCGCGCCGCGGAAGGTCGGATAGGCCTGCGCCGGCAGCACGCCGCCGCAGCCCTGCAGCGCGGTCAGGCAGCTCAATGCCTTGGCCACGGTGTCCGGCGTGACGAAACCGGAATTGGCCGAACTGCGCCCCGACGGCACGCCGAAGGCCACCTGGTCCGGCCGCAGGCCCTTGAAGCTGCCAGACGCGCCGTTGCCGAGCGGGAAGCCCTCGATCAGCATCTTGCTGCCGCCGACCAGCATATCGGTCGACCCCTCGGCCAACGCGCCGGTGGAGTATGGCGTGTATAAGCCGCCATTGTTGTAGTACTGGACGTGGATCACGGAAAGATCGTCGCGCAGGCCATCGATAATGGGCAAGTAAGCGCCCCAGTTGCCGCCATAGGCGACGAAGCCGCCCTGCACATAGGGATGCTCCGGCGCCATCGACAGATAGAAGTTCGGCCCGACCTTGGCCTTCAGTTGCTTCACCGCGCTGACCAGATTGCTGACCACAGGCGCGCCGACGACGATGCCGCTGCCGCTTTCCAGATCCAGATCGATACCGTCAAAGCCGTATTGCGTGATGATGCCGTACAGGCTGTTGACGAAGTTCTGCACCTGGGTGGCGTTGTTCAGCGTCACCGAGCCGTTCTGCCCGCCCAGCGACAACACCACCTTCTTGCCTTTGGCCTGCTGAGCGCGAATGTCCTGAACGAACTGCGCGGCGCTGCCTGCCCCCGGGTCCAAGGTAAAGCTGACATTGCCGTTGCCGGCGTCGTCGGCGAAAGCGACCACGATCACATCCCAATCCGCGCTGACCTGGGCCAAGGGGAAAGCGCTGCCGCTCGGATTGGCGAAGTTGTGCCAGTAACCCACCAAGGCATGCTTGGCGAACGGCACGGTGTTGCCCGGCGGCGGGCTGGGCGGCGTAGGCGGATTCGGCGGCGTCGGCGGGGTGGGATCGCCGCCGGAGCAGCTGCCGCCGGCCGACCACAGCGTCGGCGAGGCCGCCGGATTCCAGTTGGCGCCGACATAAGCCGTATGCGCCACCAGCGCGGTGTAGTTGGCGTTGTTGTAGCTGACCACGTCGCCGGCCTTGTAACTGGCGCCCTCGGTCCAGCCCGGGCAAGCCGCCCACGCGCTCTGGCCGATGGCCAGCAACAAAGCCATTGCAATCGCCCTGCCTGTCAATCTACGCATCTGCCGTCTCCTCTGTGCGATTAATTGGTATCAGATTGGTATTTAATGGTATGTCGTAGACAATTTCTTTCAAGAAATAAATCCAAAATAAATATCAATGCCGATCATAAATTTCATTAGCACAGGCTATAGATCGCACAAAAACGACATTGGCATTTCAAAATCCAGCGTATAGGATAGCCGTTTGCTTCGCGCGCTCCGCCCATGCCGCCAATTTTCGCCATCCGACTTGCCCTCATCCTGCTGCTGGGGGCCCTCTCCTTCACACCATCCACGGCAAGCGCCGAAACCGGCTTCAACCGCCAAGGGTGGCTGGAAGACTACCGCTTGTTGAAGCTGGAACTGGAAAAACGCTATTCGCACCTCGCCTGGATGGCCTCCCCCGGCAGCGGCGCGGACCTCCCCCGCCTGGACCGGCAGGCCCAGGCTGCCCTAACACGGGCCCGCAACGATGCGGAAGCCAAACAGGCGATCCTGGATTTCCAAAGCGGCTTTCGCGACGGCCATTTCTCCCTGCTCAACACTGCGATCGAAACTCCGGCATCCGGCGCGGAACCGCCGGCACGCGATCTGTCGCATGACAACGCTCTTGATGGCTGCGCCTCGCTGGGCTATGCCAGTCGCGGCGCCGTCTCCTTCTCCCTGCCCTTCGAATCCCTGCCCGGCGTGACCTTGACCGCCGACGGGCTGGCGCGCCCGATGAGAAGCGGCGCCGCCGATCTGGGATCTGGCGGCACACTCGCCCTGCTGCGCATTCCATCCTTCAATCCCAACAACTATCCCCAGCTGTGCCAGCAGGCCTGGAACGCGATGCTGGCGCGGGATGGCCGTGTCGACACCGATAAGCTGTTCACCGACACCATGCGCGCCTGGTATCGCGAAACCGCCCTGCGCTTGCGTGAGCTGCGCGCGGCCGGCGCCCGCGCGCTGATCGTCGATATCGGCGGCAATTCCGGCGGCAACGACAGCGGCGACGCGATGTCCCGCCTGCTCGGCAATGGCCCGGTCCGCTCCGCGCCCTTATGGCTGGCGCGCTCGCCGCAGGGAGAAGCCTATTTGCGGGAATGGATAGAAAGTTTGAGCGCCGGCCTGCCGCCCGAAGCCACGGCGGCGGATAAAGCCGCCTTGCAACCGTTTCTCGACGCTTTCCGCGCTCAAGCGTCGAAACTGCGGCAAACGCCGCCGGTCGACATGAGCTGGGTTTGGCGCGAGCGGCGCGCCTTCGACCCCGGCGCCGCGCGCAGCCGGCTGGTCCAGATCGGCTACGCATCCGGCGCGCTCGACCGCCTGGAACCGGGCCGATATTCGAAAATCGTGTCCGAAGCGCTGTTCTGGCCTGCGCTAGCCTTCGGCAGCCAAGGGGCCTGGCAGGGACCGGTCTACCTGCTGACCGATGGCCAGACCTATTCCGCCGCCGAGATGTTCGCCGCCGTCAGCCGGGACAATCGATTGGCCAAAACAGTGGGGCAACGCACCGGCGGCGACGGCTGCGGCTTCATGGGCAAGGCCCAGCCCTTGACCCTGCCCCATTCCGGCCTGCGTTTTCGCATTCCCGATTGCGTCAGGCTGCGCGCCGACGGCAGCGACGAAGTCGCCGGCATCGCCCCGGACCTCCCGGTCAGCGCCGCGCCCGGGGAAAGCAAGCGAGCCTTGGCGCGCAAGACGCTGATGGCGATCGCCGCCGATCTGGCCTCCCATCTTGAATAAGCGCATGCGCAAAAAAACCGCCGCTCCGAATGGAACGGCGGTTTGATGGGATGAAAACAACTCAGCGGCAACTATCCGGCGTGCAGAACAAAGCGTCGTCGCCTGCGGCATCCGGCTTGGGCAGGCGCTCCGCCAGCGCGGCGGCCAGTTCGGCCGGCTTGCCCAGCCAGCCGGACAACTCCAGCCGCTCCAGCTTGCCGTCCTGCTCCAGCACCACCGACGGAAAGCCTCGCAATCCCAGCCGGCCCATCTGGCGGCGGGTGTCGTCGATATGCTTTTCCGCCTCCACGCGAGCCTGCTGCCAGGCCGCCAGGAAAACGCCGGCGTCCGCGCCCAGCTCGACCGCCAATTCGCTCAACACCGCGAATTCAGCGATGCGCCGGCCTTCCTGATAGTGGGCGCGCTGGATGCGGGCCAGCATCGCCAGCGGCGCGATGCCCAAGGCGTCCGCCGCCAGCACCGCGGCGATCGGCGGGTTGGAGGCCAGCGGCGCGCCGATGTCATTCAGCAGGCCATCGTAGTAAGCGTCGCCGAAAGGCTGCCCGCTCATCTGGGCGATGCGCTTGTCGTGCGGCATCACGTAAGCGCGCCAGTCCGGCGTGATCGTGCGGCCCTCCTCTTCGTCTATCATGCCGCCGGCGTGCATTTCCACGCTCACGCCGGGCAAGGCGGCCACCGCTTGCAGCAGCGGGGAGGCGCCGTAGCACCAACCGCACAGCGGGTCGTAGAAGTAATGCAGTTTCATGCCCGTTACCACTTCATCTCGCCCTTGCGCACCTTGGCGCCCAGCTCCAGAGTGGAGACTTCGGCCGCCTTCGGATAGGCCTGCTTCATCGCCTCGATCAGCTCGCCGCTATTGCGGGTTTCGGCATTCTTGGCTTCAAAGGTCTTCAGATAGTCGCGGGTGTAGCGGATGGCGGACACGTCCATCTTGTCGCCGGCGATCATGTGGCCCGGCACCACCACTTCCGGCTTCAGCGCTTCCATGTCGTCCAGCTGCTTGTACCAGCCCTTGCGCTCGGCGTCGTTTTGGGTGTCTGCGGTCCAGACATGCATGCCGGAGTAGATGCCGACATTGCCGACGATGGCGCGGATGGACGGAATCCACATATAGCCGCGGTGCGCCATCACGCCCTTGGTGTCGCGCAGCTCCAGCGCCTTGCCTTCCAGCATGATCTTGTCAGTCTTCAGCGCGGTCGGCAGCAGCGGCTTGGCCTGCGGCGCGTTGGCGCCCATCTTCGGGCCCCAGAACGCTACTTTGCCCTTCACATTGCCCTTGATGTGGGCCAGCACTTCCGGCGCGGCCACCAGCTCGGCCTTGGGGAAGATCTGCTTCAGCACCGAAGCGCCGAAGTAGTAGTCCGGATCGGCCTGGCTCACGTAGATGGTCTTCAGGTTCTTGCCGCTGTCCAGCACCTTGGCGGCGATGCGGTAGGCGTCGGCGCGGGTGAAGCCGGTATCGATCAGCACGGCGTCCTTGTCGCCGGTGACCAGCACGGAAGAAACATTGAAGCTGTTGCCGTCGGCGTTGTACACCGACAGTTTCAGGTCGCCTGCATGGGCGAAACCGGCGGCGGTCAGAGCGGCGGCGATCAGGGTTTGGCGGATCATAAGGTGACTCCTTGGTCTAATGCCGGCGCCCGCCGGCGGGTTGAACTGCGTTTCAGTGATGTTGCACACTATAAGCGCAAGAAACGATCCAATAAATCGGCTAAACTGCACATTATTGTTTCTTAAATCGTGCAAATAAATGGACCGCCTCACCGCCATGCAAGTGTTCGCCGAAGTCGCCCAGCTGGGCAGCTTCACCGCCGCCGGCGACAAGCTGGACATGTCCCGTCCGATGGTCACCCGCTATGTCGAGGAGCTGGAGCAATGGCTGGGCGTCCGCCTGCTGCAGCGCTCCACCCGCAAAGTCACCCTCACCGACGCCGGCCTAGCCTGCCTCGCCCGCTGCCGGCAGATGTTGGAGCTCGCCGACGAAGTGCGCGCGGATGCCGGCCAGCGCGACGGCCAGGTGCGCGGACTGCTCCGCGTGGCGGCCAGCACCTCGTTCGGACTGGCGGTGCTGGGCGGCGCGGTGGCGGAGTTCGGCGAGCGCCATCCCCAGCTGCGGGTAGATCTGCAGCTGGGCGATCGCGCCGTCAACCTAATTGAAGAAAGAATAGACCTCGCCATCCGCATTACCAACGAACCGGATCCGGGCCTGGTGGGAAGGCGACTGTGCGACTGCCGTTCCTTGCTGGTGGCCGCGCCATCCTACCTGGCCCGGCACGGCGCGCCGCTGAGTCCGGAAGACCTAGAGCGGCACCGCTGCCTCAGCTACAGCAACTTCGGCCGCAGCGAGTGGAAACTGAACCGCGGCGGCGAAGAACGCAAGGTGCGGGTGGCCGGCAATATCAGCGGCAACGAAGCCAGCGCGCTATTGAGCGCGGCGGTGGCCGGCGCCGGCATCGCGATGCAGCCCAGCTACCTGGCCGCTCACCACGTCAGCCGCGGCGAGCTGGTGGCGCTGCTGCCTGAATGGCAGCCGATCGTCCTCGGCATACACGCGCTCTACCCGTCGCGACGGCTGCTGCCACTGGCGCTGCGCAGCCTGCTGGACTTTCTGGTGGACCGCTTGGGTGGGCCGCTGCCGCCATGGGACATCCCCTCGGCGCTGGCCGGGCGCACCGCTTGAACGGCGATCCGCTACCAGGCATTGCAAACCCATGCCCTGTGTTCCTGACGCAGAACTCCGCAGCGCCCCTCGACCTCCACGCTTATATCGATCAGTCATGCCTGCATAACTTTTGCTATCGGCTGTCGCAGGGCGATTGCCTGCAGCCGCAAGATCGCCTAAGCTCAACTACAAGACCATCCCGGCAGCCAGGCCGGAGCCGCGCAAACCGTTTCAAGAAGTGGAATCAAGCCGATGTGCCAGCTGCTGGGCATGAATTGCAATACCCCGACCGATATCCTGTTTTCCTTCGAAGGCTTCCACCGCCGCGGAGGCCTCACCGACCACCATGCCGACGGCTGGGGCATCGCCTTCTTCGAAAACAAGGGCTGCCGCGTCTTCCTCGACGACAAACCGTCGGTGGAGTCGCCGGTGGCCGATCTGGTGCGCCGCTACCCGATCAAGTCCGAAAACGTCATCGCCCACATCCGCAAAGCCACTCAGGGCGAGATCAACCTGGCCAACACCCATCCCTTCATGCGCGAGATGTGGGGCCAGTACTGGATCTTCGCCCATAACGGCAACCTGGAAAGCTTCAACCCCAGCCCCGGCGAGCACTACCGTCCGGTGGGCACCACCGATTCCGAGCGCGCGTTCTGCCATCTGATGGAAAAGCTGCGCGTCAAATGGGCGGAGCCTCCGGAGGAAAGCGCGCTGTTCGAGGAAGTGGCGAGGCTGGCCGCGGAAATCAGCGCCAGCGGCGTGTTCAACTTCATGCTGAGCAACGGCCAGTCGCTGTTCGTCCACTGCTCCACCCATCTGCATTACATCATCCGCCGCGCGCCGTTCAACACCGCCCACCTGGTGGACGACGACGTCAGCGTGGACTTCGCCACCGTCACCACCCCGCGCGACCAGGTGGCGATGATCGCCACCCAGCCGCTGACCGACAACGAGCGCTGGACCCCGCTGTCGCCCGGCGAGCTGATCCTGTTCCGCGACGGGGCGCCGCGCCTGATCCACAAACCGGCCGGCTGACACCGGAGCGGCGATAGGCGTTATGCTGAAGGGAACCACCCGCAGCACGGACACGCCATGAGCCGCTTCGATCTCAATCACCCGCCATTCGATACCCTCGCGCCCGCGGAACGCGACGCGCTGGAAGCCCGCGCCGACATCGTCTACTTTCCCGACGACGCCCAGATCGTCGGCCCGGATCAGCCGATGGACGCGCTGTACATGGTGATCAAAGGCGTGGCGGCCGAGCTTGCCGGCGATGAAACGCTGGGCCGCTACCGCATCCACGACGTCTTCGACGCCCGCTCGCTGGTGGCCGGACGCGCGGCCAACAGCTTCGTCGCCGAGGAGGAAACCCTGCTGCTGGCCCTGCCCCGCGACGCGGTGCTGGAGCTGACCGACAGCAACCCGCGCTTCGGCGCCTATTTCTACGCCAGCGTCGCGGAAAAAATGGGCCTGCTCGCCCAGCGCGCCGGCAGCCGCGAACTCCAGACCCTGCTCTCCGCCACCGTGCGCGACGCCGGCTGCCGCCAGCCGGTTTTCGTCGACGCCGCCGCCAGCATCCGCGACGCCGCGCGCGCGATGAAGGAACAGCGCAGCAAGTCGGTGCTGGTCCGCGACGGCGAAAGGCTGGGCATTTTCACCACCACCGACTGCCGCGACGTCATTTTGGAAGGCGTGGACAGTGGCGAGCCGGTGGGCCGCCACAGCAGTTACCAGCTGTTGTGCATCGACAGGGACGACTTCCTGTTCAACGCCCTGCTGCTGATGACGCAGCGCAATCTGCGCCGGCTGGTGGTGACCGAAAACGGCCAGGCGGTCGGCATTCTGGCCCAGGTGGACGTACTGTCCTATTTCTCCAATCATTCCCACCTGATCGCCCAGCGGCTGGACCGCGCCGCCGATCTGGACGAACTGGCCAACATCGCCGGACAGATCGACCGGCTGATCCGCATCCTGTCAGGCCATGGCGTGCGCCCTCCCCAGTTGGGCCGGCTGGTGCAGGCGCTGAACGCCCGGCTGTTCGCCCGCGCCTGGCGCATGATCGCGCCGGCGAGGCTGGCGGAAAACAGCTGCCTGCTGGTGATGGGGTCGGAAGGCCGCGGCGAGCAGATACTGAAGACCGATCAGGACAACGCGCTGCTGCTGCCGAATGGAGAAGATTTCCCGGAGGCCCCAGCCTGCTGCGAGGCGTTCTCCGCCGCGCTCGCCCGCTTCGGCTACCCGCCCTGTCCCGGCGGCGTGATGGTCAGCAATCCGCATTGGCGCCTGTCCCTCAGCGACATGCGCGACCGCATCCACCATTGGCTGACCCGCCCCGACGGCGAAAGCATGCTGCAACTGGCCATTTTCTGCGACGCCGAATCCGTATGCGGCGACGAGGCCTTGCTTGCGGATTGCCGCGGCTACATGCGCGCGCGGCTGCAGGACGACGCCGGCTTCTTTTCCCGCTTCGCCCGCGCCATCGATCAATTCGACACCCCGCTCGGGCCTTTCTCGCGGCTGCGCACGCGGGAAAGCGGCGGCCGTGAGCTGCTGGACCTGAAAAAAGGCGGCATCTTTCCCCTGGTCCACGGCCTGCGCGCGCTGGCGCTGGAAAACGGCATCGACGCCGCCTCCAGCGCGGCGCGCGCCAGCTTGCTGGCGGCGGCGGGCAAGCTGGAGGCCGGGCTCGCCGACGACATCCTGGAGGCGCTGGCCTTCCTGTCCCAGCTGCGGCTTGAACGCGGCCTGCGGCGGCTGGACGCCGGCGAGAGCCCAGACAATCTGATCGAGCCGGAGGCCCTGTCCACGCTGGAGCGCGATCTGCTCAAGGACGCGCTGGCGGTGGCGAAGCGCTTCAAGACCCAGCTGCGCCACCATTACCGGCTGGGGAGTTTCTGATGCTGGAGCGGCTGCGGCGGCGCTGGCAACGCGCGCGGCTGCGCGATCCGGCCTGGAGCCTGCTGTTCGACGAGCCTGCGGACGAGATGGTCAGCCTGGACTGCGAGACCACCAGTTTGAACGCGGCCGAGGCCGAACTGCTGTCGATAGGCGCGGTCAAACTGCGCGGCAACCGCATTCTGCACAGCGAGGCGCTGTACCTGCTGGTCAAACCGGAAAATATTCCCAGCGCCGGCAATATCGCCGTGCACGGCCTGCGCCGCCGCGACCTGGCCGACGCCCTGTCTCCGCGCGAGGCGATTCTCAGGCTGCTGGCCTTCACCGGCGGACGGCCGCTGCTGGGTTACTACCTGGAATACGACGTCGCCGTGCTCAACAAATACGTGAAGCCCTGGCTGGGCATTGGCCTGCCGCAACGGCAGATCGAACTATCCGCCCGCTATTACGACTACCGCTTCCGCCAGCATCCGGACTCCCACATCGACCTCAGCCTGGACGCGCTGCACCGAGAGCTGGGCGTGCCGGACTTGCCCCGCCACGACGCGCTCAATGACGCGCTGAGCGCCGCGATGCTGTACCAGGCCCTGCGCAAGCGCGGCTTCGGCTGAGAACCGCCGACCAAGCCAGAACCGAATCGGTACGGCGGCGCTCAGATCCTCCGCGGTTTTTTCCAGCAGCGCCGATGCCGCAACATCTGTAAACATCTCCCCCGCTCGATGACGGCAATCTGGCACGCCTATTGCTGAACCAACCCACGCCAAACCATTGTTTTCGATTGGAAAATCAGAAAAACAGCCATTTCCGCGACGACAACGGCAAACATTGAACGGCAAGGCGGCAACAATTGCCGGCCGGACGGGAGTCCACGCTCCGACCGGCTGCCGCCAAGGACAGCAGCGGATCCGTGAAGCGCTGCCCGGCAACATCGTTCTCAAGGAGAAGCATCATGTCCGTCAGCAGTACCAATACCTCGAACGCCTATTGGCAACAGATGCAGGCGCAGCGCCAGCAGCGCCGTCAGGATTTCAACAGCCTGACCCAGTCGGTCCAGCAAGGCGACATCGCCGGCGCGCAGCAGGCTCTGGCCGCGCTGCAGCAGTTGAACGGCTCGAACAACAGCAATGGCGGCAACAGCGGCGGCGACTTCAGTTCCGCGCTGAACAACGCCATCAGCGCGGCGTCCTCCACCTCGCCCTCCACCTCGCCCTCCAGCTCCAGCTCGACCGATCCGTTCGCCGCGGTGAACGGCAGCCAAACCAGCAGCGGCGCGAGCAGCGCCGGGAGTTCCATCTCCTCCTTGCTGAACACGCTGGGCCAGGACCTGCAGTCCGGCAATCTGAGCCAGGCGCAGCAGGATTTCCAGCAACTGCAGCAGGGCCTGCAAGCTGATGGCACCCAGCAAGCCAGCGGCCAGCACCGCCATCACCACCATCATGGCGGCGGCGAGCAACAAAACGACAGCGGCCTGCAAAGCCTGCTGAACGCCGCCAACGGCAGCCAATCCCAATCCTCGGCAACTACTGGCTCCGCCAGCGCGGCCAACAACGTCCAGCAGTTGCAAGCAGCCCTGAGCCTGTACCAGGCGAATGCCGGCAGCAACGACATCAGCAGCCTGTTGATGTCGATGTCGGTCTGAAATGGACGCCTGGCGGGGACGGCTTGCCCTCCCCGCCGCGTTTAATGATAGGGGGCCAGCAGGCGACGCATCTCCTGATGGCCTTCCAATGATTCGCAAGCCTGCTTCAACCTGCCCATCGCATCCGCGTCGCGCGCCAGCGCGCTGGACTTCGAGACGTAAATCCTCAGCGGCTGCACGTCCAACTGCCATTCTCCCAAAGCCTTTCCGGCCAGGCCCGCCTCATCCAGCACATTACCGCAACCGGGCCGCACGCAAACAGTGGCGTCCAGCCTGCCCGCCGCCAGCATCTTCGCGCCTTGATCCATATCGCCCAGCAGCACTCTGGCATGCGGCACCGCGCGGTCGAAGGCGTCCAGCGTGTGGCTGCCTCTAAGCTCCCCGACGGCGAGGCCGGCGAAGCTGCGCTCTGATGGATGCGCGCGCCCTGGCTCCTTCAGGTAAACCAACGATACCTTGAGCGTCGCCACCTCGCAGATGGGGATGCCGTAACGCTCCCTCTCCTCGGTGGGGATGCCCAGATTGATCGCGTTGGCTCCGCTGCGCATGCCGTCTATCACCCGCAGATAGGGCCTGACCTCGGCCTTGATCGGCACGCCGGTCTGCGCCGCCAGGAAACGGACGAAATCCGGGCCGACGCCCCGGTCGCTGTCGGCCACGCCCCACGGCTCCACCGCGAGCGTGTAGGAATGGAACAACACAGGCTCCGCGGCCGCAGTTGCGGCAGCGACGGCCAAAGCCAGCCAAACAAGCCGCAGTTTCATCGTCTCTCCCTGCCTGCGCGGCGGCGGTCCGGCAACGCATCCGCGCGCTCCGGCCCTCCGCTCGGGCCACTTTCGTCAGTGTAGCCCAGCTGCCGTCCTCCACGATGCAGCCTCTCCTAACCAATCAATTCCAAAGGCATTATTTCTATTTGAATATTCATTTACGAAAGAAAAATATTCATCAAAAGATGTTGCCCGCATATAAAAGCGGCGTAAAATGCGGTAAAGTTCACTCTCAAACAAAAAGGCGTTCGATCATGAAACCCGGTAATGCCGACGCGGGCAGCCCCAGTCCCCGCAATCTGCTGCAATACTGGCTGCGCAAGCTCAACGGCTCCCGCCTGAGCGCACATGACAAACTGCATTTCGAACCGCTGCAGGAGGAACTCCTGCTCAATCTAATGGTGGCGGCCTGCATCCTGATGCTGGCGCTGTACGCCTACTTCGCCCGTTAAGACCCGCCAACAAAACCCCTGATCCTGCGTTGCGCCTCCTTGTCGCACGATTGGCACTGCCTGCGTCGGCGCGCCTTGGCTCAGGTTCTCTGCGAGGTTTTGTTAGCGGCTATGAGCGGCCCTGGCTCTTCCCGCGCGACAAGCGCTCCGCTTCGAACTATCCTGTCTGCGGCATGTCACCGTACTGAAGCCAAAACAGAGGAAACGATGATGAGACTGTCCGCACTAACTCTATTCTGCGTCCTTGGACTGAGTCTGCCCGCCTGGGCCGACAACGCCGACAACCTGTTCACCGTGCCGCTGGATGCTTTCCAGCCCGGCAAGATGGTGCCCGGCCAGCGCGTGTACCAAAAACCCGGCGTGGATCTGAAGGCTTACCATTCGGTGTTGCTGGAACCCTTGCTGTTCCTGCGGCAGGCGGATGACGGCAGCTGGGAATTGCTGCAGGCGGGAGAGGAAAACGCGATTGCCGGCTATTTCCACGACCGGATGCAGGCGGAACTGAAAGCCGCCGGCGTTGAGGAAGCGCTGCAGCCGGCGACGGGCGTCGCCCGGTTGCGGGTGGCCGTCACCGGCGTGAGCCAGGACAGGCCGGGCGTCAACGCCATCGACCTACTGCCGGTGAAAGCCGTGTTCAATCTGGCGCGCCTGGCCACCGGCAAAGAGCCCTACCTGCTGAAGATCGCGAGCATGGCGCAACTGGAGGATGCCCAGGACGGCGGCCTGCTGGCCGGCACCGTCAACCTGCGCCAGAACGAAAAGAACAAGACCAAGGAACAGCCGATGACGCTGGACCTGATCAAGCCGCTGATAGACGAATGGTGCCGCCAGAGCGCGCGCCAACTGGCAGCCCATCTGGGCAAGGCCCCATGACTCACAGCGGCTTGCGCATGAACACGCTGTGCGGGTCTTCGCGGTAATCGCCGAAAGGCGGGCAGAAATCGTAGCCGGCGCGCTGATACAAAGCGATCGCCTCATGCTGATGGATGCCCGTCTCCAGCATCACCACCGCGCAGCCCCTGGCGCGCGCCTGCTCCTCCAGGAATGACAGCACGGCCCGCGCCGCTCCCTTGCCCCGGCATTCCGGCTTGACGAATATCCGCTTGAGCTCGCCGAACTCCGCTCCGCACCATACTGCGCCGCATCCCAGCGCCGCGCCCTCCTCCCCTCGAATCACGGCGAAAGCCACCTCCGGCGCTAACAAGACCGACACATCCACTCCGTAATGGCATTCTGGCGGGTACAAAGGTTTCTGGTAGGCGTCCAGCTCGTCTATCAAGGCCAGCACTTCGGGTTGATCCGGGCGTTCCAGCCTGATCGTCCCCCCCGTCGCCTCCCTGGCCATGCCTGATCTCGTTCTTTCTTGCATACGCATCCTGTTTCCTTGGCTCGTGTTCTCAACTAAGCCCAACTCACTCCGCCATCTGGCTGCGATACTTGACGAATCCCCGCTTGGCGTCGCCGCGGAAGCCGGCGCCCAAGAAAAAACGGTGTGCATCCTCCCGGCCAATCGAGCTGAGTAGCATGATTTTGGAGCAATCTCGCGCCAGACTGCGCCGTTCGGCCTATCGCAGCAGCATCGCGCCCAGCCCACGGCCGCGCCAGCGCGCATCCACCACCACGTTCTCCAGCACGGCGAACGGCTGCTCACCGTACATGATGTCCTCGCAAAAACCGAGCCAGGCGGTGCCGGCCAGCTCGCCGCCGCATTCGCACACCAGCACCTGTGCCCGCGCGCCGTCCGCCAAGGCGTCCAGCCTCGCCGGCAACACCCGCGTTCGCGCATCGCCGGTCAACTGGCGGTATAGGGCCGCCAGCGCGTTGGCATCCGCGCCGGCGGCGAGCCTTATTTCAACCAGATGCCCTGTGTTGGTGCGCTCATGCATGCCGGAATTCTCCAATGACAAGGCCCGCCTCGCGGCGGGCCCAATGTGTCTGAAAAAGGCAATCTAGCAGAAAACAGCCGCCGCCAAACACATGACGGCGAAGAATGGCGTCAGGAAGCCTGATCCGCCAACTGTTGCCAGGTCTCGTCTTGCTGCCATCGACGGCACCACTCCATCACCTTGTCGGCCTCCATCGGCTTGGCGATGCCGAAACCCTGGGCATAACGACAGCCAAGCCGGCGCAGCAAGGCGGCGTGCTCCATCGTCTCCACGCCTTCGGCGATCGCCTTGCGGGCGAAAATGGAGGCTAGCTCGATCACGCCCTCGACGATGCGCCTGTCGTCCGGGCTATCTATCATGTCGTGCACGAAACTGTTGTCTATCTTCAGCGTATCCACCGGCAGTTGGCGCAAATGGGTCAGCGAGGCGTGCCCGGTGCCGAAATCGTCCAGCGCGAAATGCACGCCCAGTTCGCGGCAGCGCTGCAGCACTCGAATGGTTTGCTCGACATCGCCGGACGCGCTCTCCACGATCTCCAGCTCCAGATGCCAGGGCGGCACGTTGGGATAGCGCCCCAGCACGGCGGACAGTTGCTGGCCGAAATCGGCTCGCAGCAGGTAGTTGGTGCTGACATTGGTGCTGATATTGACGTGGAAGCCGGCCTCCGCCCATCGCGACACCTGACTGAGCGCGGCATCCAGCACCCACAAGCCGAAGGCTGCCTCCAGCTCGTTGCCGGACAAGTGCGGCAGGAACTCCGCCGGCGCCAGCAGCCCACGCCTGGGGTGGCGCCAGCGTATCAGCGATTCCACGCTGATGATCTCGCCGCTTTGCAGGTCCACCACCGGCTGGTAGAACAGCGTGAACTCGTCGCGGACCAGCGCCTGACGCAGCAGTTCGAGAAACTGGCGATGCTCCTGCGCCTTGCGGTCGTTTTCCGGATCGAACAGCTGGTAGCGGTTCTTGCCCGCGTCCTTGGCCAAATACATCGCCTGATCGGCGTGGCGCAACAGCGTGTCCGGATCGACATTGTCCTGCGGGTACAGGCTGACGCCTATGCTTGCCGTGACGCTGACCGCCGCGTCTCCCACCGGCATCGGCCGCGACGCGGTGGCCAGCACCCGGTCCAGCACCAGCATGCACTCCTCCGGCCCCCCCACTTCCGACAACAGCACCACAAACTCGTCGCCCCCCAGCCGCGCCAGCGTGTCGTCGCCGCGCAGGATGGCCTTGAGATTGTTGCTGACCGCCACCAGCAACTGGTCTCCCACCGCATGGCCGTATTTGTCGTTGACGCCCTTGAAGCCGTCCAGATCCAAGAAACACACCGCGCAGGACTTGCCGCTGCGGTTGGCGCGCACGATGGCCTGCCGCAGCCGGTCGGACAGCAGGCGGCGGTTGGGCACCCCGGTTAGCGGATCGTAATGCGCGACGCGGTCCAGCTCGGCCTCGTGCTGCTTGAGCTGGGTGATGTCGGAAAAAATGCCGATATAGTGCTGCACCTCCCCTTGTTCGTCGCGCACCACGGAAATCGACAGCAGCTCGGCGTAGAGCTCGCCGTTCTTGCGGCGGTTCCACAGCTCGCCGCGCCAAAAATCGTGGCCTTTGACCGAGTTCCACAGCTCCTCGTAGAAGCTGATCGGCTGCTTGCCGGAAGACAGCAGGCTGGGCTTCTGCCCTATCGCCTCTTCGGCGCTGTAGCCGGTGATGCGGGAGAAGGCGTTGTTGACTTTGGTGATCACGCCGTCCGGATTCACCATCAGAATGCCTTCATAGCTGCTGTCGAACACCGCGGCAGCTTCCTTCTGCGTCTGTTCGAACACCTTGCGCTCGGTGATGTCGGTATGGGTGCCGGACATCATCAGCGGCTCGCCCTGCTCGCTCCGCTCCACCACCCGGCCACGCGACAGGATCCAGCGCCAGTCGCCGCCTCGGGTCCGGCAGCGCACTTCCACCTCATGGCTGTTCAGTTCACCGCGCAGATTGCGCTGGATGGAGTCCCGGACCAGAGCCACGTCGTCGGGATGCAGATGCTCGTACCAGTTGTCCGCCGTGATATGCATTTCGCCGGGACCATAACCGAGCATGCTTTCCCAGCGCGGACTGACCTGGAAGCGGTTGGTTTTCAGGTTCCAGTCCCAGAAGCCCTGGTCGGAGCCGGCAATCACCCGCGCCAGCTGGCGCTCGCGGTCACGCAGCTCCTGTTCGGCGCGGTGCTGTTCTGTGAGGTCGCGGCCGAAGGCGATATAGCGGCCGTCCTTCATCTTGCCTGAAGTCAGGTCCACGCTGACCGCGCCGCCCTTCTTCAGCCGTAGCTTCCACTCGAAACGCAGAAAGGAGCCGTTGTTGATCTTGGCCAGATGTTCGGCCAACATGCCCAGACACTCGGGAGCCACCAGATCATGGATGTGCATGTCGCGCAACTCGTCCAGGCTATGCCCGGTCAGGCGGCAGCCGGCAGGATTGGCGAAGATGAAATAGCCGTCGACGTCGGTCACCCAGATCGCGTCGCCGGCTTCGTTCAACACCAGCCTCAGGTCCTCGTCGGCGCGCTTGCGTTCGGTGATGTCGGACAGATTGCCGACCAGCCGAACCGCGGCCCCGCGCTCGTCCCACTCCACCGCGCGGCCCCGCACCTGAAGCCAGCGCACGCCATCGTCCTGCTTGGCCAGCCGAAAATCGATTTCTATCTTCGGGCTCTTGCCGCGGCGATGCGCTTCTATCGCCTGCAACACATAAGGCAAATCGGCCGGATGCACCATCTGGCGGAAGAAGCGGAAATCGCCACTGTCTTCCTCCGGCTGGGTGCCGGTCACCTCGTAGTAGCGGGAAGAACGGTACACCTTGCCGCTGCGCAGATCCCAATCCCAGAAGCCGTCGCTGGTAGCCTCGGCCACCAGCTGCAGGCGGGACTCACTGGCCTTGACCTGCATGGCCATCTGCTTGCGTTCAGTAATGTCCTGCATGGTGCCGTACAGCCCGACAATGGTGTTCTCATCGCCGCGCCGCGCCTCTCCCCTCATCGTCAGCCAGCGGCTTTCGCCATCCGCGCGCAGCAATTCCACGTCGCACTCGTATCCCATGCCCACCAGCTTGCAGCGTTCTATCGCCTCCGACAGCTGCTCCCAGCCCTCGTCGCTGAAAAATCGCCGCATCGCCGGATAACCGGGCGGCCCGAAACGTTCGGCCAAGCCGAACAGGCGATAGGCCTCAGGCGACCAGTAATGCCGGTCTTCAGCCAAATCCCAGCTCCAGCTGCCGATGCCGGCCAACTGCTGCGCCTGCTGCAACATCGATTCGCTGTCGCGCAATAGCTGTTCGGACTGCTTTTGCCGGGTGACGTCGCGCGAGATGCCGAATAATCCGCCCAGTTGCCCTGCGCTGTTGTAGACCGGCCCCTTGGTCACCAGAAACACCATCCGCTCGCCATTTTGCAGCACCAGGTACTCCTCGTGGGTCTGCACCCGGCCGCTTTGCATGATCAGCCGATCCTGGACGATCAACTCCTTCGCGGTTTCCTCGTCGAACAGCTCCCAATCGTCCTTGCCTATCACCTCGCGGCTGGACTTGCCGACGAAGGCCAGCGCCGCGTGGTTGACCAGCAGGTAGCGCCCATGAACGTCCTTGATGAACACCGCGTCGGAGGTGCTGGTCACCACGGCGTCCAGCAGCGCCCGGTGCATGACGCCCCGCTCCAGCGCCAAGCGCAGCATTTCGCTGAGCAGGCTCACCGCCAAGCCATTCAAGATCAGAAACAACAGCTGCAGCTTGCTGTGCCACGGTGTTTGCGCGGCATGCAGATGGGGCTCGGCCACCAGGTCGACGGCCAGCACCGCCAACACGGTGGCCAGCAGACCGGGGCCAAGCCCCCCCATGCAGGCCCCCAGAATGATGGGAAGCATGAACAGGATCAACATCGGATGATCGCCCAGCTCCGGCCCCATTAAGAACTGCCGCAGCGCCAACGCGCCGCCTAGCAACACCAGCACCACCGGGTAGGCAAGCCAATTAGTCCAACGCTCCGACCGCAAACCATTGGCCAGACTACCCAACCAAAACAGTTGCAGGCCGTTATCGCTGGACGGCACCGCCCGCAATGCCAGCAACAGCAGAACGGAGGTCACCAGAACGAAGAAAATGCCCTTGGCGATGGAAAGGGAAACCACTCGGGAAATATCCAGCCCGGCCAGCAATTGGTCGGAGAAAAAGATCCAGGCCAGCGCGAACAGCGCGTAACTGGGCACCGCCAGCAAAATGAATCTGGTCCGCGCGTTGCTTGCCATAGAGAGCCCCCTGAGCCCGGCGCCGGCCGGGTCTGTCGTCCTCCGCGCCGCGATGCCGGCGGAGTCTTGTCGAACTTACGCCGAAACGGACGGCATGCCGTCCGTTTCGTTTGGATTCGTTCCTTACAGGTATAGCATTTGCCTTGCCCCCTGCCGCGGCGGCAAGACAAACAGGCATTCAAATCATCCTAGCCTGAACTATGCTGAGCGAAGAACCGTTGTCGCGAGAGGTAACCGGGGATGGAGTTTTTGTTCGATCTGGATGATCCCCTGCAGTGTCTGGAGCACATCTACCAGTTTCTCAGCCCGATGGTAGTGGCTTTTCATCCGAAAAAAAGCGCCGGCCGCACCGGCCCCTGCTTCGGCAGCGGCCTGCTGCTGAGCTACCGGGGCGAGAAGTTCATCGTCACATCCGAAGCTGTGCTGTCCGCCGCCTGCGTCAACCACGGCCAGAACGTAGTGGCCAGCAACGGCGCGCAACAATGGCCGCTGCTGCAACTGCGTTGCGCCAGTCCGCAACACCTGGACCTGGCGGCGATACATCTGCCGGCCGACTGGCTGGCGCGCCACCCGGTGGCAAACTGCTTCGAGCTGGACCACGGCACCCTGCCCGATCCGATGGCCAGCGCCTTCACCCTGTTGCTGGGCTATCCGGTCAGCAACGGCCGGCCCGCCGGCCAGCTGAATTCAGCGATAGGCGTGGTGTCGCGGCCATACAGCAGCAATACCCGCCGCAACCAAGTGGCGCAGCCCTTGTTCGTGGAATTCGACAGCCGCGACATACTCAGCCGCTGCCGGCTGGACAAGTCGACGCTGCAGGCCTTTTACCAGTTGGGCGGCGCGCCGGCCATCAGCCTGTACCACTCGTTCCAGCAGGACAGCAATCGTCTCACCGCCTACCTGCAAGGCGTGGTGGTGGAATGGGACCATGCCCGCATCGGCGCCACCGTCACCTCGTCCGCGCTGCTATCCGGCTTCTTGGATAGCTTCCTGCTGCGGCTTAGGCAGGACGGCGAGGCCGCGCCGCCGGAATTGGCCGAACTGCTCGCCCGCTTCCGCCACTAAGGCCGCAAGCGCCGTCTCGAAGCGCGCCGGCGCAGTCGCGCGCGATCGAGATTCCGCTCAATTCCGCTCAGCCGGGCATCTCGCCGGCCAGCGCCTTGGCGCGCTCATCGCCGCTGCCCGCCAGGCCCGCGCGCACGCTCAGCCGAGTCGCTCCGTCCTGGTTCTGGCTGAGCTTGTACTTGCCATCCAGCCGGCTCACCGTCAGCTCGATGCCGACGATGGCCCGCAGCATCTTGTCCAAATAGTCGGCCGGCGCGTCGGCCACTTGCCAGGGCTGCGGGAAACCAGCCTCGCGCGCGCGGGTCAGCTGGTCCAACAGGCTACGCAGCCACACCGGATCATCCACCGCTCGCAGCCGTCCCCTGGCATGCGCCACCATGTAGTTCCAGGTGGGGACCACCTTGCCATGCTCGGCCTTCGCCGGATACCAGGACGGACTGATATAGGCATCGTCGCCCTGAAATACAGCCAGCGCCTGCGGCGCATCCTCCAGTAGCCGCCACATGGGATTGGCGCGCGCCACATGGCCTCTCAGCTTCAGCGCGCCATCCTCTTCCACCGCCAGCAGCGGCAGATGGTTGGCCAGGGGGCCGTCCTCGCCGTTGATGGCCACGGTGGCCAGCGGCCGGGCCCGCATCAGGCTCAGCAGAACGGCCGGATCGGCCTCGACGAAATGGCTGGGCTGGTACATGATGGGCTCCCGGGAAAAATCACGACATTACAAGCAGACATCATCGCCCGGCAAGCGCTTCCGCCGCGATACAATGACAATAGTATTGCCAATCCATCTCGAGAAATCCATGCCCAGAAAACCGCGCGTCCGCTCCGGCAGCGGCGTCACCATGCATGACGTGGCCAAGGCGGCCGGCGTCAGCGCCATCACCGTATCCCGGGTGCTGAATCAACCGCAGCAGGTTTCCGAAGCGCTGCGCGAAAAAGTGATGCAGGCGGTCGACGCGCTGGCCTATGTGCCCAGCCGCTCCGCCAGCACGCTGGCCTCGGCGAGATCTCGGACGGTGCTTGTGCTGATTCCCTCGCTGGCCAACACCGTGTTCCTGGAGACGCTGGCCGGCATCGAAACGGTGCTGGACGCCGCCGGCTACCAGATGCTGATCGGCAACAGCCATTACGACGCCGGCCAGGAGCTGCAGCTATTGCGCGCCTATCTGCAGCACCGGCCCGACGGCGTCCTGATCACCGGCCTCAGCCACGCCGAGCCGTTCAAGCGCATTCTGAGCCAGCATGCGCTGCCGGCGGTCTACATGATGGATCTGGCCGACGATGGCCGCTGCTGCGTGGGCTTCTCGCAAGAGGAAGCCGGCGCAGCCATCACCCGCCATCTGCTGTCGCGCGGCAAACGCCGCATCGGCTTTCTCGGCGCCCAGCTGGACGAACGGGTGATGAAACGCCTGGAAGGCTACCGCGCGGCGCTGGACGCGGCCGGCTGCCGCGACGCCGGGCTGGAATGGCTGGACCCTCAACCCTCCAGCATGCAGATGGGCGCCGACATGCTGGACGCGGCGCTAGCGCAGCGCCCGGACTGCGACGCGCTGTTCTGCTGCAACGACGACCTGGCGATCGGCGCGCTGTCGCGCAGCCAGCAGCTGGGCATCGCCGTGCCGGAGCGGCTGGCCATCGCAGGCTTCAACGACCTGCAGCCGTCGGCCTGGTGCACGCCCACGCTGACCACGGTGGCCACGCCGCGCCGCGACATCGGCGTCCACGCCGCCCGCGCCCTGCTGCGGCTGATAGACGGCGAGGAGCCGGAATCGCGCCGCGCCGACCTGGGCTTCCAGCTGATGCTGCGCCGCAGCAGCTGAAATCCAGCATCCGCGCGGCCTCCCGCGTTGTTGCTCTCCCACTACAGCGCGCCGCCGACAAACGCGAAACTTGATCCAACTGCTTGTTGTGTACTTTTTGTTAGCGCTAACATCATCGTCATTCAGCCGGCGTCGAGCTGGCTATCTTTCCACATTAATTGTTAGCGCTAACATGAAAAACGGCAATATCGTGGTGATGGGCGTGGCCGGCTGCGGCAAAAGCAGCGTGGGCCGCATGCTGGCCGAGGCGATCGGCGCCAGCTTCATCGAAGGCGACAGCTTCCACCCCCCCGAGAACATCGCGCGGATGCGAGACGGCATTCCACTGAACGACGACGATCGCGCCGGCTGGCTAGCCAATCTGGCAGGCAAGCTGCGCCAGGGCCGCGAAAGCGGCGAGCCCATAGTGCTGGCCTGCTCGGCGCTGAAGCGCCGCTACCGCGACGTGCTGCGCGGCGGAGATCCCGGCCTGCGCTTCGTCCATTTGTTCGGCGACCAGGCGCTGATCGCCGAGCGCATGCGCGAGCGCAGCGGCCACTTCATGCCGGAAAGCTTGCTGGACAGCCAGTTCCGCGACCTTGAGGTCCCGGGCGCCGACGAGGCCGCGATTCCCTGCGACGTCGCCCTGCCGCCAGACGCGCTGCTGCGGCGCATCCTGGCCGAGCTGGACTGAACCCAACCGTTTCAACGCAAAGGCAGTATCAAAGAGGAGAACAACAATGAACGCCCCGTCCCCGCAACAATTCAAGGTCCCTGCCCGCCGCTGGCGCATAGGCTGGCTCTTGGGCATAGGCATCCTGGTCAATTACTTCGACCGCATCAGCCTGTCGGTGGCTGCGCCGCAGTTGCAGCAGGAGTTCGGCCTCAGCAACGGCCAACTCGGCCTGTTGTTCAGCGCCTTCTTCTGGAGCTACGCGCTGCTGCAGATTCCCACCGGCGTGGTGCTGGACCGCTTCGGCACCACCCGCATCGGCCGCCTGGGCGCGCTGCTATGGGGCGTAGCCGCCACCCTCACCGCCTGCGCCGGCGGCTTCGCCGGCATCTTCGCCGCCCGCATGCTGCTGGGCGTCGCCGAAGCGCCGGGCTTCCCGGTCAGCTCCAAGGCCACCGGCTACTGGTTTCCCCGCCGCGAACGGGCGATGGCCACCGCCATCTTCGACGCCGCCGCGAAATTCTCCAATGTGATCGGCGTGCCGATGGTCGCCTTGGCGGTGGTGCACCTGGGCTGGCGCTGGGGCTTCGGCGTGTCCGCCATCCTGAGCGTGCTGTACTTCATCGCCTTCTATCTGATCTACCGCGACCCCAGCGCCGACACCAAGCTGACCGAGGCCGAGCGCCAATACATCGTCCAGGGCGGCGCAGCCGAGGAAGGCGTCAGCCAGCAGAGCTCGATGGCGATGCTGGGCTACCTGCTGCGCCAGCGCAAAGTGTGGGGGCTGTCCATCGGCTTCGCCGCCTACGGCTATGTGTTCTACCTGTTCCTCACCTGGCTGCCCGGCTATCTGGTGCAGGCGATGCACATGGACATTCTCAAATCGGCATGGTTTTCCGCCATCCCGTGGATGTTCGCCACCCTGTCCGACCTGTTCGTCGGCGGCTGGCTGATAGACAAATTGATCGCCCGCGGCCACGATGAAACCCGCGTGCGCAAGACTGTGCTGCTGTGCGGGATGACCATGGGTATGGCGGTGTTCGGCGCGACGACGACGACTGACCCCTACATCGCCATCGTCTGGATCACCATCGCGCTCAGCGGCCTGGCCGCCGCCGCGCCGGTGGGCTGGTCGCTGCCGTCCCTGATCGCGCCGCGCGGCGGCACCGGCACCGTCGGCGGCATCATGAACTTCGCCAACAATATGATGGGCGCGGTCGCCCCCATCGTCACCGGCTTCATCGTCGGCGCCACCCACTCCTTCACCAATGCCTTCCTGGTGGCCGGCTTCATGCTGGTGATCGGCATCCTGGCCTTCGTCTTCCTGCTGGGCCGCATCGAACAACTGCCCGAGCCCGGTGTCTCCCCGGACTAAGGCCGTCCCCCGCCCCGGCGCGAGCCGGGGTTTTTCATTCCATCGCGCTGCCCCGCAGCGGCCCCGCCACGCTCAACACCAGCTTCTCAATGGCTTCATTCCCCGCATTGGGTTTCAAGGCCAGTTCGAAAGCCTGCCGGCTTTCCCCGTCGTGCCGCGCCAGCCACCGCAGCGCCTTCTTCGGTCCCTCGTACCACAGCCCTCGCAGCACGAAATAGTCTTCCAGCAAAGCCATCAGCAACCAAGCGCGACGGTAATCGCCCTCGACATCCCCGCGCTGGATCCGCGCCGCCATTTTGTGCGCCCAATCCCGGCGCGCCTGCAATTCATCCTCCGGCAACGCCTCCGGCCCGGCGGCATGGAGCGCCTCCAGCCTATCCAGGAAATGGCTCGCCTCCTCGCCGCGCTGGCGCAGGATTTTCGCCCCTCGCAAAGACAGATGCGCGTCGAACGGCTCATGCAGCACGCTGTCCGGATACAGAAACAGATCCAGGTATTCGCCATCGATGCGGCGGGTATCCCGCGTCATCTGAGGCACGGTCCCAAAGGCAGCGATATCGTAATCGCTGCCCTGATTGGCGCTGCCGTCTGCCCTGGAACCATACAGGAGCACCGTGTGCAGGCGCCCGTCGCGTTCAAGCTCGGCGACGATGCGCGGCAACAGATCAGTAAATTCCATCCGCCCTCCCTCTTAGCCAAGTCTAGCGAATGAGCATACCACCAAGGCCATACACTCATAAGCAGACGTCAAACTCCGGCTCCCGGATGCGGCAAAGCCCGCCTAAGCGGGCTTTTTTCACATATCAGCATCGGCGGCTCAGGCAATCAGACCCAGCTTTTCCGGCAGCATGCGCAAGGCCTCGGCGTTGGATGGCGAGAACGCCAGCTCGGCGGCCTCACTCCACGGCAGCCAGCGGTAGCCAAGATGCTCGCGCGGCGCCAGCGCCACCTCGCAGGGTGAGGGCAGCAGCAGGCCGAACACGTGCTCGTCGTTGTGGGTGACGCCGTCCGGATAGCGGTGGCGCCAGTGCGGGTAGATTTCGTAGCGATTGACCAGATGCCAGTCGCTCAGTTCGAAACGGGACGCGTCCAAGCCGGTTTCCTCCGCCACTTCGCGGCGGGCTGTGTCGATCAGGTCTTCGCCGCCCTCGCGGCTGCCGGTCACCGACTGCCAGTAGCCGGGCTTGTCGGCCCGTTCCATCAGCAGGACCCGGCCATCGCGGCTATGGATCACCACCAGCACCGACACAGGCTGCTTGCTGCCCATTTAAAGCTTGCCTCCCTGAGCGCCGGGCGCGGCCAGCATGCCGGCCAGCTCCACCGCCGATTTGACGCCCATCTTCTCGAACACCCGCGAGCGATGGACTTCCACCGTCTTCATGCTGATGCTGAGTTCCTCGGCGATCTGCTTGTTCAGCTTGCCGGCCAGGATCAGCTGCATCACCTCGCGCTCGCGCTCGGTCAGCAGCGCCAGCGCCGCCGACACCTTGCGCTGCAGGCCGTGGCGCTGGCGATTCTGCTCGTCCAGCTCCACCGCCGCCGCCGCGCGCTCCAGCAGGCGCACGTCGTCGAACGGCTTCTCGATGAAATCGAGCGCGCCCAGCTTCAGCGCCGCCACCGCGTGCGGCACGTCACCGTGCGCGGTCAGCATGATCACCGGCGGGCAATACGGCCAGTGCGCCAGCTTCTCCAGCAACACGATGCCGCTGATGCCGGACAGCCTCAGGTCCAGGACGATACCGTTGTAGTCATGTCCGTTGCCGGCGGCCAGGAAGGCCTCGCCGCTGTCGAAGCCGTCGGCGCGGTAGCCCTGGCCATCCAGCAGCCACAGCAGCGACTGCCGCACCGCCTCGTCGTCGTCGATGATGGCCAGCCGTTTCGCGCTCATGATGCCTCCTCAGCCCTGCCCCGCCGGCTTGTCGCCGACGATGCGCACTTCCCGCTGCGGGAAGGGAATTTCGATATTGTGCTGCTTGAACAGCCGCCAGATGGCTAGGTTGATGTCCGATTTCAGGCCCATAAAGCCGTTCTCCGGATCGGCCACCCAGAAGCCCAGCTCCAGATTGATGCCGCTGTCGGCGAACAGGGTGACAAAGGCGTTGGCGCCCGGATTCTTCAGCACGCGCGGATGGTCCGACGCCTGCTTGAGCAGGCTCAGCGCCAAGTCCAGATCGGTGCCGTAGGCCACCTGCACCGGCAGGCTGGTCCACATATTCTTGTCGGAGTAGGACTGATTGATCACCGTGTTGGACATCAGCGCATCGTTGGGGATCAGCGCCTCGGTGCCGTCGGAACCCTTCAACACCACATAGCGCGAGGTCATCTTGGTCACGTAGCCGACGCGGTTGTCCACCATCAGCCGGTCGCCGATGCGGATCGAGTGGTCGAGCAGGATGATGAAGCCGGACACGAAATTGCTGGCGATCTTCTGCAAACCCAGGCCCAGGCCGATACCCACCGCGCCGCCGAATACCGACAGCACGGTCAGGTCTATCCCCATCACCGGCAGCGCCACCAGCACCGAGGCCACCACCAGGCCGGTGCGGGTAAGCTTGGCGAACACGATGCGCAGATTGGAATCGAGGTGCTTGAGCTTCATGATGCGGGCTTCGATCAGGCGGCTCGCCCACAGCGCCACCACCACGATCACCGTCACCCACAGCAGGCCATTGAGAATGGTCAGCAGGTCCAGCCGGGTCTTGCCCACGTAGAAGGAAATCGACTCCAGCCAATCCATCACCGCCACGTCGAAGCCTATGGTCCAGCTGACGAAGCCCAGCCACAAGGCCGAGGCCAGAAAGTGCTCGGAATGCCGCTCGAAGCGGCTATGCGGGAAGGCCTGGCGCACCACCGCCGTGCACAGGCGGATCACCGCCAGCCAGAACAGCAGCGCGCTCAGGATGTGCAGCACCAGCATCGGCGCGTGCTCCAGCCGGCCCCAGGTGAAGCTGGCCAGCACCACCAGCACCTGGGCCGACACCGGCAGCACCAGCCGGAAACCGGTATAGGGTAAGAACTGGTCGTAGCGCTCAGGGTTATGAGCAAACCAGTAGCGATACAGCCGGCGGGCCAGCGCATAGGCGGCGATCACGCACAGCAGGCCCAGCGCCAGCTCGATCAGGCCGTTCTTAGTCTGCAGCGCGTCAAGCAGCGCGAAAAAATTCATTTCCTTGCGGATGAACAACAATGTCCGACTCCTTGGTCAAAACGCGGCGGGCAAGCCGCCATCAGGCAGAAACGGCATCCGACGCCGCCAGCCGGCCCTCGTTCAGCCGCAGCACCCGCTGGGTGCGGCCGGCCAGTTCCAGGTCGTGGGTGACGATGATCAGGCTGGTGCCCAGCGTGCGGTTCAATTCCAGCATCAGCTCGAACACCTGGCCGGCGGTATGAACGTCCAGATTGCCGGTGGGCTCGTCGGCCAGCAGACAGGCCGGCTGCGTCACCAGCGCGCGGGCGATGGCGGCGCGTTGGCGCTCGCCGCCTGACAACTCGCCCGGCTTATGCTCCAGGCGCTTGCCCAGCCCGACCTTCTCCAGCATTTCGCCGGCGCGGCGGGCGGCTTCGGCCTTGTCCATCCGGCGGATCAACAACGGCATCATCACGTTCTCCAGCGCGGTGAATTCCGGCAGCAGGTGATGGAACTGGTAGACGAAGCCCATCGACTCGTTGCGCAGCCTGCCGCGCTCGGTTTCCGACAGCGTGGACAGGTCGCGGCCCAGCACCTCCACCGCGCCGGAAGTCGGCGTGTCCAGTCCGCCCAGCAGATGCAGCAGCGTGCTTTTGCCTGAGCCGGACGCGCCGACGATGGCCAGGTGCTCGCCCTTGCCAACATCCAGATTCACGTCTGACAGCACGTCCAGCCCCAGCTTGCCTTCCTGGTAGCGTTTGCCGAGCGAGCGGCAGCTCAATACCTTATTCATAGCGCAGGGCCTCCGCCGGTTGGGTGCGCGAGGCGCGCCAGCTGGGATACAGGGTGGCGAACAAGGCCAGCAGCAGCGAAATGATGGTGATGGTGGACACGTCGCCCCACTGCACGTCGGACGGCAGGTAGTCGATCATGTACACGTCGCTGGACAGGATCTTGGTGCCGATGATGCGTTCGATCACCGGCACGATCACGTCCAGGTTCAGCGCGATCACCACGCCGCTGGCCACCCCGGCCAGCGTGCCCAGCACCCCGGCCACCGCGCCCTGGATCACGAAGATCTTCATGATGCTGCCGGGCGACGCGCCCAGCGTGCGCAGGATGGCGATGTCGGCCTGCTTGTCGGTCACCACCATCACCAGCGTGGATACCAGGTTGAACGCCGCCACCGCGACGATCAGCGTCAGGATGATGGTCATCATCCGCTTCTCGATCTGCACCGCGCGGAAGTAATTGGCGTTGGTGTCGGTCCAGTCGGTGACCAGCAGTTGCGGCAGTCGCGGTCGCAGCTCGGCCTTCAGCTGCGGCGCCAGCATAGGGTCATCCAGCCGCAGCCGCACGCCGCTGACGGAATCGCCCATCCGCTCCAGTACCTGGGCGTCGCGCAGATTGACCATCGCCAGCGAGGCGTCGAATTCGAACATGTCCACCTTGAAGATGCCCACCACGGTGAACTGCTTGGAGCGCGGCACCATGCCGGCCGGCGTGATGTTGCCCTGCGGCGTCATCAGCGTCACCTTGTCGCCGACGCCCACGCCCAGCTGGCGCGCCAGCTCCACGCCCAGCGTCATGCCGAAGCTGCCTGGCTTCAGGTCTTCCAGCTTGCCGGACACCATGTGATGGCCCACGTCCACCACCTTGTTTTCCAGCGCGGGCTCGATGCCGCGCACCAGGCCGCCGCGCACATTGCCGTAGGCGACGAACAGGCCCTGGCTGCTGACGAAGGGCGCGGCCGCCTGCACGTGCGGCTGCTTGACCAGCATCGCCTGCGCGTCGCGCCAGCCGGCGAGGCGGCCGTCGTAGCCGCTGACTTCCAGGTGGGAGGCCACGCTGAGGATGCGGCCGCGGATTTCCTTCTGGAACCCGTTCATCACCGACAGCACGATGATCAGCGCCGCCACGCCGAGGGCGATGCCGACGATGGAAATCAGGGAAATGAAGGAGATGAATCCGTTGCGGCGCTTGGCGCGCAGATAGCGCAGCCCGATGAAGGCTTCAAAAGGCATCTCGGTTTTTCTCATTCGGAACGGTAGGGATTGTCCAGGCTCTGCATCATCGCCACCAGGAAGTCGCGCACCTGCTGCTCCTCGCAGCCCATCAGCACCGCGTCCTCGAACGCGTCCTGGGCCATCTGGGCGATTTCCTCCAGGTTTTCGCGCATCACCTTCAGCTTCTCGACGCAGGCGACGACGTTGCCCTCCGGGTCGCGCCATACCGGTATTTCGATTTTCAATGCCATATTCCTGTTCCTGAAAACACGATGCCCGCGAAAAGCGGGCATCGTCGCTCGGCCGGACCGCTCAGTGCCGGCCCTTTTTCTTCTTGCCGACCGATTTCGCCGCCTTTTGCGCCTTGGCGCCCTTCTTGCCCTTGGGCTCGGCCGCCGCCTTGCATTTCTTGCCCTTGCGGCATTTCGCCGCTTCCGGGGCCGCGGACGATTTCGCCGCGCTTTTCACGCTGACGTCATCGGAGGTATCGGCGGCCAGCAAGGCGGTGCTACGATTGACCCTGCGCGCGCCATTGTAACGCGCGGTCCAGTAGCTCTGCGACAGGTTCGACACTTCGATGTTCTTGCCCGTTCGCGGCGCGTGGATGAATTTGTTGTTGCCCATGTAGATGCCGACATGGGAGTAGCTGCGGCCCAGAGTGTTGAAGAACACCAGGTCGCCCGGCATCAGTTCGCCGCGGCCGACCGACTTGCCCACCCGGGCCATCTCGGCCGCGGTGCGCGGCAGGTTCACCCGCAGCGATTTCTGGAACACGTAACGAATGAAGCCGCTGCAGTCCAGGCCGTCGTCCGGCGTGTTGCCGCCGAAGCGATAAGCGACGCCCAGCAGGCTCATCGCTTGCAAAAGCAAGTCGCCCACCGCATCCTCTTGCGGAGCGGCGTACTTGGAGATGGGATCGTCCGATTTGTCCGTCGCCGAACTGTCGGCGGCGGCCTTCCCCTCGGTCGGGGCCTTGTCTGGCGCGGCCTGGGCAAAAACCATGAAGCCCGCCAGCGCCAGCGCTGATAAGCGGAGTTGCAATTTCATAGGCCGCACTCTATCGGACGGGACCGGTAGTGTAAAGCCAAGCGGGACGGCGAAAAGCACATGATTCGGGAAACCTTGATTGCAATGCGGGACTTACCGCGGTTAAGAGAAATCAGCGGAATTTTGATCCGTCATGGACTGGGAGAGTTCGCCCAGCGGCTGAAGTTGCCGCGCGCGATGGAAAAGGCCGGAGAATGGCTGAACCTGTCGCTGCCGGACAGCGAATCCAGCCAACCGACGGCGGTTAGGGTGAGGCTGGCGTTCGAGGAGCTGGGTCCCACCTTCATCAAGCTGGGCCAGATCCTGTCCACCCGCGTGGACGTGTTCCCCCCTGACTGGATAGACGAATTCGAGAAGCTGCAGAACCGGGTGCCGCCGCTGCCGCCGGCCATGGTGCGCAAGCTGATAGTCGACGCGCTGGGCGCCGAGGCCGACCAGCTGTTCGCCGAGTTCGACATGCAGCCGATAGGCTCCGCGTCCATCGCCCAAGTCCACCGCGCGCGGCTGAAGGACGGCAGCGAGGTGGCGGTGAAATTGCGCCGGCCCGGCATCGCCGACAAGGTGGAAGCCGACCTGCGCATACTCGCCCACCTGGCCCACCTGCTGGAGCTGGAGTTTCCCGAGCTGCGCCGCTACCAGCCATCCGGCATCGTCGCCCAGTTCTCGCGCTCGCTGCGCCGCGAGTTGGACCTGGCGATCGAGGCGCGAAATATGGAGCGTTTCGCCCGCGATTTCATCGACGACCCCTTCGTCGAAGTGCCGAGGGTGCACTGGGAATACACCAATGCCGCGGTCAACGTGCAGAGCTACGTCGACGGCGTACCGGCCAGCGATCTGGCGCGGTTGCGCGACAGCAGCCTGGACCCGGTGCTGCTGGCCCAGCGCGGCGCCGACGCGGTGCTGAAGATGATCCTGGTCAACGGCTTCTTCCACGCCGACCCCCACCCCGGCAACGTGTTCTTCCTGGCCGAGCACCGCATCGCCTTCATCGATTTCGGCATGGTCGGCCGCATCAGCCACGTGCGGCGCGACGAGATCGTCGACCTGCTGTCGGCGGTGGCCGAGCGCAACGAGCACGGCATCATCGACGTGCTGGTCGAATGGACCGGCAACACGCCGGTGGACATGCCGAAATTCGCCGACGAGGTCGGCGAATTCATGTTCCAGTACGAACACGTGCCGCTGAAGGGGCTGAACATCAGCCAGCTGATCGGCGACATCATGGCGCTGATCCGCAATCACGGCATCGTGCTGCCGCCGGACATGGCGATGCTGTTCAAGGCGCTGGTGACGCTGGAGGGCCTGGGCCGGCAGCTGAACCCTGAATTCCAGCTGGTCGCGCACATCACGCCCTTCGTCAAGGAGCTGATCGTCGCCCGCTACCATCCGGCGGCGCTGCTCAAGCGCGGCCGCCAATCGCTGTCCGAAGGACTGGAGATGATAGCCGGCCTGCCGCGCGACCTGGTCCGCATCGGCCGCGACATGCGCCACGGCAAGTTCCGCATCAACCTCGACCTGCAGCGGCTGGACAGTTTCGGCAAGCAGCTGGACCGCAGCAGCAACCGGCTGACCATGGGCATCGTCACCGGCTGCCTGATCATAGGCTCATCTATCGTGATGACCGTCAACGCCGGCCCCAAGCTGTTCGGCCTGCCCTTCTTCGGCTTCTTCGGCTTCATGCTGGCGCTGTTCAACAGCGTGTGGCTAGTCTGGTCGATATGGCGTTCCGGCAAGGACTTATAACCGCTGGTACAAGCATCGGAACCATTGGCAATACGGGGAACTGCGGCATCAAGTCGGGCGGAGACGGGTCGATAGCGAGGGGGTACACCTTAAGGGACGCCGCCATGAAAATCGCCTCCGCCACCGTCAGCCTTGGCAGCAGCTTCAGCCAGAGCCAATCCCTCAACGTCACCCAGACCCTCTCCGTGACTTCCCCGCAGCCAAGCTCCGCCGACAACGTGCAGTTGAGCAGCCAGGCGACGGAGGCCAGCCTGCTGGACCAACTGGGCTCGGACAAGGATGCGGTCTACAGCCTGATCGAGGCGATACTGGAAAAGGCTTTCGGCGTCCATTTCAAGCTGCTGCGCCTGTTCCCGCTCCGGCCTGAGAATTCGCATCTCTCCGCCATCCCCGACCCCACCGTCAGCGCACAGCAGGACATCGACTACCAGCAACAGCAGCAGCTGAGTTTCACCGCCAAAGGCCAGATCACCACCCAGGACGGCAAGCAGCTGCAATTCTCGCTGAACATGCAGATGCAGAGCAGCTACCAATACCACAGCAGCCAGAGCTACCAGTCCGGCGGTGCCGCGAGCCACGATCCGCTGATGGTCAATCTTGGCGGCGGCGCCGGCAGTCTGGACGGCGCCAGCGTCAGCTTCGATCTGCAGCACAACGGACAGATGGTGAATTTGCCCTTCTCCAGCCAGGGCGGCTGGCTGGCGCTGGACAAGAACGGCGACGGCAAGATCAATGACGGCAGCGAGTTGTTCGGCCCGCAGTCCGGCAATGGCTTCGCCGACCTGGCCAAGCTGGACAGCAACCACGACGGCGTGATCGACGAGAGCGATCCTGCCTTCGCCCAGCTCAAGATCTGGACCGGCCGCGGCAGCGACGGCAAAGATCAGCTGAGCTCGCTGAAGGACGCCAGCATCGGCGCCATCCTGCTGCCGAGCGTGGATGCGCCGCTGACCATGCGCGCCAACGCAAGCGACGCCGCCCCGCAGGCGCAGATGCGGCGCGCCGGCGTATTCGTCAAGGAGGATGGCCAGGCCGGCATGATCAGCCAGCTGGACATTTATGGCTGAGCGCAGCCGGAAGGCCCGCGCGAAAGCATCGTTCGCGGGCCAGCCGCCTACTGCGGCCGGCTGACGATGTCCGCCTTGAACCACTTGCGCGACAGCGTCTGCAAGGTGCCGTCGCGCTGCAGGTGGCCTATTGCCCGGTTCACCGCCGCCAGCAACTGAGGGCTGCCTTTGCGCAGCACCACGCAGGCGTCCTCCCGCGCCAGCATGCGGCCGGCGGGCGCCAGCTCGCCTTGCGTCTTCTGCGCCAGGTTGAAGGCCGCCAGCCGGTTGATCACGATGGCGTCCACCTCGCCGCGGCGCAGGCCGTCGTATTTCGTCGGATCGTCCGGGTAACGATGGATGTGGGCCTGCGGCGCGTTGTCGCGCAGCCACTGCTCATAATTGGTGCCCGCGCTGACCCCGACATGGGCGCCGGCCAAGTCCCCGGCGCCGTGGAAGCGCGGCAAATCCGGCTTGCGCACCACCAGCTGCAGCCCGGAGTAAGTGTAGGGAATGGAAAATTCGAAGCGCTTCCTGCGTTCCGGCGTCGCCACCACCTGGTTGATCACCACATCCATCCGGCCGGCCGCCAGATTGTCCAGCATATGATCCCAAACCATGGTCTGAAAACGCGCCTCCACCCCCATCTGCGCAGCCAGCGCCCGGCCGAAGTCCACCTCGAAGCCCTGCAACTGGCCGCTCGCCAATTGGCTATAGGGCGGGAAAGTGCCTTCCAGACCGATCTGCAACGCGCCGTCGCGCCGAATGCGCGCCCATTCTTCGCCGCCCGCTAGCGCCGGAGCCTGCGGCAATAGCAACAGCGCGCAAAGCGCCCATCCTTTCCAACCGGCCAAAGTCATATCGCCTCCCGCTCCGTCGCCGCACTGGCACTAAGGGCAAAAACCATTCCTTACACCATAGGCGATGGCCGTCCGGCGGCCAGGTCAAATCCGTGAAAAATCCTTTCCACGCAATGCTTTGCGCCACAGCCCCCACTCCAGGCATGGCCAGACGGAATCGGATCATTCGGTAGCGATGGAAAAAAGGCCTTGAAAAACAGGATTGACTCTGCAAATGATAATTATTATCATTTTCAAAAACTCACACAGGAGAACTCCACGATGAACGCCATGCTGGTTGGAGCCGACACTCTGGGCAACATCCCCGACGTGCTGCAGAACTACGGCATCACCATCCACCGCCACCTGAGCGGCCGCAACAGCTCGCATCAACGCAAGGTGGACCGCCTGCCCGCCGGCACCGATCTGCTGATCCTGTTCACCGATTTTCTCGGCCACAACGTGATGCGCCATTTCCGCGAACTGGCGGCCGAACATCAAATCCGCTTCATCGCCTGTCGGCGTTCGGTCTGCGCGCTCAAGCAATCGCTGACCGGCGCCGGCATGTGCGAGCAGCCTTGCGCCGCTTGCCCGCAACGCGGCGGCGGCGACAAGCCGCTCAAACGCAAGCGTTGAAGCGTCTGTTTCAGCAAGATTTTTCTCTAAGCTCTTACCTTTGTAGCTTCACGAGCCGGCCGCAGCCGGCTCTCTTTTTGCCCGCCGCGCGCAGTCTTCGAACCATGGACGCAGGTCGGCGTCAAATGATGCCGCCAGCGCCTGCGCCGCGTCATACGCCTCCTCCGCTTCCGCTTGGCGGCCCGCCCCCCGCAGCGCCCGCGCCCGCTCCAGCAACAGGAAGGCACGGTCCACGTCCTCTTCGCCACTGGCGGCGATCAAAGCCAGACCGGCGTCTGCGGCCGACAAGCCATCCGGCCAACGCTCGAAACGGTTCGCCGTCAACGCCAGCAGGTATTCCGCCCGCTCGTGGTTGACCCAGTTGCCCGCCCGGCCCCACAGCAGTCGGGCGATCCGCGCGCCGCTTAACAAGATTTCCGCACAGGACGGATCGCGGATGTCCAGTTCGTCGCGCTCCAACAGCGCCGAGACGATATTCGTCAACAAGGATGCCAGCGCGGCGTCCAGCTCCCCTGCCTCGCATAACTCCAGCGCGGCCAGCAAGGCTGAAAATTCCGACAACAGTCCCGGCAGCGGTGTCGAGCCCTGCGCCCCTTGCAGCACGCCCAGCCGGAGCGCCAACCGCACGCATTCCGCATTCGCTCCGCCCGCCAGCCATTGCCGCTCCAGCTGCCAGGATCCCAGCGCGTCGCCCGCCAGCGTGGCAGCTACCGCGCAATGGCGCAGCAATACCGGGCCGGCCTCGGCCAGGGGCAGCCTCTTCAGCAAAGCCCAGGCGCCGCGCCAATCCCCCTTCTTCTCGCCCAGGAGATGGTTGGCCAGCCATGCCGCCCGCGGCAGCGCGGCGGCGGAAAGATCCGGGGACGCAAGCAAACCGGGCAATTGCGCGATCGCCTCGTCCGGGCGATCGTCATGGGTTCGCATCAAGGCATCGAGAACGGCAAGGGCGGACATGAAAAAGGCCTTTCTTCAGCAAGAAAGGCCCAGTGTCGCCAGCGATGGCGAAAATGTCAAAAGCATTACCCGCCGGACGCGTCGCCTCCTCTGCCCGCCTGGCGCGCGGCATCGCGCAGCATGCCCAGCTGCTGCGAAAACTGCCTGCAGTTGCCGCACAACATCAAATGCATTTTCAGCTTGAGCAACTCCCCCATGCTCAGCGGACGGTCCAGCCCGGCGGATATCAGCCGGCTGGCAGCGCGGCAATTCAACTTCATCGCTCGTCCTCCCGGCTCCAGCGTATTGAAAAACACTCGCGCAGGCTCATGCGCGCGCGGTACAGCAGCACTGAACAGTTAGTCGCGGTGATCTCGAGATTGTTACAGATGTCGGCGATCTCCATCCCCATCACCTCGCGCATCGCGAACACCATCGCGGTGCGGCGCGGCATCACCTTGGAACATTCCTCGAACACCTGCCAGAACTGCTTGGAAACCAGCTGCGACTCCGGCCCGCTCCAGGCGCGCATCGGCTCACGCCAATGGCCGTCCTGGGTGAACAAGCCGTCGAAATCGCTGTCGTCGCACTCATCATCCAAGGATTCGAACAGTTTCTCCTTGCCCTTGCGGCGCAGGGCGTCGATCAGCTTGAAGCGCAGGATGGAAGTGAGCCAGGTGCGCAAGGTCGACTTGCCTGAGAAATTATCCCGCGACTCCAGCGCCGCCAGCAGCGTCTCCTGCACCGCCTCCTCGGCCGCGTCGCGCTCGCGCAGCTGCGCCAACGCGTAACGCAGCAGATAGGGGCGTTCCTGTTCTATCGCTTGCGGATCTACCATGCGCTTACTCCCTGCAGAATTCCACCGCCTGGTTCAGGCGATCCACGGCCAATACCTTCAGGCCCTCGATCTCCTGGCGCGGCTTATTGGCGCTAGGCACAATGGCGCGGGTGAAGCCCAGCTTGGCGGCTTCCTTCAAGCGCTCCTGGCCGCGCGTCACCGGCCGCACCTCGCCAGCCAGGCCTACTTCGCCAAACACCACCAGCTTCTCCGGCAGCGCCTTGTTGCGCAAGGACGAAACCATGGCCAGGATGATGGCCAAGTCGGCCGCCGGCTCGTTGATCTTGACGCCGCCCACCGCGTTGAGGAAGACATCCTGGTCGAAGCAGGCCACGCCGCCGTGGCGATGCAGCACCGCCAGCAGCATCGCCAGCCGGTTCTGCTCCAGGCCGACGGTGAGGCGTTTGGGCTGGAAGCCGTGGCAGTCGTCCACCAGCGCCTGGATCTCCACCAGCAACGGCCGGGTGCCTTCCTGCGTCACCAGCACGCAGGAGCCGGCGACATCGTCGCGGTAGGACGAGAGGAAGATGGCCGACGGATTGGACACGCCCTTCAGACCGCGGTCGGTCATCGCGAACACGCCCAGCTCGTTGACCGCGCCGAAGCGGTTCTTGATCGCGCGTATCATCCGGTAGCTGGAGTGGGAATCGCCCTCGAAATACAGCACGGTGTCCACCATGTGCTCCAGCACGCGCGGACCGGCCAGCGAGCCTTCCTTGGTGACGTGCCCGACCAGCAGCACGGTGATGCCGCTCTGCTTGGCCATCCGCGTCAATTGCGCCGCGCACTCGCGCACCTGCGACACCGAGCCCGGCGCCGAAGTCACCTGCTCGGTGTACAGCGTCTGGATCGAATCGATCACCACCACCTCGGGCTGTTCCCGCTTCAGCGTAGCCAAGATGTTCTCGATGCAGATTTCGGCCAACAGGTCGACGCTGCTGGTATCCAGCGCCAGTCTTGAGGCACGCAGCGCGATCTGCTGCGCGGATTCCTCGCCGGACACGTACAGCACCTTGCGGTTCTGACCGATCTGCGACAGCGCCTGCAACAGCAGCGTGGACTTGCCGATGCCGGGGTCGCCCCCGATCAGCACCACCGCGCCGCGGACGATGCCGCCGCCCAGCACACGGTCCAGTTCGTCGATCCCGGACGGATCGCGCGGGGTTTCCTCGGTCTGCACCTCGGACAGCTTCTGCACCTTGGTGACGTTGGCCGCCCACGACTGGAAGCGCGGACCGGCCGCGGCCGGCGCGGCCACCGCCTCGGTCAGCGTGTTCCAGGCATTGCAATGCGGGCATTGGCCCTGCCACTTGGGCGATTGTCCGCCGCACTCGGTGCAGCTGAACACGGTTTTGTTCTTGGCCATCAGGGAAGGATTCAGGGTGAATCAAAGGCGGAAGGATAGCAGGACGGCGCGAAACCGGCAGTCAAAAACGCTTCAACCCGGATTGCGGCCCGGGTCAGACTTGTTCAATTCCTGGATGATGTTGAGCAGACGCTTCTGGTCCTCGGGCGGCGCCGACGATGAATGCTTGGCCGGCGGCTGGCCGTTGCGTATCGCACGCATCACGGCCGCCACCTGGGGATCGTTCTTGGCGGCGCGGTCGGCCTCTTCGCTGCTCATCAGATCGGGCAGGCCGGTCTGCCCGGCCGACGAGGTGGAGCCGCTCGCCGCGCGCTTGCCGGCTACCGCCGGCGTCGGGCCGGAGGCCGGCTGCGCCGCGGCTTCGGGCAACGGCTCCATCGTTTCCAGCTTGTTCTTGGCCATATACTCGTTCATCTCGCGCCAACCGGCGTAGATGAAGGCCTTGTCCGCGCTCTGATTGCGCTGGTAGCACTCCTCAAGCGAGCGGCCGGTCTGCCGGCAGGCCGCGCCTATCGCCTTGTCGGAATCCTTGCTCAGCCCAGTCACGCTGTTCACATAGTTGCAGCCGCCCAGCAGCAGCGCGCAGGCCAACAACAGCAGTCTCTTCATGCCCTCTCCCCGTTTCAGCCGCGCGGCTTGCGCAGGTCCAGCTCCACCACTTCCCCGCTGTGGCCGCGGCTATCGCCGCCCAGCCAGTACAGGAAATGCGGCATCAGATCGGCCAAATCGGCGCGCTCGCTCTTGTCCTCGCCCGGATGGGTGCGGTTGCGCTGCGGCGAATTGACCGGCCCCGGCAGCAACAGATTGACGCGCAGATTGGGCAGCATCTCCCACTCGTCGGCCGCTACCTTGGTCAGGTACGGCAAGCCAGCGTTGGACGCGCCGAAACCGCCCCAGTAGGCCGCCGGATGCAGCGCGTGATGCTCTCCGACGAACAGCACCGACGCGTCCGGCGCGTCCTTCAGCAGCGGCAGGCAGGCGCGGGTCAGCGCGAACGGAGCCACGGTGTTGATCCGGTACTGGTTCATCCATTCTTCTATGGTCTGGTTGGTCAGCGGCGACAATGCGTAGAAATGCGAGGCGCAATGCACAATGCCGTCCAGACGATCGAATTCGCGCTTGATGGTCAGCGCCAGCTGGTTGAATTCGTTCTCGCCCGCGTTCAGCAGATCCAGCGGCACCGCCGCCGGCTCCGGCCCGCCGGCCGCCACGATTTCATCGTAGACCTTCTCCAGCCCCTTGACGCTGCGCGAGAGCAGCACCACGGTGGCGCCGTGGCGGGCAAAGGCCAGCGCGGCCTCGCGCCCCACGCCCTGGGAGGCGCCGGTGATCAGGATCACGCGCCCTGCCAGCGCGTCTTGGGCAAACTCGGTCTTCATCGTCATGGTTCTATTCCTAAGTCCTGCAATGCGGCCGCCGCCGCGGCCACGCCGCTGCGCGCCGCCCCCTCGAGCGTCGCCGGATAATCGGGATGCGCCCAATCCCCGGCCAGATAGATTCCCCTTTGCGCCGTCCGCGCCGCCGGCCGCTCCAGGCCGACCTCGCTGGCGAACGTCGCCCGCTTTTCCACGATCACGCGGCTGCGCGCCGATTCCGGCAGATGCGGCGCCAACCGGCGCGCGTCGGCCAGCGCCCTGGCGACCAGTTCCTCTGTGTCCGGCAGCGCCGTCGGCGCGCTGAGCACCGCCGCCACTAGGCCGGCCTCCCCTGCCAGCGCCTCGCGGTCGAACAGCCAGTCCATGCCGCCGCCGCTGACGCCCATCATCGGCGCCGGCAGCCGCGGCGAAACGTCGAAACGCAGGTAGACGGTGGCGATCGGCCAGTAGCGGTAGGCATCCAGCGCAGCGCGCAGGGCCGGCTCGTCCAGCAGCTCCGCCGCATGATAGGGCGCGACGGCGCTTATCACCGCATCATACCTTTCATCGTCCACTTGCGGACCATCCTGAAGCGGGGCGATCCGCCGCGCCCGGCATCCGGCGCGCAGATCCGCGCCCCTCTCCCCCAGCCAGCGCCAGGCCGGATCGGGAAACAGCGCCGACAGCCCGGCGGCCGGCAGCAGCAGGTCGCTGTCCGAGCGCCGCGCGCCCAGACTGTCGCGCAGCGTAGCGGCCAGCACGCGCATCGACGCCCGCTCCGGCGGCGTGTTCAGCGCCGACAACACCATCGGCCGCCAGAAATCATCGCGCAGCCTGCGGCTCTGGCCTTGCTCCGCCAGCCATTCGGCCACGCTGCAATCGCGCGCCAGCCGGTAGCCGCCGCGCCGCAAGCCGTCCAGCGCGCGCGCCAGCAGCCATTTATCGCGCCAGCCCAGGCCGCGCGCCGCCAGCAATCCCGCGGCCAGATGCAGCGGAGCGGGCAGGCGCGGGCAGTCCAGGCTCAGCCCCCCTTCCCTCCGCCACTGCAGCGGCTGGCGCAGCAGCAAGCGGTCGGGATCGGCGCCGACTGTCCGCATCAGGCGCAGGCATTCTGCATAAGCGCCGAGCAAAATGTGCTGACCATTGTCAAACCTGTCTTCCGCGCGCCCGATGCAGCGCGCGCGGCCGCCGGGCTCCCGCCCGGCCTCATAGACGGTGACATCTGCATGGCCGGCCAGTTCCACCGCCGCGGCGAGCCCGGCCCAGCCGGCGCCCACCACCGCCACCCTGGGTTTCACGGCTTGTAGCCGAAGGTCCAGGTTTTCCAGGCCAGCCACAGTTTGCGGCCGGTCCCCAGCGACAGGCGCTGGTTCAACACCTTGGCCGGGCCATCCTGCTGGATTTCCCGCAACGTGGCGCGGTAGATGGCCGCCATCAGCAGGCCCGGACGCTGCGATTTGCGATCCGCCGCCGGCAGCAATTCCCAGGCCTTGCGGTAATGCTCGTGCGCGCGTTCGATCTGGAATGCCATCAGCGACTTGAAGGCGTCGCTTTCCTCGTAATGCAGAATGTCCATCGCCGGGCAGTTGAAGCGCTGCAGCTCCTCCATCGGCAGATAGATGCGGTCGCGCCGCGCATCCTCGCCGACGTCGCGGATGATGTTGGTCAGCTGAAAGGCGACGCCCAGCTCGTGCGCGTACTCCAGCGTGCGCTCGTCGGTATAGCCGAAGATGCGCGCCGCCAGCTTGCCCACCACGCCTGCCACCCGGTGGCAGTACAGCAGCAGGTCCTGGAAACGCTGATAGCGCACCATGCTCAGGTCCATCTCCATGCCGTCGACGATTTCTTCCAGCTCCGACTGCGGCAGATGGAAAGCTTCAAGATGCGGCAGCAGCGCGCGCATCACCGGGTGATCCACCTCGCCGCGGTAGGCCCTCTGCACTTGGCCGCGCCACCAGGCCAGCTTGGCCTGGGCCACGCTCAGGTCGTGGCATTCGTCCACCGCGTCGTCCACCTCGCGGCAAAACGCGTACAGCGCGGTGATCGCCCGCCGCCGCGCTTCCGGCAGGAAGCGGAAGCTGTAATAGAAACTCGAACCGCTGGCCGCGGCCTTGTCTTCGCAATACTGATCGGGCGTCACGCGCCTCCCCCCTACTGTCGCCGGCCCGTCTTGGGACCGGATGCATTCCATCCATGGCGCGGCGCAGGCTCACTTGGCCCGGCACGCCCGCCACATCATATATATCCAATCGCCAGCGCCCAGCTTGGGACGCTGCCCGAACACGTCGCCTCCGGACGCGTGCAGCTTGTGCAGAATGCGGTCGCCGCCCATCACGATCAGCCTCAACTCCAGCCCCAGCCTGCCGCGCAGCGTTCTGCCCAATGGCGCTCCGGCCTGCAGCATCTTGCGAGTCCGCTCCACCTGATACAGCATCAATGCCCGCCACTTGGCGTCGAAATGGCCGGCGGCGATCTGCGCCTCGTCGACGCCGAAACGCGCCAGATCTTCCTGCGGCAGGTAAACCCTGCCCTTGCCCCAGTCCACCGCCGCATCCTGCCAGAAGTTGATCAGTTGCAAGGCGGTGCAGATGCCGTCGGCCTGAGCCAGGCTGCGCGCGTCGGACTCGCCGTACAGCGCCAGCATCAGCCGGCCGACCGGATTGGCTGAGCGGCGGCAGTAATCGACCAGCTCGGCGAAGCTCTGGTAGCGGGTCTTGACCACATCCTGGCGGAAGGCGGACAACAAATCGCGGAACGGCTGCAATGGCAAGCCATGCGTGGCGATGGCCGCCGCCAGCGACTCCATCAGTTCGATCCGGGGAGGCTCGCCCGCCGCGATGCGGTCCAGATCGGCCTCCAGACGATCCAGTTCAGCAAGGCGCTCGGCTGGACCGGCATCGCCCTCGTCGGCCACGTCGTCCGCATAGCGGGCGAAATGGTAGATGGCGTGGACCGCGCGCCGCATCTTGCGCGGCAGCAACAGCGAACCCACCGGGAAATTCTCGTAGTGGCCGACCGACATCGCGCCCTCCTGCGTATCCGGGCCGCCGATTATACCCGACGCCTCCTTGCAGCGTCCTGCCCGCTGACAATGCCATGCCCGCATGTCCTGAGCCATGCCGACAGCGCCATGGCGGCAATTTTCACTTTTTGCACGACAAGGTATTTACAAGCCAAAAAGACACGCATAGAATGCTCAGCACTGTGAACGCAGCGACGGACCACCGGGGGTATAGCTCAGCTGGGAGAGCGCTTGCATGGCATGCAAGAGGTCAGCGGTTCGATCCCGCTTATCTCCACCAACCTTCTGCTTCACAACAAAATCAGCCCGCGCATGCGGGCTTTTCTCATTCCCTTCTTGCTGCAAACTCCCTCGACGCAACTATCATAAAATAGTCCGGCCCCGCCTGCCGATATCATCCCATCGTTGCGACGACAGCCACCATGACGAGAAAGCCCTACACTTCCTCCGCCATCCGCTGGGCGGCAGTTACGCTGCTGCTGGGCCTGTCGCTGACGGCGCTCGCCTGCCTATACATTGATCAGCGCAATGCCGAAACGCTGCAGCAGGCCGCCAACCGCCAGGCCCAAAGCGCGCTTGATGAAATCGTGGAACGCTTGCAGCGCTACGAATACGGCCTGCGCGGCGCCCGCGGCGCGTTCATCGCCGCCGGCGCCGCCGGACTCAACCGGGAAATCTTTCACCGCTATGCCCAAAGCCGCGAACCGGACCGGGAATTCCCCGGCGCTCGCGGTTTCGGCATCATCCGCCGCGTGGCCGACGCCGAACTGCCGCGCTTCCTGTCCGCCATGAAAGCAGGCAGCCCCGGCTTCAAGCTGCGCCAGTTCAGCCGCTACCGCGGCGAACACGCCATCATCCAGTTCATCGAGCCGGTATCCGGCAATGGCGCAGCCATCGGCCTCGATATCAATTCCGACCCAACCCGGCGGGCCGCGGCCCAGGAAGCCGTAGACAGCGGCGGAGCCCGGTTGTCGGAACCCATCACGCTGCTGCAGGCGACTCCGCTGCGCGGCCAGGGCTTTCTGCTGCTATTGCCGATCTACCGAAGCATCGCCGCGCCGGCCGACGTGAACGAGCGCCGCCGCCAGATCTCCGGCTGGAGCTACGCGCCGCTAGCGATGCCGGAAGTTCTCGCCGGGCTGGACCTGCCGCGCCGCGAGGGCTGGATCGAGCTGAGCGATACGAGCAACCCGGCGCGTCCGTCACGCTTCTTCCGCAGCCGGAGCGGCGCCGCCCCGGCCGACGCAGCCATCGCCACCCAGAGCGCCCCGCTGTTCGGGCGCGTCTGGCGGCTAGACTTTCACGCCGGCCCCGCCTTCGCTGAAGCGCTGCGCCTCCTCAACCCCAGGCTGATCGCACTGGCCGGCCTGCTAGCCAGCCTGGCCGGCGCGGCGCTGGCCTATGCCTGGCGCAGCAATGCGTTATCGCGCCGCAAGCTGCAGGACACCCGCGAAGACTTGGCCGCCATCGTCGAAAGCTCAATCGACGCCATCATAGGCAAGAGGCTGGACGGCGTGGTCATCAGTTGGAACAAAGGCGCCCAGCAAATGTTCGGCTACGCCGCCGACGAGGCCGTGGGCCAATCGCTGCTGCGGCTGATCGTGCCCGAGGACAGGCAGGCCGAGGAACAAGACATCCTCACCCGAATCGCCCGCGGCGAGCGCATCGCCCATTTTCAGACCACTCGCCGCCGCAAGGACGGCAGCCAGCTAGAGGTGGCGGTTTCCGTAGCTCCCATTTACGGCGACGACGGCAAGGTGACCGGGGCCGCCAAAACCGTGCGCGACATCACCCGGCAAAAGGAAATGGAAGCGGAGCTGCACGCGCTGAACACCAGCCTGGAAGCACAGGTGGCGGAGCGCACCCGACAGCTGGAAACCGCGCGCCGCGACCTGCGCACTGTGCTGGACAGCGTGCCGTCGATGATAGGCTACTGGGACAAGGAGCTGATCAACCGGGTGGCCAATCACGCCTACCACACCTGGTTCCACCGGGAGCCGGACACCTTGCCCGGCACCCGACTGCCGGAACTGCTGGGAGAGGAGTCGTTCGCGATCAGCCGGCCCTATGTGGAAGCCGCGTTGGCAGGCCATCCCCAGAGCTTCGAACGCACGCTGGAAGGTCCTGACGGCGAGTTGCGCCATACACTGGTCCACTATCTGCCTGACAGGGAAAACGGCGAAGTCCGCGGTTTCTACTCGGTGGTGCACGACGTCACCGAGCTGGTGGACGGCCGCACCCGGCTCGCCGCCGCGCTGCGCGAGAACGAGGCGCTGCTGGGCATCATCAACGAACAGCTGCAGTACTCGGAAATCGATGCCGCTGGCCGCTTCCTGGAAGTGAACGAACGCTTCTGCGAAGTGAACGGCTACGCGCGCGGCGAGCTGATCGGCCGCAACCATCGCATGCTGACCGGCGATCTTCAGGACCGGTCCTTCTGGCGCGAACTGAAACAAACGCTGCGGCGCGGCGACGCCTGGCACGGAGAAATCTGCAACCGCGCCCGCGACGGCAGCCTGCGCTGGTCAGATACCGTGATCGCCCCGCTGCACGACAGCGCCGGCGCCATCGAGCGGGTGATCGCGCTGCGGATCGACACCACCCGCCGCCGGCTGGTCGACGCCGAAATCAATCGACTGAGCCTGCTGCTGTCCAATGTGCTGAGCGCGGCGTCCGAGGTCTCCATCATCGCCACCGACCACGATGGCCTGATCACCGTTTTCAACGCCGGCGCCGAACGGATGCTGGGCTATGCGCAGCAGGAAATAGTGGGCAGCTGCACGCCAGCCCGCTTCCATCTGGAAAGCGAAGTGGTGGACAGAGGCCGCGAGCTCAGCGCGCTGTTCGGCGAGGAGATCGGCGGCTTCAGGGCCTTTGTCCACATGCCGGAAATATTCGGCGCGGAAACCCGCGAATGGACTTATGTGCGCAAGGACGGCAGCCATGTGTCCGTCTCGCTGGCGGTGACCGCGATGCGCGCCGCCGGCGGCGACATCATCGGCTATGTCGGCATCGCCACCGACATCACCGAACGCCAGCGCTCGGAAACGCGGCTGCTGCAAGCCAAACAGCTGGCAGAGCAAGCCAGCCAAGCCAAGAGCCGCTTCCTCGCCAATATGAGCCATGAGATCCGCACCCCGCTGAACGCCGTGCTGGGGCTGCTGCAGCTGATGCGGCACACCGCTCTGGACGGCCGCCAGCTGGACTACGTGACCAAAACCCAGACCGCGGCCAAATCGCTGCTAGGCCTGCTCAACGACATCCTCGACTTTTCCAAGATAGAAGCCGGCAAGCTGCAGCTGGACCGCCACCCGTTCCAGCTGGACAACCTGTTGCGCGACCTGGGCATCATCCTGTCAGGCAACCGCGGCGACAAGGAAGTGGAGACGGTGTTCGAGATCGATCCGGCCCTGCCCTCCGCCATCGTCGGCGACCGGCTGCGATTGCAGCAGATACTGATCAACCTGGCCGGTAATGCGATGAAGTTCACCGAGCGCGGCCAAGTGATCGTCAGCGTCGCCCTGATCCGCGAGCTAGAACGGCATGTCGCGCTACGCTTCTCCGTCAGCGACACCGGCATCGGCATAGAGGCGGAGCAGCTGGGCCGCATCTTCGACGGCTTTACCCAGGCCGAAGCCTCCACCGCGCGCAGATTCGGCGGCACCGGGCTGGGCCTGGCCATCAGCCAGCGGCTGGTCAGGATGATGGGCGGCCAACTGACGGCGCAGAGCGAGCCCGGCCGCGGCAGCCGCTTCAGTTTCGAGATCGAACTGGAAACCGCCGATGCAGCGCCGCTGGTCGCCGCAGACGCCGCATTGCCGCAGAACCTGCGCGCGCTGATCGTGGACGACAATCCGCTGATGGGGGAAGTACTTGGCCGCACGCTGGAGACGGCCGGCTGGCGCGCCGATTACGCCGCCAGCGGCGCCGAGGCCGTGCGCATGGCAGAAGCCGGCCAGCGCTACGACGTGGCGCTGATGGACTGGAAGATGCCCGGCATGGACGGCGTGGAGGCCGCGTCGCGCATACGGGCCACCGCCTCCACGCCGCCAGTGGTGATCATGCTCACCGCTTTCGGCCGCGAGGTGCTGTCCGAGATCGCCGACAGCGGCGACCCGCCGTTCGCCGACTTTCTCACCAAGCCGGTGACGCCGCAGCAGTTGCTGGACGCGGTGCGCCGCAATCTGCTGGGAGAACGCGCCCCGCCGCCTTCGCCGGCCATCCGCCAGCGCTTGGGCGGCATGCGGCTGCTGCTGGTGGAAGACAATGCTCTGAATCGGCAGGTCGCCTCCGAACTGCTCAGCGCCGAAGGCGCCAGGGTGGAACTGGCCGAAGGCGGACTGGCCGGCGTCGAACTAGCCACCGCCGCCGACGCCGACTACGACGTGGTGATCATGGACATGCAGATGCCTGACATTGACGGCCTGGAAGCCACCCGCCGCATTCGCGCCGGCGGATGCGGCACGCCCATTCTGGCCATGACCGCCAACGCCACTCTCTCCGACCGCGCCGACTGCCTGGCCGCCGGCATGAACGACCACATCGGCAAGCCGATCGACATCGATCAGCTCGCGTCGCGGCTGCTGGCGCTGTCCGGCCGCTCGCCGGATGCCTCGCCGGCGGCGCCCGAAACCTGCCCACCTTGCGACATCGAGCCGGAAGAGCGGGTATTGCAACGCTTCGGCCAGCAGGCGGGCGCCATGCGCGCTGCGCTGCGACAGTTCCGGACGGAAGCGCATCGGCTCGCCGCCGGTTTGCGCCAGCAGCTGGAAAGCGGCGATACCGCCCAAGGCGCCGCGACGCTTCACGCGCTGAAAGGCATCGCCGCCACCGTCGGCGCGGCGGCGCTGGCCCGGCAGGCTGGCGAGCTGGAGCAACGCGCTAGGCAGTGCAATGACCGCGCACTGGACGCCGAAACCTGGCGCGCCGCCGCCGAGACTCTGCAGCGGCTGGTGACCGAAAGCGTGGCCAAACTGGACAGCCGCCTGCCGGCGGCGCCACCAGCCACACCCGGCGAGGCGCCCCCATTGACCCCGCAAGAGTGGAAAGAACGCCTACTCGAGATACTGCCTTTGCTGGAAAGCGGCAACCTCGCCGCCATCGACCTGGCCATGGCGTTGCCGCCACTGGCCGGCGGACACATTCGGCAGCAGGTGGAAAGCCTGGCGGAACAAGTGGGGCGCCTGCAATTCGCCCCCGCCGCCCAGATCGTCAAAACCCTGATCGGGAGCGAACCCTGACATGGACCTGCCGCTAAACGAACGATCCAATCCCGCTCGGCCGCGCATCCTGGTGGTGGACGACCAGACCACCAATATCCTGCTGATACGGGAGCTGTTCAAAGACGAATGCGAAGTCTTCATGGCGCTGGACGGCGAGCAGGCGATTGCCCAGTGCCTGTCGCTGAAGCCCGACCTGATCCTGCTGGACCTGGTAATGCCGGGCATCGACGGCTTCGAGGTGTGCCGCAGGCTGAAAACCGATCCGCACACCCGTTCGGTGCCGATCATATTCGTCTCGGCGCAGCGAGAGGAGGCGGATGAAGTGCGCGGCTTCGAACTAGGCGGCGTCGACTACATCGTCAAGCCGGTCAACCGAACCATATTGCGCGCCCGGGTCCAGACCCATCTGGCGCTGAAATTCCAGGCCGACCTGCTCAGCTCGATCGCGCTGCAGGACGGTCTGACCGGCGTGGCCAACCGCCGCAAGTTCGACGAAGCGCTGCAATCCGACTGGCTGCAATGCGCTCGGCAGCAGCAGCCCGTCTCCCTGCTGATGCTGGATGTCGACTATTTCAAGCGCTTCAACGACCGTTACGGCCACCAGGCCGGGGACGACTGCCTGCGCCGGGTCGCCCAGGCGATACGCTTGTCGCTGCGCAGGCCCAGGGACCTGGCGGCGCGCTACGGCGGCGAGGAGTTCGCCTGCCTGCTGCCGGAAACCGACCTCGAAGGCGCTTCCAGCCTGGCCGACGAAATCCTGCAGGCGATCAGGGCGCTGGGCATCCCTCATGAAGCCTCCGACGCGGAGCCGACAGTGACCGCCAGCATCGGCGTCGCCTCCATGATCCCAAACGGCTCGACGGCGCCGCAAACGCTGATTGAGCACGCGGACCACCAGCTCTACCAAGCCAAGCACGAAGGCCGCGCGCGCGTCAGCGCCGGCTGAGCCGACAGCCGGCGGATCAGATCTGCACCAGATCCCTGGCCCCGGCGGTCAGCGTGGACACATACTCCGCCGTGCGGGCCTCGCGCGGCGCGCCGAAAATCTGCGCGGCGGAGCCCGCCTCGACCACGCGGCCGTTTTCCAGAAACACCACATTCCGGGCGACGCTGGAAGCCAGCCTCAGATCGTGCGTGGCCATCAGCATAGTGACGCCGTCGGCGGCCAGCTGGCGCAACACCGCCACCACTTCCGCGGCCAACTCCGGGTCCAGCGCCGAGGTCGGCTCGTCGCACAGCAAGAGCTGCGGCGATGGCGCTAGCGCGCGGGCGATCGCCACCCGCTGCTGCTGGCCGCCGGACAGCGTGGACGGCCAAGCGTCGGCTTTGTGCGCCATGCCCACCTTGTCCAGCAACTCGCGCGCCCGTGCCTCAGCCTTGTCCCGCGGCCAGCGCTGAACGGTCAACAACCCTTCCATCACGTTCTGCAGCACGGTCTGATGCGGAAACAGCTGAAAGCTCTGGAACACCATGCCGGTGACGCGGCGCACGCGCAGGATGGCGTCGCGGGACAACTTCCTGCCAGGCTCGAAACGCAAGGTCTCGCCGGCCAGCTGCAGCTCGCCGGCATCCGGCGTCTCCAGCAGATTGGCGCAGCGCAGCAGCGTGCTCTTGCCGCTGCCGGACGGACCGATCAGCGCGGTGACGCCGCCCTCGGCCAGCTCCAGGCCGACATCATGCAGCACGGTTTGGCCGCCGAAGGATTTGACGATACGGCTCAGCTTGATCATGACGCGGCCCCCACCGGCGCCACGTGCCGGTCAAAACGTTTTTCCAACCGTTCCTGCAGCCAGGTCAATACGGTGCTCAACAACAGATAGATCAGCGCGGTCTCCAGATACAGCAGCAGCGGCTCGTAAGTGGTGGCCGCGATGCGCTGCGCCGCCTGGAACATTTCCGGCACCGTCAGCACCGCCGCCAGCGAAGTGTCCTTCACCAGCGAGATGAAGGAGTTGGCCAGCGGCGGCACCGCCACCCTGCCCGCCTGCGGCAGGATGGTGCGGCGCATCGCCTGCGACCAGCTCATCCCCAGCGAGTACGCTGCCTCCCATTGCGCCTTAGGCACCGACGAGATCGCCGCTCGTATCACTTCCGAGGTGTAGGCGCCGACGCTGAGCACAAAGCCGAGCAGCGCCGCCGGAAACGGATCGAACACGATGCCGACGCGCGGCAGGCCGTAGAAGATCACGAACAGCTGCACCAACAGCGGCGTGCCGCGCACCAGCCAGGAATAGCCTCGCACCAGCAAAACCAACGGGCGCGGCCCGAACAGCCGGATCAAGGCCACCGCCAGGCCCAGCGCCAGGCCGCCGGCGAAGGACAACAGCGTCAACGGCACGGTGAATACCAGGCCTGCATACAAAAGGGACGGCAGCGAATCCGCCATCAACTGCAACCACGGGGGCATTGCCGCTCCTCAGCTCAGCGCGACACGTCGGCGCCGAAATACTTGTGGGAAATTTTCTGATAAGTGCCGTCGGCCTTGATCGAGGCCAGCGCCTTGTCGATGGCGGCCTTCAGCTCCGGATTGCCCTTGCGCAGCAGCACGCCGGACGCGTCGCCGTTCGCCTCGGTGGCGGCCACCTTCAGGCGGGACTTGGGCTGCTTCTTCTTGAAGTCGAGGAAGGATAAGCTGTCGTTGATGGTGGTCTCCACCCGGCCGGACTCCAGCAGCGCGACCGACTCATTGAAGCCCTGGGTCGGCACGATCTCGGCGCCGTAGCGTTGCGCCAGCTTACCGAAGTTGCTGGTCAGAGTATTGGCCGACTTGCGGCCCTTCAGGTCCTCGAAACGCTTGATGTCGCGGTTGTCGTCGCGGACGATCAGCACCGCCTTGGACACGATGTAGGGAACGGAGAAGTCGTATTTGACCTTGCGCGCGTCGGTGATCGCCACTTCGTTGATCACCACGTCGTAGCGCTTGACGTCCAGGCCGGCGATCAGGCCGTCCCACTTGCCTTCGACGAATTGCGGCTTGACGCCCAGCTTGGCGGCGATCGCCTGGCCGATCTCCACGTCGAAGCCGGTCAGGCCGCCCGCGGCGTCATGATAGGTGAAAGGCGCGTAAGTGCCTTCGGTGCCGATCTTCAGCACGCCGGCCTTGCGGATGTCAGCCAGATCGTCGGCATGAGCCGCGGAGCCTGCCGCGGCGAGGATCAGGGCGAAAGCTGCGTTCAGTTTCTTCATTGTCCATTCTCCAGAATATCGTTCCTCCAGCCTGGATTCGGCTGGGCATGGCGACACCATAGCAGTCGAAAATTAGAACACTAAGTAATATTATTTTACTTTGTTATTCTTAAAATACATATAAATGCGCCATCAGCCTCGCCTTAGCGTACCCAGCAACAGTCATGCTAATCAAAATAGATAAATTATGCGTTTTTTCAAAATATTTTCACAAACCGCTTGCATGAGGAATTTACTGCATGTATAGTTCGCCTCCTGTCGAGACCTAACGGTCCAGCGAAAGCGAAATCGGCGGATATGTGGGGGTATAGCTCAGTTGGGAGAGCGCTTGCATGGCATGCAAGAGGTCAGCGGTTCGATCCCGCTTACCTCCACCAAAATTTAGTCCCTATCGTCTAGAGGCCTAGGACACCGCCCTTTCACGGCGGCGACCGGGGTTCGAATCCCCGTAGGGACGCCAAAGCATTATCTGGGGGTATAGCTCAGCTGGGAGAGCGCTTGCATGGCATGCAAGAGGTCAGCGGTTCGATCCCGCTTATCTCCACCAAATTACAATTAGGCATTACGTCCCTATCGTCTAGAGGCCTAGGACACTGCCCTTTCACGGCGGCAACCGGGGTTCGAATCCCCGTGGGGACGCCAAAGCATCATCTGGGGGTATAGCTCAGCTGGGAGAGCGCTTGCATGGCATGCAAGAGGTCAGCGGTTCGATCCCGCTTATCTCCACCAATTTAAAAGCCGAAATCTTACGATTTCGGCTTTTTCCTTTTTATTTTCCAAAAATCTGCATAAATGAAAATTGGCGCCCTTGGCGCCAATTTCTTTCCCCCAGGATTCAACGAATGCTCTTGCGGAACTGCCCCGCCAGACTCGCCAGTTTGCCGGCATAATCGGGATCGGTCGCATAGCCGCCGCGCGCCAAAGCCTCGGCAAAAGCCTTCGCGTCGCCGCCGACGCCCAACGCCGCGCGGTAACGCGGATTCGATGCCAAGAGATCGGCGTAATCGTCGAACGCCGCGCGATAATCGGGATAGGCGCGGAACGGCTCCACCCTGTTCTGCTTCTGGCCGTGAATGAACTCCGTGGTCAGCGCCGTCGCCACCGGCCCACCCCAACGCGCGTCAGCCTTGATGCCGAACAGGTTATGGCTGTTGCCGCCGTCGCTGCGCGTCAGCGGCTTGCGCCCCCAGCCCGACTCCAGCGCCGCGTGAGCGAGCACCAGATCCGGCGTCACGCCCAGACGCGCCGCGGCCGCCTGCGCGTGCGGCAGCATTTCCTCGACAAAACCCTGCCGATCCCGCGGCACCGCGGAAAAATCGGCCGCGCCGGCGCGCAGTTGCTGCTGAACGCGCCACGCTTCCGGCGACAACTGCTGAGCCGAGCCCGGCTCGCCGGCGGCGATGAAACGCTCCACTTCGGCGCGCACGCCGGCGAACTGCTCGGAAAAACCCGCGCCCTCCGACGGCAGGCTCAAGGGCAAGGCCACCGCGTCCGACGAAACAGCCGCGCCGGCGGCCTGCCAGGACTCACTGCGCTGCGTAAACATCGCTCTCGCCCTCCAACACGCGCTGCAACAACTGCCTGCGCTCCTGCAGCAGCTGGCCATTGCGCAGATTGCGTTCGCGGCAATCCGCGATCAGCGCGCGCAAACGCCCCCAATGCGCGTTGCCCTGCTCTCGCATGGCTTGCGGCAAAACCTTCAGCACTTCGGCCATCGACCGCTCCGCCCGCGGCGGCAGCAGCGACGCCACCAATTCCAGACGCTCGCGGCGGCTGCGCTCCAGTTTGTCGCACAATGCGGCGATTTCGCCGGCGCACTGCTCCAGCTCAGCCGCGTCATGTGCCAGCGCGGCGTGGAACTGCCGCTCCAGCAAGGCGCTCAGCCGCGGATAGTCGGCGAGGTCCTCGCCCACGGTGGCGAATAATCGACGATAGAGCTGTTTTCTATCCATCAGCGGCCGCCGTGATACTGCTCGATCAAGCCCGCCAGGCGCTGGGCATCGAAACGAACCTCGCCCCTGGCCAGCGCGGCGCGCACCGCCTCCACTTTGGACTGGTCGAGCTCGGGCATCGCTTGCAGGGAGGCCGCCAGCGGCGCCTCGGCGCTTGCAACCGACGAAATCGCGCGAGGCGCCGCGTCGACCGCCGACGCGGTTTCAGACTTGCCCGCCGCGGCTTTTTCGCCGCGCCAGGTGGAAAGAGAGGAGATCTGCATCTGTCTGCCTAGCAACTGTATGGGTGTGATACCAATACAGGGCGACCCGCGGCCGCCAAACTTAAACCTTGAAAACAAAAAACCGCGCGACTCGGTGTCGCGCGGCCTCTCCGCCTGATTAGAAATTCTCCGGCAACATCTTCAGCACCACGATGCGCCTGTTCTCCAGGCGAATGTAATGGCCGTAGACCAATTCCTTAAGAATACGCGCCACCATCTCGCGGGAGGAGCCGATCTGATCGGCGATTTCCTGCTGGGTCAATTGCTTGCGCAATATCAGCACGCCGTCCTGTTCGATCAACATCTGATTGATCAGGATGCGCACCCGGCCGTAGACATCCAGCAAGGCCAGGTTGCGCGCCAACGTGGTCATGTGGCGCACCAACGAAACCAGGTAGCGCATGATGCTGCCGCGAACCCTGTCGCAATCGGGCAAGCCATCTTCGCTGTCGAACACCTGCCTGAGCGTTTCCCGCGTGAACCGCAGCAACACGCTGTCCTCGTCCGCCACCACATTGTTGCCGCGCTCGCCGCAGTCGACAAACGACTCTATGCCCAGCAGCTGCCCCGGCATGACCATCTGCAGCACATACTTCTTGCCGTTCGACTCGGATACGTAAACCTGCATGCATCCATCCAGCAGCAACGCTACGGAGTCGGATTCATCTCCCTCCTCGTAAAGGGACTCGCCTTTCGCCAGACGCACAGCTTCGGAACATTCCACGACATGATCCAACGCCCCGTCTTCCAAATGGCCAAACAGCGGCGTCTGCCGCAACATCTGCCTAACTTGCTCTTGATTCATCTCGGTAACACGTCCCCGACTACCAGCACCCGGACCTCGAAGGCACGGACATGCCTTAGTCATTATTTATTGTTTGCGATATGAGAAGTGGCTCATATGCCTGACATTGTTATCAACACTGTGTTAATTGTAAATAATTTGATTAAAATTTATGTGAAAAACACACAATAAAAAAGCCTTGCAAAGGCAAGGCTTTTATGAGAACAAAGCATACTATCAGCAACTTATCGTATGTTTATGGTATTTTCCCGCAGGGTTTTCAAGTCCTCTGCATTTGGTAGCGCTAACGCAACACCCGGCGCATTCACAGCCTCCGTCGTCGCCGCGCCGAACATCGACACCACCGCCTGAGCCTGGCCGGAAGTCAGCACAAGAAGCTCGATCCGACGGTTCTTAGCCGCCAGCGGATGCTGCTTGTCCAGCGGCGCCCGCTCCGCCATGCCCACCACCTGCAACACCGAATCGCCGGCCAGGCCGCCCTGCATCATGTGCAGGCGCGCGGCCATCGCGCGGTTGCTGGACAGGGACCAGTTGGACATCGCGCCGAAGGCGCCGGCCCGGTGGTATTGCGCGGCATCGGTGTGGCCGACCACCAGCAGGCGATTGTCGATCTCGCCCAGCATGGCGCCGATCTGCTGCAGCAGGCCTCGGAAGCGAGGGTCGACGATGGCGCTGCCGCGCTCGAACATGCCTTGCTGATCCGTATCGTGCAGCGTCACACGCAGGCCGTAGGGCGTAATTACCGTCTGAAGATTGCTGGACAGGCCAGCCTTCTGGCTCATTTCGGACAGCTGGGCGGCCAGCTTGCGCAGATCGGCCTCGCTGTCGTAGCTGCGGCGCGGCAGCTCGGGCTGCTCGCTAGCGCGCTTGTCGCTGTCCCTCACCGCCGACTTGCTGGCCACCTGGCTGCCGGTCTGGCCCGGAATCGGATCGCGCGGAATCAGCGTGCCGGGCGGATTGCCCATGTGGTCTATCTGCCGGCCGTTGCCCTGCAGCAGCGGACTGCCGCCGGACGTGGTCAGCAATTGCTGCAGATTTTCCTGATCGCGCGCGGCCAGCACCCACAGCACCAGGAACAGGCACATCAGCGCCAGCACGAAATCGGCGAACGCCACTTTCCAGGCGCCGCCGTGCCCCTCTTCCGCATTGCGGCGGGACACTTTCTTGATCACCGCGCCTTCGTGATCGCCCTTGTTCTTCAGGCCGGCCATCGCTTAACCCAGCCCTTCCATCGCATTGATCCACGACTCCAGCTGCGAGAAGCTGGGCTTGGTGTTCAGCTGCACCAAGCGGCGGCCGGCGTCGATCGCCAGCAACGGCGGCTTGCCGGACACGTGGGTGGTCAGCACCACTTTCACCGATTCGAAATTGGACAATTCTTCCTTGACCAGCTGGTGCATCACGTTGGACAGCGGGTCCAGCACGCCGTAACAGAAGAAAATGCCGATGAAGGTGCCGACCATGGCGGCGGCCACGCTGGCCGCGATCTCGCCGGCGCTGGCGCCCTGGGCGACGGTGTTCATCGCCATCACGATGCCCAGCACCGCGGCCAGGATGCCGAAGCCCGGCATCGCCTCGGCGATCTTGTGCAGCGATTTGGAGGGCTGGATCAGTTGTTCATGGATGGCGTCCAGCTCCTGGTCCAGCACGCCCTCCAGCTCGTGGGCGTTGATCTTGCCCATCGCCATCAGCCGGAAGTTGTCGACGATGAAGGCCAGCAGCTTGCGGTTTTCCAGCACCATGGGGTAGCGGTTGAACAGCGGGCTCTGGCGCGGCGCTTCCACGTGCTGGTCCAGCGCCTTCAGGCCGCGGCTGGCGGTGATCAGCAATTCGTACATCAGCAGCAGCTGCTGGCGCTGGAATTCCGCGCCCTGCTTCTTGCGCACCACCACGCGCTTGATCTGGCCGCCCATCTCCTTCAGCACATGCGGCGGATTGCCCAGCACCACCGCGCCCAGCGCCGCGCCGCAGATGATCAACAGCTCGGTCGGCTGCCAGATGATGGACAGCACGCCGCCGTGCAGCATGAAGCCGCCGAATACGCAAACCAGCACGATCAGAATGCCAAACAATTGCTGCATGGGGTGTTTCCTTGCTTCAGGCCGCCATCAGGCAGGCCTGCATCTTTTTCAGGGCGCTCTTGTTGATCTGGCAGATGCGGGCCTCGGTCAGCTCCAGCACCGCCGCGATCTCCTTGAGACTCAGTTCGAACTCGTAATACAGCTGGATCACCTGCTGCTCGCGCTCGTTGAGCGCGGTCAGCGCGCGCGCCAACTCGCTTTGCCGCTCCAGCCTGGCTTCCGGCGAGCCTTCCGCCGCCAGCTCCATTCCGCCGGCCACTAGTTCGTCGAAGCTCGCCATCGCCTCGGCGTTTTCGGCTAGCAGCGCCTCGCGATAGGCGTCGGCGTCCAGCCCCAGCAAGGCCATCGCCTCCGCCTCGGTGGGCTCGCGCCGAAGCTTGCGCCTCAACTCGCGCAGCCCGTCGCGAACCCGGTGCGCTTCTTGCCGCACCGCGCGCGGCCGCCAGTCCAGTCGCCGCAATTCATCCAGAATAGCGCCGCGGATGCGCAGCATGGCGAAGCCCGCGAAACGCTCATCCGGCTCGCCGCCGTAGCGGCGCAGGCAGTCCAGCAGCGCCATCAGGCCGATCTGCTCCATGTCCTCGCGGTCGAACACGCCGCCCGCCTGACTGGAGAGCTGGCGCGCGGCGCGCTTGACCAGCGGCGCGTAGGTCGCCAGGTGTCGGGCCTCGTCGACGGCTTGGGACGGCTGCTCGTAGCTCTCCGCGTACATCGCGCTTACTCGATGATCAGCTTGCTGACCATCACCTCGGTGAATGGCTGTCCGCGCGCCTCCCGCGCGAAGGTGGCGCGGTAGGAGCGGTCCAGCAGCTTCTGGAAGTCGTCTATGTTCAAGGCGTTGGCGCGCTCGCGCGTCAGTTGCGACAGCGCGCGCACCGCCACGCTCTTGAGCAGCGGCAGCTGCTCCTTCACCTTGCCCTCGTTTTCCACGGTGCTGCGGAACACGAGGTCCACCGCCATGTAGCGCGCGTCGCCGCCCGAATCGCTCTTCAGCATCACGATGATCTTGTCTAAGGTGACGAAGCGGTAATCCACTGGCTGCGGCTTGGCGGGTTCGGCATGCGCCGCCTGCTGGTAGTACCACCACCCGCCGCCGCCGATGCCAGCCACGGCTGCAGCCACCAAGGCGGCCACGATCAGGGTCCTGCTATTCATCTATCGATATCCTTCGCTGTCTCAGCCCTGATCCAAATGAAACGAGCCGGCCGTCTGCCAGCCCTGTTCGCTCAGCGCCCGGCCCGGCTGCTGCTGGGCCTGCTGCTCCCGGCCCTGGCGGCCACCCTGGCCCTGCCCTGACGGCATGCCTTCGCGCACCTCCACCGCCACCTGCGTGTACTGGCGGCTGCCCAGATCCTGGCGCAGCGCGTCGCCTATGCCTTGCAGCTGGCGCACCACTTCGCCGTGCGAGGCGGTCAGCTCCACGACCAGCGCGCCGGCCTGGTGGCGCAGCGAGATTTCCAGCGTGCCCAGCGACGGCGGATCCAGCCGCAGCGTCGCGCGATCCATGTTCTGGCTGGGCATGAGCTGCACACGCTCGCCCAGCGCAGCCTGCAGCTTGCCGCTCCAGCTCTCCGGCTGCGCCGGCGGCAAGGCCAGGCTGAAGCTTTCCGCTGGTTTGGCGGCATCGGCCGGATGAGCCGGCGGCAAGGCCGCGGCGATGTTGTCCATACGCGGCGCGGCTTCCCGCGGCATGGCCAGATCCGCCGTTTGAATCTGCGGCGCCTTGTCGGCCGGCTTTGGAGACGCCGGCGCAGCATCCAAAACGGGCGCGGCAACCTTGCCCGCGTCCGCCGGCGCTTCGGCATCCGCCGTAGGGGCCGCCTGGCGCGGCATCAGCGCCTGCCAGGTTTGCGGCTGCAACGCCGGACTCAGCGCGGCCAGATCCACCGGCTTGCGCGCCTTCTCATCCTCGCCGTCGCCAACCGCGGCATTCTGATCGACAGCCGCCGGCATGGCCGGCAGGCTTTGGCGAACAGCATCCGCCAGGGAAGCCGGCTCTTGTGCCGACTCCTCCATGGCCAGCGGCTGCCGCGCGCCGGCATCGGACATCGCGTCGGCGAAGCCTGCCGCCGGATCGGCGTCCATCCACGACAGGTCATCCATCGCCTGACTGACTGCTCCGTCGCCACTCCCCGTCTGGACGGGGGAAACGGGCGCGGATTGCGGCGGCGCCACTCTGCTCATGCTTGTTCCCATTCACTGAATTGCGCGTAGGCCAGACGGCCTTCGCGCTGTTGTCCCGCCTCTGCCATCTTCGCGCTCAACGCGTCCAGCTCGGCGCCGCTCGCGGCCAGCGCGGCGCGATAGGCGGCCGACAAGGCCGCCCTGTCGTCCACGTCCAGGGTATGGCCAGGCTCGGTCAACAGCTGGCGCAACCGCGCGTCCATGGCCGTCAACGCGTCCCAATCCCGCCGCTCCGCCGCGTCGGCGATGGCCTGGCACCAGCGCTCGACCTCAGGCCGCGGCATGCTGGTCCCGCACGCCTATCCAGCCGCCCTTAAGCGTGACCAGCAGCTTTTCCGCCTCATCCAGCGCCACGGCGTCGAGCTCGACGCTGGCCTGGTACAGGCGGTGGGCGCAGTAGTCGTACAAGCGCGCCAGATTGGTCACCACCTCGCCGCCGGTTTCGAAATCCAGCGCGCTGGACAAACCGTTGAGGATGTTGATGCACTTGCTGATGCTCTCGCCCTTCTGCTCGAAGCGCTGCTGCTGCAAATGGCCGCGGGCGCGGGCGATCTCTTCCAGGAGGCCGTCGAACAGCACCAACACCAGTTCCACCTGGCTGGCGGCGCCGGTCTGGGCTTCCAGATTGACCGCGTGGTAGCTGCGATAGGCGTCGTAATCCACGATTTCGATCCTGCTTTCTTTAGATTCAGAAGTTGGAGTTGAACATGCCCATGGTCTGGGTCATCTGATCCTGCATGCTCTGCAATTTGGTGAATTGCGCCAGATAGCGGTTGTAGGTCTGCTCGAAAGTCTTTTGCAGCGCGTCTTGCCGCCGGGTCAGATCCTTCTGGCCGCGGTCTTCGCTGTCGCGGCGCTGCTTGAGCAGACCGTTGCTGCCGTTCAGCCACTTGTCCAGATAATCGGCGCTCTGCTTCAGCGCGCCGTTCTGGCCGGCGCCGTTGAAGAAGCGGTCCAGCGCGTCCGGGCTGGCCTTCAGCGTGTCGCCCAGCTTTTTGCTGTCCAGCGCCAGGGTGCCGTCGCGGCTGGCCTTGATGCCCATCTGGCCCAGCGTGACGCCGTCGAATGACTGGCGCAGGATGGCGTTGAGCTGGCTTTTCAATACGCGGATGCTGGAGTCGTCGGCGAAGGCCGCGCCCGGCTTGCCGTCTTTGCCCGGCTGGGACAGGTCGGAAATCGCCTTGTAGATCTTGTTGTACGAATCGACGAAGGACTGGACATTGGCCGTGGTATCGCTGTCGCCGCGGCTGATCGAAATCTGCAGCGGCGGATCGGTGTCCTTGCTCAGCTTGTTCACGGTGAAGCTGACGCCTTCGATATTGTCGAAGGTGTTGGAGCCTTGCTGCAGCTTGACGCCGGCGGTCTTGCCGCCCAGCCAGACGATGGCGTCCTGCGCCTTGCTCAGCTCCTTGGGCGAGGACAGGCCGTTCTTCAGGCCGGCGTCGCTCACGCCGCCCAGATCCAGGGAGATGGTGTTCTTTTCGCCACTCTTGCCGGCGGACAACACCAGCTGGCTGGCGCCGTTGTTGTTCAGCACCATGGCGTTGACCTTGCCGGCGTTGCCGCTGGCGCGGTTGATCGCCAGCGCCAGCTCGCTGGGCGACAGCTTGCCGTCCTTGTCGCGGTCGGCGCCGTCCAGCGCCACTTCGAAGCTTTCGCCGCCCGCCAGCTTGACGGTGAACTTGTCGCCGGCCTGGGCCGTGGCGCCGGCCAGATCGCCCATCAGCAATTGCTGGGAGCTGGCCAATTGCTCGACGAACACGCTGTAGTTGCCGGCTTGGGCATTGCCCTTGGCGGTGACGGTTGCCATGCCGTCCGGCGAGGCGCTGGCGTTCATCGCCACCAGGCTCTTCTTGCCGGTCAGCGTGGTCAGGCTGGTCTTGTAATCCTGAAGGGCCTTCTGCAACTGGCCCAGCGCATCTGTGCGCGCCTTGGCGTCCTTGGCCTGGGTATCCAGCTGGGCCTGCTGCTTGCCCAGTTGCTTGCGCGCCAGGTTTTCCGCCCAAGTAGAGGGCGGCACCGCGTTGAAGTCGATCGCCATCAGTATTCCTTTCGTCCGCTAACGGTATGTACCGATACAGGGCGACCGACGCCCGCGCGGACTGAAACGACGTGAATATTCACCACTAGCCGCGCCCTCTCAGCCAGGCCTGGCCGGCGGTCTCGTCGGTGCGCTTCTGCTCCGCCCGCCCTTGCTCGGTCCGCCATTCCAGCAGCCTTTCCTCGCGCAGCAGCTTGACCTGCTCTTCCCGCCGGCGCGCGTCCTGTAAGCGCGAGCGGCTGACTTCGGCATCAGCCTGGGCCAGTTGCAAGTCCTGCTGCTGCGACTGGCGCAGGCCCAGCAGATGGCTCTTGTAGCCGGCGCAGTTGAGCGCCAGCGCCGGGTGGCCGGCCGCCGCGCTCGGGCCGCTGGCCGCGCTGAGCTGGTCCAGGCGCTCGATATTGCGCCGGTAGCGCTCCTGCAGCCGCCGCTTGGCGGCCAGCTCGGTCTCCAGCCGCTCGCCGTCGCGTTCGCGCAGCCTGAGCAGCAAGTCCAGTTGTCGTATCGGCTGATTCATGCGTCGGCGAGCTCCTGCAATTGCCTGAGGGTGTCGTCATAGGGCGCGGCCTCGCCGGCGCCCTGGCACAGCAAGGCCTCGATGCGCGGCTGCAACCGCAACGCGCGGTCGGTGGCCGGATCGGCGCCGGGCACGTAAGCGCCCAGCGGCAGCAGGCCCCGCACCTCCTGGTAACGGCTCCAGGCGCCGCGCAGCTCGCGCGCGGCGGCGGCGTGCGCGCCGTCGATCAGCTGGCTCATGCAGCGGCTGACCGAACGGGAAATGTCTATCGCCGGGTAGTGGCCGCGTTCGGCCAGCTCCCGGCTCAACACGATGTGTCCGTCCAGAATGGCGCGGGCGGTGTCCACCACCGGGTCTTGCTGGTCGTCGCCCTCGGCCAGCACGGTGTAGATGGCGCTCATGCTGCCCTCGCCGCCCTCGCCATTGCCGGCGCTTTCGGCCAAGCTGGGCAGCAGGCCGAACACCGACGGCGGATAGCCGCGCGTGGCCGGCGGCTCGCCCAGCGCCAGCGCCACTTCGCGCTGCGCCATCGCGTAGCGGGTCAGGGAATCCACCAGCAGCAGCACGTTGCGGCCACGGTCGCGGTAATGGGCGGCGATGGTGTGGCACAGCTCGGTGGCCTTCAGCCGCATCAGCGGCGACTCGTCGGCCGGCGCCACCACCAGCACCGCCTTGGCCAGGCCCTCCGGCCCCAGCGCATGCTCGACGAACTCGCGCACTTCGCGGCCGCGCTCGCCGATCAGGCCGACGACCACGACCTCGGCCTCGGTGTGGCGGGTGATCATGCCCAGCAGCACGCTCTTGCCGACGCCGGAGCCGGCGAACAGCCCGACGCGCTGGCCCCGGCCCATGGTCAGCAGGCCGTTGATCGCGCGCACGCCGACGTCCAGCGGCCGGTCGACCGGTTTTTTCTTCAGCGGGTTAACCTGCGGCGGATGGGCGGCCAGCGGCGCGTCGCCGCCCATGCGGCCCTTGTCGTCCAGCGGCTCGCCCAGGCCGTTGACGATGCGGCCGAGCCAGCCGTCGCCTATCATCAGCCCGCCGTTGTCCGGCGCGGGCAGCACCCGCGCCCCGGTGGCGAGGCCGACCGGCTTTTTGAACGGCATCAGGAACGACACCTCGCGGCGGAAACCCACCACCTGCGCCTGCAGCCAGCCGCCGCCGGCGGTTTCCACCAGACAGCGCTGCCCGGTCTGCAGCGGGCAGCCCACGCTTTCCAGCAGCAGGCCGTTGACGCCCACCAGCTTGCCGCTGACGGTGGCGACCGGCGCGTCCGGTACGGAGAGCTGGCTGAGGGCCTGGCGCAGCATCGCTTAGCCCTCTTCCGCTTGCAGTTGTTCGCGCAGACTGTCCACGCAATGCTCCAGCCGCTGCTGGCAGCCGGCGTCGGCCTCGAACTCGGCGCCGCGCACCCGGCATTCGCCCGGCGCCAGCGACGGATCTGCGCTCAGCTTCCATTGCGCGGCGCGCTCCGGCGCCAGTTCGCGGATGCGCTGGCACTCTTCCGGATTGAGCAACACTTCCACCTCGCCCTGCGCATGCGCGCCCTGCGGCAGCGCCGCCAGCGTCTCTTCCACCAGGTCGAGGATCTGCACCGGCTTCAGCGCCAGCTCGCAGCGGATCACCTGGCGGGCCACTTTGGCCACCAGGTCCACCACCTCGTCGCGCTGCGCGGCCTGGTAGTCGCGGCACAGCTTGCTCAGTTGTTCGATGGCCGCCGCCAGCGGCGCGCCCAAGGTTTCCAGCCCGGCCAGCGTCTCGGCGCGCGCGGCGGCGACGCCTTCGGCGCGGCCCTGCTCCAGGCCGGCCTGGTAGCCGGCGTCGCGGCCGGCGGCCTCGCCGCTGTCGAAGCC
>NZ_JAJOHV010000067.1 GCF_021129175.1 Chromobacterium piscinae | reverse complement strand
GTGCAGGCCCGCTTCGCCATCGGCGACGCCTGCCGCGACGACGCCGCGGCGCTGGTGGCCGAGCTGTCCCGCCGCGGGCTGGCCGTCCATCTGCTCAGCGGCGACGGCGAAGGCCCGGTGGCCGGCCTGGCCGCCAAACTCGGCATCAAGCAGTGGCGCTCGCGCGCGACGCCGGAGGACAAGCTCGCCTACGTCGCCGCGCTGCAGGCCAAGGGCAGGCGGGTGCTGATGGTGGGAGACGGCGTCAACGACGCGCCGGTGCTGGCACGCGCCGACGTATCCATCGCCATGGGCGGCGGCACCGACGTCGCCCGCGCCAGCGGCGACATGGTGCTGATGGGCGACCGGCTGAGCCTGATCGCCGACTCTCTGCTTGTCAGCCGGCGCGCGCTGGCGGTGATCCGGCAGAACCTGATCTGGGCGGCCGGGTATAATGTCGTCGCGCTGCCGCTGGCGGTGCTGGGCCACGTCACGCCCTGGCTGGCCAGCCTGGGCATGGCACTGAGCTCGCTGCTGGTAGTCGGCAACGCGCTGCGTCTCGTCAAACGGAATCCCTGATGGAAAGCCTCTACCTGCTCATCCCGCTCAGCCTGGTGCTGGTCTTCGTGATCGGCGCCATTTTCTGGTGGGCCACCCGCTCCGGCCAGTTCGACGACATGCAAGGCCCCGCCCATCGCATCCTGATGGACGACGACGCCACTCACGAAGACGACAAGCCGCAGCATTGACGCGCCAAGCCCGGCACGCCATCCGGGTAAAATGCGCAAGTCCGAGCCATTTCCCTTTCAGGGAGATGGCCTTTTGCTGTAAAATGCCGCGCCTTCAAGCATTAGCCAATCATGATTTGGCGCGGCGGAAGGCATCCCTGACTGGACGGGCGCCGACACGCCGCCCATCGCTAGTCCAAGGGCCTCCGTGAATACCATCCAAGCACTGGCCGGCATGCTGCTTCTCGTCGCCGCCGCCTACCTGTTCTCGACCAACCGCCGCGCCGTCAACTGGCGCACCGTGCTGATCGGCCTCGCCATCCAGAACGGCCTGTTCCTGCTGATCAACTACGTGCCCGCCGTCCACCACGGCGTCTCCGCCTTCGGCGCCGGCTTCGCCAAGGTGCTGAGCTTCGCCGGCGACGGCGCGGGTTTCATCTTCGGCGATCTAGCCAAACCCAGCGGCAAACTGGGCTTCCTGTTCGCCTTCACCGTGCTGCCGGTGATCATCTTCTTCTCCGCCTTCAGCGCCCTGCTCTACCATTTCGGCATCCTGCAGCGCGTGGTCGCCGGCCTGGCCTGGGCGATGAAGCGCAGCATGGGCATCTCCGGCCCGGAAAGCGTGGTGGCCGCCGCCAACATCTTCCTCGGCCAGACCGAGGCGCCGCTGCTGGTCCGCCCCTACATCCGCCACATGACCCGCTCCGAGCTGGCCTGCATCATGATCGCCGGCATGTCCACGCTGTCCGGCGGCGTGCTGGCGGCCTACGTCGCCTTCCTCGGCGGATCGGACACGGCCGAACAGGCGCGCTTCGCCACCTATCTGCTGACCGCCTCCTGCATGAACGCGGCCGGGGCGGTGGTGTTCTGCAAGATCATGTTCCCGGAAACCACGCCCGAGGCGCTGTCCAGCAGCAAGCTGCAGTCGTCCAAGGAAAAGAGCGAGGGCAATTTCGTCAGCGCGGTGGTGACCGGCGCGCTGGACGGCATGAAGATGGCCGCCGCCGTCGCCACCATCCTGCTGGCCATCGTAGCCCTGATCGCGCTGGCCAACTTCCTGGTGAAGGACGGCCTGGGCGAGCTGCTGGGCGTCAACGCCGCCATCCAGGCGTCCACCCACGGCATGTTCGACGGCCTGACGCTGCAATACCTGGTGGGCCAGGTGTTCCGCGTGTTCGCCTTCCTGATGGGCATCGGCTGGAACGAGACGCTGGGCGTCGGCAGCCTGCTGGGCCAGAAGATCGTGCTCAACGAGTTCATCGCCTACATGGACCTGGCCAAGATGAAGGCCGCCGGCACACTGTCGGCGCCGACGGTGATGATCTCCACCTTCGCGCTGGCCAGCTTCTCCAACTTGTCGTCGGTGGGCATCTGCGTGGCCGGCATCGGCGCGCTGGCGCCGGAACGGCAGCAGGAACTGGCCCAGATCGGCATGCGCGCGCTGGCGGCATCCATCCTCACCGGCTTCATGACCGCCACCGCCAGCGGCCTGTGGCTGTCGCTGTTCTGATTTGAGCCGCGACTGACAGCGAGGCGGGAATCCGTTAGCATGCGGTTCCCGCCTTTTTCATAACCGGCCATCGTGAAAGCTGACTTCTCCTTCTTCGCCACCCGGCGCTTCCTGCCCTTGTTCGGCACCCAGTTTCTGGGGGCCTTCAACGACAATATGCTGAAAACCGCCATCGTGGTGCTGATCAGCTTCCATGGCCTGGAAATGATGGGCATGCCGCCGCAGCAGCTGGTCAATCTGGCCGCCGGCATCTTCATCCTGCCCTTCTTCCTGTTTTCCGCCAGCGCCGGCAAGCTGACCGAGCGCTACGACAAGGCGCGCATCGCGCGCATGATCAAGCTGGCCGAAATCGTCATCATGCTGGTGGCCGGCGCCGGCTTCCTGCTGAAATCCGCCGCCATCCTGCTGTCCGCGCTGTTCCTGATGGGCGTGCACTCGGCCTTCTTCGGCCCGCTGAAATACTCGGTGCTGCCGCAATACCTGAAAGAGCATGAGCTGGTGGGCGGCACCGGCCTGATCGAGATGGGCACCTTTCTCGCCATCCTGCTGGGCCAGCTCAGCGGCAGCCTGCTCACCCACAGCGGCGCGCTGCTGATCGTCGGCGCGCTGCTCTTGGTCGCCATCCTCGGCTACTTCAGCAGCGCCACCATGCCTTCGGTCGCGCCCGGCGCGCCGCACCTGAAGCTGTCGTGGAATTTCCTCGGAGACTCGGTGCGGCTGATCCGCGAAGCCTGGCGCATCCACGATGTGCGCTGCTCGATACTGGGCATTTCCTGGTTCTGGCTGATGGGCGCGGTCTACACCACCCAGCTGCCCACCTTCACCCGGCTGCACCTGGGCGGCGACGCCGATGTCTACACCCTGCTGCTGGCGCTGTTCTCCATCGGCATCGGCGCGGGCTCCATCGCCTGCGCCAAGCTGTCGCGCGGCAAGCTGCAGCTGGGCATCGTGCTGCTCGGCAGCGCCGGCATGACGGTGTTCGGCGGCGATCTGGCGCTAGGCGCGATGCCGTCCTACCACGGCCCGCTGGCCGCGCTGCCGGCGTTCCTGGCCAAGGCCGGCAGCTGGCGCGCCATCGTGGACGTGACGCTGCTGGGCTTCTTCGGCGGCTTCTTCACCGTGCCGCTGTACACCTGGCTGCAGACCGGCAGCCCGGACGCCTTCCGCTCGCAGGCCGTAGCAGCCAACAACATCATCAACGGCTTCTACATGGTGGCCGCCGCCATCGGCAGCGCGCTGATGCTGAAATGGTACGACAGCATCTCCATGCTGCTGCTGGCCGTGGCCGCGCTCAACATCCTGGCCACCGCCCACCTGGCCTGGCGCGCGCCGGTGATCTGGCGCGAGCGCTTCAGCTGGGCGCGCGCGCTGCTGAAGCGAGGATGAAAAACGGGGCTTTCGCCCCGTTTTTCATTGCATTCCGCCTCAAGTCAGGCGGGCCGCCGCGTCGCGCAGCGCGGTGCGCAGGCCTTCTTCTATCACCGGATGGTAGAACGGCATGTCCAGCATCTGCGCGATGGTCAGCCCCTGCTGATGGCTCCAGGCCAGCAGGTGGGCCAGGTTCTCGGCGCGCGGGCCTATCATCTCCGCGCCCAGGAATCGGCCGGTCGCCTTGTCGGCGTACACGTGCAACAGGCCCTTGTTGATACCCATCACCCGGCTGCGGCCCTGGTCTTCGAAGCTGATCTCGCCGGTGACGAAGCTGCCCATCTGCAGATCGGCGAAGCGGCTGCCCACCATCATCATCTGCGGATCGGAGAACACCACCGCGATGGTGGAGCGGCGCAGGCCGGCGGATACCGCCGGGTAGGCGGCGGCGTTGGCGCCGGCCGTCTTGCCCTCGTCGGCCGCTTCGTGCAGCAACGGCAGGATGTTGTTGGCGTCACCGGCGATGAATACCGGGGAATCTCCGCACTGCAGCGTCTTGGCGTCGAACAGCGGCACGCCGCCGGCATCCAGCCTCAGACTGGTGTTTTCCAGTCCCAGGCCGCGGACATTGGGCGCGCGGCCGGTGGCCGCCAGCACGTAATCGAAACGCTCCTCTACCTCTTCGCCGTCCAGATTGACATAGCGGATGCGCGCGGCGTCAGCGTCGCAGGCCATTTCCAGCACCTTGGCGTCCGGGTCCAGATAGAACTGTTCGGACAATGCCTGGCGGGCGTATTCGCGCACCGCCGGATCGCTCAGCGGCCCCACGCCGCCTCGGGCACCGAACACCTTAACCCTCACGCCCAGCCGCGCCAGCGCCTGGCCCAGCTCCAAACCGATCACGCCGGGGCCGAACACCGCCACGCTTTGCGGCAGCGTGTCCCAGTCGAACACGTCGTCGTTGACGATCAGCCGGTCGCCGAAAGCCTTGAACGGCGCGGGAATGGCCGGCGACGAGCCGGTGGCGATCACCACCCGCTTGGCCTGGACGATGGTGTGGTCATCGACTTGAAGCGTGGTGTTGTCGACGAAATGGGCATAGCCAGGCAGCTTGTCCTCAGCCGGAATGCCATCCACGCTGCGCACCACGAAGCCGACGAAACGGTCGCGTTCGCTCTTGACGCGGGCCATCACCTCGCGGCCGTCGATGCGGACTTCGCCATCCACATGCACGCCGAACAGTTCGGTATGGCTCGCGTGATGGGCGGCCTCGGCCGCGGCGATAAGCAGCTTGGACGGCATGCAGCCGACCCGGGCGCAAGTGGTGCCGTAAGGGCCGCCCTCTATGATCAGGGCAGAGGCGCCGCCGGCCTTGGCGGCGCGGTAGGCGGCAAGGCCGGCTGTGCCGGCGCCGATGACGGCTACGTCGATGTGGATGGTTTTCATGGTTCTTATCCTCTATCTGGCGGGGATGCGGCGCGGCACGCTGCGCATGGCGAGCATGCCGTCCCGCATCCCGGCTGGAAAAAACGGCCGGCAGGAGTACCGGCCCAAGCCATCCGGCGGCGTCAGGGCCCGAAGCCGCCGGAGTCGAACGTCTTATTTGGCGAAGCGCTTTTCCACTTCGTCGGCGGAGCCGATCAGCTCGCCGTTGATGAACACCTGCGGAGCGGTCATCGCGCCGGACACCGCGCCCAGCACCTTGCCGCGGATCTTGTTGTCCAGCGGGACTTCGACGAAGTCGTAGCCGTTTTCGGCCAGCACGGCCTTGGCGCGGGCGCAGTGCGGGCAGCCAACCTTGGTGAACACCACGACCTGGTCAGGCTTCTTGGCGGCCGGGTTGATGTAGTTCAGCATGGTGTCGGCGTCGGACACTTTGAACGGATCGCCCGGCTCTTGCGGCTCGACGAACATCTTGTCCACCACGCCGTCCTTGACCAGCATCGAGTAGCGCCAGCTGCGCTTGCCGAAGCCCAGGTCCTGCTTGTCCACCAGCATGCCCATGCCTTCGGTGAAGTCGCCGTTGCCGTCCGGGATCATCACGATGTTCTGCGCTTCCTGGTCCTTAGCCCATTCGTTCATCACGAAGGTGTCGTTGACCGACACGCACAGGATGGCGTCCACGCCGTTGGCGAAGAAGGACGGCGCCAGTTCGTTGAAGCGCGGCAGGTGGGTGGACGAGCAGGTCGGGGTGAACGCGCCCGGCAGCGAGAACAGGGCGACGGTCTTGCCGTCGAACAGCTCGGCGGTGGTGACATTCTTCCACTCGTTGTTTTCACGGATGCGGAAAGTGACGTTCGGTACGCGTTGGCCTTCACGATTTTGCAGCATGGCTATCTCCTTGAGGGTTGACTGCGGTTGTTAGCTATCGATGGGTGCATTCTGATAGCCAAGGCAAAATTCGTCTAATTGATTGTCACAAGACTTTTGATTGTCTTTTTCAATGCCCATCTCCGCCGCTGGGCAGCCCGCCCGCAGCGACGCTAAAATGGCGGCATCCGGCAACACCCAGCCTCAACAGCCATGCATATCACCGGCCTGCACCACGTCGCCATCATCGCGTCCGACTACGCGCGCTCGCGCGACTTCTACTGCCGCGCGCTCGGTTTTAAAGTCATCGCCGAGAACTGGCGCGAGGAAAGACTGTCCTGGAAGTTGGACCTGGCGCTGCCGGGCGGCGGCCAGATCGAACTGTTCAGCTTCCCCTCCCCGCCGCCCCGTCCCAGCCGGCCGGAAGCCTGCGGCCTGCGCCACCTGGCGCTAGCCTGCGACGACGCGGAAGCGATGCGCGGCCATCTGCAAGACCAAGGCGTGAGCGTGGAAGGCATCAGGGTGGACGAATACACCGGCGCGAGTTTTTTCTTCTGCGCCGATCCGGACGGCTTGCCGATCGAGTTCTACCAGGCCGCGCCGACGGCCTGAAAACGCGGGCCATGAAAGCGAGCGCTCCGCGCCGCGGCCTGTCATATTGAAATAAGCATTGAGCGCGCGGGACGCCCCGCCGCCGCCGCGCCGCCAGTCGGCGCGGAGACCCCAACAGACGGAACGCAAATGAAAGCTTTGACCACCCCCATCCGCCTGGCGGGCCTGACCCTGGCCCTGGGCGCCGCCCTGCCTGCGCTGGCCGGCCCCGACGACGCCCTGCTCGCCGCCCGCGACGCCTTCCGCGCCAACGATCTGGCCAAACTGGCCAGCCTGGGCGACAAGCTGCCCGACAATTACCCGCTGAAGGACTATCCGGAATACTGGCAAACCTGGAAGGCGCTGGACCGCAACGACGACGCCCAGGTGCTGCGCTTCCTGGCCCGGACGCCGGAAGGCCTGATGCCGGAACGGATACGCAATGAATGGGTGAAGAAACTGGGCCTGCGCGAAGACTGGGCCGCCTTCGCCAATGAATGGAAAAAGCTGCCGCCCGAAGGCCGCGATGAGGAATCGAGCTGCTACGGCGAGCTGCTGCAAATGCGCCAGGGGCAAAAACCGGGCAATCTGGACCGGTTCCTGGAAGGCAAGCCGGCGCCGGATGGCTGCAACCGGCTGATAGACATGGCCTATGCCCGCGGCGCGCTAAGCCAGGACTGGCTGTGGCGCCGCGCCCGCCTGCTGCTGGCCGGCAACTACCTCACCCAGGCACGCCAGCTGGCCAGCGACACCCAGTTGCCGCTGGACAACGCCGCGCTCAACAAGCCCTCTCTCGCCAGCCCGGACACCCCGGGCGGCCAGGAAGCCATCCTCTACGACACCGTGCGCAAGGGCAAGACCGATCTGAACGGCGCGGCGGCGATGCTGTCCCGCGTGGAAAGCCAACTGACGCCCGACCGCGCCGGCTTCGGCTGGGGCCAGCTGGCGCTGCTGTCCGCCCGCAAGCAGCAGGCCGGCCAGGCGCTGCAATGGTTTGAAAAAGCCGACCCGCGCCAGTTGACCACTGACCAATGGGAATGGTGGGCGCGCTCGGCGCTGCGGCTGGAGCAATGGAGCCAGCTGGACGGCGTCATCCGCCGCATGCCTCAGGAGCTGGCCGCCAAGCCTGCCTGGCGCTACTGGCTGGCCCGCTCGCTGAAGCAGCAAGGCAAGCCGGCCGAAGCAGCTCCGCTGTTCAGCCAGGCCAGCGTCGGCCACAACTATTACGCGCTGCTGTCGCTGGAAGAGCTGGGCAACAGCCTATCCGCGTCCGCCAGCAAAACCGGCCCGAGCAGCGACGACGTCGCCCGGATGAAGGCCGACCCGGCCGTTCGCCGCTCTCTGGCGCTGCTCAGCGTCGCCGAAATCTACACCAAGCCGGAGTTCCGCACCGACGCGCAGCGCGAATGGCGCTGGGCGATGCGCGGCCGCAACGATATGGAGCTGCTGGCCGCCGCCGAGATCGCGCGCAAGGAAAACTTCTACGACATGGCGATCTACAGCGCCGAGCGCACCAAGGAAGAACACGATTTCTCGCTGCGTTACCTGACGCCCTACCGCGAAGTCACGCAGAAATACGCGCGCCAGCTGGATATCGACGACGCCTGGGTTTACGGCCTGATCCGCCAGGAAAGCCGCTTCATCACCATGGCCCGCTCCGGCGTCGGCGCTTCCGGCCTGATGCAGCTGATGCCGGCCACCGCCAAGTGGGCGGCCAAGAAGATCGGCCTCACCCACTTCGCGGTCAACGACATCGACACCAATGTCCAGCTCGGCACCTGGTATCTGCGCTACGTGCTGGACAACCTGTCCGGCAACCAAGTGATGGCCACCGCCGCCTACAACGCCGGCCCCGGCCGCGCCCGCAACTGGCAGGCCGACCGCGCGCTGGACGGCACCATCTACGCCGAAACCATTCCCTTCAGCGAGACGCGCGATTACGTGCAGAAGGTGATGGCCAACGCCGCCTACTACTCCAGCACCTTCGGCCATGCCAACATCTCCCTGAGAAACCGCATGGGAATCGTGCCGGCGCGCTGAGGAAAACGACATGACCTCGCAGAGAATTTGCCTGATAGGCGGCAGCGGCTTCATCGGCCGCCATCTCGCCGCCCAGTTGGCCAGCCGCGGCCACCGGCTCACCATCGCCAGCCGCCGCGCCCCGCCGCCCGGTTTCCGCGTGCTGCCGTCGGCCGAGCTGGTTTCGGTCGACATCCACGACCCAGCCCAGCTGGCCATGCTGGTCGATGGCCACGACGCGGTGGTCAGCATGGCGGGCATCCTGCACGGCAGCCGGGCACAGTTTGAAAAAGCCCACGCCCAGCTGCCGGAAAAGATCGTCGCCGCCTGCCGGCGGCAGAACGTGCGTCGGCTGCTGCACATCAGCGCCTTGGGCGCTGCCCAGGACGCGCCCAGCGACTATCAGCAGACCAAGGCGCTGGGCGAGCTGGCGGTGGAATCCAGCGGACTAAACTGGACCATATTGCGCCCGTCTGTCGTGTTCGGCCGCGACGACGCCTTTCTCAATATGTTCGCCGACCTGCAAAAGATGCTGCCGGTGCTGCCGCTGGCCGGCGCCGGGTGCAAAATGGCGCCGGTATGGGTGGACGACGTCGCCCGCGCCGCGTGCGAATGCCTGGCGCGCAAGGAAACCGTGGGCAAGAAACTGGATCTGGCCGGCCCTGAGATCCATACCCTGGCCGATCTGGCCCGGCTGGCCGGCCGCGCCAGCGGCCATCCCCGCCCGGTAGTCGGCCTGCCAGACAGCCTGGCCATGCTGCAGGCGGCGCTGATGGAATGGCTGCCGGGCCCGACGCTGATGAGCCGCGACAATGTGCGCTCGCTGCAATGGGACAACGTCAGCGACCAGCCTTTCCCGTCCAGCCTGCTGGGCTTCGAGCCCGCCGCGCTGTCGGCGCTGGCGCCTGATTGGCTGGCCGGCCGCGGCCGCAACGCTACCGCGTCACGCTACCGCGCGAAGGCGGCGCGCTGAGATGGAAATCTACATCGTCGGCGGCGCCGTGCGCGACCGCTTGCTGAACCTCCCGGTCAAGGACCGGGATTGGGTGGTGGTGGGCGCCACCCCGGATGACATGCTGGCGCAGGGCTACCGCCCGGTGGGCAAGGACTTCCCGGTGTTCCTGCACCCGGAAACCCATGAGGAATACGCGCTGGCCCGCACCGAGCGCAAGGTGGCCAGGGGCTACCACGGCTTCACCTTCCACACCTCGCCCGATGTGACGCTGGAAGAGGATCTAGCCCGGCGCGACCTGACCATCAACGCCATCGCCGAGGCGGCCGACGGCAGCCTGACCGACCCGTACGGCGGCCAGGAAGACCTGAAGGCGCGCCTGCTGCGCCACGTCAGCCCGGCCTTCGCCGAAGACCCGGTGCGCATCCTGCGGCTGGCGCGCTTCGCCGCCCGCTTCGACTTCGCGGTCGCGCCGGAAACCATGGCGCTGATGCGGCAGATGGTGGACGACGGCGAGGCGGACGCGCTGGTCGCTGAGCGGGTGTGGCAGGAGCTGGCCAAGGGGCTGATGGAAGACAAGCCGTCGCGAATGTTCCTGACGCTGCGCGAGTGCGGCGCGCTGGCGCGCATCCTGCCCGAGGTGGACGCGCTGTTCGGGGTGCCGCAACGCGCCGACTATCACCCCGAGATAGATTGCGGCGACCACGTGATGCGGGTGCTGGACTACGCCGCGGCGGCCGGCCAGCCGCTGGCGGTGCGCTTCGCCGCGCTGGGCCACGACTTGGGCAAGGCGCTGACGCCGGCCGACGTGCTTCCGCGCCACATCGGCCACGAGGAAGGCGGCATCGCGCCGCTGTCCGAGCTGTGCCGCCGGCTCCGCGTGCCCAACGACTGCCGCGACCTCGCCCACATCACCGTGGTGCATCACACCAAGGTCCACCGGGCGCTGGAGCTGAAACCGGAAACGGTGCTGCGCATGCTCAAGGACTGCGACGCGCTGCGCCGGCCAGAACGTTTCCTGCTGATGCTGGACGCCTGCCTGGCCGATGCCCGCGGCCGGCTGAGCTTTGAAAACGCGGCCTACCCGCAAAAGGACTACCTGCGCGCGCAACTGGCTGCTACGCTGCAAATTGATGCCGGCGCCATAGCCGCCGGCTGCGCCGACAAGGCCTCCATCCCGGCCACGATAGACGCCGCGCGCATCGCCGTCATCTCCAAATGCAAGGAGGAATGGGAGGAGGACTGATGGACACTGACTATCGCCTTCCCGCCACGCTGATGCGCGGCGGCACCAGCAAGGGCCTGTTCATCCGGGCCGACGCGCTGCCCGACGACACCGAGCAATGGCAAAGCTTGCTGTTGCGCGCGATCGGCAGTCCCGATCCTTACGGCCGGCAAACCGATGGCCTGGGCAACGGCACCACCCGCTCCAGCAAGGTGGTGATCGTCAGCCCTTCCCGCCGCGACGATTGCGACGTGGACGCGCTGTTCGGCCACGTGTTCACCGACGAGGCGCGGATAGACTGGTCCGGCAATTGCGGCAACCTTGCCGCCGCCGTGCCGCTGTTCGCGGTGATGGAAAAATTGGCCCGGCCGGAAGACGGCGTCGCCACCATCGCCATCTGGCAAGCCAATGTCGGCAAACGCATCCTGGCCGAACTGGAAATATTCGAAGGCCAGGCCGTCTGGCAGGGCGACTTCCTCATCGACGGCGTCGCCTTCCCCGGCGCGCCAATCCGGCTGCGCTATCTGGATCCGGCCGGCGACTGCAGCGAGATGTTCCCCACCGGCCTGCTGATGGACAAATTGAAGCTGCCCGACGGCAGCCAGGTGGACGCCACGCTGATAGACGCCGGCAACCCCACCCTGTTCGTCCGCGCCCGCGACTTCGGCCTGAAGGGCCGCGAAACCGCCGCCGAGATCGATCCCGCCATCATGCGCCGGCTGGAGATGGCGCGCGCCGCCGCCACGGTGGCCATCGGCTTGGCCGATGACATCTTCGCCGCCGGACGCGAATATCCGGCCACGCCCAAGATCAGCTTCCTGTCGCAAGACGGCGATCCGGACTGCGCGCTGCACGCCCGCGCGCTGTCGATGGGCAAGCTGCATCCCGCCTATCCCGGCACCGACGCCATCGCCCTCGCCTGCGCCTGCGCGACCGAGGGCACGCTGCCGGCCGAACTGGCCGGCGGACCCGTGCGCGGCATGCCGCTGACCTTCAGCCACCCCAGCGGCCGGCTGACTTTGGAAGCCGTGCTGGGCCTGGATTCGCTGGGCTGGAAAGTGGACGAGGTGGTGCTGACCCGCACCGCGCGTCCGCTGATGCGCGGCGAGGTGTTCATCCCGCTGGACTGAGCTGTCCTGCCGGCCGGACATGAAAGCAAGCGGAGCGCGGCCGATGCCGCGTCAGGCCGGCTTTTCCTGCTGCCTCACCCGCTCGAACAGGCAGATCGTCGCCGCCATCGCCACATTCAACGACTCCGCGTGGCCGGGCATCGGGATGCGGATGCGCGCGTCCGCCAGCGCCAGCAGCGCGTCGCTGACGCCCGCTCCCTCGTTGCCGAACACGAAGGCCACCGGCCCGGTCAGGTCATGACCGTACAAGGAGCTGGAACCCTCCAGATGCGTGACCAGCCGGCGTCCGCCGAAGCGGCGCAGCTCATCGGCGAGGTCGGCGTGCTCATGTATGCGCAGCGCGAAATGCGCGCCCATGCCAGCGCGCAGCACCTTGGGAGAGAACACGTCCACACAGCCCTTGGACAGGAAAACGTCGTACACGCCGGCCGCGGCGGCCGTGCGCAGGATGGTACCTAGATTGCCCGGGTCCTGGATGTCTTCCAGCAACACCCGGGCGGCTGCCGCCGGCGGCTGCTCCGGGCTCGGCCGCGGGCTCAGCGCCAGCAGCTCGCCGGCGCTGGACAGCGCTGTCACCTTGGCCATCACCGCTTCAGGCATCGCGATCACCGCGCACCCGGCGGGCAAGCCAGCCAGCAGCCTCTGCACTTCCGGCTTGCCGGCCATCGCCTCGTTCAGATAGACCCGCGACAAGATGCCGCCCGCCTGCAGACAGGATTCGGCCAGGTGGATGCCCTCCAACACCATCACGCCTTCCTTGCGGCGGTCGCGGCTGTGCTGGACCAATCTGGCCAGCGCCTTGACTTCGTCGTTGTGGGGAGACGTGATGGTCTTGGAGATGTGATGCATGTCGATTCTGCCGATGCGGCGCTAAGCGAAGGGGCAGAGTTTACCCGCCCCCGCGCCTTCTTGCATCAATGCTGGGCCAGTCGGCTGATCAGATCCTTGAAGCGATGGTAGGTAGCGTCGTCTATCGCGCGGCCGGTGCGCGCGTTGTCGACATAAAACACGCCGCCGAGCCTGTGTCCGCCGAACAAGGTCATCAGCGCGAATTCGCCGTCGCCGATGTGCTGGAAGAATTCGTCCTCATAACGCCGGCTCAGCTGCTGGCGGACATCGGACGGCGCGTGGAAGCTTTGCGGCTTGCCGGTGAACACGCCGAAGAAGCTGCCCGGCTCCAGCTCCACCTGGAGCTTGCGCAGCGGGTTGTCCGCCTCCACGCCTACCTGATAGCGCAGCTTCAACGCGTGCAGATCGTGCTCGTAATGGTAATACAGCACGCGTTCGAACTTGAGATCGTTGGCCAGAAAGCGTATCGACTCCCGAATCGCATTCTCAAGCTGGTCGGCGTCGGACAGCGCCTGAGCCTTCTTCATTTCCGGCTTCTTGCCGTTATCGGTCAGCAGCAGCAGCGCGCGCGCCGGGAAGGTATAGCCGACCACATGCGGACGCTTAGCCACCTTTAGCGCGGCATGCACCACGGCGTTGTAAGCCATCTCCGGCATGCAATTGATCATCTTGGCCGCGGTGTCCACCCCCACCAGCCAGGTGCTGCGCGCGATGCCATGATCCAGCGAGTTCGCCGTGGCAATGGCCAGCTTCAGCAACTGGCGCCGCTTGTTGGGCACGCCCGGCCCCAACAGCGTGTTGAATCCGCTCGGCAGCGGCATGTGCTTCACGAAGGATTGCAGGATCTTGCCGTAATCGGCGTTGAACGCCTCGGACATCTCCTGCAGCAGCGGCTTGTCCGGCAAGCGGTTGCGCTGAATCATGTAGATGCAGGCCGGCAGGTTGTACAGCAGCGCGGAGACGAAGCAGTCCTCTACTTTCAAATCGCCCATGATGGACAGCCACTCCTTGACGATCAGGGCCGCCACCCGGCTGCGCGCCATCCAGTCGCCAACCGCTTCGTAAACATCCGCGTCCAACTTGCCCTCGGCGGCGTCCAGCGGCTCGATGCGATTGAAACGCACCACCACCGCCTCCAACCCCATCAGCAGCAGCGTCTGCTCCACCGCGGGGATGCTCTCGTTGCGCTGCAGCGCGCGCGAATTGCCCACCACCCGGAACAGATCCAGCAGCAGAAAAGGATCGGACAGGCACAGATTGGCCAGGTCGGTGAAATTGATCAGATCGCTGTGGCGGGCGCAAGCGTCGCGCAGCTCCAACAACGTGTCGGGCAGAATCGGCCACCGCCGTTCCGCGATGGTCTTGGTCCAGTTATCGAGGTCCATTTGGATGGTGCCAGATCAATAGTTCTTTTTGCAAAGGGCCGTCGAGAGGAATGCATTCGTCCGGTTCGATGCCGGGCACGGAAAAGGTGTTGCTGATGAGCAGGCTGTCGGCCCGGCCCTCGGCAACGAACTTGCTCCAGACCCTAGGCATGGGCTCCGGCGACAAGAACACGTAAATCGCGTCATACCCCCCCCAATCCTCGCTCCAAAAATTGCGGCAGGCAAACACCAGTCGGACTGGCCGCCCTGCCCGCCACCAACGCAAACGGGCCAGCAGCCAGCTACCCAGAGCATTCTCCAATGCCAGCATGCGCAGGTCCGGCCGGCGAAGCGTCAATTGCAGGGCCAGCCGGCCATCGCCGCAGCCGGCCTCGAGCAAAGACACGCCGCCGGCCAGCCGCTCCGCCAGCCGTTCCGCCACCGCGGCCGCGGAACGGTAAAGCGGCACCCGCTCCACCAGCGCGTTGCGCCCCAGAGCCAGCGTCAGCAGCAACGCCGCCAGGTACCAGCCCGGCGCGACGCCAGCCAGGCTGGCCAGCGCCACCGCAGGCATGAACAATCCATGCGCGAGGCGCTGCCAGCCCGGCAAGCGCAAGGCGACGGCGCACAAGCCCGCCAACAGCCCCTGCAGCGCGGCCCAAGGCAACAAATGCAAAGCCGGCGCGATGAAAATCCAAGCGCCGACGCAGGCGAGCAATTGAAGCAGCGGATGGCGCAGCCGCCTCATGCGCTCAGGGCTCGTTCGGCTGCGGAGCCGCTTCGCCGCCTTGCTGCGGCCCGCCTATCACTTCCTGATTCATCTGCGGCTTGAACCCGTCGTTGAGTATCGACGACTCGGCGTCCTTGTTCAGCACCACGATGGTGATGCGGCGGTTCTCAGGGCTGAATACATCGCTCTTGATCAGCGGATTGGCGGACGACAAGCCCACCACGCGCAGGATCTTGTTCTCGGAGAGGCCGCCGGCCACCAGCTCGCGGCGGGCGGTGTTGGCCCGGTCGGCCGACAGCTCCCAGTTGCTGTAGCCGCCTTGTCCGCCGGCGAAAGGCTTGGCGTCGGTGTGGCCGGAAATGCTGATCCTGTTGGGCAGCTGGTTCAGTTCCGAAGCCAGTTGCTGCAGCAGCACCCGGGTATGCGGCAGCATGCGCGAGCTGCCGGAATCGAACATCGGCCGGTTCTGCTCGTCGACGATCTGGATTTTCAGCCCTTCCGGCGTCATTTCCAGCTTCAGCTGGTTCTTGTACTGCTTGAACAGATCGCTCTGGTCTATGGTCTGCTGGATTTTCTGCTGCAGTTGGTTCAGGCTGGCCTGCTCCTTCTGCTTCTGCATGATCTCTTCCTGCTTGGAGCCGGCCTTGTTGACCTGGCCGGCCTGCTTGGTCAGATCGTTGCCACCGCCCTTGATCACCGAGGTGGCGTCGCCCGCGCCCGCCCCGCCGGACATGGCGACTTTCAGCGGCGTCTTGAAGTATTCGGAAATCCCGCTCAAGGTGCCTTGCGACGCGGACCCCAGCAGCCACATCAACAGGAAGAACGCCATCATCGCCGTCACGAAGTCGGCATAGGCGATTTTCCAGGCGCCGCCGTGATGGCCGTGCCCCCCCTTCTTGATTTTCTTGACGATTATCGGTCGTTGCGATTCATCGGCCATTTCTGTCCCCTGCCCGGCTTATTTCTTCTGCTTGACGTGATCTTCCAGTTCCTTGAACGACGGGCGGTCCATCGAGGACAGCGCCTTGCGGCCGAACTCCACCGCCACCTGCGGAGCGTAGCCGTTCAGACTGGCCAGCAACGTGACTTTGATCGTCTGATAGACGCGGGTGCCCTCGGCCAGCTTGTGCTCAAGAATGGTGCCCAGCGGGCCGACGAAGCCGTAGGCGAGCAAAATACCGAGGAAGGTGCCCACCAGCGCGTGCGCGATCAGCATGCCGAGTTCGGACGGCGGCGCGCCCACTGATTCCATCGTGTGCACCACGCCCATCACCGCGGCCACGATACCGAAAGCCGGCAGGCCGTCGGCCAGGCCCTTGACCGCCGACACAGGCACCTCGCCCTCGTGGTGGTGGGTTTCGATCTCGACGTCCATCAGGTTCTCGATCTCGAAGGCGTTGAGGTTGCCGCCAACCATCAGCCGCAGGTAGTCGCAAATGAACTCGACCACATGGTGGTCATGCATGACGGTGGGGTACTTGGAGAAAACCGGGCTGGATTCGGGATTTTCAACGTCGGCTTCGATCGACATCAGGCCTTCCTTGCGCACCTTGGTCAGTATCTCGAACAGCAAGGAAAACAGATCCATGTAGAAAGCCTTGCCGTAGGAACTGCCCTTGAATACGGTGGGAAGCGCCTTGGTGGTGGCCTTCAGCGGCGCGCCGCCATTGGCGACGACGAAAGCGCCAATGGCCGCGCCGGCGATCATCACGACCTCCAGCGGTTGCATCAGCGCGGCGACATGTCCCCCCGCAGCGATGAAGCCCCCAAGCACCGAGCCCAGAATGATGAGATACCCGATTGCGACGAACATGCGCCAAGTCCTGTATTTGTTTTATTGCCTCATGCCGTTATTTGTATTACAGCATGCCTTTTTGCAATTCATTATAGAAATAATAGAAAAAGCGGGTGGAATTGTATCAACCCGCTTCATTCCCTGCAAAAAAGGCGGGGGCGAGGCCGCCCCCACACCAGCATAGCCGGCGCTAGGCCAGTCCGCGCGCCTTCAGCGCCTGCTCGAACTCGGCCAGGCAACGCGCCGCCACCCCCAGCATTTCATCCACTTCGGCTCGCGTCATCACCAGCGGCGGCGAACATACGATATGGTCGCCGCAAGCGCGCATGATCAGGTTGTTGCGGAAGAAGATGTCGCGGCATAGCGTGCCGACCTCGCCGAAATCAGGGAACAGCTCGCGCTTCGCCTTGTTCTTCACCAGCGTGAAGGCCTGGATCAGGCCGACGCCGCGCACGTCGTCCACGTGCTCGAACTGACTGAAGGTCTCGCGCCAACGCTTCTGCATGTAAGGACCGATGTCGTCCTTGACGCGCTGGACGATGCCCTCGTCTCGCAGCGCCACCACATTGGCGTGCGCCACCGCGGCGCAGACCGGATGGCCGGAATAGGTGAAGCCGTGGTTGAAGTCGCCGCCGGCGATCAGGCCTTCCGCCACGCGCTTGCCGACGAACACCGCGCCGATCGGCAAGTAGCCCGACGACAAGCCCTTGGCCGCGGTGAACAGGTCAGGCTGGAAGCCGAAATGCTGATGGCCGAACCATTCGCCGGTGCGGCCGAAACCGCAGATCACTTCATCCGCCACAATCAACACATCGTGCTTGCGGCAGATGCGCTCGATTTCCGGCCAGTAGGTGGCTGGCGGTATGATCACCCCGCCAGCGCCCTGGATGGGTTCGGCGACAAAAGCGGCCACCTTGTCGGCGCCGATCTCCTGGATCTTCTCGTCCAGCCAGCGCGCGGCCACCACGCCGAATTCGTCCGGCGTCATGTCCTTGCCGTGCTTGTACCACCACGGCTGCTCGATATGGGCCATGCCCGGAATCGGCAGATCGCCCTGCTCATGCATGTACTTCATGCCTCCCAGACTGGCGCCGCCGATGGTGGAGCCGTGATAGCCGTTCCAACGGCCGATCAGCGTCTTCTTCTCCGGCTTGCCCTGCACGTCCCAGTAGCGGCGCACCATGCGGATCATGGTGTCCACCGACTCGGAGCCGGAGTTGGTGTAAAACACGTGGTCGAAGCCGGCTGGCGTCACTTCGGCCAGCAGGCGGGACAGTTCGACCACCGCCGGATGCGTGGTCTTGAAGAAGGTGTTGTAGAACGGCAGCTCTTCCATCTGGCGGCGCGCCACCTCGGAGAAATCCTTGCGGCCGTAGCCGACGTTCACACACCATAGGCCGGCCATGCCGTCGATGATCTTGTTGCCGTCCGAATCCCACAGATAGATGCCTTCTCCGCGCGTCATCACGCGCGCGCCCGCCTGGTTCAGCGATGCGGTATCGGTAAACGGATGCAGGTGATGGGCGGCATCCAGTTCGCGCCATTGGCTGGTCGTACGTTGCTTCTGCATAACACTTCCTTCCAGTTTTCTCCGACGGGGCGGGCCCTTGCCCGCCCCTCCTGCGCCTGCGGCGTCGTTCTATTCGTTTGTCCTGTCTGTTCCGCGATTCTAACCTTGCGCGGATGATCCGCGCATCACACGTGCAGCAGCAGGAACTTGCGCTCCCACGGACTGATCACGCGGAAATACTCGGCGAACTCCTTTTCCTTCATCGCCACGTACATCTTGACGAAGCGCGGCCCCAGCACCTCGGCGATCTCGCTGCAGCCGGCCAGCTGCAGCAGCGATTCTTCCGAGCTGTTAGGGAATTGGTAAGGCAGTTCGTAGGCGTCAGTCTGTCTGGGCTCGGTCGGCCGCAGCTTGTTCACCATGCCCAGGTAGCCGCAGGCCAACGTGGCGGCGATGGCGATGTAGGGATTGACGTCCACGCCCGGCACCCGGTTTTCGATGCGGCGCGCGGCCGGCGACGAGTGCGGGATGCGCAGGCCCACGGTGCGGTTGTCGTAACCCCATTCGACATTGGTCGGCGCCGCGGTGTAGCGAGACAAACGACGGAATGAGTTCACGTAGGGAGCGAACAGCGGCATGGTCTGCGGCACGTATTTCTGCAGGCCGGCGATGAAGTGGAAGAAGATGTCGGACGGGCTGCCGTCCTCGTTGGTGAACACGTTGCGGCCGGTGTTCTTGTCCACCAGGCTCTGGTGGATGTGCATGGCGCTGCCAGGCTCGTTCTCCATCGGCTTGGCCATGAAGGTGGCGTACATATTATGACGGAACGCAGCCTCGCGCACGGTGCGCTTGAACAGGAATACCTGGTCGGCCAAGTCCAGCGGGTTGCCATGCAGGAAGTTGATTTCCATCTGCGCGGTGCCGATCTCATGGATCAGCGTGTCCACTTCCAGATTCTGCGCGTGGCAGTAATCGTAGATGTCCTCGAACAACGGGTCGAACTCGTTGACCGCGTCGATCGAATAGGAACGGCGGCCGAACTCCGCCCGGCCGGTGCGGCCGATCGGCGCGGCCAGCGGGATGTCGGGGTCGGGATTCGGCGACAGCAGGTAGAACTCCATCTCCGGAGCCAGCACCGGCTCCAGACCCATCTCGTCGAACAGGCCCAGCACGCGCTTGAGCACATTGCGCGGCGCCACGTCGACCGGGCTGCCGTCGGCGCGGCAGCAGTCGTAAATCAGCTGGGCCGTCGGGTCCACCGCCCACGGCACGTAGCGCAGCGTGTTCGGATCGGGCTCCAGCACCATGTCGGGATCGGTCAGGTCCAGCAGGCTGTCGTCTGGATAGTCGCCGGTCACGGTCTGGATTAGCACCGCCTCGGGCAGGCGCATTTCCGGATCGGAAACGAACTTGTCCTTGGGCACGATCTTTCCACGGGCGATGCCGGTCATGTCCGGCACGATGCATTCCACTTCGGTGATGCGGTGCTCTCGCAACCACTCGTTGATCTGGTGATTCATAACGCTTCCTCTATGGTCTCCCCGGCCGCTGGGCTGCGGCTCTGGATCGGGAGGTGCTACTTTATGAGTCATCGAGACTCGCGCCGGGTTCCTCGTCCGGCGCGTATGGGATTCATCCCTTGCGGCTTTCCCTCCTCATCCGGCAAGCCTCGCCGAAGGCATGGAAGATGGCCTGGGACAACGGATTGTCCCAGTACAGCCATTCTGGGTGCCATTGCACGGCGAAGGCGAAGCCTTTGGAGTTGCGCACGCGGTAGGCCTCCACCAGTCCGTCCTCGGCGTGCGCCTCGGCGATCAGACTGGGCGCCAGCCGCTTGATGCCCTGCTGGTGCAGAGAATTGACCATCGCCTCGCGCGCGCCGGACCATTCCGCGAGCAAACCGCCTTCGACGAAATCCACCCGGTGCGCCGGCGCGTACATCGCGGCGATGTCGTCGCCCTCCGCCTCGCGGTGGTCGCGCAGACCCGGCTCTTCCTGCACGTGTTGGTGCAGCTCTCCGCCCAGCGCGACGTTGATCTCCTGGAAACCGCGGCAGATGCCCAGCAGCGGCACGCCCTCCTCCAGCGCCAGGCGGATCAAAGGCAGCGTGGTGGCGTCGCGGCGCGGATCGTGCAGCGTGCCCGTGCGGCTGGCCGGCCCGCCGTAATGGCGAGGCTCCACATTGGACGGCGAGCCCGGCAGCAGCACGCCGTCCAGCGTCGCCAGCGTGGCGCGCAACAGCGCGTCGTCCCCCAGCGACGGAATCAACACCGGCAGGCCGCCCGCTCCGCCGGCCGCGGCGGCGATGTATTTGTCGCCCACCGCGTGAAACGGCAGCAGGCCGATCATTTTCAGATCACACGGGATGCCTATCATTGCTTGCGACATGGCTTGCTGCGCTCCTATCAGCTTGCGGCCTTGATGGCCTCTATCGGATCGACGTAAGCGTGGCCCAGGTCCCGCGCCACCGCCTGGTAGGTGACCCGTCCGCGGCAGACGTTAAGTCCGTTGCGCAGGTGGGCGTTGTCCAGCAGCGCCTGGCGCCAACCCTTGTTGGCCAGCTCCAGCGTGTACGGCAGCGTGGCGTTGGTCAACGCCTGGGTGGAGGTGCGGGCGACGCCGCCCGGCATATTGGCCACGCAGTAGTGGACGATGCCGTCCACGGTGTAGATCGGGTCCTGGTGGGTGGTGGCCCGGCTGGTCTCGAAACAGCCGCCCTGGTCTATCGCCACGTCCACCAGCACCGCGCCCGGCTTCATCGTCTTCAGCATCGCGCGCGTCACCAGCTTGGGCGCGGCCGCGCCGGGAATCAGCACCGCGCCGATCACCAGATCGGCGTCGCGGATGCTGTCGTCGATGTTGGCGCCGTTGGACATCAGAGTCTTGATGCGGCCGCCGAACACCATGTCTATCTCTTTGAGCCGGGCCAGCGATTTATCGAGGATGGCGACGTCGGCGCCTGCGCCCATCGCCATCCGCGCGGCATTCAGCCCCACCACCCCGCCGCCTATCACCACCACCTTGGCCGGCGCCACGCCGGGCACGCCGCCCAGCAGCACGCCGCGGCCGCCCTGCGCCTTTTCCAGCGCGTGCGCTCCGGCCTGGATCGCCATCCGGCCGGCCACTTCGGACATCGGCGCCAGCAGCGGCAGGCCGCCGCGCTCGTCGGTGACGGTTTCGTAGGCGATGGCCACCGAGTCGGACTCGATCAGCAGCTTGGTCTGCTCCGGGTCCGGCGCCAAGTGCAGATAAGTGAAAAGAATCTGGCCCGGGCGCAGCAGCCGGCATTCCACCGGCTGCGGCTCCTTGACCTTGACGATCATGTCGGCGCGCTCGAACACCTCTTCCGCGTTGGAAGCGATGGATGCGCCGGCCTGGATGTATTGCTCGTCGGTAAAGCCGATCGCGAGACCCGCGTGGGTCTGCACCAGTACCTTGTGCCCGTTCGCCACCAGCTCGCGGACACCGGACGGGGTCAGACCCACGCGGTACTCATGGTTTTTGATTTCCTTCGGAACGCCGATCAACATAGTCGTCTCCAACTGGTTTTTGCCCTGTACAGGCAGACAAACGCCGTTTAAGAAAATTCACATCGCGCTTGCCCTTTCAACTTGATTCTGACTATAAAATCTGGCCGTTGCAAAGATATTCGATTTTGCGACGCAGCAAGCACATTTGCCTTCTATCGCGCTACAATGCCGCAGTTGTCTAAAATTATTAACATACTGATGGAGCAGGAAGAATGGATGTCGGCGCACGCTTGAGAATGGTCAGAACGCGGTTCGGATTGTCGCAAAGAGAGCTGGCCAAACGCGCGGGCGTCACCAACGGCACCATCTCTCTGATCGAACAGAACCGGGTAAGCCCTTCGGTCAGTTCCCTCAAGAAGGTGCTGGAAGGATTGCCGATCACCCTGGCAGAATTCTTCACTTTCGACGCCGAGCCGGCGCAGCCGCGCGTGTTCTACCAGGCGGACGAGCTGCCCAACCTCGGCAACGACGACATCAATCTGATGCTGGTGGGCACCGCCCACGACAAGCGCGACATCGCCATCCTGCGCGAACGCTACGTGCCCGGCGCCGACACCGGTCCGGACATGCTGGAGCACGAAGGCCAGGAAGGCGGCGTGATCATCCGCGGCAGCATAGAAGTGACGGTGGGGAGCGAGAGCCGGGTGCTGGGCCCGGGCGACGCCTACTACTTCGACAGCAAGCTGCCGCATCGCTTCCGCAATGTCGGCGACGACATTTGCGAGGTGGTGAGCGCCAGTTCGCCGCCCACATTCTAAACAGAGGGGAAACGTCTTGAAGCTGGCTTACACCATTATTTACGTGCCGGACGTGCCGGCTTCGCTGCGCTTCTTCGAATCCGCCTTCGGCTTCAAGCGCAAATTCCTGCACGAATCCGAAACCTACGGCGAGCTGGACACCGGCGAAACCACGCTGTCCTTCGCCCAGCATGAGCTGGCCGCCGGCAATCTCCCCGACGGCCACGTCCGCGCCGACGAATCCGCCAAACCGCTGGGAATGGAGATCGGCTTGGTCACCGGCGATGTGGCAGCCGCCCACGCGAAGGCGCTGGCCCACGGCGCGGTCGAGCTGTCGCCGCCGAAAACAAAACCCTGGGGACAAACCGTGTCCTACGTGCGCGCGCCCGACGGCGCGCTGATCGAACTTTGCAGTCCCGTTTCAGCCTGAAAGCTTAATTCCGCTCAACAACATCACTCGACGAGGAGAGCAGCATGGCCCGCAGTCACGCCGAATGGAAGCAACTTGCAGCAGAACTGAAGATTGAAGGCCGCGCCTTCATAAATGGCGAATACCGCGCCGCCGCCGAGGACAAGCGCTTCGATTGCGTCAACCCAGCCAACGGCGCCAAGCTGGCCGAGATCGCCCACTGCGGCGAAGCCGACGTGGAAGCCGCTGTCAAGGCCGCCCGCCGCGCGTTCGAATCCGGCGTCTGGTCCGAACTCGCGCCGCTCAAGCGCGCCGCCGTGCTCAAGCGCTTCGCCGCGCTGATTCGCGAGCACGCCGACGAGCTGTCGTTGCTGGAGACGCTGGACGCCGGCAAACCCATCGGCGACACCACAGCCGTCGACGTGCCGGCCTCCGCCTACTGCGTGGAATGGTTCGCCGAGGCGATAGACAAGGTGGGGGGCGAAGTGGTGCCGGTCGATCCCAAACTGGTCGGTCTGGTGACCCGCGAGCCGATAGGCGTGGTGGCCGCGGTGGTGCCGTGGAACTTTCCCATCCTGATGGCGAGCTGGAAATTCGGCCCGGCGCTGGCCGCCGGCAACGCCGTCATCGTCAAGCCGTCGGAGAAATCGCCGCTGACCGCGATCCGCGTCGCCGCGCTGGCCAAACAGGCCGGCATCCCGGACGGCATCTTCCAAGTGCTGCCCGGCGCCGGCGACGTCGGTCGCCTGCTGGCGCTGCACATGGACGTCGACTGCGTCGCCTTCACCGGCTCCACCAATGTGGGCAAGCTGATCGCCGGCTACGCCGCCCAGTCCAATCTGAAGCGGGCGTGGCTGGAGCTGGGCGGCAAGTCGCCCAACATCATCCTGCCGGACTGCCCGGACCTGGCCCGCGCCGCGCGTTCCGCCGCCAGCGGCATCTTCTACAATATGGGCGAGGTCTGCACCGCCGGCTCCCGCGTGCTGGTGCACAAGGACATCAAGGAGCGCTTCCTCGAGGAGTTCAAGAAAGCCGCCGCCGGCTTCTTCCCCGGAGATCCGCTCGATCCGGCCACCAGCATGGGGGCCATCGTCGACGAGATCCAGTACCGTAAGGTGTTGAACTACATCGACAAGGGTCTGAGCGAAGGCGCCAACCTGCTGTTGGGCGGCAAGGCCGTGCACACCGACAAGGGCCTGTTCATCGAGCCCACCGCCTTCGACTGCCCGAGCGACGATCTGACCATCTGCCGCGAGGAGATCTTCGGACCAGTGCTGTCGGTGATCACCTTCAGCGAGCTGGACGATGCCATCCGCATCGCCAACGACACCGCCTACGGTCTGGCTGCCGCGGTGTGGACCTCCAACGTCAGCACCGCCCACCAGGTGTCGCGCCGCCTGCGCGCCGGCACCGTGTGGGTGAACTGCTATGACGAGGGCGGCGACATGAACTTCCCCTTCGGCGGCTACAAGCAATCCGGCAACGGCCGCGACAAATCGCTGCACGCGCTGGAGAAATACACCGAGCTGAAGAGCACGCTGATCAAGCTGTAATCCTTCGCGCCGGCCGGGTTCCGTCCCGGCCGGCGGCCTGTCCCGCCCGCGCCGGATGGCGCCCTCTCCAAGCCGGCCGCATCCCATCGCAGAGCATCCATCTCGCCCGCTTTTCCGCTTAGCCCATCCCAAAGCCGCCGCGCCTGGCTCGACAAGCGCCCTTGCCGCCTCCAGCCGGGGGTAGCAGCCGCCGACAGCGCGGCTATGATTGAAATCAAAGACTTCCGGATGGCGCGTTAGCATGCAGCGAATCTACAGACTTGTCCTTGTCGGCCTGTTATGGCTGACGACCTTTGCCCATGCGACGGAAAGCAATCCCGCCTGCCCCTCCGGGCCGCCAAAAGTGGGATTTTACGAATATGGCCTGGCCTACCACGATGGACGAGGCTACGACGTGGACCTGATACGCGAAATCGCGCGCCGCCTGCATTGCCCCATCGCCAGCGAAAGCGTCTTTCCATGGATCCGCACCCTCAAGCTGCTGCAAATCGGCGAAATCGACATCGCCACCTCCGCCACCCCTACGCCGGACCGCCTCCAATACGCCTGGATCTACACCTACAAACACAGCAAAAGCATGGTGCTGTTGCGCGCGGACGTTCAGGCCCGCACGCTGGCCGCCTTGCCGAACGATCCGAAACTCCGATGGGGGGTGATCCGCGGCTGGAAATTCAGCCCGATGCAGGACCAGTTGCTGGCCGAGCTGGCGAAAAGAAACAAGGTGGTGACGGCCATCGATGAAAATGATCTGTACAAAATGCTGACTACCGGCGTGATCACCGGCGCGCTTGCGCACCCGACCAGTTATGACGATTGGCTCCAGGCGCCCGGCATCCGCAAGCAAGTCCTCGTGCTGGATCTGTTTCCCGATGTCGAAGCGACTGCCGGCGGCGTGGCGCTCAGCAAAAAACGTTTTCCTGAGTCGGCGGCCGAACTCTGGCACGCGGAACTGAAAAAAATGTACCGCGACGGAAGCCTGCGCGAGATATTCCGCCGCTTCCTGAGCGAGGAAACCACGGACTACCTGTTGCGCGCGCCGGTTCTCTGACGATAGCCAAGCCGTCCACGCCCAGGCCTGCGGCGGCAATGAAAACCGGTGTGTCAGCGATATGCCCAGGGGAAGAAGAAGCAATATTCAGAGGTGACATACCAAATGCGGCGAAACATTCCACCCTTACTTGCCCTGCTGCTCTCCGCGACCAGCCTGGCCGCGGCCAACCCGGCCTGCCCCAACGGCCCGCTCAAGATCGGCTACTACAAGATCGGCGCCGCCTACCGCGACGGCAAGGGCTACGATGTGGACATGGTCAGGGAGCTGTCCCGCCGGCTGGGCTGCCCCATCGCCAGCGAGACCGAATTGCCCCGGCTGCGCGCGCTGAAAATGCTGTCCAGCGGACAGATAGACGTCAGCCCCTCCACCTTGGCCTCGCCGGACCGGCTGCAATACTCATGGATTTACCAATACAACCACACCAAGAACATGGTGCTGCTGAACCCGGCCGTCCAGGCCAGAACCTTGGCCGCGCTGCGCGAAGACCCGGCGCTGCGCTGGGGAGCGATACGCGGCTACCATCACGGCCCCTCGCAAGACAAGCTGCTGGAAGAACTGAGCGCCCAGCGCAAAGTGGTGATCGCCACTGACGAGGACGATCTGTACAAGATGCTGAACAGCGGCGTGGTCACCGCGATTTTCGCCCAGCCGTTCAGCTACGGACGCTGGCTGCGCGAGCTGCCCAACGCCGGCCAGATCGTGGTGCTGGACCTGTATCCGGAAACCGACATGGTCGCCAGCGGCCTGGCGCTGAGCAAGGCGCGCTTCGGCCGCGCCGCCGCCGAGAAATGGCATCAGGAGCTGCTGAAGATGTATCAGGACGGCAGCCTGTACGACATCCTGCGCCGCTATCTGAACGAGAGCGCCGCTAAGCAGATGATGCAGAAGCCGCTGGAATGATGCGCACCCCCTTCCTACAGCGCCTGGCCGGCTGGCTGATTCCGCTCCTCCTGCCGCTAACCGCCCAGGCTGGCAATCCCGCCTGCCCGCAGGGACCGCTGGCCATCGCCTACTATGATTTCGGCGTCGCCTACCACCAAGGAAAGGGCTACGATGTCGACCTGGTGCGCGAGCTGGCGCGGCGGCTGGATTGCCCGATCCGCGCGGAGACTGACTACCCGCGCATCCGCGCGCTCAAGCAACTGGAACTCGGCTTGGCGGACATCGGCTCCTCCACCCTGATCACGCCGGAGCGCCAGCGCTATCTGTGGCTGTATCCCTACAACCACAGCAAGAACATGGTGCTGCTGCCGCGCGCCAGCCGGGCCGACTCGCTCGACGACCTGCTCAGGTCCTCCTCCCTGCGCTGGGGAGCGATACGCGGCTATCGACACAGCCCCGCCCAGGATCGGCTGCTGAACGACCTCGCCCAGCAACACAAGCTGGTGATCGCGGAAAGCGAAGACGACCTGTACCGCATGCTGGTCAACGGTTTGGTAGACGTCGTTCTCGCGCACCCCATCAGCTACGACCCATGGTTTCGCGCCCACCACGCCGAGCAACTGGTCAACGCGCGCGACTTCTTCCCCGACGGCGAAACCATCGCCGGCTCCATCGCGCTGAGCAAGGCGCGGTTCACGCCGGCCGCCGCCGAGCTCTGGCACCAGGAGCTGCGCAAGATGTACCGCGACGGCGCCTTGCGCGCGATCCTGCGCCGCTACTTGAGCGAAGCCAGCGTGGATCAAGTGCTGAAGCAGCCGCTGGAATGACATGGACGCAAAAAAGCCCGGCTCGAAAGCCGGGCTTTTTCATGGCCAGCCGGTATTACAGCGCCAACTTGGCGATGGCCTCCTTGGCCAGGTGAATGGAAGTGGCGCGCTTGTCCGGGCCCATGCCGATGGCTTCGGCGCGAATGATCTCCACGTCGCTGACGCCCAGGAAACCCAGCACCTTCACAACGTAATCCTCCTGAAAATCCATCAGGCTGCCCTGCTCGCTGCTGTGCACGCCGCCGCGAGCGGACACCAGCACCACCTTCTTGTTCGGCACCAGGCCCACCGGGCCGTTCTCGGTGTATTTGAAAGTGCGGCCGGCGGCGGCCACGCGGTCGATCCAGCTCTTCAGCTGCGTCGGGATCGAGAAGTTGTACATCGGCGCGCCGATCACCAGCACGTCGGCGGCGATGAATTCCTCGATCAGCTGCTCGCTGAGCGCGGCTTCGCTGCGCTGGGTCGCGGTCCAGTCGGACTCGGGGGCGAAACGCGCGCCGACGATCTCGCCGGACAGGTGGGCGATCGGGTTGGCGGCCAGGTCACGGTAGCTGGTTTCCACATTGGCGTGGCGCTGGCGCAGGGTGTCGGCGACGACGGCGGACAGTTCGCGGGTCACGGAGTTGTCGGCAAGGATGCTGGAGTCGAGGTGGAGCAGTTTCATGGTTCGGTTCCTTCGGGGTTCGATTGCGATGAGTGGATGATAGATATCCGCAACAATCTGGACTAGTCTGCTAAAATCGAAAACATTGTTCCATCAGCGAGACAATCATGCAGGACCTGAACGATCTCCTGTATTTCGCCAAAGTCGTCGAACACGGCGGCTTCATGGCTGCCGGACGGGTTCTGGGCATTCCCAAATCCAAACTGTCCCGCCGCGTGGCCGAACTGGAAACCAGGCTGGGCGTGCGCCTGCTGCAGCGAACCACGCGCCGGCTGTCGCTGACCGAGATCGGCGGTCAGTACTACCAGCACTGCCAGGCCATGCTGGCTGAAGCCGAGGCCGCCGACGAAGCGGTGCTGCACAGCAGCGCCGAGCCGCGCGGCCTGATCCGCGTCAGCTGCCCGGAACTGCTATGCAAGACCATGCTCAGCCTGGTCCTGCCGCGGTTTCTCGCCCTTCACCCGCAGGTGCGGGTCACGCTGGACTCCACCAACCGCCGGGTTGACCTGGTGGAGGAAGGCGTGGACGTGGCGATCCGGGTCCGCAACGTGATCGAAGACAGCGCCAGCCTGGTGGTGCGCCGGCTGGGCAGAAGCCGGGTGATCCTGGTGGCCAGCCCCGCCTTCCTCGAAATCCATGGCGAGCCGAAGACGCCGGAGCGGCTGGCCGCGCTGCCGGCGCTGACCATGAGCCGGCCGGACGGCCGCGGCCAATGGGTGTTGCTGGACAATGTCGGCCAGAGCTACACCATCCACCTGGACGCGCCGCGGCTGATGACCGACGATATGATCGTGCTGCTGGAAGCCGCCGCCGCCGGCGTCGGGGTCGCCGCGCTGCCGGCCAACGTCTGCCACCAGGCGCTCGCGGATGGACGGCTGCGGCACATCCTGCCGCAGTACGACTTCCCCTGGGGCATCCTGCATGCGGCCTTCCCCACCCGGCGCGGCTTGTCGCCGGCGGTGCGCGCCTTCATCGATTTCGTCTCGGAGCAGTTGATCAGCGAAGAGATGGCCGGCGACTGGCAGCGCGCCGATATCCGCCCGGCATGACAATTGCTTCAGTCCCGCTTTTCCATACAGGATTGCCGAAGACATGTTCACGCTGCGCCCGCTGGCCGAAACCGACTCGATCGAACAACTGACCGCGCTGCTGCACCGCGCCTACGCCCAGCTGGCGGCGATGGGCCTGCGTTACACCGCGGTGGACCAGCGCGCGGCCGTCACCCGCCGCCGCATCGCTGGCGGCTACTGCCTGCTGGCGTGGCATGGAGACGAGCTGGTCGGCACGGTTACGGTGCATCATCCGCGGCCCGCCTCGTCCTGTCCGCAATTCCGCCAGCCGGACGGCGCGGTGCTGATGCAGTTTGCCGTTGATCCCGCCTGGCAAGGGCAAAGACTGGGCTCGCGGCTGATGGACGCCGCCGAGGACTGGGCCCGCCACCAGGGCTATCGCCGCATTCGCCTGGACACCGCCGAACCCGCTACCCATCTGGTGGAGCGTTACCTCAAGCGCGGCTACCGCGTCGAAGCGCCGCTGCAATGGCCGGACAAAGCCTACGCCAGCGTGGTGATGGTGAAGGAACTGGAAGCGGCCGCCGCGACTCGAACCCTTGTTTGCACCGCAACAAATTGAGGGCTGCGCGCCACACATCGTCGCCAGACCATTCGCATTTATTGCATCGCAGCAAATAACGAGTACAGTGACGGCCAGGGCTCTCAACGGGCCGTCGCATCGCGTCTTTTCCTACCGTTCAAGAACAAGGGGTTGCAATGTGGTCGACTGCTGCAGTTCAAGGCGGGAAGCTCCCGTTTCCTCAACCGTTGTTTGATTACTGGCTGGACGCCTGCCAGCGCGGCGTCCTGTACTGGGATACGCTGTACCGGCGCGGCGCCACCTATCTGGAGCACTGCGAGAGCGGCAAGCCGCCGGTGCTGGTCTTCGACTACCGGATCATCATGGACGGCCGGGAACTCCCCGACCCGGCCAACTACGCACTGGCGGCCATCGTGCCGCCCGCAGCCTGCCCGCCCACCGATCCCGCCAAGCGCCCCTTCGTCGTCATCGACCCGCGCGCCGGCCACGGCCCCGGCATCGGCGGCTTCAAGATGGACAGCGAGATCGGCATCGCGCTGCAGCAAGGCCACCCCTGCTATTTCGTGATGTTCTTCCCGCAGCCGGTGCCTGGCCAGACCATAGAAAGCGTGGCCAAGGCCGAGGGGCATTTCCTCAAGCGCGTCAACGAGCTGCATCCGGACAGCGACGGCAAGCCTTTCGTGATCGGCAACTGCCAGGGCGGCTGGGCGCTGGCCATGCTCGCGTCCGTCGCGCCGGAACTGGTCGGCCCCATCCTGCTGGCCGGATCGCCTCTGTCCTACTGGGCCGGCGTGCGCGGCAAGAATCCGATGCGCTACGCCGGCGGACTGACCGGCGGCACCTGGACCGCCTCGCTGGCCGGCGACCTGGGCAACGGCCATTTCGACGGCGCCCACCTGGTGGAGAATTTCGAAAAGCTGGACCCGGCCAACACGCTGTGGAAGAAGTCCTACAATCTGTACGCCAAGGTGGACACCGAACCGCAGCGCTACCTGGATTTCGAGCGCTGGTGGGGCGGCCATTACCTGCTGAACAAGGCGGAAATGGAGTGGATCGCCCAGAAGCTGTTCGTCGGCAACGAGCTGGTGCACGGCAAGATCACCAGCCACGACGGCAAGGTGCGGGTAGACATGCGCAACATCCGCTCGCCCATCATGGTGTTCGCCTCCTGGGGCGACAACATCACGCCGCCGCAGCAGGCGCTGAACTGGATCGCCGACCTCTACGACAACGTCGAGGACATCCGCAACAACGAGCAGACCATCGTCTACTGCCTGCACAACAAGGTCGGCCACCTGGGCATCTTCGTGTCCGCCGGCGTGGCCAACAAGGAACACAGCGAATTCGCCAGCGCGCTGGACCTGGTCGACGTGCTGGCGCCCGGCCTGTACGAGGCCATCATCGAGGACATCGCGCCGGACGCGCCCGGCCAGGAATACATCGAGGGGCGCTACATCATCCGCTTCGAGGCCCGCGACGTGTCCGACATCCTGGCGCTGGACGACGGCCGCGACGACGAGCGCGCGTTCGAGGTGGTGAAGCGCGTGTCCGAGATCAACCAAGGCGTGTACGACCGCTACGTCTCCCCCGCGCTGCGCGCCGCCAGCAATGAGGCCAGCGCCCGCCTGCTACGCGAGCTGCACCCCGCCCGCCTAGAGCGGACGCTGGTCTCGCCGAAAAACCCGTGGCTATGGTGGCTGCCGGACCTCGCAGCCAAGGTGCGCGAGCAACGCCGGCCCGTCGCGGCGGACAATCCGCTGTGGCTATGGCAGGAACAGCTGTCCGGCTTCATCGTCCAGTCGCTGGACCACTACCGCGACCTGCGCGACGCCGCGCAAGAGCAGCTGTTCCGCGCCGTCTACGAATCTCCGCAGCTCGCCACCCTGGTCGGCGTCGCCCCCGCCGGCGAGCCGCGCAACCAAGCCTTGACCTGGGAAACCCGGGAACTGGCGCGCCTGAAGCGCGAAGCGCTGGACCCCAGCTTCGAGCAAGGCACGCTGGCCGACGGCTTCGTGCGGCTGCTGCTTTACGTCAGCATCGGCATCGGCGTAGTGGACGAGCGGCCGTTCAACGCCATCCGCCGGGTGATGCGCGACGTGCGCCACGAGTATCCGCTGACGCTGATGCAGTTGAAGGACATCGTCCGCCATCAGGTGGCGCTGGTACGGCTGGACGCGCCGCGCGCGCTGCGCGGCCTGCCCCTGCTGCTGCCGGATGCCCGTCGCCGCCATCAGGCCTGGCTGCTGGCCCGCGATTTGATGGCGCTGAACGGTCCCATTCCGGCCGAGCACCAGTCGCGGCTGAATGAGGTGGCCAAAACGCTGGAGCTCGACGCCGCGATCCACGCCGCCTCTCCCGCAGCTCGGGCTGAAGCGGAGCCTGCGGTCCTCTCGCCGGTCCCGGTCGAGGCCGCTCCCGCCGTTTCGCTCCCCGTGGCCAAGCCCGCCTCCGGCAAAACCGTTTCCGCGAAGGCCGCGACAAGCAAAGCTGCCCCGGCGAAGCCTGCATCCGCCGCCAAACCATCGGCCAAAACCGTCAAGCCGGCAGCGCGCAAGACCACTCCGACAAGCAAACCGGCCACGGCGAAACCCTCGCCGGCAGCCAAAACGCCGGTAAAAGCCGCCAAGCCCGCCGCGCCGAAGCCGACATCGGAGGAAATCAAGCCGATAGCCAAGCCCGCCACGCGGACGAGCGCCGCGAAAAAGCCCGCGGGCAAGGCCAACGGCCAGGCGCCAAGTGCGTCTACGGTCGCCTCCGTGCCCGGCAAGCGAGGCAAGGCGTAAGCCATGCGCGGGAACCGGGGCGACTCGGTTCCCGCATTGACTATTGCAATAGCGAAAGCTAATATTCCGGTTCTGCGGGAGAGAGGGGCCATGCCCCCGCCGAAGACGCAAGCTCCCATAATCGCTCAGGCAAACGTACCGCAGCGCAGTATCGATTCAAGCCGATTGGAGAGAGGCCGTCCCGCGCGGCCCACCGAAGGGGCAAGCGGCCAAAGGCCGCGCAACTCTCAGGTAAAAGGACAAGGGGAGAGGCTGTTACCCAACCCGGAAACCGTCCAGGAGTTTGCCTTGTCCGCTCATCCATGCCTCGGCGCGAGCCTTTCGCGCCTCATTTCCGTTTTCCGTCATCCGCGCGCCATCCCTCCGGCTGGCGTTCCATCGTTCCACCCCCATAAGATTTCATCATGCTGACCCTGATCTACCTGATCGCCATCACCGCGGAAGCGATGACCGGCGCGCTGGCGGCCGGCCGCCGCCACATGGACATTTTCGGCGTAGCCGTCATCGCCTTCCTCACCGCGCTGGGCGGCGGCACCGTGCGCGACATCGTGCTGGGCCGCTATCCGATAGGCTGGACCCAGCATCCGGAATACGTGCTGCTGGTGGTGGCCGGCGGCCTGGCCGCGGTCCTGGTCGCCCGCTACATGCGCCATCTGAACCGCCTGTTCCTGATCCTGGACGCGCTGGGCCTGGTGGCGTTCACCATCATCGGCTGCGACGTGGCGCTGGGCATGGGCTACCACCCGGTCATCATCGTGATGGCCGGCATGATCACCGGCATCGCCGGCGGCATTCTGCGCGATGTGCTGTGCAACCGCGTGCCCATCGTATTCCGCCGCGAGCTGTACGCCAGCGTGTCGCTGCTGGTGGCCATCCTATACCTGGGCCTGAACCATCTGGCCATGCCCCATGACTGGAACGTGATCGCCAGTTTCGCCTTCGGCCTGGCGCTGCGCCTGGTCGCGCTGTGGCGCGAATGGCAGCTCCCGGTGTTCGCCTACCGGCACGACCACCACTGACTCCCGAAGCAAACACCCCGCCAAGGCGGGGTGTTTCGCATTCCGGCCGCCAGCGCTGCGCCACAACCATGCCAAACCATGGATGTCACTCTCCTTGCGCGCGTCCCAAACCCCAGCCAGAGAAATGAAAATGGATATTTGACAGCCCACCGCAACCCAAGGTAAATAAGACTCCCCTGATGTCCGATACCCGACAAGCTCGCCAACACCATGCACATTTCCGGCATCGCCTTTCGCCACCTTCTGCGCCTGCTGCTGGTTATTCCCGCGCTACTGATCTGCTACCTGCTCGCCGCGCTGGCGCTGGGCTGGCTGCCCGCCAACCGCGGCTGGCAGCCTTCCGCAGGCGGCATCCCCATCTATCTGGACAGCAATGGCGTGCACACCAGCCTGATCATGCCGGTCAAAACCGACGCGATGGACTGGTCCGCCGCCTTTCCTCCTGAACACATCCGCCGCCCCGATCAATACGCGCGCTCGCCCTATATCTCCATCGGCTGGGGCAGCAAGGTATTCTTCCTGACCATTCAAAACTGGGAAGACCTGAGCGCCGGCAAAGCCTTGGCCGCGCTGGCTTTCGACCAAAGCGTGCTGCACGTGGAATACCTGTCCCAGCCGACGGAAGGCAAAGACACCCGGCGCATTCTGCTCAGCCCGGAACAATATCGCCGGCTGGCAGACTTCATCCGCCGCAGCGCGCCTGTCGACGCCAACGGCCAGGCACGACAGGAAAAGGGTTATCACTACGGCGACAACGACGCCTTCTACGCCGCCCATGGCCGCTACAACCCCATCATCACCTGCAACCAATGGACGCGCGACGCGCTGGCCTCGGCCGGCGTGCGCACCGCGCTGTGGTCCCCTTTCGTCCAGCCCCTGTTTTGGCAGTTGGAGAAATAAATGGCATACAGTCCACCATTCTCCAGCCTGGAAATCGAGACGCTCAGACAAACATAGCCCGCGTCGATGAAACGCGGCGATTGACCGTGCTGAACGAAGGCATAATGTCTGAGGCCGATATACTGCTATGCCTGTATCGAAATCAGCGCATCAATATTCATGTCGATCTGGCCTACGGCGCCTCCCTCCACGCCATAGATCCCGTGAACGCTCAGGAACTGCGCGCACTGGAGCAATGGCTGCTAGAACATTCGCTTCATTCACAAGACCACGAGTCCTAAAATGCAAACCTTCTTCGACCTCGCCTTGAACGACGATGAAGTCGCCGTTGAGCTGCCGCTCACGCTCCAATCATCTCCTCGCCATCATCGAAACATGATGCTGGCGATTTTCACGTTCGCCATACTGTCCGCGCTGATGTATCTACTGATCCCCCATTGGGGCTGGCTGGCCGGCGGCGCCGCCTTTCCTCCCCTTGCCGCGCTGGCAAGCTGGGGCAATCGCACTCCGCCACAGATTCGCCTGGACGAAACCGGATTCCAACTCACCGGCGGCAGGAAGCGCATACAACGCGCTACGCGCTGGAAAGAAATCGAGCACATCGGCGTCATCCGTCTCGGCATGGGGCAAACCTATGTTTGCTACCAACGCACCAAAGACTCGGGCAAATCCAGACCGCCAGGCGGCCTGATGCTTCCCTGCATATTCACGCTCCCCTCAGAGGAGCTTGCGGCGCTGATGGAGGCGCTGAGCCAAGCAGCAGGCGACGACGCCGCTTTCCATACGCAAGACGGAACCCCTGCAGCATAGACAGCGGCGGCATTCCGCTATTTCAGCAATGCACGCAACTTTTGGACCACCACCAGATCGGGCTTAGGCCCGATCTCTTCGGTGGAGGCTATAATCCTGCCTTCCTTATCCGTCACCACAATGCGGGTGGAATGATTGATCTCGCCGCTTTCCAGCCGTCGGTAGCGTATGCCCAGTGCCGCGGCAACGCCTCGAGTATCCTCATCCGACTTGCCTACCGCGAGCAGCCAGTTCCGCGCCTGGATTCCGTGCTCGCCCGCCAGATGCGACAAACTTGCCGGCGTGTCCGCCCCCGGATTCAGGCTCACCATCAACACCGTCGCCCGATCCCTGTCCCTGGCCGGAAGCGCGGCGATGATGGATTTCACACCCTCCATCACGATCGGACAAGCCAGTTTGCAATCGCCGTAGAACATGGTGATCAGCGCCGGCTTGCCGACCAGATCCGAGAACTGCAGCGCGTCGCCGCGCTGCGTGGTCAGCGGCGCGTCCAGCCGGTACAACGAATCGCCCGGCAGATCATTTCCCGCCCAGCCCCCGCTCGAGGCCAGCGCCAGCAAACATGCGGCCAGGCCGCTTTTCCGTCTCCTCATGGTCTTTCCTCCGATTCATTCCTGGCGCAGCGAAAGCCCACCGTGCCCACGGTGTCGGCGGCGTTCAGCGCCGCCAGCATCGCGATACGCATCAGGATCGCGTAGTTTTCCCTATCTCCCAGCGACAAGGCCGCCGCACCACAGGTGGCCAGCGTGCGCTGCTCTCCCTGGGATCGGCTGTCGCTGGTGACGAACAGGCCGTTGAAATCCTCCACCCACTCGTAGATGGAGCCATGCAAGTCGCTGACGCCCCAGACATTGAGCTCCCGCCCCACCGGCGCCAGCAGCCGTCCAGTCGGCTGCGCGTACCATTGCAGAATGCGCGCCCGCCACTGCGGATCGTCGCGGGCGTCACGGCGTCCGGCATCGGCCGCCGCCGCCATCTCCCACTCATACCACGCGGGCAGGCGCGCGCCTTCGCTGCGGCAATAGGCGCGCGCCGCATGCCAGCTAACGCGGGTGACCGGCGCATCTGCAGGCAGATCGCCAAAGTCGTCAGCGGCGCGCCAGTCGGCGAGATATCCACCCCCGGCATACAGGGCGGGAACCACCCCGCGCCGCCATGCCGGATGCGCCTGCGCGAAGCGCAGGAACTCGCCGTTGGTGACTGGCCTCGCCCTCAGCCGGTATGGTTTGACCACCACGGTCGCACCATCCGGAGACAAAGCGCTGCGAAAAGCCCCGCCGGATACCGCCTCATAATCGGCGGCCCGCGCCGCATGCCACGCCAACAGCCCGCAACACGCCAGCGCGAGCGCCAGGCGCGCGCTCATTGCCGCTGCGCCCGCAGCGTCTTCACCTCATCCACCGTGACCACCGGCTTGCCATGGTTGAATTGCGTGCTGACATAGTTGAGCACGTCGGCCACCTCCTGATCCGACAAGTCCAGCGCGGGCATCACGCCGTTGTAATTGACGCCGTTGACGGTGATCGGTCCCGCGCGGCCGCCCAGGATGATCCTGGCCGCCTCCAGCGGACGCTTCTGGATCAGATCGGAATTGGCCAGCGGCGGGAACACGCCATCCAGCCCCTGGGCATTGGCCTGGTGGCAGACCACGCAGTTTTTGCTGAAGACCGCCCGGCCATGATCGGTCGGCGCGGCTTCATGCGTTTGCGGCGGCTCGGCGTTGACCGGCGCGTCTTCGCCCGGGGAAGGTTTCGCCGACACCGGCGACGCCGCGCCCAGCGCGCTGATCACGCCCTTGGAATAGATGCCGGGCCGCTCGGGGCCGCTGACCGTCAACAGGCCGATCGCCCCCTTGTTGAAGGCCCGCGTCAGCGAGTGGTCGACCAGGGTCAGGCTGCCCGGCACCCTGGGCGTGAACTCGACGATGGCCGAGCCGCCGGCGGGCACCATCGTGGTCTGCACATTGCGCTGGAAATGGGCGCTGCCCTCGTTGTACACCTTGTCGAAGATCGCGCCGATGATGTGGAAACTGGAAGCGAGATTGGGCCCGCCGACGCCGAAATAGATTCGGACCTTCTCGCCGGCCTTTGCGGTCAGCGCCTTGTTGCCGGCCAGCGCGCGGTCAGCGCCGTTGAACAGCACATAGGTCGGCTTTTCATCTATCGCCTTCTGCATATCGAAGGGCTGCAGCCCGCCGGCCCGATACCCGGTGCCGGTGTAGAATTCGCCCTGCATCACGTAGTACTCGCGATCCACCTTGGGCAGCGGCTTTTCCGGCTCCACCAAAATCATGCCGTACATGCCGTTGGCGATGTGCATGCCCACCGGCGCAGTGGCGCAGTGGTAGACATAGAGGCCCGGATTCAGCGCCTTGAAGCTGAACACCGCCTGATTGCCCGGCGCCACCAGCGTCTGCGGCGCGCCGCCTCCCGGCCCGGTGACCGCGTGCAGGTCGATGTTGTGCGGCAGCTTGTTGCTGGCCAGATTCTTCAGATGCAGCTCCACGGTATCGCCGGTCCTCACCCGTATCATCTTGCCCGGCACCGTGCCGCCGAAGGTCCAGAACATGTAGCGAGAACCCGGCGCGATCTCGCGCTCCACCTCCTCCACCGTCAAATCCACCACCACCCGAGCCGGCGTCTTGCGCGTGATCGGCGGCGGCATCATGGGCGGTGCCACCAGCGTCTGATGGACGATCGGCAAGGGCCCTGCGCCCGCCGGCGCGGCCAAACAGGACAGCGCCGCCGCCAAAACGCCGGACATGGAAAATCCGTTCTTCAGCAATCTTTTCACCGCAACACTCCTCGCCTGATATCGGCGAGCCGGGGGCGAATGCAGCAAGGACACAGCCGCCGGACACGCCAGACTGACACCGTGGGCGCAAAGGCCCGCCTTAAAATGCATATTTAACACATGTTAAAGTTTGCCGAATTGGGTCATCGAAGAAAATATCAATGGCATGATTGCTTGATGCAGAACAAGCTGCCTCTCAGCAGCTGTCGCTTTTACAGAACGCCTTTTCAGGCAATGAAAAGCCCCGGCGAAAGCCGGGGCTGGAAACTGGTGGAGGCGGCGGGAATCGAACCCGCGTCCGAAAGTCCTCTACAGTGAGTTCTACATACTTAGTCGTGTCATTTGGATTTAACCTCCGCCACGCCGACGGACAGGCTGGACTTTGGCGAGTTACCTATTATTTCGCACTGAACCAAGTAACCCGGAACAGCACTAGCAGATGTAGAGTGACACTACAGGGTTTTGACGCCCCCGGCCCATCTGCGAACCGTTGTAGTGTCTAGCCGGCCGTTAGGCTGCTAGAGCGTAAGTTTCGTCGTTTGCGACTATATAAATTCAGCGTTTTACGGGGTGACTGAAATCCCGGTATGCCCTCATCTGCTTCGCAACCCCCGTCGAAACCAGGTCGCCCCCAGATAAGAATGTTCATTATATTACAACTATCATCGCTTGGCGAGTCCGGTCATCGCCGCCAAACGCCATTTACTTGAACAGCATATGCCCCAGCTTGGCGGCCTTGGTGTCCAGGTAACGGTCATTGTACGGATTACGGCCCACTTGCAGCGGCACGCGCTCCACCACCTTGATGCCGGCACTCTCCAGCGTGGCCAGCTTGCGGGGATTGTTGGTCATTACTTTGACGCTGCCTATGCCCAGATGCTCCAGCATGTGGCGGGCGATGCGGAAATCGCGCATATCGGCCGGGAAGCCCAGCCGCTCGTTGGCCTCCACCGTATCGGCGCCGCCATCCTGCAGCTTGTAGGCGCGGATCTTGTTGATCAGGCCGATCCCCCGGCCTTCCTGGCGCAGATACAGCAGCGCGCCGCGGCCGGCCTTGCTGATCGCCTCCATCGCCGCCTCCAGCTGAAAGCCGCAGTCGCAGCGCAAGGAGAACAGCGCGTCGCCGGTCAGGCATTCCGAGTGCAGCCGCGCCAGCACCGGCTGGCCGTCGCCCACCTCGCCCAGCGTCAGCGCCACATGCTCCTGGCCGCTCTCCTCCTCGAAGCCATGCATGGCGAACTCCCCCCACGGCGTGGGCAGCTTGCAGCTGGCGATGTACTGGATAATGGGTTCGGGAGCGGGTTGCGGGTGCGGCGACATGACTTCTCCAACGCTGAGGAATGCAATGCGAAAAGGCCGCGCGGCGGCCTGTGATGATGCTTAGTTGGGGAGGCTTTCCCCGTTTTCAAGCGGCGGCAGATTGATCAGGATCTGCGGCAGCACAATGGCCAGCGCCGCCAGCCATACCTGGCGCTCCGGCGTGAAGTGGCCGGCGGTGAACGACTCGGCGTCGATGATGCCCAGCACGTTGTCGTCGCTGCGCAAGACCGGCAGGCAGATCTCGCTTTTCACCTTGGGATCGCACTCGTAGTAGCCGCCGCCCTCGGCGCGCCATTGCTCTACGTCGTCCACCACCACAGCCCAGCCGGTGAGGCCCACGCGGCTGTTGTTGCTGAACTCGGCGAACTCTTCCGTCAACGGGAACTCGGCGCGGCTTTCCACCCCCTTGTAGGCCAACTTGACCAGCACCGCGTTCTTGCCGCTGCCGATCTTGCGGTAGATGCCCAGCCAGTCGGCGCCGATCTTGGCGTTGACCGAGTCCAACAAGGCATTCAGGTTGACCAGCCCAGCGGTGGTTTCCGGCGTTTCCACGCCCAGCACCACGCGCAGGTCGTACGGGGTTTCGTCCAGTTCGTCGAACAGCGAGCAGCTGCCGCCCTCGCCCAGCTTGGGCACTTTGTAGCGGTACAGGTCGCGGCTGGGAGTCGGCTTGCTCACGGCGATCACAGCCTGCAATGTCATCACTGCGATCTGCAGTTCGGTCATGTCGAGTTTCAGCGCCTGCTCTCGCAGATAGTCGGTCAGTTGGCTTGCGGGTATCATGGGGGAGGACTCCTGAACAGCGGCGCGCCGGAGCGCGCTTGAATTCGAAACGCCACAGGATATCAAACCCGACCACGCTTCGCCATTTCGCCATTTCGCCACTTTATATCGTAATGACCGCCATTCATATCCGCCAAGCCCCGCTCGTGATCAAGGCCGGCGCCCGCGCGCGCCAATTGCTGCAACAGGGACTCCACCCCTCCCAGGTGGGCATGCTTCCCGGCGCGGCCGGCGGCCCCAAGGCCGTAGGCCTCACCGGTTTGGACCAGGCGGTGTTCGGCTGGCTGGTCGGCGCGCCGCGGCAACGCGAACTGGTGGGCGCGTCGATAGGCGGCTGGCGCTTCGCCTGCGCGCTGCAGCCGGATCCCGCCCAGGCGCTGGCGCGGCTGGCCGAGCGCTACACCGAGGAGCATTACCATCCCGACGTCACCGTCGCCCAGATCACCGCGCAGACGCGGCGGATGCTGCATGACATCCTGGGACCGGATGGTTTCGAACACATCCTGGCGCATCCCCATCACCGGCTGAGCCTGCTGCTGGTGCAATCGCGCGGGCTGGCCAACCGCGAGGCCAAATCCTCGCTGCTGCCCGGGCTGGCGCTGGCGGCGGCGCTGAACGCCGTCTCCCGCCCGCTGATCCGCCATAGCTTCAGCCGAGTGATCTGCCACGATCCGCGCAGCGCGCTGCGCTTCCAGCCGACAGACGCCATTCCAACCCGGCTCTATCCGCTAGCCGCCGGAAATCTGGAACAGGCGCTGATGGGCACGGTGGCGATACCCGGCGTGCTGCACGGCGTGCAGTTGCCGGACGCGCCGGCGGCGATCTACCGCGACGGCGGGCTCACCGATTACCACATCGACTTCCCCTTCGCCCACGGCGACGACATCGCGCTGTATCCGCACTTCACCGACCGCATCGTGCCCGGATGGTTCGACAAGCCGCTGCCCTGGCGCAAGCCCGGCGCCGCCAATCACGCCAATACCGTGCTGCTGACGCCGTCGCGCGACTACCTGGCCGCCCTCCCCGGCCGCCGCCTGCCTGACCGCAAGGATTTCCGCCGCTACCTGGGACGCGACGAATTGCGCCGCCAGCACTGGCGCGCCGCCACGGCGGAAAGCCAGCGGCTGGGCGACGCTTTCCTGGAATGGCTGGAGAAGCCCGGCTCCATCGCCGTGCAACCGCTGTAAACGCCTGAACCTTGCCGCGGACCAAAGAAAAAGCCGGGCGAACCCGGCTTTTCTAGTTCTCCAATAAAGAGGAACCAATCAACCCGCCTGCGCCCAGCACTGCTCTTCAGGCATGTCGCGCGGGGTAGCGTTCAGCTCCACCACCACATCGCGCACCAGCGCGCCCTTGCTGAGACGGACGGTCATCTTGTCGGCCACGCCCGGTTGGTCGAGGTCGCGGCGATAGGTGAACGAACCCCAGTCGGACACCGCCGCGCGGCCCAGCTGCGGCGCTTGCACCAGTTGGTAGCGCTCGACGCCGCCCACGCCTTCAAACTGGCCGCGCAAGCAGCGCGCCGGGCCGCCGTAGCTCAGCTTGGCCAAGTTCAGCTCGCCGGTTTGCGGCGGCTGCGGCTTGGCGCTGCCGGCCGGGCCCAGCGGGCCTTCGCAGCGCAGCACCGCGGTCTTGCGCTTGAAGTCGTAGTCGGTGGCCGAGCAGTTGGTCGCCATCAGATTGTTGAGGCCCGAGGTCTTGACCAGGCTCTGCAGCGCGCCGTCCAGCAGCTTGTCCAGCTCTTGGCGCGCGCGGGTGTTGTCGCTGGCGGACAGCGGCAACGTGCCGCCGCACTCGAAGCGGCGCAGCGCGCTGGTTTCGCCATCGGCCCACACCTGGCAGCCCACCGGCAGAGAGCGGCGCAGCGCGGCTTCCACCACCGAAGCGTCGCCGGCCTGCCACTTGTCCTTGGCCACCCAGTCCACACCTTCGGCGGTGGAGGTGTTGCCCATCTGGCCGGACTTGGCCAACTGCACCTGCTGATCCACGTACTGGCGGAAACCCGACACCAGCGCGGCGTCGCCGCCCATGCTGTTCACCAGCGCGTCGAAACGCTTGACGTCGTCGGCGCGCAGCGAGGCCAGGATGTCGGCGATCTTGCCCGGCTGCTGCTGGTTCAGATAGTAGAACCACAGCGCGGAGTGGCTGTAGAAGTCCCAGCCGTCGCTATAGCTGGAGCGCATGATGCGGGACGGCTCCAGGAAGCTGTTCGGCCAGCCGTTCGCCACCACGTCCACCACGTGGCCGCGCACCTTGATGCCGTCACGCGAAGTGCTCCAGGCCATGAATTCGGCAAAGCCTTCGTCGTACCAAGGCATGCGGCGGTCGTCGCGGTAGAACTCGGACGTGCCCCACATGCCCGGCTGGATGTAGCGGCCGGACAGATAATGCACATACTCGTGGCGCACCAGCTCTTCCAGGGTCAGATAGCTTTCGCGCGGGACTTCGCGCTGGAAGGTGTAGAAAGTGCCGTCCTTCTCGATGTAGATGCCGCCGTTGTCGGTGGACAGCTCATTGAGCAGGCCCTGGAAACGCTGGTAGGCGGTCTTGGTGCCGTAGATCACCATCTTCAGCTTTTCATTGGGATCGTTCGCCACCGCCTCCTTGGTGCCGGCCACGCGGAACAGCTGGGTCTGCACTTGCTTCATCGCATAGTACAGCGGCTCCACCTCGGCCAGGCTCAGCGGGGTTTCGAACACCAGCTTGCCGTTGTCGAAGCTCCAGCGGTTGGGGAACAGGCTGGCGCGCAGCTCCTGCTCGGCCTGGCAGATGCCGTAGCGTTCGCACGGCACCTTGCCCATCTTCTTCAGCGCGTACACGGCCTCGGCCCAGGCGGCGCCGAACTTCTCGCCCTTCAGATGCAGGGCGACGGCGGATTCAGCTTGCGGCGCGGTGCGCGGGTATTGCATGAAGCGGCCGGTTTCGCGCAGGGTGTTGAGGAACATCTGCTCGTCGGCGAAAGCCGGCTGGCCGGCGCGAGTCAGCCCTGCCAGGCTGGCCACCAGTCCGTCGAGCTGGCCCTTTTCCACCTTCTGGGCGAACTCGGGCTGGTAATGCATATTGAACAGCAGCGTCTGCATCGGATGCAGCGCGAAGCGCGCCCAATTATCCTTGGCGGCGGCGTTGTAGCGGCCGAAGAAGCGGTTCAGCAGCGGCAGCGCATACTCGGCCTTGCGCACCGAATCGGCCAGGATCAGCGTTTCCGCCACGCTCTGCCTAGCATCGCGCTCGCGGAACCAGGCGTCGCGGTCGCCGCGGCTGTCGATGGCCTTGACGTTCCACAGCGCCGGATTGGCGGCCATCGCCTCCACCACCTGCATCACCGGCTGATCCACTGCCGGGCCGTAGTCGCCCACTTCCTTGGCGTGGCTGTACTGCAGGAAGTAACCCGCCTTCAGGAACACCGCCAGCGGCCACAGGCCATTGGCGTTCTGCCCATCCCAGGCGGTCGCGCGTTGGCGCGCTTCGGCCGCCACCAGCTGCATATTGGCCGGCGACACCACGCGGTAGCTGAAGTTGTCCGCCTGGAACAGGCGGTTCATGCAAGTGCCGTCCACGCTGGCCACGTAACGCACCAGCGCCTGGCCGGACAGCTGGCCGAGCTTGGCCTCGTCGCAGTCGGCATAGGCCGGCGCGGCGACATCCATCCGGGCCGCCTTGCGCGCGATCTGGCCTTGCTGGCCCTGAGGTTTGGCCGGCGGCTGCGCGCCGCCGTTATCCGGCGCAGCCGGCGGCAGGCCGTGCGGGTAATCCGGTTTTTCCGACAAGGCCGGAGAGTGGGAGGAATAGCGCGCGCTGGGCTGATTGGCCTGAGGCGCGGGTTGCTGCACGCCGGCTTGTTCGCCGCCTGTCGTCGTCAGGCAAGCGGACAAGGCCAGCGGCACCATCACGGAAAGTCCCCACGCCCGATACCGACGCGGTAGTGTTGTTGTATTCATTCAGTCATCCAATGGCTTGTTCAAATGACGCCAGGCTAATTGGCCAAGCGTCGCGAAGCATAATGGATATCACTGATATTGAATATTGTGTTTAAGGCCGGATCGTGATCTTAAACAACAAAACAGGTCAGTTAATTTTCACGCCCAATTTCGACTTAAGAAAATACAAAAAAAGCCGCATGCGCGGCTTTTTTGAACGGAAGTTGCGGGCATTAATGGCGCGCTTCGCGCGCCGCCGCCACCACGTCGTAGTCGAACAACTGGTTGACGTCTTCCTCATCGAACACATAACGCTGGTTGCAGTAGTCGCAGACGATTTCCACGCTTCCCTGCTCCAGCAGCACATCGCCCACTTCCTGGCCGCCCAGCATGGTCAGCATATTGCTGACGCGCTCGCGCGAGCAGTTGCAGTTGAAGCTGACGGTTTCCTGCTCGAACACCCGCACCTGCTCCTCATGGAACAGACGATGCAGAATGTCCTCGGCGCCCAGCTCCAGCAGCTCTTCCGCCTTCAGCGTGCGGCCCAGCATCTGGACGCGATCCCAGCCCTCGGCCTCGCCATGGCCTTCCGGCAGACGCTGCAGCAGCATGCCGGCGGCGGTATTGCCGCCGCTGGCCAGGATCAGCGCGGTGTCCAGCTGCTCGGAGCGCAGCATGTAGTTTTCCAGCATCCGGGCGACGGAATCTCCCTCCAGCGCCACGATGCCTTGCCAGGTCTGGTTCTTGTCCAGACGCGGCTCCAGCGTCAGCACGAATTTGCCGCCCTCGCCCAGCAGCTCGGCCAGCGGCTTGTCATCCAGCTCGCCATCCCACTTGGCGGTGGCGCGCACGGTGCGGTCGTTGTTGCACTCGACCACCGCCAGCTTCAGCGCGCCGGTGCCGTGGATCTGCAGAATCAGCGAACCGTCGAACTTCAAGTTGGCCGCCATCAGCACCGAGGCCGCCATCATCTCGCCCAGCACGGTCTTGAGCGCCTGCGGGTAGGCCCGCCGCGCCAGCACCTGCTGCCAGGCGCCGTCCAGGCGCACCAGCGCGCCGCGCGCCGGCGCGCCGTCGAACAGGAATCGTTGCAGTTTGTCGTGATGGTTCATATTCATGCTTCCTTGGCCGCCCCGGCGGCCGCTTCAACGGTGTAGACAGACATCGGCAGCGAGGAGCTGACGTCGAATTCGCAGCCGGCGCGCACGCCGATTTCGGCGATTTCCCGGGCGGACAGATCCTGGTCGTAGACCGCGTGCATCGCGCCCATCGCGAACTTGCGGCCCGAACCGATTGCCCAGATGCGGGAGAATTCGTAGATCTCGCGCATCGGATACACGCCGAAAATGCCGTGCGCGTTCGCGATCACCACCATCATCTGGCTGGATTCGTACGGATCTTCTTCATCTTCCTCCGGACGCAGATAGAACGCGTCTTTCAGCTTGGGGTGAAGCTTGCGGAAGGTTTCGAAGATGCCCTGGCGGCTGCTCAAATCCTTTTTCTTCAGCTCTTTCAACGCGCCCTGCAGCACCAGGTCGTGCGCTGCGGAGCCGGACACGGCCAGATAGTTGTCGCCGTGGCGGAAAATCTTGTTGTGGAAACAGTCGTACGGCGCGAGAAGCTTCTGATCGTCGCCGAAAGTGGTCTGGCTGTCGGCGGCGATGGCGATCTGGTCGCCCTTGCGCACGGCCACGATGGTTGTCATGCGGCTACCTTGTCATATTCTTGAAAACAGTCCTTCAAGATGGGACCGAAGCCGGCATTTTGCAATCCCGGCGCAAAGCGAAACCGGTGATTCTACCATAAGCGCCCGGCAAGCCGACGCGCGAAAGACAGCGCCCCCAAGAGCGCCGCCCGGTTCAACGCGACCCGACCACTTCGCCGAAATAGGACCGATACTTGCCCCTTCTGACCACCATCACGTTGCGGACATGGGTGTTGGTGATGTCGGCGAACGACTGCCCGTAACCGGCCTGCCTGCGCCTGGACTGGCCGCTGGCCTTGTCCAGCCCGCCGAACCAGCGCGCCGGATCGCAAGCCGTCATATTGGCGCACAAGCGGCGGCGCTGCAGCACCGAGCCGAAGCCGGAATTGTAGGCGGCGTCCATCATCGCCAGCCGGTCTTCGCCCTCGGCCCAGCGTATCAGCCGATAGTTATCGCGATTTTTCAGCACCATCGCCGTCAGCTGATAATGAGGATCGAAGGCGTTCTGCCAGCCCCAGCCCCGCAGCTCCGGATGGCGCGCCGCCATCTCCCGGATCGCGTCGAAGCGCACGCCGCCATCTTCCCGATACGCCTTGGTGAACTGGCCGAGCCCGGCGCCGTACTCGCGGGAAGTCTTCAGCACCGCCCGCTCGCACCATCCGCTCTCCTGCTCCACCTGGGCCGCCAGCACGGAACGCGACGGCATGTCAGGCCAATGCTGCGTCGCGGCGGCATTCAACAGCGGCAGCAAGGCCAGAGCGCCAACGCTCAGCCCCGCAGCCACAGCACGCCCGCCAGCAACACGGCGGCCATGAACAGCCTGTCGGCCAGCACCACCAGCGACGCCCCCACCGGCGAAGCCAGCGCCAGATCGGCCGCCTGGCTGACATCGGAATGGAACAACACCTTGCGCAGCAGCAACGCCACGCCCACCAGCACCGGCAAGGCCAGGCCCAGTTGCAGCCAGGTGACGGCGACGACGCGGTCTATCCAGCACAAACCCGCCAAAGCGGGCAGAGTCAGCACATACAAGCGGTAATCGCGCAGCTTGCCAAACATGATGATCAGTCCTCCTGTCATGAATACAGGATCAGCTTACCGATCATCGCCCGCCGCAGCCCGCTGACAGATTACACTGTCGGACAAGCGCGCTAAATTACTGTTCTTCCGGACATTCCTCGTAAAACTAGCGGTTCCTACTTATAAACAAAACCCTTCTAGCCTCGTAAGATACAAGGGCAATGTTCAGCCCGCCCCAGCCATCAGCCAAAGGCGGAGACCCCTTCCAAAGAGGTGAGTGCCATGCTTGACAGCAACTTCGAACTGGATGAGCCGTTGGAGGCCATCCTGCAGCGCCCCCTGACCTGGTTCGAGAAGCAGCAGATTCAGGATAATCAGCAGGCTTCAGCAGACGAAGCCGAGGGCATTGTTGAGGCCGCGGCCGACACTCATCCCTTGCGCCGTCGCCTGAAGGACATGGCGATGATGCAGGTGGTGCGCATTGACCATCCGGAGGTCCGCAAGCCCAGAACCGACACGGCGCTCTGCGCCAAAATCGCCTGACCCTCTGAAAAAAGCCAAGCCCCGCGCAATGCGGGGCTTGGCTTTTAAACCTTCAGCCGGGCGAAACCTTCCGCCCAAATCCACAGCCATGCCTACTTGCTCAGCATAAACTCCACCAGGATGTTCTTGAAGACAAATCCGGTGACGCCAAACCCCAGCACCAGAAATAAAACGATCATGCCAGTCTTTCCGGCCTTGGACTTCTTGCCCAAGTCCCAGATGATGAAGCCCATGAAAATGATCAGCCCAGTCAGGCACACCACCAGCGAAATATTGGTGAATTGCTCTTCCGACACGTTTCTCCGCCTCTGCTCAGTTCCGACCGCTCTTCAGGCGGCCCGGTAAACGAAAATCCCCGCCGCGCAGCACCAAGACCACGCCGACGGCTGCCAGTACGATACCCCCCATCGCGGCCGGGCTCAAGCGCTCGTCGAACAACCACCAGGCCTGGACGGCTGTCAGACCCGGCACCAGATAGAGGTAGGCCGCCACCCGGCTGACATCACCGTCGCGCAGCATGCGCAACAACAGCAGAACCGCCAGCACCGACAACATCGTCACGCTCCAGCCCAAGGCGAAGATGAACTCCCCGCTCCACACCACCGGCACTCCCCGCTCGAACAGCAAGGCCAATGCGCCAGTCACCGCCAGCGCGGACAGATACTGATGAAACGCGCCCGCGACCGGATGCGCGCCGCCGCCGCGGTAGCGCTGGTACAGCGTGCCGCCGGTAATCAGCAGCAAGCCGGCGATCACGAAGGCCGCGCCGGCGCCGCCAGCCAGGGCTACGCCCTGGCTGCCCGCGATCACCAGCGCCGTGCCGGCAAGCCCCAACGCCATGCCCAGCCATTGGATAGCGCGAAAACGTTTCTCGCCAAGCCGCCAGGAAATCAGGGCGGTCAACAATGGCTGCATGCCCATGATCAGCGCCGCCAGGCCGGCTGGCACGCCCAACTTGATCGCCGCGAACAGGCAACCCAGATAGCCGCCATGGAGCATGCCGCCGCTCACCCACTGCCGCCGCGCCTGCTCGAACGTCGGCCATGCAGGGCGCAGCACGGCCAGCAACGCCGCGAAGCACAGCAAGGTCAGCGCCATCCGGATCGCCAGGAAAGTAAACGGCCCGCAATACGGCAAGCCGAGCTTGGCGCCGGTGAAGCCAGTGCTCCACAACACGACGAAAACCCACGGTATCCAGCTGCTCGCCCGCATGCGCAACGCCTCTCTTTGCCTGCTTAAAGAACGAAAAATGGCGGCCGGATGGCCGCCATGTCAACGGTATTAATCAATTATATCAGCCGCGCTTGCTCCGCGCATTGGCGGCGATGCGCATCCGCAGCGCGTTCAGGCGGATGAAGCCGGCCGCGTCGGCGTGGTTGTAAGCGCCGCCGTCCTCGTCGAAGGTGGCGATGGTCGGATCGAACAGGGAATCGGTCTTGGACTCGCGGCCAACGACGATCACATTGCCCTTGTACAGCTTCAGCCGCACCCAGCCGTTCACCGTGGCTTGCGAGGCGTCGATCATCTGCTGCAGCATCGCGCGCTCCGGACTCCACCAGTAGCCGGTGTAGATCAGCTGCGCGTACTTGGGCATCAGCTCATCCTTCAGGTGGGCCACTTCGCGGTCCAGGGTGATGGACTCGATGGCGCGGTGCGCCTTCAGCATGATGGTGCCGCCCGGGGTTTCATAGCAGCCGCGCGACTTCATGCCGACATAGCGGTTTTCGACGATGTCCAGCCGTCCGATGCCGTGCTTGTTCCCCAGACGATTCAGCTCGGTCAGCACCGCGGCCGGGCTCAGCGCCTGGCCGCCGATGGCGACGATGTCGCCCTTGCGGTATTCCAGCTCCACGTACTCGGCCTGATCCGGCGCGTTCTCCGGGCTCACGCTCCACAGCCACATATCCTCTTCCGGCTCCTGCGCCGGATCCTCCAGCACGGTGCCTTCGTAGGAGATGTGCAGCAGATTGGCGTCCATCGAGTACGGGCTGCCGCCGTTTTTCTTCTTGCTGATGTCGATGCCGTGGGTTTCGGCATAGGCCAGCAGTTTCTCGCGCGACAACAGGTCCCATTCGCGCCACGGCGCGATCACCTTCACGTCCGGCTTCAGCGCGTAATAGCCCAGCTCGAAGCGCACCTGGTCGTTGCCCTTGCCGGTGGCGCCGTGCGATACCGCGTCGGCGCCCACTTGGTTCGCGATTTCGATCTGGCGCTTGGCTATCAGCGGCCGGGCGATGGAGGTGCCCAACAAGTACTCGCCTTCGTAAATGGTATTGGCGCGGAACATCGGAAAGACATAGTCGCGGACGAACTCTTCGCGCAGATCCTCAATGAAGATGTTCTCCGGCTTGATGCCCAGCGATACCGCTTTCTGGCGCGCCGGCTCCACTTCCTCGCCCTGGCCGATGTCGGCGGTGAAGGTCACCACTTCGCACTTGTACTCGTCCTGCAGCCACTTGAGGATCACCGAGGTATCCAGACCGCCGGAATACGCCAAAACCACTTTCTTGATGTCAGACATTGCTTCTCTTTCCACTCGTTGTTTGTTTATCGATTGCCGGGCGGGACTCAGTCCTCGCGGTGCCCCAGCAACAGATATTCGATCAGGGCCTTTTGCACGTGCATGCGGTTTTCAGCCTCTTCCCAGACCACGCTCTGCGGACCGTCTATCACCTCGGCCGCCACCTCCTCGCCGCGATGCGCGGGCAGGCAGTGCAGGAACAGCGCGTCCGGTTTGGCATGCTTCATCAGCTCCGCCGTCACCTGGTAGCCGGAGAAAGCCTCCTGGCGGGCCTTCTGCTCGGCCTCGAAGCCCATGCTGGTGAACACGTCGGTGGTGACGATGTCGGCGCCATGCGCGGCGCGTACCGGATCCTGGGTCAGTTCCAGCACGTCCGAGCCGTAATAATGGCCGTCCAGCGGCTTCAGCTCGTAACCAAGCGGCGACGCTACCCTCAGCTTGAAGCCGAGCACGCGCGCGGCCTGCAGCCAGGTGCGGCATACATTGTTGCCGTCGCCGATCCAGGCAACGGTCTTGCCCTTGATCGAACCGCGCCGCTCCACATAGGTGAAGATGTCGGCCAATATCTGGCACGGGTGGTACTCGTTGGTCAGGCCATTGATCACCGGCGCGCGGGAATGCGCGGCCAGCCGCTCGACCAGGCCCTGCTCGAAGGTCCGGATCATGATGATGTCGCTCATCCGGGACAGCACGCGCGCCGTGTCCTCGATCGGCTCGCCGCGGCCGATCTGCGAGCTCTTGGTGTCCAGGAACATCGCGTGGCCGCCCAGCTGCGCCATGCCGGCCTCGAAAGAGACGCGGGTACGGGTGGAATTCTTTTCGAACACCATGGACATCACCTTGCCGACCAGCGGCCGATGCAACTCGCCGGCGCTTTGTCGTCGCTTCAGAACCCGGCTTCGCTCGAAGAGATGATGGTACTCGTCGGGAGAAAGGTCGCTGAACTGAAGGTAATGCCTTACGGACGTCATGATGCTCCAATCAAAAAAAGAGGCCGCTGCGCGTGCAACACCGAGAGGTGGTTTCATGCGCAACGGCACATTACTACACGCTAATCTCAAGTCACTTTACAAATATCGCCCCCTGCAAATACAAAGGCATGATTTACAGAAATGCGACATTTGTTATATTTATCGGAAATCCTCCTGCCTGACAAGCATTCAATTGAACAAACTGCGTCCCGGCAATTCCGCCAGCTCCTGCGGCTTCAGCACGCGCAGATAGAATTCGCCGCCGTCCTCTGCCAAACCATGCATTTCAATGCTTTTCTGCGTCTTCTGCAGCCGCGCCAGATAGGCCAGGATGGTGTCGTCCACCACCTGTCCCGGCACCAGCACCGGAATGCCGGGCGGATACGGCACGATCTGGTCGCAGCACACCCGCCCGCTCAGCGCCGGATTCGGCCGCCCGTCGTCGTCCAGCAGCGGCAAGCGCTCGCCGGCCTCGTAGAAAGCGTCGCGCGGCAGGCAGGCCAGGCGCGAGAAATGCGGAATTTCCGGCATGCGCCCCAACGCCCGCGGCGGACGCCCCTCCTTGGCCAGGCGCAGCATCGCGTCGTACAGGCGGGACAGCTTGCTGCGGGTGGTGCCTATGGTTAACAGCAGCGTGATGGTGCTGAACGTCGACTTCTCCACTTGAATGTTGTAGCGCTCGAACAGCGCCTGCTGCAGCTCGTCGGCGGTGAAGCCGGAACGGCTGAAATCCACCGTCAACTTGGTCGGATCCAGCAGAATGCCGTCCTCCTGCACCTCCGGCGGCAGCAGATCGTCGAGTTCCAGCACGCGGAAAGCGCCGGTGGAGTTGATTTTCTCGCGCAGCTCCTGCGCCAGCTTCAAGGTGCGGTCCAGCAAACGGTAACCCTCGGTCACCGCCTGCTTGCGCGCCACGTCCAAGCTGGCGATCAGGCTGTACTGCGGACTGGTGGACGCGTGCATATTGAAGTTTTCGCGGAACAGGTGCTCGTCGAAACGCGGGTCGTTGACGTGGATCATGCTGGCCTGCGAGAACGCCGACAGCACCTTGTGCGTGCTCTGGGTCACGTAGTCGGCGCCCGATTCCAGCGCCGTCGGTCGGAACGCGGGGTGGAAGCGCGCGAAACCATACCAGGCCTCGTCGACGATCACCTTGATGCCCTTCTCATGCGCTGCCTCGATGATGGGCTTGAGGTCGTAACGCAGGCCATCGTAGGTGCAAGAGGTAAGAATCAGCACCCTCGCGTCCGGATTGTCGTCAATCGCCTGGTAGATGGTGGTCTTGGGCACCGGACCGAAGATGCCGTACTGGCGATTGATAGACGAATCCAGATACACCGGCCGCGCGCCGGACAGGATCACGCCGTGATGCACCGACTTGTGACAGTTGCGGTCCAGCAGCAATTTGTCGCCCGGCGCCAGCAGCGTCTGGAAGATCACCTTGTTGGAGGTTGAGGTGCCGTTGGTGGCGAAATAGGTCTTGCGCGCGCCGAAGGCCTTGGCCGCCAGCATCTGCGCCTCGGCGATGACGCCGGTCGGGTGCAGCAGCGAATCCAGCATCGGCACCGATACCGACAAATCCGCCCGCAACAGGTGCTCGCCGACGAAATCGTGGAAATCGCCGACCCAGTTGCTGCCTTTCAGCGAATCGCCGCCGGAATGGCCGGGCGTGTGCCAGGAATCCTTGGCCATCCGCACGTATTGCTTGAGTTTGTCGTAGAACGGCGTCGCCGACTTTTCCGCCAGCTCCGCCACCAGAATGCGGAACCAGCCGTTGAAATCGGCCTCGTCGCGATAGAAATAGCCATCCACCGCATGGCTGGCCAGCTCTTCCACCAGCGCCCGCTCGTCGTCGTCCTGCAAGAAGACGTAAAGCGATATCTCCGGGCGAAAATCGCTGATGCGGTTCGCCAGCTGGGCCGCGGCCTCGCCGTTGGCGGTGCCTTTCAGCTGCCGATCCACCAATACCACCTGGACTTCGCCGTCGCGGGCGATCAGATCCATCGTCTCCGCCGTGGTGCAGGCGGGGACGAAGGTCAAGCCAAATGGATTCTCCAGCCGCACCGCGGCGGCTCCCAGACCGGCCAGCACTTCGGCCTGCCATGTCACATCGTCGCTGACCACGACAACGCGGCTAACGGGTTTCATGAAGGTTTCTCCTCTTGCTGTTTGCCGCGCACTTGTTTTTAGCGTCTGTCCGGACGTACGCGCTGTTCTGTATTTTTGTTTGTCTCCTATCCTATCCACATCTTGTGCCCGCCGTCATTATGCAGGCGCACAACGGTCGCATGCGGTACAATCGCGCCCATGCTGACCGACGCCGAAAAAGACTCAATCCGCGACCATTACCGCGCCATTTCCGACCGCCTGCCGGGCTTCCGGCCGCGCGCCTCGCAACGCCGCATGCTGGCTGAAATCGCCAATGCCTTGTCGCGCGCCCAGGAAAAGGTCGGCGACGACTGGCCGGAGCGCGAAGGCGAAAGCATTACGGTGATCGAGGGCCCCACCGGCGTCGGCAAGAGCCTGGCCTATTTGCTGGCTGGCGGCGTGATGGCGCGCGCGCGCGGTAAAAAGCTGGTAGTCACCAGCGCCACCGTGGCGCTGCAGGAACAACTGGTCAACCGCGACCTGCCCTTCGTCGTCGAAAACAGCGGTCTGCCGCTGACCTTCGCTCTGGCCAAGGGCCGCGGCCGCTATCTGTGCCCGTATCGCCTGTACGGCCTCACCGCCCAGCACTCGCAGCAGAGCCTGCTGCAGCCCGACCCGATGATGGCGCTGTGGGACCACAAGCCGGAACAGGCCGAGCTGGACGCGCTGAGCGCGATGGCCGACGCCTTCCATTACCGCAAATGGAACGGCGACCGCGACACCTGGGACAGCATCGTGGAAGACGGCTTGTGGGCGCGCGTCACCAATGACCGCCACGGCTGCCTGAAAACCGCCTGTCCCAACCGCGTCGAATGCCCGTTCTACCTCGCCCGCGACACCCTTGAAAACGTCGATGTGGTAGTGGCCAACCATGACCTGATGCTGGCCGACGTCTCGATGGGAGGCGGCGTGATCCTGCCCGCCCCAGAAGAAAGCTTCTACTGCATAGACGAGGCGCACCATCTGGCGAAGAAGGCGGTCAACCAGTTCGCCGCCGAGCACTCGCTGGGCCAGGCGCTGGGCTGGCTGGACAAGGTGGGCGCGGTGGTCGTGCACGCCGAAGCGCACACCGGCAAGGCCGAACTGGCCAGCAATGCCATCGACTCCGCCGCCGCCTGCGTGGAGACGCTGACCGAATGGCAATGGCTGCTGGGCAGCGAAGACTCGCTGGCCGCCAGCAGCGACAATCTGGAACCCTCCTGGCTGATCGAAGACGGCGTATTGCCGGAACGGCTGAAAACCTCGGCGGCCAATATGGCGATTTCCGCCCGCGCGCTGTCCAAACAGTTGGATGATATGGGCAACGCGCTATCCGAGGCCCGCAAGGACAAGAGCGGGGATGTGGATCTGGACAAAACCGCTACCGAATTGGGTTTCCTGATCGGCCGCGCCGAACAGCTGATGGCCGTATGGGATCTGTTCGATACCGAAACCCCGGAAAACGCGCCGCCGATCGCTAAATGGATCACCCGCCGCGCCGAGGGCAAGGGCGACTACCTGTTCTCGGCCTCGCCAGTCAGCGCCGCCGCCAGCCTGGCCGCCACGCTGTGGCGCCGCGCCGCCGGCGCCATCCTCACCTCGGCCACGCTGCGCTCGCTCGGCGATTTCGAGCTGCTGCTGTCGCAGACTGGCCTGAAATGGCTGCCCAAGGTCAGCTGCATGGCGCTGGAATCGCCGTTCAACTTCGACGAACAGGGCGAGCTCTACCTGCCGCCGCTGCTGGCCAGCCCCAAAGACCCCGGCGGCCATACCCGCGAAATCATCGAATGGCTGCCCAAGCTGATCGACCTGAAAGAGCCGGTGGGCACGCTGGTGCTGTTCTCATCACGCAAACAGATGCAGGAAGTGGGCTCAGGTCTGCCCGCGGACTTGCGGGACAGACTGTTGATCCAGGGCGACATTCCCAAGCGCACACTGCTGAACACCCATCACCAGCGGCTGAAAGACCAGCAGGCCAGCGTGATTTTCGGGCTGGATTCGTTTTCGGAAGGACTGGACCTGCCGGGAGAGAGCTGCGTGCACGTGATCATCGCCAAGCTGCCGTTCGCGATGCCGGACGACCCGGTGGGCAAAACGCTGTCCCGCTGGATCGAGAAGCGCGGCGGCAACCCCTTCATCGAGCTGACAGTGCCGGAAGCGTCGATCAAGCTGGTTCAAGCCGTGGGCCGTTTGATCAGAACCGAACGCGATTACGGTCGGGTGACCATTCTGGACAACCGCTTGACGCGACAAAGTTACGGCAAAAAGCTGCTGGCTTCGCTGCCGCCATTCAAGCGCATATGATTTTCAGGTATGATCACGAAACTTTCGCATAAGTAAAAGTCGTCGGCCTAGAAAAAACGTCTTAGCACGGACAACAAAACAGGCTACACCAAAAGCAAACACACTGGTTCCACCGCCATGATCTGCAATCCGTACGAAATCGTGATCCAGGGCCTGACCTCAGAAGGCCGCACTTTCCGCCCCAGCGATTGGGCTGAGCGACTGGCGGGCATCCTGGCCTCCTTCGACACCAATCAGAAGCTGTCCTACCATGCCTTTGTCCGCCCCATGCTGCTGGAGGGCGTGCGCTGCGTCGCCGTGGACAAGAAGCTGGAAAAAATCTATCCGCAAATCTTTCAGTTCCTGATGGACTTTGCAAAAGACAATGATCTGCGCGTAGTCGATTGTCGGACACTGATCGATGAGGTCTATCCGAACAAGTTTTCGGCATAATCGCAACAGGCGTCTCATCGACACCACTCTTTTTACCAGTCTTCGCAACACTCCCGTCATATTCTGTGGCTAAACTAATACAAAGTCGTGAAGCAGCCGTGCAAGCGTTGCCAAAACCGGACACGGTCTCTTCACTGCTTCACAACAGAACCACAGACTTGACTTGGAGTTCATCATGCAAAAGAAGAATCTGGCAGCAATCGTTGCATCGCTTTTCGTCATACCGGTCGCAGCTCACGCCGACGTCACCATCTATGGCTTCCTGAGCGCAGGCATTGAGTCCACCAAGGCCAGCACAAGCACGCCCGCCAGCAGCAACAATGGCGTGACTTTCACTCCGTACAATACCCGCACTCGTATCGTTGACCACAACTCCCGTATTGGATTCAAAGGCAACGAGGATCTGGGCAATGGCCTGAAGGCCATCTGGCAAGTGGAAAGCAGCCTGCGCAATTTCGAGCAAGGCGGCACCAATGATGCCGGCCAGTCTGCAACGCTTGGAACCCGCAATACCTTCGTTGGCCTCGAAAGCGCTGACTTCGGCAAGGTGCTGTTGGGTAACTATGATTCTGCATACAAGACGTTGTCCGGCAGCAGCAATAGCGCGCTGGGCATCGACGTCATGGTGAACACAACAGCAGACAACTTCGGCAAGTCCTCGGTGAACGGCCGTGGCGAAGAACGCCTGAAGAACTCTATCCAATGGTATTCACCAAAATGGTCCGGCTTCCAGCTCGGAGCCTCTTGGGGCGTGGATGAAGCACGTGTAACCGATCTATCCACACCTAGCAATGGCTCAGCTACCGATGCCAAACGTCTGTCCCTTGGCTTGGCATACAACTGGCAAAGCTTGAATTTGAGCACTGGCTGGGATCGCCGCTATGACAGCGCAGTGTCTGGCAACTCCAACTCCGTAAAGACCGGCTATTCCGGCAAAAACGTCAGCCTGTACAACATCGCCGGCAGCTACAAGTTTGATTTCGGCACGTACATTGGTGGTGTTTATGAGTGGGCCACTTACGACAACGCCGCAGGCTCGCAGCTGAAACAAGATGACTGGCAAATTGCATTGGGCCAAGACTTCGGCGCAGCCTCCATCAAGCTGGCCTATGGTCAATTAGGTAGCCTGAAGAACGTCTCCGCAGGCACCAATGGCGACGACTACAAGGCCAAACAGTGGATTCTGGGCGGCACTTACAATCTGTCCAAGACCACTCAGCTGCTGGCTTACTACACCAAGATCACCAATAATGCCAAGGCAAATGCCAACTTTGCCAATAATCCGGTATACGACACCATCAACTCTGCCGACGCCAGCAAAAATACCCTTGGCGCAGGCAGCAGCCCGCAAGCCTTCGGCCTGGGCATGAAGGTTTCGTTCTAAGTCTGGTTCGATCTGAAAATCAAAAACGCCACGGCATGCCGTGGCGTTTTTTATCGTCGAGATAAAGCGGATCAGCCGCAAACCCTGCTCAATTCCTCCGGCTGGGAAACCAGGAAATTGCCCTCGCCCTGCCATTGCATGATGCGTTTGTTGCGCTGGCGCTCCCACTCATCCACCGGATGTTGCCGCGCCCATGCGCACATCAACTGACGGTCCTGCTGACTCATTCTCAAACCATAGCGCTGATGCATGTACAAGGTAATGCGCGCCGCCGCGCCGCGCACCTCTTCCCGCGGCTGGAACCGCTTTTGCTTGAAATCCACCAGCGATTGGCACTGCCCATAAATGGGCCGGGGATGAATCTCCCAGGCGCCGTAGGCGAAATTGGCACGGTCGCCGTTAACTTCGCCCACCGCCGGGACCAGATTGTTCAGATCGCCCTCGGCCATCTGGAACAACGGGTCCTGATCGCCGCAGGCCTTGCGGCCGCCCTGCTGCCAGCACTGGCGCTGGTGTCCCAACACCCAAGCCGGCACCACATGCTCCCACTCGATGCGGCTGGCGCGCGCTTCGGACTTGCGCGGCTGGTAACCGCAAGACTGCCAATCGACCGCCTTGCCCTGATAGCGGCAACCGCAATAGAAGTCCACCTCCATGCCTGAGTACACGCGCGGCAAAATGCGCTTGGCGGCGGCGAAGTCGCGATGGCCGATCGCCTTGCCCCCGCTAACCAAGGGCTCGGCCTTGACTGGGGATGGCGCGGCGCCGGATTGCTGCGATGCCGCCGATGACAGGATGGACTCGCCCAAAGCGGCCAACTGTTTCACTTCCGGAGATTTTGCTATCTGATTGATTTGATGCGAATCGCAAGCGGTTAGGACTGCGACAAGTATGAAAGGCATGAATTTGTGCATCAACGAAGTGTATGCACCGAAACCAATTACAGCAATACCATTGCCAGATTATTGATCGCTCCTCTTCAAGCAACTCAAGGCAAACAATGCCGCGCATTGCGCGCACTGCCCATAACAAGAAAACGCAGACAAGCGCGCTCATTCCAGCGCTTGCCCGCGTTCAACCCTACTCTTCAGCCACTATTCGCTTTACCAGATGCGAATGCGCTGATCTTCCGGCTTATACATCTTGTCTCCCGGCTTCACTTCGAAAGCGTGCTGGAAAGCATCGCTGTTCGAGGTGGCGCCGATCGCCCGGAACGCATCCGGCGAATGAGGGTCGGATACCAGCCTGGCCAACATGGCTTCATCCCGAGTCTTGCCGCGCCAAACCTGGGCAAAGCCATAGAAAAAGCGTTGATCGCCGCTCATGCCGTCAATCACCGGGGCGGGTTTGCCACCCAGCGACAGCTGATAAGCCTTGTAGGCGATCTGCAGACCCACGTTGTCGGCGATATTCTCTCCCAGGGTCAGCTTGCCGTTGATGTGCTTGCCCGGCAGCGGCTCGTACGCGTCGTATTGCGCAACCAGCTTGCTGGTCAGCTCATGGAAGCGCGCCTTGTCCTCTGCCGTCCACCAGTCCCGCAGATTGCCGTCGGCATCGAACTGGCTGCCTTGATCATCGAAGCCATGGCTGATCTCATGCCCGATCACCGCGCCGATGCCGCCGTAATTGACCGCATCGTCCGCCGCGGCATTGAAGAACGGCGGCTGCAGAATGGCGGCTGGGAACACGATCTCATTCTGGGAAGGATTGTAATAGGCATTGACCGTCTGCGGCGTCATGCCCCATTCCGTCCGGTCCACCGGCTTGCCCAGATGCGACAGCTGCCACTGGTAATCGAACTGATTAGCGCGCTTGACGTTGCCCACCAGATCATCGGACTTGAGTTCCAGGCCGGAATAATCGCGCCAATGATCGGGGTAACCGATTTTCAACATGTATTTGGACAGCTTGACCTGCGCAGCCTGCTTGGTCGCCGGACTCATCCAGCTCAAGCCATCGATGCTCTGACGATAGGCCTGCATCAGATTGCCGACCAGCTCCTCCATCTTGCGCTTGTGTTCCGGCGGGAAATACTTGGACACATACAACTGTCCCAACGCCTCACCCAAGGATGACTCCACCAACTGCACGCCCCGCTTCCAGCGCGGCCGCTGCTCTGGCGTGCCGGACAAGGCCTTGCCGTGGAAATCGAAACGGGCATCGACCATCGCCTTGCTCAGGTATGGCGCATAGCCGTCCAGCGTATGCGCGATCAGATAATCCTGCCAATTCAGCAACGGCTCCTTGCGCAGCAGCTGAGCCAGGCCCGCCACGTACTCGGGCTGGCTGACATTCAGCGCGGAGATCCCGGACATCCCGGCCGCGGACAGAAAGCCCTGCCAATCAAGCTTGGGCGCCAGTTTGGCCAATTGAGCCGGCGTCGTCTTGTTGTAGGTTTTCTGCGGGTCGCGGTTTTCCACTCTGCTGCGCTGCAGCTGAGCCAATTTGGTTTCTAGCGCGATCACCCGTTTAGCGCGCTTCTCCGGCTGTGCATACCCAGCCAGGCGGAACAAGCGGCTCAGATAAACCTGATAGGCATCCCGCGCTTTGGCGAAACGCGCATCCTTGCTCAAGTAGTAGTCTCGATCAGGCATCAGCAGCCCGCTCTGGTACAGGTCAGGCAAATAAGCGGTGGCGTCGCGGGCGTCTATCCCCACATACAAGGCCAGCGGCAGCTTGACGTTGCCGGACTGCCCGCCGCCGATCAATTTCAACAGCTCATTGCGGCTCGCCAGCAGGGTGATCGCCTGCAGATCCGGTTCGATCGGCTGCAAGCCCTTTTTCTCCGCCGCGGCCTCATCCATGAAGCTGGCGTAAGCGACGCCGATCCTCTGCGCGTTGCCATCCTTCGCCTGGCCAGCCGAAGCCTGCTCGATCAATTCGCGGCTCCGCGCTTCGCTCAGATCCCGCAGATCCTTGAACGCGCCGCTCCAGGATTCACTGGCCGGAATTTCATGCGTATCGAGCCACTTGCCGTTGACGGCCAGATAGATATCGTCCTGCGGACGAATGCTGGAATTGAAATTAGCGGCATCGATTCCGGATACGCCATGCGCCCATGCCTGGCCTGCCAGCAGCAGAGCCAACGCCAACGCTTTCATCTTCATTGAACTTCTCCATGCGTGCTTCGAGAAAAGAAAGGCAGCCGAAGCTGCCTTTCCTGTCCGATCCTTACAGACCGTCTATTGCAAGAACTGTTCCGACCCGACGATGCCCAGCTTCGTCAGTCCCAAGCGCTGCGACTCCGC
>NZ_JAJOHV010000066.1:30041-30469 GCF_021129175.1 Chromobacterium piscinae | reverse complement strand
CTGCTGGCGGATACGCTGGCCGCGCGGGGCGCCCGGGTGGAGGTCGCCGAGGTCTATCGCCGCGTCGACGGCGCGCCGGACTGGGCGGCGTTCGACGCCGCTCCGCCCGATGCCGTGATCATCACTTCAGGCGAAATGGTAGAGCAATTGTTCCGACTGGCTGGCCCGCGCCGGATGGGAACGCTACAATGCCTGCTGTACTGCGTGCCGCATCCGCGTATCGCCGAGCGCCTGGACGCTTTCGGCGCGACACGCATCGTGACAACCCGAGCCGACGATGCCGCACTGGTCGCCGGCCTCAAAGAATGGTTCCGTCGTCACCCATGAGCGAATCCCAGATCAACGAAGCCATCCCGGCCCAGGCCGCCCCGTCCCGCAAACGCCCCGGCCTCGCCGTGTGGCTGGCCGTCGCCGCGCTGGGCGTGGCC
>NZ_JAJOHV010000066.1:0-29995 GCF_021129175.1 Chromobacterium piscinae | reverse complement strand
TCGCCGCGCTGGGCGTGGCCGGCTGGCAGTTCTACACCACCCAGCAGCAGCTGGATTCGATGCGCCAGGAACTGGCGCGCCGTCTGGCCGAAGGCAGCGGCGCCGGCAAGGAGCAGCGCGCCATCGCCGAGCAGGCGATGCTGGCCGCCCGTGCCACCGACGGCAAGCTGGCGCTGGTGGAGGCGCGCGTCAACGAGGCCGCCGGCCAATACGCGACGCTGAACGGCATGTACCAGGAGCTAACCAAGAACCGCACCGACTGGCTGCTGTCCGAGATTGAGCACACGCTCGCCATCGCCAGCCAGCAGCTGCAGCTGGCCGGCAACGTCAGCGCCGCCGTCTCCGCGTTGGAGATGGTGGACGCGCGGCTGGCCAAGTTCGACCGCCCGCAGCTGATCGGGGTGAAGAAGGCCGTGGCCACCGATCTGGAAAAACTGAAGGCGCTGCCCTATCTCGACACCGTCGGCCTGACCGTCAAGATCGACCGGCTGATGCTGAGCGTGGATTCGCTGCCGCTGGTGGTGGATTCGCACCGCCTGGGCGGCGCGCAGCCGGGCAAGCCGGCGCAGCCGGCGGCGGATGCCCCGTGGTGGGAGCGGCTGTCCGCCGAGATCAGCGGCAGCCTGGGCGAGCTGATCCACATCCGCCGCATGGACAAGCCGGAGGCGCTGCTGCTGTCGCCGGAGCAGGCCTTCTTCCTGCGCGAGAATCTGAAGATGCGCCTGCTGGACGCGCGCCTGGCGCTGATGCAGCGCGACGGCAAGACCTACGCCGCCGACATCGCCGCCGCGCGCAGCTACGTGCAGCGTTATTTCGACCGCGACGCGGCCGCCTCCTCGCAGTGGCTGGCGACGCTGGGCGAGCTGGAAGGCGCGCCCCTGGACATCAGCCTACCTGACATGAGCGCCAGCCTGAAGGCTGTGCGCGACGCCCAAGGCAACAGCGGGGAGTAAACGGTGAGATTCGCATTGTGGATAACCGGCCTGTTCGCATTGGCCGTGCTGGTGGGGCTGGCCTCCACCCTGAATACCGGCTACGCCATCCTGTTCCTGCCGCCTTACCGGATGGAAGTGTCGTTCAATCTGATGATCGTGCTGGTGGTGGCGCTGATCGTCGTCACCCACATCGCGCTGCGGCTGATCGCGCTGGCCGCCGACCTGCCGCGCCAGGTGCAGCGCTTCCAGCGCCAGAAGAAGCTGAAAGCCGCCCGCCACGCGCTGCGCGAGGCCGGCATCGCCTTCTTCGAGGGCCGTTTCCAGAAGGCCGAGCGCGAGGCGTCCAAATCGCTGTCCGATGAATACTCGGCCGAGAACCGCGCGCTGGCGCTGCTGATCGCCGCCCGCGCGGCCGGATCCGCCGGCGACGGCGGCAAGCGCGACGAATACCTGAACCAGCTGGACCAGCTGCCGGCGCGGCTGCAACTGGCGCGCCACATGCTGGACGCCGAGCTGAGGCTGGAGGACAAGGACGCGCTGGGCGCGCTGGCCGCCATCGAGCGAGCCCGCGCGTTGTCGCCCAATCTGACCAACGCGCTGCGGCTGGAGCTGAAGGTGCGCCTGCTGCAGAAGCAGCCGGAAGCCATCCTGCTGCTGACCGAAAAACTGCTGAAGGCCGACGCGCTGGAGCCGGAGCAGGCGCGCCGCTACCGGCTGGCCGCCTACCAGCAGCAGCTGGCCGGACTGTTGTCCGAGCGCGAAGTGCGCGACTGGCTGCGCCGCATCCCCGACGCCGAGCGCGGCAATCCGCAACTGCTGCAACAGGTGGTGTCACACCTGATTCGCTTGCAGGAATACGACTACGCCGCCACGCTGCTGGCCGGCGCGCTGTCCAGCGACGAAATGGAGCTGCCGGAACTGGCGCGCGAACTGGGTCAGCTGGCTGCCCACCTCAGCGTGGAAAAGCGGCTGGCGCTGCTGAAGGACGCCGAAAACTGGCTGAAGCTGCGCCCGCGCGACCACTGGCTGTTGCTGGCGCTGGGCCGTCTGGCGCAGGCGCAGCAGCTGTGGGGCAAGGCGCAGAGCTATCTGGAGGCCAGCGTGTCGATCCAGCCCACGCTGTGCGCGCACGCCGAGCTGGCGCGGCTGTTCGAGGCCACCGGCAAGGAAGAGGCTTCGCAGCTGCATTACCAGAAGAGCCTGGAGCTGGCGCTGAGCCAGGGCTGTTGAGCGCAGCCGTCCACGCTCGCCGTCCGCGATGCCGCCCGCCGTTTCGGCCGGCGGCATTTTTCTTGGCCGCGCGCCGGCGGCGGGCAAAAAAAATCGGACCCCGAGGGGCCCGTGCATGCCAACGTGGACTGGCAGACAATCAATCGATACGAGAGCGCGGGCGGTATCCTGTCTGACAATAAGGATGCCGAACGACGAAAGCTGTGCCAGAATCAACCATTATGCATGGCTGACCTCAGACCTATGCATGGCGCTTGCTTTCGCCGCGATGGTACCGTCCGCGACAATGTCCACCAGCATACGTGGAGGCGGCGGTTTGCACAAAGCAGTTAATCTCATGAAAACTATGAAGAAAAGGCATGTAACAGCATGAAGCTGCCTCCGCTGAATGCCCTGCGCGTGTTCGTCGTCGCTGCCGAGCACCTGTCGTTCACCCGCGCCGCCGCCGCGCTCAGCCTCACCCAGGGCGCGATCAGCCGCCACGTCCAGACCTTGGAAGAGTATTACGGCGCCACGCTTTTCACCCGCCAGGCGCGCGGCCTGGCGCTGACCGCCGAAGGCGAGGCGCTGGTGAAGCCGGCGCGCGAGGCGTTCCAGCTGTTGAACGAGGCCAGCGAGGCGCTGCGCCTGCGCCAGAGCGATCTGCGGGTGCGGATGCCGCCGACGCCGGCGATGCGCTGGGTGCTGCCCAATCTGGCCGACTTCCAGGCGCGGCACCCGGAGTACACGCTGCACTTGCTGACCCAGCTGATACACAACAAGCCGTTCAACCGCGCCGAATACGATCTGGCGGTGGTGGGCCTGTCCAGCCCGGAGGCGGCGGCCGATCTGCGGCTGGAATGCATCTGCCGCGAAAAGCTGATCCCGGTGTGCTCGCCCAGCCTGCTGGCCGGCAAGCACCCGCTGCACGTGCCGGACGACCTGAGGCACCACACGCTGCTGCACCCGTGGCGCGACCAGAACACCTGGAAGCGCTGGCTGACGCTGGCCGGCGTGTCCGGCGTCAATCCGGAAAGCGGCGTCACCTTCGACGCGCTGGAATACGCGCTGCACGCCGCAGTGGCCGGCATGGGCGTGACGCTGGCCCAGGCGTCGATGGTCACCCAGGACTTGGACAGCGGCCGGCTGGTGATCCCGTTCGACACCGTGCTGGAAACCGAGTGGGCTTACTACCTGGTCTATCCGCACGAGCTGGCCGAGCTGCCCAAGGTGCGGGCCTTCCGCGACTGGCTGGTGCACACCGTCGCCAACAGCGAGGAAGCCAGCTGGCTGGCGCGCCAGGGCTATTGAGCGCCGCCGGCGTCCGCCGCCGCTTCTCTGCGGCGGCCTTCCCCTTTTCCGCCAACATTTGTTAACCGCTGGGGCGTGGCGCGCCGGTCCGGCGTTCCGCATAATGATTGATATAGCAACTATTGCCTTATCAATCATGAACGCTCCTTCCTCTCCAGCCGGCCTGGCCGCCGGTCTGGACTTCCGCCAGCGGTTGATGGCGATGCTGGGCCTGTGCTGCGTGCTGATCATGGTGGCGCTGGACCAGACTGTGGTCGGCACCGCGATGCCCACCGTGGTGGCTGACCTGCATGGTTTCGCGCTGTACGCCTGGGTGGGCACCTCCTATCTGTTGACCTCGGTGATCACCGTCCCCGTCTTCGGCAAGCTGGGCGACGACCACGGCCGCAAACCCTTCGTGCTGACCGCCATTGTATTGTTCACCGCCGCCTCCATGCTGTGCGGCCTGGCGCAGGACATGCTGCAGCTGGTGCTGGCGCGCGCCTTGCAGGGCGTTGGCGGCGGCATGCTGGTGGCCACCACCTTCGCCTGCGTGCCGGACCTATTTCCCCACACCCGCGAGCGGCTGCGCTGGCAGGTGATGCTGTCGGCGTCCTTCGGCTTGGCCAACGCCATCGGGCCGTCGCTGGGCGGTTTTCTCACCGAGTACCTGGGCTGGCGCTGGGTGTTCTTCGTCAATCTGCCGGTCGGCGTGGTCAGCCTGTGGCTGGTTTGGCGCTTCCTGCCGGTGATCCGCCACGACGAGCGGCCGCCGTCGCGGCTGGACTGGCAGGGCGCGGTGCTGATCGCGCTGTTCCTCGGCTCGCTGCAGTTGACGGTGGAGTGGCTGCCGCAGCACAAGTCGCCGTTGCTGCTGGCTGCGCTGGCCGGATTGGGCCTGGCCGCGCTGGCGGCGCTGCTCTGGTGGGAAAAGCGCAGCCCCAATCCGCTGCTGCCGCCCAGCATGCTGTCGCACAAGGGCTTGGCGCCGCTATTCGGCTTGTCGCTGCTAATGGGCTTCGGCATGTTCGCGGTGATGTATTACGCGCCCTTGATGTTCCAGGCCGGCTTCGGCTTGTCGCCCAACCAGGCCGGCTTGCTGGTGACGCCGCTGGTGGTGTTCATCACCATCGGCAGCATGCTCAACGGCCGCATCGTGCAGCGGATGAAGCATCCGACGCGGCTGCTGGGCCTGGGGTTATTGATGTTCGCGGCCACTGCTGCGCTGTTGGCGCGCACTTCGCCGTCCACGCCGCACGCACTGATTTTCGCCAACATGATGATGGGCGGATTGGGTCTGGGCCTGCTGATGCCTAACCTGACCATCTTTGTCCAGCAACTGGCGCCGCGCCAGCAGCTAGGGGTGTCCACCGCGATGCTGCAGTCGACGCGGATGGTGGGCGGCATGCTGGGCACGGCGGTGATGGGCGCGGTTGTCAGCCACAGCTTCCGGCAGAACGTGGAGGCGATGCTGACCGCGCGCCACGGCGAGGGCTGGCGGTCCTGGCTGGCCGATCCGCAGACCCTGCTGAACGCCGACAGCCTGGCGCAGTTCCGCCACGCGGCGGCCGGCGCCGACGGCTTGCTGGCCGCCAGCCGCGAACTGTTGGTGGACGCCATCCATTACAGCCAATGGCTGGTGGCGCTAGGCTTGCTGCTGGGCCTGTGGCTGGTGCGCAAGGTGCCGGCGGTGAGGCTGGACAGCGCGGTCCCGGAACAGGAGCTGCGGCATGAATGAGCATCCTCCCAATCTGCTGCAGCAGCTGGGCCGCAGCAGCCGCGCGATGTACAGCGCCTTCGAGGGCCGGGTCGGCGAGGCGCTGCCGCGCTGGCGCATCCTGAAGGCGCTGGACGATCTGGGCACCGCCAGCCAGAAGCGGCTGGCCTGCCACCTGCAGATGGACCCCGGCGCGCTGACGCGGCAGTTGAAGCCGATGGAGGCCGAGAAGCTGGTGCGGCGGGATACCGATCCGGCCGACAACCGCCAGACGCTGGTGACGCTGGACGAGGCCGGCGCGGCGCTGCTGCGCGCGGCGGCGCCGCAGCGGCAGGCATTTTTCGATCAGGCCTTGAACGGCATCGACGCTGAGGAGCTGGCGACGACGTTGCGGTTGCTGCGCTTGCTGGAGGAACGGTTCCGCGGCATGGCCGCCGACGCGCGCTAGCGGCCGGCCGTCGCCTCGTCGCGTCCGGCGATCACCAGTCGGTTGCGGCCCTGCTGCTTGGCGCGGTAGAGCTCGCGGTCGGCGGCCTCGATCAGCTGGCGGCTGTCCACCACCTCGCGCGGATGCACGGTGGCGCCGCCTATGCTGATGGTGACGATGCTGGCCACCGACGAGCCGGCGTGCGGCAACTGCAATTCGCGCACCGCCTCCAGCACCGCCTCGCCGACGACGGCCACGCCCTCGGCGCCGGTGTCCGGCAACAGGCAGATGATCTCCTCGCCGCCGTAGCGCGCCACCAGGTCCTGCGGCCGCCGCACGCTGCCGCGTATCGCCTGCGCCACTTCGCGCAGGCAGTAGTCGCCGCTGACGTGGCCGTAGTGGTCGTTGTAGAGCTTGAAGTAGTCGATGTCTATCATCAGCATGCCCAGCGGCGCGTCTAGCCGCCGCGCCCGCCGCCATTCGCCGTCCAGGCTTTCCTCGAAGCAGCGGCGGTTGGCGATGCCGGTCACTGAGTCCACCCGCGACAGCGCCAGCACCTCGGCATGCGATTGCTCCAGCGCCAGCGTGCGGATGCGCACCTGCTGCTCCAGCTGTTCCTGCTGTCTCCCCAATTCCTGTTTGATATGGCGCTGCTCGCTCATCAGCGCGGCGACGCACAGCGCTACCACGGCGAGGATGCCGATATAGGTTTGCAGGATGATCAAGGTGCTGTAGGCGGAAAAGCCCAGATAAGGGCCGCCGCCATGGCGGGTGCCCCATAGCGCCAGCATCGTGATCAGCAGCAGCGCCAACGCCACTTCCCGCGGGCTGAAGCGGAAAGCCGCCCAGGCCACCAGCGGCAGCACCAGCATGTCCAGCGGATAAGTGGTGTCCATGGTGGGATGCCACCAGATGAAGATGCTGGCGGTCAGCAGCGCCACCGTGCCGAAGTAGGCGATCATCTCGTACCAGGCTTCGCGGCCCAGGCTGGGCCAGCCGTGGTAGTAGAGATTGAGCAGCAGGCTGCCGAACAGCAGCGTGCCGCTGGCATTGCACAGCCACCACAGGCAGCCTTGCGCCAGCAGCATTTTTTGCGGCACCAGTTGGCCCAGATAGGCGGAGGCGATGGCGATCAGCGTGCCCAGCAGCGCGGACGCCGCCACGATCAGGCAGAACAGCAGGCAGTGGCCGAAGCTGCCCAGCGGATTGCCGGCGCCGAGATGGCGGCGCACCAGCCAGGCGCCGGCCAGCGCCTGGACCAGCATGCCGGTGGCGATGCCCAGCGCCGGCAGCAGCCAGTTCAGGCCGGGGGCTTGGCCCGACCAGCGCCAGCCCTCCGCCAGCAGCGCGCCCAGCAGCACGCCCGGCCATACCCGCCAGCCGCGCAGCAGCAGGGCGGCCAGCGCCAGCGCGGGCTGCGGCCACAGCACGGCGTCCATCCCGAGCTCAAGCATCAGAAAGCGGTCGCCCAGCCAAGCCGCCGCGCAATACAGCAACGCCACCAGAACATTGGGCAGCCAGTCCGGGACAGCCGGAGGGCGCGTGAGAGTGCCGCGCATAGATTCCCTTCTACCGATGGCTGCGGAGCGACGTGGCCGCCGCAGCGTGCTCTTCTTAATTTTTATCGTAGTTTGCGAATGGCGGCGGCGCAGCCGCGAGGCGGAAGAAGGGAATAAAAAAACGGCCGCAGCGGGGCTGCAGCCGTTTGGAATAGGCAAAAGGCGGTTTACATTTTCACGCCGAGCTCGCGCAGGCGCTCGTCCAGATAGGCGCCGGCGGTGTAGCGGTCGGACAGCGTCACGTCCGGGCGCGGGTGCAGGAACAGCGGCAGCGAGATGCGGCTTTTCTTCGCGCCTTCGCCAGTGGGATTGACCACGCGGTGCTGGGTGGACGGATAGTAGCCGGCCGACGCTTCCTGCAGCATGTCGCCGATGTTGACCACCAAGGTGCCGAAATCGCAGGGCACGTCCAGCCATTCGCCGTTCTTGCCTTGCACCTGCAGGCCCGGCTCGTTGGCGGCGGGCAGGATGGTCAGCAGGTTGATGTCGCCGTGGGCGGCGGCGCGCAGCGAGCCGGCTGGTTCGTCGCCGGTCAGCGGCGGGTAGCGCAGCACGCGCAGCAGCGTCTGCTGGCTGTCCTGGATCATGTGGGACAGCGGTTCGCGGTAGTTGGCGGCGATGTCGGCCGGGCTGTATTGCTGCACCCAGGACAGCAGCTCTTGCGCCAGCTGGTTGGCGATGCCGTAGTAGTGGTCGGCGTCGGCCTTGAGCTGGGCCGGCGCGCGGCCCCACGGGTAGATGTGGAAGTATTCCTTGATGTCCTTGAGCGTGGCGCCCTTGGCGGTTTCCGACACTTCCGGGGAGAACCAGCCATCCTGCTTTTCCACTGAGAAGGCGTAGTCGAACTTCTCTTCGCTATTGAAAAATTCCAGCCAGTCGGCGTAGATCTTTTCAACCAGGTCTTGCGGGATCGGGTGGTTGGTCAGCACGCCGAAGCCGGTTTCGTGCAGGGAACGGGTGAACTGCTCCGCGGCGTCCGGGGCGCGGTAATCGACAACTCTGACGTTCATGGGGTGGTTTTCCTGATGAACCCGGCGCCGCCATGCAATATCGGGGCGGTCGCCGGCCGCGCGCATTGTAGCGGCTAAGCTACACAGCGCCAAGCCGTTGGCATCTGTACTGTTGGAAAACTACCAAAACAGCGGCGACCTTGCCGCGCAAGGCCGCAAGCGAGATGCCGCGGGTCCGGCCTCAGGAGGCGTCGGCTGGATAGGGCGGGTTGTCCGGCGGCTCCGGGACGCAGGCCTGGTGTACTTTAATTACAGAAAATGGCGCTTATACCCGCTGGTCCATGTCCAGCGCCGGAGTGCCCGGACAGGCCTGGGCCACGATGCGGGCCGGCACGCCGGCCACCGTCGCGTGGGGCGGCACGTCTTCCAGCACCACGCTGCCGGCGCCCACTTTCGCGCATTCGCCGACGCGGATATTGCCCAGCACCGCGGCGCCCGCGCCCAGCATCACGCCATCGCCTATCTTGGGATGGCGGTCGCCGCGTTCCTTGCCGGAGCCGCCCAGGGTGACGCCATGCAGGATGGACACGTTATTGCCGATCACGGCGGTTTCGCCGACCACCAGGCCGGTTCCGTGGTCCAGCATCACGCCCTGGCCGACGCGCGCGGCGGGATGGATGTCGGCGCCGGTCACTTCGGAGATGCGGTTCTGCAGGAACAGCGCCAGTGTGGTCCGGCCCTGCTGCCACAGCCAGTGGGTGACGCGCTGGCTCTGGATCGCGTGGAAGCCCTTGAAATACAGCAGCGGCGTGGAGTAGCGGTCGCAGGCGGGATCGCGCTCGAAACAGGCGCGGATGTCGGCGCGCAGCGCGGCGCTGATCGCCGGATCAGCCTGGAAGGCCTCGCGGAACAGCTCCTGCAGCGCGCGCGGATCCATCACCGGGCTGGCGAGCTTGGTGGACAGGTGGAAGGCCAGCACGTCTTCCAGCGTGGCGTGGCGCAGAACGGTCATGTGCAGGAAACTGGCCAGCAGCGGTTCGTCGTTGACCGCCGCCAGCGTTTCGTCGCGGATGGCCGACCACAGCGGATCAACCAGGGTGGAACTCATCGGGGACTCCGGATAATGACATCTAGTCGAAATATTGTAGCCTGCCGCGGTCCGCGCCGTCAGCCCAAGGCGGCGCGATGTCAGGATTAGCGCCGCGCGGCGACCAACCGGCATGGACGGGGAGAGGGCCTATGAGATTGGGAATCCTGTTGGCGCTGCTGCTGGCGGTGTTGAGCGCGGGCGCGGCGGAGCCGGAGGTGCCAGGCTGGCGCGAATACCAGGCCGGCCATCTGGCCGCCGCCCGCATCGCCTTCTGGCAGGCGGCGGAGCGCGGCGATCGGGTGGCGGCCTTCGACCTGGCGATGATGGACTGGAAGGGCGAGGCCGGCGCGGTGGACAAGGCGCGGGCGGTGTATTGGCTGAAGCGCTCGGCGGAGCAGGGGCTGGACCGGGCGCAGCATGCGCTGGGCCTGCTGGCCGAACGCGGCGACGGCCTGCCCAAGTCGCTGGCGGACGCGACGCGCTGGTTCCAGCTCTCGGCCCGCCAGGGCTATCTGCCGGCGCAGATCGACCTCGCCACCCAATATTTCCTCGGCCGCGGCGCGCCGCAGGACGACCGTCTGGCCGCCTACTGGTACGAGGAGGCGGCCAAGCAGGGCGACGTTGGCGCGCAGTATCTGATCGCCAGCATGTACGAGCATGGCCAAGGCGTGAAGCGGGACATTGCGGCGGCGATACGCTGGTACGCCCGGGCCGGCGCGCAGGGCGACGCGGCCGCGCGCGCCAAGGCGCTGGATCTGGCGAAGCGCGAAAGCGCCCGCCGCGCTCAGAACGCGTCCAGCGGCAGCCTCAGGTAGCGGACGCCGTTGTCGTCGGCCGGCGGCGGCATGCCGGCGCGGATGTTGACCTGCACCGCCGGCAGCAGCAACTGCGGCATGGCCAGCATCGCGTCGCGCGCTTTGCGCATCTCGACAAAGGCCGCTTCGTCGACGCCGTCGCGGGCGTGCAGATTGGCCGCGCGCTGCTCGGCCACGGTCGAGCACCAGGCAGGCTCGCGTCCGGCCGGCGGGTAGTCGTGGCACATCAGCAGCCGGGTTTCGGCTGGCAGCGCCAGCAGCTTGCGGATGGAGCGGTACAGCTCGGCCGGATCGCCGCCGGGAAAGTCGCAGCGCGCGGTGCCCACGTCCGGCATGAAAAGGGTGTCGCCGACGAAGACCGCGTCTCCCACCTGGTAGCCGACGTCGGCTGGCGTATGGCCGGGCAGCGCGATCACCCGGGCCTCCAGTTCGCCGATGCGGAAGGTCTCGCCGTCTTGGAACAGATGGTCGAACTGCGAGCCATCGCAGCGGAAGGCCGGTTCCAGATTGAATACTCGGCCGAAAATGGCCTGCACCTCGACGATGCGCGCGCCGATGGCGATGCGGCCGCCCGCCTGCCTTTTCAGATAGGGGGCCGCGGACAAGTGGTCGGCGTGGGCGTGGGTTTCCAGTATCCATTGCAGCGTCAGCCGCTGTTCGGCCAGGAAGGCCAGCAGCCGGTCGGCTGACGCGCGCGAGGTGCGGCCGGAGCGGAAATCAAAGTCCAGCACCGGATCAATCGCCGCGGCGCAGCCGCCGGGGCGGTCGTAGACGATGTGGCTGACGGTGCCGGTGGCGGCGTCGAAGAAGCTGGCGATCTGGGCGGTCATCTTGTCCTCCGGGCATGGCGCGCTGGCCGGCTGAAATAATATACTGTTATAAGCATATTTCTTTTAGAAATTTCATCGTGACGATTTTACGACTCAGACCGCCATGCCGCTGACCTTATTGCTGGGCGCGCTGGTGGGCGCGGTATTGGGCCTGACCGGCGCCGGCGGCGGCATCCTGGCGGTGCCGGCATTGATGGCGTCCCAGGGTTGGAGTGTGCAGCAGGCGGCGCCGGTGGCGCTACTGGCCGTGGCGGCTGGTGCGGCGCTGGGCGCCTGGGAGGGCTGGCGGCGGGGCGAGGTGCGCTACCGCGCCGCCGCGCTGATGGCGCTGTGCGGCCTGCCGGGTTCGGAGCTGGGCGTGCGGGCGGCGCATCTGTTGCCGGCCGCTTGGCTGGCGGCGGGTTTCGCGCTGGTGTTGCTGATCGTCGCCTGGCGCGCCTGGTTCGGCGCGGGAGACGGGCCGGAGGCGCGGGACGGACGCGGAGCCTTGTGCCGGGTGAGGCCGGAAACCGGCCGCCTGGCGTGGCGGCCGGCCAGCATCGCCGCGCTGGCCGGCGTCGGCGCGTTCACCGGGTTCCTGACCGGTCTGCTGGGCGTCGGCGGCGGCTTCGTCATCGTGCCGGCGCTGCGCCGGCTCAGCGACCTGGGCATGCACGCCATCGTCGCCACCTCGCTGCTGGTGATCGCGCTGGTCAGCGGCGGCAGCGCGCTGGCCGCCTATTGGCACGGGGCGAGCCCGCCGGCGCTGCCCACGCTGGCCTTCGTCGCCGCCGCGCTGGCCGGCATGGCGGCCAGCCGCTGGCTGATACGGCGGCTGGCGCAGCGGCAGGTGTCGCGCGGCTTCGCTATCCTGGTCGCCGGTGTGGCCGTGGCGATGTTGCGCCACGCCGTCGCCGGCTGAGGCTCAGTCCGCGAAGTCGAACGCCTCGCCGCTGCCGGCGCGGATGGCCCCGGCCAGCGTCGCGTAGAATTCCGAGCCGTCGCGGCTGGCGATCCAGTCCTCGCCGCGGCGGGAGAAGTGGTAGCCGCCGCTCTTGGCGGCGATCCACATTTCCTGATTGGCGGCGTGGCGGTTGACGATCACCTTGTCGCCGCTGTCGAACTCGATCTCCAGCACATTGCCCTGGCGCAGCGTGTCAGCGTCCAGCCCGTGTTGGTCTATCGCCTGCTCGATGCGGTCGAAGATGTCGTCGCTCAGTTGCAGGAATTCGCTTTCGGTCATGATGTTTCCCTGATGGCGCCGGCGGCGGCAACACCGCCCGGCAAGGTTTTGCTAGTATGTCGATTTTGCCATATCGGATTGCCATCAGTATGCGTACCCTGCTCGCTTGCGCAAGTTTGACCCTGATCCTGGCCGCTTGCGGCTACAAAGGCCCGCTGGTGTTGCCGCAGCAGCCCAAGAAGGCGCCGCCGCCGGCCGCCCATGCCGTTAAACCGGATGCCTCCGCGCCGAAGGCGGACGCTTCGGCTTCTCGTTGAGCGCGGCGACATAAGGATATTTCCAAGCAATCGCTTGTCTGAACGGGGCTTGGCCTAGAATGGGCCGTCGTTTCCCGGGAATAGGAGCCGCCATGCCCCACTACGCGCGTCATCTGGAACACCATACCATCGTCAACCCGTTTCCCGGCATCGCCAAGCTGGAGGCGGCGCTGGGCCGCAAGGTGGTCAGCCGGCTGGGCGCCAACGAGAGCATGGTGAAGCCGGCCTCGCCGCTGCTGGAGCCGTGGGGCGAGGCGCTGGCCGAGCTGGCCCGGTTGTACCCGGACCCGTACGCGCTGGCGCTGCGCGAGCGGGTGGCGCAGCGGCTTGGGCTGGAAAGCAGCCAGGTGCTGTTCGATTGCGGCGCCGACAGCCTGATCCTGCTGGCGCTGCGGCTGCGCTGCAACGCCGGCGACGCGGTGGTGTGCAGCGCCGGCACCTACCCGGCCTTCCGCTATTTCGCCGAGGGCGTCGGCGCCCGCATCCTGGAAGTGCCGTACCAGGCGCAGGGCGTGGGCCTGCGGCCCGATCTCGCCCGCCTGTGCGAAGTGGCGCAGGCCGAGCGCGCGGTGGCGGTCTACTTGGCCAATCCCGACAATCCCACCGGCCATTACTGGTCGGCGGCCGACATCCAGGCGCTGCGCCAGCAGCTGCCGTCGCAGACGTTGCTGATCCTGGACGAAGCTTATATCGATTTCTGTACCCTGCCGGAGGACGCCCCGCCCTTCGGCGTGCTGGCCAATACGCTGCGGCTGCGCACATTGTCCAAGGCCTACGCGCTGGCCGGCCTGCGCGTCGGTTTCGCGCTGGCGCCGGCCGACATCATCGCCAAAGCCGACCAGATCCGGCCGCAGTACGCGCTGTCGGGCATCGCCCAGCACGCGGCGGCGGCGGTGCTGGACGCGCCGGATTACGCCTGCCAGCTGGTGCAGGCCACGGTGCTGCTGCGCGACAAGCTAGCCGACGCGCTGCGCGAGCGCGACCTGACCGTGCTGCCCTCGCACACCAATTTCGTCAGCATCGTCTATCCCAACGCCGCGCAGTCCGAGGCCATCCAGCGCCAGCTGCTGGCCGAGGGCATCGCCGTGCACCGGCCGCCGCATCCGGCGCTGCGCCACCTGCTGCGCGTCACCGCCCAGCCGCAGGCCTTGTCCAGCAAGGTGCTGGAGGGCTTGGCCGGCCGCTGACGGGCATAGTTACATTGACAGGCGGAAACGCCGATGACATAAGCGGTGGGGTGGTAAAACCCATCGCTTATTTTTTGCGGCCCGGCGAGCCGCCCCTACGTTCCGCCAAGAGAACCATGACACATCATCGCACCCGCCTGATCGCCAGCCTGTGCCTGCTGGCCAACTGCCATGCCGCCGCCGCCATGACGGTGCGCGCTGACGGCGACACCCGACTCACGCTGCGCGGCACCGTCACCGGGCCGATCTCAAGCGGCAGCAAAGCCGAAGGCACGCTGTTCCGCGCCCATTATCTGAGGCTGCGCCGCCCGCTGCGGCTGGACGACGGCGCCGCCTGCGGCGGGCAGACGCTGGACCGGCTGGCCTTGAACCAGGAAGGGATGGCGCGCTACCAGGGGAGGACCGTCACCGTAGAGGCCAGGGTGTTCTGCCAGGAAAACCGCACCGGCACCTATCATCTGGCGGACATCGAGATCCGCTGAGCCGGGCCGCGGCGAAAACGGGCTTCAGGACTGGCGCAGCCGCGCGTCCAGCGGCGCGGCGATGGCTTCGAGAATCCGGCAGCGGCCGGCATCGGGGTGCTGCGGGTTGAGCAGCAGGTTCCAGCCGTCCACCGCCAGCGCGCTCGGCACCCGCAGCAGAGCGCTGGGCGCCTGCGCCAGCCAGGCGTCGCCCAGGCGGCGGGTGTCTTCCTGGCGGGCGCGCCAAGCGGCGGGCAGCGCGGCCGGGTCCAGGTCCAGCATGCCGTCGTCCGGCAACTCCACTTTCAATAGCTGGAAGCTGGCCGGCAGGCGGCGCAGCTCGCTGTGCACCAGCATTTCCAGCATCGCGCTGGCGGCGTGGTCGGCTAGGTAGACGATAGGCCGGCCGGCGTGATGCCAGCGGCCGTCGGCGCGCAGCCCGCCCAGGCCGTTTAGATCGGCGTAATTGCTGATCCGCCAGGCGATCAAGCGACGTAGCCCTCGTCGATCTGGACCAGCAGGTTTTCCACCAGCCGCGCGCCCTGCTCGGTCTGCGCCATTTCCAGCGGGCTGGCGTCATCGAAGCGGCGCAGCGGCTGCCGCAGCCAGCCGGTGGCCTCCTCGCCCAGCACCTGCTGCGCCAGCACCAGCAGGCTGGCCACCCGCACCCCGCGCTCGGATTCGTCGCGACTCAGCTTTTCGTGCTTCTTGATGCGGTGGGACAGCGTGCGCGCCGGGATTACGAACTCCAGCTCCTTGCGGGTCAGGCCCTGGTCGGCCAATTGGTCTATCAGCCCGGTGTCGGCGCCGTTGGCGACATAGCGCGCCACTTCCAGGTCGGAGCGCACTTTCTGGCCGATGATGCGCGACAGCCGGGCGAAACGCAGCGCCGGCGCGCGCGGCTGCTCCGGCAGCGAGCCGGCATCGGGTTTGAACAGAGCTTGGGACATGGCGGCCTCCATAGGCATTTGCCGTATCAGTATCGGCATTTTGCCTTACAACGGCAAGCCCGCCGGGCGGCGGGCGGTGTTTCTACGCATTCCAGTCCAGGCTACCGGCTGCCGGGCAGACCCATGACGCCTGCAGCCGCTGGCGAATCTCAGCCAGCGTTTGCTTGACCAATAATTCACCGTCGCGGAACACCGGCAGCAGCGCGCCGCAGTCGGCCTCGGCCGGCGTCTGTTGCTGGTACAGAACGTAGCGGCCGTTCTCTTCTTCCACCCGCAGCAGGCCCCGCGCCGATTTCTTGGTGCCGTCGTCGGTGGCCGGGTCCTTGTAGATGTCGACGGCCTCGCCGTCCACCTCGGCGTAGATCGCCTTCAGCGCGTAGCCGAAGGTGTCGCGCGAATTCATGCCGTAGACGAAGCTGCCGATGCCGAACACCACATTGCAGGAGGCGAAACCCTTGTCCGCCAGCCGCCTCAGAATGTCCCGGGCGCGGGGCAGGGTGATGGAGTCGCCGTAGATCAGGCCGACGTGGCTGTCCAGCACGCGGTAGCCGCGTTCGGTGACAGTGCCGCCGAAGATGTCCCACAGGCATTCCACCGCGCCTTTGCGCTCGGCTTCGCTGACCGGGCGGCCATCGTCGCGCGCGGTGTAGTTGCCGATGGCGTCGAACAGCAGTTCGTCGTCGCGATAGCCGGTGAGGATCTTCACCGGGTCGCCGGAGTCCGGGCGGAACACCACCTTGGCGTTGCCCAGCGCGTCGGGCTGGCGCGCCAGGATATCGTTCTTCAGCTCGCGGGCGATGACAGTGACCACGTTCCAGAAATCGAAGGTGTCGGACACGATGGAGACCATGCCCGCCGGGTAGTCGCGGACGACGAATTCGCGCACCACTTCACGCTCAGCCAAGCGGCGCAGCGCCTTGTCGTCGAGGTTCTGGTTTTCGGGCATCCGCGCCAGCCGCTGCAGGGTCAGAAGGATGCGCAAGGCCATTACGCTGTGTTCTGAGGCCGGGATGGAGCCGCCTACCAGCTCGCGGTCGGCGTTGGCGCCGTAGTGGTCTTCCAGGTAGTCCAGCGCCAGGATGGTGTCGGTGCCGGTGAAGGACAGCAGGTGGCCGGCGCCGCAGCGCATCGCGTCGTGGACGCCGCTCATGCCGCGCATCGAGAAATCGTGGCCCTGCCAGGCGACGAAATCCTGCGGCGCGCCGGTGAGGGCGGCGAAGTAAGTCAGCAGCTTGCGGAATTCGAAGGCGATGGTGGCCACGGTGGACGGCTTCCAGCTCTCGCAGCTGAACAGCGTTTCAAAATAGGTGGCCACCCAGGGAAAGTCCGGATGGGTGTTGGAGAAGGTGACCGGCGGCACCTTGATGTCCACCCGCGCGCCTTCCGGCAGCGAGCGGATTTCCAGCGGCAGGTAGCCCAGATCATGCAGCGCTTCCAGCCGGCCGCCGTCCACCGCGCCGGCGCCGAGCGCGGCGTCCATCCGGCGCTGGTAGCGGCGCACCGCGTCCGCTTTCGGGCGCTGGAAGAACTCGCGGTTGAACAGGTCGATCAGGTATTCCTGAATGAAGCCCTGGAGTCCGAACCACACCACCTTGTCGTCGAACAGCTGCGGCAGCACCGGCGCGTACTTGGCCGAGCGCGGCGTGAAGTTGGCGACCAGCCGGGTGGTCTCGCGCGGATACATCGCCGGGTGGCTGGTCTTGTAGAAGTCGGCCAGGTTGAACGGGACCAGTTGGTTTTTGTCTTGGGCGGCTTTCGGGGCGGTCATCATGCTTCTCCTTCTATTTGTCTTCTGGGGCTTTGTTTTGCTGATGCTCTCAAACGAGGCGGCAGCGGGCGTCGCCGCACCAGTCATTGCGGGCGAACACGGCGTCGAAATGCTCCAGCAGCCGATCCAGTCCGCGGCTGAAGATGCCGTGGGTCACGTACAGGTACAGCGGCGCGGCCTTGCCTTCCGCTGTTTGGCGCGCTGCGATGGCCTCGGCTAGGCCAACGAAGGTGCCGCCGCCGTCGCAGATGTCGTCCACCACCAGCAGCGGGCCATCCGGCAGCGCGCCGTGCAGCTCAATGCCGCTGATCTTGCCGGTGGCGGTGTCGCGCGTCTTGTCGGCGAAGACGGCGCCGCAGTCCAGCAAACGGGCCAGCTTCTGCACCCGTTTGCGGGCGCCGGCGTCGGGCGCCACCAGCGTGGCCGGTCCGATGGCCTCCAGCGCGCGGCGCAAGGCCGGCAACGGGTCTTCCACTTCCACTCGGTCCAGCAGTGCGGTGACTACGTCGCTATGCGGGTCCTGGATCACGACCCGGCTGTAGCCCTGCTGGTTGATCAGCGCGCAAAATACTTTGGCCGACAGCGCCTCGCCCGGATTGGCCACCCGGTCCTGGCGGGCGTAGGGCACGTAGGGCAGCTGCAGTTCCAGCGCGACGCCGGGATAGGCGCGGCGCAGCGCGTCGGTGGCCATTAGCAGGGAGATGATCGCGCCGGCGTCGCGCAGGTCGGCGCGGATGCTGAGCGCGGCGGCCGGCGCGCCGGTTTGCACCGTGGCGTGCGCTTCGCCGCCGGGGAAGGTGAAGAGATCCAGCCGCAGCGTTTGCGGCTGGCCATCGCGGGTGAGGTAGCTGGCAGTGATCATCGCGGTATCCTTTGTGCGCGCGTCTGGGTGCGGTCTTGGAGGTTGGTGTTTTCAGGTTTCTTAGTTGGTTATTTCAACTAACTTGTGCGCAGTATATCCACTCTTAGTTGAACTTTGCAACTAAGTGGGCGAAAATATCATCAACAAGCAAAAACGAATACGCCATGCACACTTCCCGATCCACCCCCATCGTCAGCGTCGACGTGGTGCTGCTCACCTTGTTCCAAGGCAAGTTGCAGGCGGCGCTGCACATGCGCGGCCGCCCGCCGTTCCAAGGCTGTTTGGCTCTGCCCGGCGGCTACGTGCATCCGGAAGAAGACGCTACCGCCGAGGACACCGCTCGCCGCGTGCTGCGAGAGAAAACCGGCGTCGAGCCGCGCTATCTGGAACAGTTGGGCACCTTCGCCGGCGCGGCGCGCGATCCGCGCGGCTGGTCGGCGGCCATCTCCCACGTGGCGCTGATGCCGCATGAGGAGCTGCGCCAGTCCGGCGGCGAGGTGTTCCACTTCTATGATGTCGACCAACTGCCCGAGCTGGCCTTTGACCATTCCGAACAGATCCGCGCCGCGGCGGAGCGGGTGCGCAACAAGGCCAGCTACTCCACGCTGCCGTGCTGGCTGCTGCCGGAGCAATTCACGCTGACCCAGCTGCAGCGCACCTATGAGCAGATCTTTGGCGAAACGGTGTCGCGCGGCACCTTCCGCTCGCGGCTGGGCATCAAGGTAGGCGACATGAATCCGGGTGAGGCCGTCGATCAGGCCGACATTCTGATCGCCACCGACCAGTTCCAGGGCGGCAGCCAGCGGCCGGCGCGTCTGTTCCGCGTCAACCGGCTCAGCCTGTTCAAGCGTGCCTGCTGGTAGCCGGGTGGCCAGCCGGCGGGCCGGGGCGTATCATCGCCCCCCTTGCGCGGCATCGGTAATCATCCCTTTGTGCTAGAACGTTTCCTGCGTTACCTTCCAAGCTGGGGGAGCGGGCGTCTGGGGCGACTATCGATTCTCATTCCGCGATGAATACGCAGACAATCGGACGGACCGTCATCGGGCGGGCGGTTTATCCGGCAAGAGGTGAACCATGATTGCAACCATCAAGGGCAAGATACTGGCCGGCTCCGGCCTGTTGATCCTGATCGGCTTTACCGTGCTGGCGGGGGCCAATATCTACAATAGCTACCGCAACGCGGAGAGCGCGGTGCTGGAGCATGCCCGCCTGCTGGCGGGCAGCGAGGCCGGCCGCGTACAGCGCATGCTGGGCAAGACCTATGATTCCGCGCAGGCGATGGCCGAGGCCGCCGCCGGCGTGAAGGCGGCGCTGCCGTCTAACGGCCGCTCGCTGCTGTCCGAGGTGGTGAAGCGCCAGCTGCCCAACAACCCGGACGCGGTCGGCTACTGGGTGGATTGGGAGCCCAACGCCTTCGACGGCCGCGACGCCGAGCTGGCCGGCAAGCCGGAAAACGACCACACCGGCCGTTACGGCGTGTACTGGTTCCGCAAGGCGGGCAAGGTGGACGTGGTATGGGGCAGCGACGGCGTGGACGAAAGCGCCTACTACACCGAGCCGCGCAAGACCGGCAAGCCGATGCTGACCGAGCCCTATGTCGATCCGGACGTGAAGATCCTGATGGGCACCATCTCCTTCCCGCTCAATATCGGCGGCAAGGTGCTGGGCGTGGCCGGCTGCGACATCGCGCTGGGCCACTTGCAGGAAATGGCGGCCAAGGTGCAACCCTACGGCGCCGGCTTCATGAGCCTGTATTCCAATGGCGGCGTGCAGCTGGCCGGCCGCCAGCCCGGCCTGAACGGCAAGCCGGCGCCGGATTTGCCAGCCGAGGCCAAGGCAGCGATCAAGGACGGCCGCCCGGCCGAATACCGCAGCGACGACGGCTTCCGCCACTTCATCATGCCCATCGTGGTGGGCGAGGCCGGCACGCCATGGGCGGTGCGCATCTCCATCCCGGAGGACGAGGCCTTCGCCCCGGTGCGCGCGGCCAGCTGGCAGTCCGCCTTCATCAGCCTGGGCATCCTGGCGCTGATCCTGCTGCTGTTGGGCGCCACGCTGAACCAGCTGCTACGTCCGCTGGGCCGGCTGCAAGGGGCGATGACCGAGCTGGCCTCCGGCAGCGGCGACCTCACCCGCGAGCTGTCCATCGCCAGCCGCGACGAGATCGGCCAGGCCGCCGGCGCATTCAACACCTTTACCGGCTCGCTGCGCCGGATGATGCTGGACGTGCGCGGCCACGCCGGCGGCATGCTGGGGTCCGTGCGCCAGCTGACTGGCGACGTGGGCCAGATCCGCGACAGCTCCGCCCGCCAGTCGCAGGCGGCCAACGCCACCGCCGCCAGCGTCGAGCAGCTGTCGGTCAGCGTCACCCACATCGCCGAATCGGCGCGGGTGGCCGAGCAGCGCGCCCGCGAGGCGGATACCCTGTCCAACCAGGCCGCCGCCAATGTGGACGCCACCGCGGAGGAGATCGGCCGCATCGCCAATACCGTGCGCCAGCTGGCTGACGTGCTGGGCGGCATGCAGCAGCGTTCCGACCGCATCTCCGGCATCGTGTCGGTGATCCGCGACATCGCAGACCAGACCAATCTCCTGGCGCTGAACGCGGCGATCGAGGCGGCGCGAGCCGGCGAGCAGGGCCGCGGCTTCGCCGTGGTGGCGGATGAAGTGCGCAAGCTGGCCGAGCGCACCGCCAAGGCCACGCTGGAAATCTCCGACGTGATCCAGACCATGCAGAAAGACACCACCCACGCCTCCGACAGCATGAACGGCGCGCTGGAGCAGGTGGAGCAGGGCGTGAGGCTGGCCGGCGAATCGTCGCAATCGATCCAGCAGATCAGCGGCCAGGCGCAGCAAGTGGTGCGCGCGGTGGGGGACATCGCCGTCTCCACCGCCGAGCAATCCAGCGCCAGCCAGGAGATCGCCCGCCACATCGAAAACATCCACGGCATGCTGCTGCAGACCGACGACTCCATCCACCAGGCGCAACAGGCCACAGTGGCGCTGGCGCGGCTGGGCGAGGAGCTGGAAAGCCTGATCGGGCGGTTCAAGCTGTAAGCGGCGCGTCGTTGTCGGCGATCTATCCCGCCGCCGCGTCCCGGTGGCGTAGCAGTGTGGTCAGCGCCTGCTCCGCCTTGCCGGCCTGCTCGTCCCGGCGCTGCGCCCGGTAACGGGCGATGCCGGAGCGCATGCCGGCCAGCAGATTGAAACGCTCGCCGAGAGCCTCGCCGTGCAGGATGTCGAACAGATTGCTGGTGGCCGGCACCAGCAATCCGGCGCGCTGGCTCAGCGTGATAGCGCTGGCGAGCATCAGTTCCCCTGACAGGTTCAGACACTCCGGCTCACTGATGCAGGTGGGATCGATGGGAGCGGCAGCCTGGCCCGGGCCGGAGAGACAAAACGGGGAGATGCGTATCGCTAGCCCCCTTGGCGGCGTGAAAACCCGTTTTATTGCCAATCGTCTTGTCGATGTGCTGCTCTATGGAGCAGGTAGGACTCGAGGCAGCCAACGGCTCAGCAGAGCGGGACGGCGCTGCCGAGCCGTTGGCCCTTGGCCGATGCTGCGGCCTCGTGATCGGCAACGGCTGCGTCCAGCAGCGCCGCGGCCGTGTCGAAATAGCGCTGGCAGCTCCACAACGCCTTGTTGCCGATGATGTAGCAATGCTTTTTCGCCCTGGTGACCGCTACGTTCAGCAGATTGGGTTGGCAGGAGGCCCAGGCGACCGCACCCATTCTGGTTTCGTCGCAGCCCAGCACGAAGAGGACGATGGCCGCTTCCTTGCCCTGGAAGGTGTGTACGGTGCCGATGCGGTTTTGCCAGCCGGTGAGATCGGGGAGTGGCAGCTGATGTTCGGCTAGGCGTTGCTGCCACTGTTTCTTGTCGAGCAGTAGTTTGAGCAGACCTTGTTTCACCTCGCGGAATGGCGTGATCACGTAGACATCGGGCAGGCCGTCGCGGCCTGCCGCCGCTTCCGCCCGATAGAGCGAAACCAGCGCGTCGAACGCTCGCTCTCCCTGCTCTTTCACATATTTGCTGTCCATGGCGGCGCCGGCCACATCCCACCATGCGCTGGGGCCCAGCACCGGATGGGTGGCGATGCGTCCATCTTTGCCGTGCTTCATGCGCTGGCGGTAGGCGATGCGATTGGCGATGTCGAACATTGGATTGTCGCAACGCCGATGGACGACCAGTGGGATGCCGATGAACTGGTCTTCCAGATGGGGATGCCTGACGCCGTAGGCGTGCGCGCGGTCGGCCAGTGTCTGCACCGAATGCTGGTGTGCCGCGTAATGCCCGGCCTGATCCTGTAGCCAGTACTCTCCCAGCTTGTCTATCAGCTTGCTGGGCATGGTCACCACAGGTTCGATCTGCAGCGGATCGCCAACCACGACGGTGCGTTGCGACCGGACGATAGCGCCGATCACCGCCTGAGGGACGGCTTGTCCCGCCTCGTCCACAACCAGCCAGCCGAAGCTGCCGGGTCCCACGCCCCGGAACTGGCGGCGAACCGAGGCGAAGGTGCTGGAGACCACCGGCGTCAGCAGAAACAGCCACTGCCACAGCGCCAGAGCCGGTCCGGAGCTGACCGGACGGCTGAGCAGATCGCCCAGCGCGAACAGGGTCTCATTCTCAGCGGCTTCTAGGAAGAAGGCCTGATGCAGGTCCATAGCCGAGGCAAAAAGCTCGCTACGGCGCTGATTGTATTCCTGGCCCTGCCAGAAGGTTTTCTCCTGGTTGCGAGTGCTGTCCAGCGGCTTGCCATCGCACAGATGAACCGGGCCACAGGTTTGCTGTAGTCGTTGTACCACTCTCAGGGCGGAGCGCAGGCCCTGTATCAGCAGGGCTTGCTGCCGGGTGGCCAGCCAGTCGCGGTACTCCGCTCGTCGCAGCCACTTGAGTAGCCAGCGCAGCCACCCCGGGCCTAACAACTGCTCTTTCTGCATTTGCTGGTTAGCCAGCAGCTGAATCTGCAGCTCCAAATCTGCCAGCAAGTCCAGGCTTTGCCTATCCGCGTCCAGTGGCAGCAGAGAGGCGATGTCTTGGCGGGCTTGCCCCCATAAGCGTAGCAGCTCCAGCCATTGATGGCGCAATTGGGTGTGTGCGTGCAGGCAGTCTTGGTAATCCCGTGCCGCCTGTTGAAAACGCTGCCTGGCTTCGGAGAAGCTGGGCACCGTTTTGCTCTGGGTCTCGCGAAAGCGCCAGAAACTCATCGCACCGACCTCGTCCCAATCCTTCAACTTCACCTTGGTCTTGGCTAGAAACTGCTTGGCCGGCCGTTGTTTGGGGTCGACCGCGCGATAGCCGAAGATGTCGCCGAAGCGTTTGCGGTTGGCCGATTTGCCCAACGCGGCAGATACCAGGCCCCAGACTGGTTTGACCGGCGGCTCCCAGGCCAGGTTTTTCCGGGTGCCAGCGTATTTGGCAGCCACCGGTTGGAAATAGCTCAGGCTGGGTTGAAAGGTTTCCGCCAGTCCTTCTTGCTGCGGTAATTCCAGGGAGAGGTTCTCCACAGCGCCGTTGTTTGACGAGCATACGACGATCTCGCTGCCGGTGAGGGTGGGATGCAGCAGCGGAATGGTGCGTTGCTTGCCGTTGCCGAAGACTATTGTGACGGTCTGTCCAGTGACGCCGTCCGAGGCCTGTGTCAGTTTGGCCAGTTCGGATGCGCGCCGTACGATCAGATCGGCGATTAGATCCCTCAGCAAGGTTGTCTTGCCGGTGCCCGGAGGCCCGTTGACCGACAGGATGTCGCCCGGCGACAAGGCCAGTAGCTTGTTCAGAGAGAACTGTTGCATCAGCGACTGCAGTTGATGTGGTTCTGACGGCCAGCGGCCGGCATTGAAGTTTTCCGGGGCCAGACTTTGCCGGATGTGGGCTTCGCCGGCGGGACTTTCCAGATCCAGCTTGGGCACGCCGCCGTGCTGCAGGTAGCTGCGTAGTGGGTTGGGTGCCTGGCTGCCGGACAAGGAAGTTCGCGCCAGCGTCAGGTCGTGGAAGTAGAAGCTGTTGAGAATGGGAAGTTCGTCCGACGACGGGGGGACATCCTCCTGCACATCGTTGTCCCGATGCGTGTCGGTGGTCCCGACGTCTTTCGGCGCCGGCTTGCCGACGACATCAATCCAGGCCGGGGACGTCAGTGGCATGCCGGCACCCGCCCACGTAAGCAGCATGTCGGCCAACTGCCGCAGATAGGTCGGAGTCAGTGACGGCTCTTCCTGGCAAGACCAACTGGATGCCATTTGGTGGCGCAGATCTTCCGCCGCTTGCTCGAAGGATTCTGCGCAGAGCGCGTTCATTTTGCCGCGGCGCAGCTGGCCCAGAGCCCAGGGCAAGGTGGATAGGCTAAGCGCCTTGAAATCGGGCGTGCCGTCGGCGGCGACAGGCAGCTTGGCGAAGCAGGATCGTCCTTCCGGCGCCATCTCTTCGTCGCGCTGGCGGATCAGGTCGTTGAGATCCGGCCCGTTGACCAGTTCGGCAACCAAGCGGCAAGCCTGTCCGATATCGAAGACCGCCAGATAGACGGTCCATTTTCGCTGGCTGTATTGCTGCCACACTCCATCGATTGACGGTTGGTCCAGGTGGAATTCCGGGCGCTTATCCTCCCGGCTTTCCTCTATCGTTTTTTCCAGGTCGTAATGCGTGAAGAATTCAACGCTGTGCCAGTAGAGCAGCGCTTTTTCCGCCAAAGAGTGGGCCATGTATTCAGTTGCGCCTTGCCGCGGTAGAAAATGCCGGGATCGCTAGCGTCGCATGTTGGACTTGGCGAACTCCCGAAATCTGGAGCGTATTTTACACAGATATATGCCATTGTTCTAATGCCGAAATCAGGGTGCTTATCCCGCACGATGGCCATTTTCTGGAGTTTCGGATGAGAGGGGGCGCGTCGGTCAGGCGGGCTTCCTGTCTGGCCTGTTAGATAGGTTTTGTTGAGAGGATATGTTGTGCACTGCTCCGCGCTTCAGGCCTCGGCGATCCTGACGGTGGTTCGCAAGGTCTCGACGAAGCGTGCCAGCGCCGGGTTGCCGCTTCCGCGCTTCCAGGCGAAGCACAGCGGCAGCGGCACCGACAGGTTCTGCAGGCGGTAAAACCTTGCCTGCGCCGGCGGGCGCGCCAGATTGGCGGCGTTGACGATGGCGGCGCCGATGCCGGCGCAGACCAGGGACAGCATCGCCGCCTCGGTGGGCTGCTCCTGCACTACGTTCAGCCGGATGTGGGCTTGCTGGCAGGCGCTGAACAGGCGGTCGTGGTAGGCGGGATAGACGGCGCGCGGGAACGATACGAAGGGCCGCCCGGCCAGCGCGCGCAGGTCGAACGGCTGCGCCTCGTCGTGCTCTATCCGCCAGGCGCGCGGCAGCGCCAGCACCACGTCCTGCTCCAGCAGCGGCAGCGAGGCGAAGCCGTCCGGCAGCGGGTCCAGCTGGTAGATGAAGCCGCCGTCCAGCGCGTTTTGGCCGATGGCGTCCAACTGCTCAGGGCTGTTCAGCGTGGACAGCGACAGGCTCACTTCCGGCGCGTCGGCTTGAAAGCGGTGCAGTGCCTGCGGCACCGTGCCATCCCAGCCGGCGTTTTCCACATAGCCTAGCCGCAGCTGTCCGACCGCGCCGTCGGCGACCCGAAGCGCGGCCGCCGCAGCGGCGTCGAGCGCCGCCAGAATCTTGCCGACATCGCGCAGATAGCATTCCCCGGCCGGCGTCAGCCGCAGCCCGCGCGGCGAGCGCGTGCACAGCGCAAAACCCAGTTCGTCCTCCAGATCCTGCACCTGGCGTGAAATGGCCGGTTGGGTGATGTGCAGCCGCTCCGACGCGGCGCGCATGCTGGCATGTTCGGCCACCGCCGCGAAGTAACGCAGATGCCGCAGCTCCATGATGGCGCTCCCGATTTTGTGATGCTTTTAAATTATCACAAAATCATAAATCAGCATTGGAAGGCATGGCTATTTTCCGGGATAGTAGACCCATATCCCGCGACACCCAGGCAATCGAGAACCATGATGAACGCCCAAACCTACCGCATCGGCAACGCCCGCGTGACGCGCGTGACCGACACCCTGCTCACCGGCATCACTCCGGCCTACCTGTACGCCGACTGGCGCGACGGCGTGCTGGATGAGCAGCCGCAATTGCGCGGTCTGCTGGACGACAGCGGCGAGCACATCATCCTCAGCGTGCATACCTGGGTGGTGGAACTGGGCGGCAAGGTGTTTCTGATCGACACCGGGCTGGGTAACGACAAGGAACGGCCGTTCAGCGCTATGTTCCACCGGCTGCGCACGCCGTTTCTGGAACGCTTAGCTGCCCTGGGCATAGCGCCGGATGATGTGGACCACGTGTTGTTGACGCATCTGCACGCCGACCACGTAGGTTGGAACACCCGGCTGGTGGAGGGCCGCTGGGTGCCAACCTTCCCCAATGCCCGCTACGTGATGCCGCAGGGCGAGCTGGACTTCTTCGCCACGCCGGAGGCCGACAAGCGCCGCATCGTGTTTGACGACAGCGTGGCACCGGTATTGGCCAGCGGCCAGGGAGTGGGCATTGATGCTGCGGGGGACGATTACGAAGAAGCCTTCCACTTTAACCCGACGCCCGGCCATTGCGCCGGCCACATGTCCATCTCGCTGCGCTCGGCAGGCGAAACCGCCATCTTCACCGGCGACGCGATGCACTCGCCGGTTCAGGTCTACCACCCGGAATGGAACTCCGCTTTCTGCCGAGAGCAAGACGGCGCGCGGGCCTCCCGCCGCTGGCTGCTGGACTACGCCTGTGAACACAAGGCCACCGTATTTACCGCCCACTTTGGCGCGTCGTCTGCGGGCGTGGTGAGCCGGGAGGGTGATGGTTATGGGTGGCAGTTTTTATAAAATTGGGTGCTTGAATCGCTTAAAAAGTAATTTTGGTGCCAAGTAGAATAGTGGTTCAGTGGGTTCAATCAAGTGGAATGGTTTGAGAGTAGCTATCGCCGTTGTTTTGGGGATGGCTTAGCCATTTCACAATAATTTCCCCTTCAGCCTCTTGGAATGCATCTTCTATTTTTCCACTACCATTATCTTGTAAATAAATATCATTTCCACAGCTCTGTACAAGCTCACTGTTATTTATGGAGACTGAACTGTTTTTCACTTTAATTACTTTAAGCCATATTTCTGTCCCTGTTCCGCATTGACCATTAGTAGAGCCGCTATTTGTTCTGAGAACAAAAAGAGCAGGAATAAAAAAACCATTTTTATTTTTTATAGGTTTTGAAAGAATAAATTTATTGTATTTTTCAGCGCCGACCATGCTTGGGTCACGGCCTCTTGGTATCTGGAATATTATTTTTTTTATCTTCTCGCCATCTTTTTCAACTGTTATTTTTTCATAATGATCTTTTCTGTACTCTAATGTTATAGATGTGTGCTCATTTATTTTGATTGTCTCTTTTGCTTGGATTGTATTGGTTGCAAATGCATATGAGCCTACTGATAGTGCTGCTGAAAGAGATAGAAGGAGTCTATTGAGCATTCTTAATATGTTCTGCATAACAGCGTCCTGTATATATTGGTTTGCTTTTCTTGTTTTTCCGTAGCTCATCGAGTGTTTTATCCTTATTCTCTTCTTTGGCCGTGTCCCATCCTTTGTTAGATTCCTTGGGTTCGCAAATGATATTGGTATTTACAACCCAATTCTGTGTTTTTGCATCCCATATATGGTAGTGATAATTTGCGCCATTGTAATACGCAAGCGTTTCTAAATCGAGTTGCTCTTGCGTATAAGTGCTATGGTTTTGTGAAATATATTTCTTCGCTAGTGTGCGCTTGGATTTGATAATTGACAGAATGCCATCTGTATGCTTTTTCCAATTCCATACTTGCTCGTAGTCAGGGGTAGGGTTGGTGGCTTGTCCAAGCCCATAGCCATTGTCAAATGAGACTAGTGGCATTTCATCTGAGTAATAATGTGTGAAATTTGTCTCTTGTTTGAATATTTTCTTTACTAGCTCTGCAAGGTCTGAATCTGGCGTGCTGTCAAGGTAAGCGGAGACTAGCACTTTTCCGGGTTCAGTGCCAAGAATAAAAACTGTCCTTCTAAATTTATCATCCCCAGCTTTTATATTTACTGTAAGTTCACCTCCTAGAATCTGATTATTTAAGTTTGCGATCCATTTTTTTTCAGTCAGATTTTGATTGCCATGAGCGGTGTATGTTTTTGCATGCTTTGGTTTGTATCTCGGTTTGTTTTTCTTCTGTGGGCACGACTGTACAATCCAACGAATACTCCACTCTAGTATATAGGGAGGTGGGGAATCCGTTTTGAACTCAAAAGAAATCTCTGGGAGTTTTGCATCAGCTGTGATATGAAATTTTTCGCAACTATTAGGTTTTATCCACTCTCCAGAGTTGGCATTCACTTCACAGCGAAGTAATGAGTTTTCAATCCCATCGGTTTTTCCTGCAGATTTACTTTTTGCAATAGGGTTTTTAGGTTTCATTTTTATTCAATCTCTTTTCCGTGATCAAAGACTTCTATATCAAAGTTTTCATGCTTTGGGCTTTGAAATCTTTGTGTCAAGCCATTTTCATCAGTGATGCCCTCATGAACTTTCCCGCTTGAAAAGATAATTCGATAAGGTGTGTGTGGCATTGGAATATCAGTTCCATGGTGAATGAGATGCAATTGCTGATCACTAATGCCTATTTGAGGAAGGAATGGCGATGGGACATCAATGCTCGCCGGCCCGCTCAGATCATGGCTGGCGCCCTTGGCGCTGACCGTGCCGGGGCAGTGCACCTCGATGTTGCCGCCGGCGATGCGGATATAGCCGCCGCCGGCTGTGACCAGGATTTCCTGCTTGGCGTTGACGACAATCCGTTCCTTGCATGAAGTAATCGTCACATCCTGATCTGCTGTGATTTCCATCGCATCGCTCTGTGCTTGCACCTGCACCTTGCCCTTGGCGGCAATCAGCTTCAGCGCCACTTTATCTTTTACTCCCGCCACGAACAGGCTGATGTTTTTACCGACGTTGTGGAGCCAGCGCCGGCCGGTGGTGTGGTTGGCGTCGCGTTGCGCAACGATGTTCAGATTGGTCCCGGCCGCCAGTGTCTGGCTCAGCTCGGTCAGGCTGGCGATGCCTGCTGGTGCGGACAAGATCAGCTGCGGCTGTTGGCCCGATTGATCTTTCGCCGTTTTGCCGTCTTTGTCGGTATTGCTTCCCGCCTCCCAGGCGGCCAGAGCATCCAGCTGATGCTGCGCGTGGCCGGCGGTTTTTTTGCCGGCCTTGGCGTTGTCCGGGCCGATTTCGTCGGGCCCGGTTTCCATGGTATCGGCCAGTTGGGTGGTGGCGGTTTCAGCCAGGGCTTGGTTTAAGGCGACTGCGGACTGCAGTTGGCTTTGCGCGTGCTCGCGCGCCAGTTGTTTGCCGCCGGCGCTGTTCTGCGCCTCGGTGGACAGCAGCAGGCCGTGGGCGGCGCGGATGGCGCCGTGGTGGTCGGTGCGCAGTTCGAAACCTTCGCCGCGCGGCTGCGCCTTGCCGTTGCTTCTGGGATGCGTGAGGAAACCTTGGTTGAGCTGGGTCTTGCCCGGTTCGCTGGACAGCTTGGCGCGTACTTCGCCGGGGGTGTCGTCGAACAAGAGTTCGTTGTACCCGCTGCTTTGGTGCTCCTTGCTCTTGATGCCGGACAGGGTCTTGTTGGCGGGGAGCGCGCCTGCGCCGCTGAAGTCTGGCGTCGGGTGGTTGCCGTTGTAGACCACGCCGCGCACCACTGGTCGGTCGATATCGCCTTCGATGAAGTCCACCAGCACTTCCTGGCCGATGCGTGGGATGAACTGGTGGCCCCAGCCGACGCCGGCCGATGGCATCGCCACCCGGACCCAGCACGAGGATTTGTCGTCCATCGCCGCGCCGATGGCGGGGTGTTCATCGGGCCGCTGCCAATGGAATTGGATCTTGATGCGGCCTTGTTCGTCGGTGTGGACTTCCTCGCCGGCCGGGCCAACCACGGTGGCGGTTTGCATGCCGTGGGATTTTGGCTTGGCGTGTTCGGTGCCGGCATAGGCCGGCGTCAATGGGATGCCGCGGCGCTGGGTGTGTATCGAGGTGTTGAAGGGAGCCGCGTTTTGCTCCGCGCCGACATATTGGGCTAGTTCTGTCGGCAGGTTGTTGCGGGCATGGAAGGTTTGGTCGGTGACGACGAATTCGCGCTGCTCGTGGCTGTCGGTCTCGTGCGCGGGGTGGTCGTCCAGGCGAAACCACTCGCCCGGCAATAGACCACGTACTGAGCCACTGCCGCTGAAGGATTTGGCCTGCAGGTCGCTAGCTTGTTGCCGTAGCTCGGCGTAATGGCCCAATTGTTCTTCATCGCCGGCATAGTACAGGCCCGGCGCGTCGTACTGCGTCAGGCTGCTTTGCAAGGATTGGCCCGTCAGGCCTTGATCCACGCGACTGCTGTCATGATTCTGCTGGGTATAAACCGGCTTGTAGTCGTAGCTG
>NZ_JAJOHV010000065.1 GCF_021129175.1 Chromobacterium piscinae | reverse complement strand
CGGCTTCGTCGCGGCGGAGGCGGCGACCGGCCGGCATTATTTGCAATTGTTGTTCCACCACTTGGCGATCGACCATACCGCGCTGGAAACCATGCTGCAGGAGATCAGCCTGCTTCAGCAAGGAAGACAGGCGGAATTAGGGCCGACGACACCATTCCGGCAGTTCGTGGCGCAGGCGCGGCTGGGCGTGGGCGCGGCGGAGCACGAAGCCTATTTCCGCGCGCAGCTGGGCGAGGTGGACGAGCCGACGCTGCCGTTCGGCCTGCAAGGCTATCTGGGAGATGGCGGCGACATCGAAGAGGCGCGGCTCAATCTGTCGCCGGAGCTGGCGGGCCAATTGCGGCAGCAAGCGCGGCGTCTGGGCGTCAGCGTGGCCTGCCTGGCCCACCTGGCCTGGGGCCAGGTGCTGGCGCGGGCGTCGGGGCGGACGCAAGTGGTGTTCGGCACGGTGCTGTTCGGCCGGCTGCAAGGCGGGGCGGGAGCGGACCGGGCGCTGGGGCTGTTCATCAACACGCTGCCGCTGAAGCTGGAGATCGGCGGGGCGACGGCGCGGGAGGCGGTGAAGCAGACGCAGCAGGCGCTGACTTCGCTGCTGCGGCACGAACACGCGTCGCTGGCGCTGGCGCAGCGCTGCTGCGGGGTGGCGGCGCCGCAGCCCTTGTTCAGCGCGCTGCTGAACTATCGGCATAGCGTGGAGGACGACGTAGCCGCGCTCGATTGGGAGGGCATTGAAACGCTGGCGAGCGAAGAGCGGACCAACTATCCGCTGACGCTGTCGGTGGATGATCTGGGCATCGGTTTGGCGCTGACGGCGCAGACGCTGGCGAGCGTGGGGGCGGCGCGGGTGTGCGCGATGATGGAGACGGCGCTGGCGTCGCTGGCGGCGGCGCTGGCGTTGGACAGCGGCGAGGCGGTGCGCAGACTGGACGTGCTGCCGGCGGCGGAGCGCCGGCAACTGTTGGAGACGTTCAACGACACGGCGGCGGACTACCCGCGCGGCGAACTGATCCATCGCTTGTTCGAAGCGCAGGCGGCGTCGCGGCCGGAGGCAGAAGCGTTGCGTCACGGCGAGGCGAGTCTGAGCTACGGCGAGTTGAACCGGCGCGCCAACCAGCTGGCGCATCGTCTGATCGGCTTGGGGGTGGGGCCGGAAGCGCGGGTGGGCATCTGCGTGGAGCGCGGGCTGGACATGGTGGTGGGCTTGCTGGGCATCTTGAAGGCGGGCGGCGCGTATGTGCCGCTGGACCCGAGCTATCCGGGGGAGCGGCTGAGCTACATGCTGGAGGACAGCGCGCCGGCGATGGTGCTGACGCATTCGGGGCTGGCGGCCAAGGCGGCAGGAGCGGTGCCGAGGTTGCTGCTGGACGCGGCGGATGAGCAGGCCCGGCTGTCTGCGCTTAGCGGGGAAAACCCGTCGGTGGCGGGGCTTGGCGGCGACAACGCGGCGTATGTGATCTACACCTCGGGCTCGACCGGCCGACCCAAGGGTGTGGTTAGCCTCCATGCCGGGGTGTGTCATGTGGCCAGCCAGCAGGCGGACATCGCCGGGTTTGGGGCGGGAAGTCGCGTGCTGCAATTCGCCTCTTTCAGTTTCGACGCCAGCGTTTGGGAGTGGGTAAGCGCTTTGATCCACGGGGCATGCCTGTACCTGTATCCGCGTGAAGAGTTGATGCCGGGCGAGCCTTTGTTGCAGACGTTGAACCGGGATCGGATCAGCCATGCGCTCTTGCCGGCCTCCGCCTTGCAGATGATGGAGGCGAATGCTGTCGTGCAGCGGATGAGCTTGCTGGTCGGCGGCGAGGCCTGCCCGGTGGGCTTGGCTGAATCGTGGGCGGCGCAGCACAGGCTGCAGAACGTGTATGGTCCGACCGAAACCACAATTTTTGTGACGGCCCAGCCATGCGCGACGAACATGAATGGACGGCTGCCGATAGGCAGGCCCATCGCCAATACCTATGCCCGCATTTTGGATACGCACGGCCAACTGGCGCCGCTCGGGGTGGCGGGTGAAATCCATATCGGCGGGGTCGGGGTGGCGCGCGGCTACCTGAACCGTCCGGAACTGACGGCGGAACGCTTCATCGCCGACCCGTATAGCGCCGATCCGCAGGCGCGGCTGTACAAGACCGGCGACCTGGGGCGCTGGCTGCCGGACGGCAGCATCGAATACCTGGGCCGCAACGACTTCCAGGTGAAGATCCGCGGTTTCCGGATCGAGCTCGGTGAAATCGAAGCCAAGCTGGCGGCCTGCGCCGGGGTGAAGGAGGCGGTGGTGCTGGCGCGGGAAGACGCGCCGGGCGACAAGCGGCTGGTGGCCTATTTGACGGCGCAGCCGGGCGCGACGCTGGAGGCGGGCGCGTTGCGGGCGGCGCTGTCGCAGGAGCTGGCGGAGTACATGGTGCCG
>NZ_JAJOHV010000064.1 GCF_021129175.1 Chromobacterium piscinae | reverse complement strand
CTGCCGGGGAGGCCGCGGGCGCGGCGGCCGGAGCCGGAGCGGCAGCCGGGGCGGACGACAGTTCGGCATCGCTGCCCGCGCTGCGCAGATAGATCTCCATATCGGTCTTCAGATTCTCGGACAAGGGGCCGAAGATGGCCTGGATGCCGCTGCCCACCACCACCACGCCGGACGCGCCCATCGCTTTCAGCTTGGGCTGATCCACCTTGGCGGTATCCTGCACCGCGATGCGAAGGCGGGTGATGCAGGCGTCCAGGCTGCGGATGTTGGAGCGGCCGCCGAAGGCCAGCACCAGTTCGCGGGCGCGTTGGTCTTCGCTGATGGCGCCGACGGCGTCCATGCTTTCATCTTCGCGGCCCGGGGTCTTCAGGTTGAATTTGGCGATCACGAAGCGGAACACGCTGTAGTAGATCACGGCGTAGATCGGACCAAGGATGAAGACGTAGGCCGCATGTTTAGCCTTGTCGCCGATCAGGTTGAACATCAGGAAGTCGATGCCGCCCTGCGAGAAGGTGAAGCCCATGTGCATGTCCAGCGTATTGGCCACGAACTGGGTGGAGGCGGCCAGCACGGCGTGGATCAGGTACAACACCGGAGCGACGAACAGGAAAGAGAACTCGATTGGTTCAGTAATGCCGGTCAGGAAGGAGGTCAGCGCGGCGGAGATCATGATGCCGCCCACCTTGGCGCGGTTTTCCGGCTTGGCCGAATGCCAGATGGCGATGGCGGCGGCCGGCAGGCCGAACATCTTGAACAGGAAGGCGCCGGACAGGATGCCTGCGGTCGGGTCGCCGGCGAAGAAGCGGGCGATGTCGCCGTGGATGATCTTGCCGGTGGTCGGATCCGGGAAGTTGCCGATTTCAAAGAAGAACGGCACGTTCCAGATGTGGTGCAGGCCGAACGGAATCAGCATGCGCTCGAAGAAACCGTACACGGTGGCGGCGGTGCGCGGATCGCTTACGGCGGCCCATTGCGAGAAGGCCTTGATGGCGTTGCCGATTGGAGGCCATACGAAAGACAGCACCACGCCCAGCACGATGGCGCAGATGGCGGTGATGATGGGCACGAAGCGCTTGCCGGCGAAGAAGCCCAGGTATTCAGGCAGGCTGATCCGGTAGAAGCGGTTGAACATATAGGCCGCCAGACAGCCGGCGAGAATGCCGCCGAACACGCCGGTCTGGATCGACGGCAGGCCCATGATGCTAGAGGTTTCCACACCCATCAGGCCGGCCATCACCCCAAGTGTGACGGTGGTGACCAGATGGCCGATCACGGCGGCGATGGCGGCGACGCCGTCATTTTCGGTAAAGCCCAGCGCCACGCCTACGGCGAAGATCAGCGGCAGGTTGCCGAAGATCACGTCGCCGGAGTGTTTCATCAGCGACAGAATCGCCAAGGCGATGCTATTGGTGGTGTGGAAATCGGTGGCGCCGATGCCCAGCAGCAGACCGGCGACAGGCAACACCGATACCGGCAGCATCAGCGATTTGCCTATCTTCTGCAGAAAAGCGAATGATTGACTAAACATGATTATTATCCTGCTTTGACATGCTTATGGAATGTCGAGCGGCTGTGATGCCGTCCCCTCTATAAAGCCTCATCGCCTGCCAGGCTCGCTTGAGTGGCGCCGGACGGCGCCGGGTTTCCCCGGCGGTCTCCCCGCCCGGCGCCGCAGGCCATGCCCGCGCCGAGGCTTATTCTGTTAACGAGCGAGTTGATTCAGGTGGTGGCGGACGTCGGTGACGGTGGACAGCGCCAGCACCTCGCGCGCCAGCTCGCGGCACTCGTCCATGCTCCAGCGCGCCAGCGTGGCTTTCACCGAGGCGACGGCCGGTGTGCTGACCGACAGCTCGGTCACGCCCATGCCGACCAGCAGCGGCGCGGCGCGTTCGTCGGAAGCTAGGCCGCCGCAGACGCCCACCCACTTGCCGTGCGCGCGCGCGCCCTCGCAGGTCAGCGCGATCATCGCCAGCACGCCCGGATGCAGCGCGTCGGCCTGCTTGGCCAGCTGCGGGTGGCCGCGGTCCATCGCCAGCACATACTGCGTCAGGTCATTGGTGCCGATGGAGAAGAAGTCCACTTCCGGCGCGAAGCGCGCGGCCAGCACCGCGGCCGACGGCACTTCCACCATGATGCCCACCTTGACGCCGGACACGCCCAGCGCGGCCTGCTCTTCGGCCAGCACCGCCTTGGCGGCGCGCAGCTCTTCCAGCGAGGCCACCATCGGGAACATGATGTGCAGCTGGGTCAGCGGCGCGGCTTGCAGAATGGCGCGCAGCTGGGTGCGCAACAGGTCGGGGCGTTCCAGACTGACGCGGATGCCGCGCAGGCCGAGGAAGGGGTTGTCTTCCTTGGGGAGGGGCAGGTAGGACAGCGGCTTGTCGCCGCCGACGTCCAGCGTGCGGACCACCAGCGGGCGCTCCTTGCCCAGCGCCTCGGCCACCGCGCAGTATTCGGCGGCTTGCTCGGCTTCGGTAGGCGCGGTGTCGCGGTTGTCGAACAGGAATTCCGAGCGCAGCAGGCCCACGCCCTCGGCGCCCTTGGCCACCGCCTCGCGCGCGTCGGCGGCGTTGCGGATATTGGCCACTACGTCGATGCGGGCGCCGTCGCGGGTCGCGGCCGGACGCATCGAGCTTTCAGCCTCGGCGGCGCGGCGCTCGGCCAGGCGGGCGATGTCGCGCTCGGCGGCGGCGATGTCGTCCGCGGTCGGCGCGATGGCCAGCGTGCCCTCGTTGCCGTTCAGGATCACCTGCAGGCCCTCCGGCAGTTTCAGCGCGGCCAGGGAGATGCCGCAGATCGCCGGAATCCCCAGCGAGCGCGCCAGGATGGCCACATGGCTGGTGGCGCCGCCGGTGCGGGTACAGAAGCCCATCACCTTGGACGGATCCAGCGCGGCGGTGTCAGACGGGGCCAGGTCTTCGGCGATCAGGATGGAGCCGGCCGGCAGCTCCAGCGCGGCCTGCTTGACGCCGGCCAGCAGAGCCAGCACGCGGCGGCCCACGTCGCGGATGTCGTTGGCGCGTTCGCGCAGCAGCGGATTGTCTTGAGCTTCCAGGCGGGCGGAATAGGCGCTGAAGGCCGCGCGCCAGGACCAGGCGGCGGACTTGCCGTCGGCCAGACCGGTATAGGTCTGCGCCAGCAACTCAGGGTCTTGCAGTAGTTCCTGGTGCATGGACAGGATGGCCTGCTTGGCCGGATCGGTCAGCTGGGCCTTGACCAGGTCCAGCTGGGCCGAAGCCTCCTCGGCGGCGCGGGAGAACGCCTGCTGTTCCACATTGGCGCCCTTGCCGTGCTCGGGCACGTCGAATTCCTGCAGGCGGTGGTGGACGATGCGGCCGATGGCGATGCCGGGCGAAGCGCCGACGCCGGCCAGTTGGCTATCGCTGTCCTGCTGCTGAGCGAAGACCGGCGCGGCGGCCGGGGCGATAGGCGCCTCGTCGGCCTTTTCGCCGCAGCGGTCGTTCAGCAATTGGGTCAGTTCCGCGATGGCGGCCGAGGCGTCGCCGCCGGCGGCGCGCACGCGCACCAGGTCGCCCAGTTTGGTGGCCAGGCCCATGATGGCGACCACGGATTTGGCGTTGGCTTCCTTGTCGCCCAGAATCAACTGGATGTCGGAGGAGAAGGTCTTGGCCTTGCTGGCGAATACCGCCGCCGGACGGGCATGCAGGCCGGCAGGGTTGCCGATGGCGATGTCGGCGGACAGTTGGGGTTCGGCGGTCTCGATGGGCAGCACGGCCTTGCCGTTGGCCAGCAGCAGCGACAGCACCACGCTCTTGCCGGCGTCGACCATGCCGTCGGCCAGGCTCATCCTGGCCACGGTTTCGCCGTTGGTGACGATGATCTGGGTCAGCAGGCTGGCGGCCTTGCGGCCGACCAGGTCAAGGTCGAAGTCGATGACCGGCTGGCCGACGGCGACTCGTTGGCCTTGCTCGACCAGGGGGAAAAAGCCTTCGCCTTTCAGCATCACGGTGTCGATGCCGATGTGCACCATCACTTCCACGCCTTCGGCGGTGGTGATGGTCAGCGCGTGGTGGGAGGAATGCAGATTGCTGACCACGCCGCTGACCGGAGCCAGCAGACTGCCCGAGGTGGGATCGAGCGAGATGCCGTCGCCGACCATCTTGCCGGCGAACACGGGGTCCGGAACGCTGTCCAAGGGGACCAGCCACCCGGAAAGGGGGGCCAGAACATCTAATCTTGGTGCGGTGGTGCCCATGAGAAACTCCTCAATTCGTGGATAATTCCAGTCGTTTTATTACGAGCGTCAATCAAGCCGTTGGATGGGGGCCGGGGAATGGCCGCGCGTCGGCGCGCTTTTGTCGTGCTGGCTTGTCCTGACGGGGTTTTGACAATTATATACAGGCAGTCGTCATGTCGGGCCGGCGACTGGGCTTGTTCGTATCTTGCCTATTTTGTAGTTTAACTACACGCAAATCACGCAGCAGCTTGATGGCAATCAAGAAAATGTGCAAGTCGGAATTGTCTTGATTGTCTGCTGCATTGCAGCATATTGGCGGACAGACGCGAGATAGCGCTTGAATATTGCGGACTTGGGGAAGCGGGCGGAAAGACAGGTGTTGTTGCATTTTTGTAAGGCAACTCTAAAAAGCGAAAAGCCCCGCGGAAGCGGGGCTGGAGATCGGTGACCGGGCTTGGTCAGGCTTGGCGCTGCCGTTCCGGCTGGCCCAGCAGGAACAGCGCGAGCGAGCTGGCGATCAGGAAGGCGGGATATTCCCAGCCGCCGCCCTCGTTGGTGAACATCCAGCCCTTGGAGCCGTGCACCAGGACGATGGCGCCCAGCAGTTGCGGAATCAGCAGCAGAGCCACCCAGCGCGCCTGGATGCCGGCCAGCAGCAGCAGGCCGCCGCCGATCTCGATCAGGATGGCGAAGTAGCCGACGAAGCCCGGCAGGCCCAGGCTGGCGAAGTATTCGGCGGTGCCGGCCGGAGTGAAGACAAACAGCTTCAGCGCGCCGTGGGACAGGTACATCAGGCCCAGCGCTACGCGCAGCACCAGGGCGGCCAGGTAGGGGTTTTGCAGACGGTTCATGATTGCGTTCCAGTTCAGATTGGTATGGCGCTATTTGACCATCAGCTTTATATTCAATAAATACTACAATTTGAAAATTATTATTTCTCTATAAGAAATTATATGGATAGATTCTCCGAGATACGCGCCTTCGTCTGCGTGGCTGAACTTGGCAGTTTCGTTGCCGCGGCGGAAAGGCTGGAGCTGTCGCGGGCGATGGTGACCAAACTGGTGGCGGCGCTTGAGAACCGGTTGGGCGTGCGGCTGATGCATCGCACCACGCGCAAGCTGTCGCTGACCGAGGCCGGCGAAACCTATCTGGCCCAGGCGGGCAGCTTGCTGGGCGAACTGGACGAGCTGGACGCGTTGCTGTCCCACGGCGCCAGCGAGCCGGTGGGCAGGCTCAGGGTGTCGGCGCCGGTGTCCTTCGGAATGCGCTACCTGGGGCGCATCATCGGCGGCTTCCACCAGCGCCATCCGCAGATCGAGGTGGAACTGAGCCTGAACGACCGCCGCGTGGACCTGGTGGAGGAGGGGTTCGATCTGGCGCTGCGGGTGTCCAACCTCAGCGACTCCTCGTTGGTGGCGCGCAAGCTGGCGCAGATCGAAGACCTGTTGGCCGCCTCGCCGGATTATCTGGCGCGCCATGGCACGCCCGGGAGTCCAGCCGAGCTGGTCGACCACCAGTGCCTGCTGTACGCGCTGACGTCCCAGCCCAATGTCTGGGACTACCAGGCGCCGGACGGCAGCCAGGGCAGGGTGAAGGTCCGGGGCGGACTCAAGGCCAACAACGGCGACGTGCTGACCGACGCCGCCGTGCACGGCATGGGCATCGTGCTGCAGCCGCGCTTTCTGCTGGACGAAGAGCTGGCTGACGGCAGACTGGTGCCGGTGCTGCCCGGCTATCATTGGCATTGCCTGGACCTGTCGGTGGTCTATCCGGTGCGCCGCCATGTGCCGGGCAAGGTGAGGGTGTTCGTTGAATACCTGGCGGAATTCTTCCGCGGCTAAGGCGGATGATTCATGCCAGTCGTTGATTTTAAAGGTAAATGTTTGTGTGCGGATAATCATCTCTTTTCCTATAACGGAAGCCGGCGCGCGTAGGCACGCGCTCCGTGTATCGGGAAGGAGTAGGTCATGCAAACAAAGATGGTGGTGGCTGGTTTACTGGTTTTGGGCGCGACGATGACTGCGGCGGCGGCGGGTTGCGCCAAACAGCAGAAGCCCGACTATCCGGTGGCGGCGATGAGGGATGACGTGGCCGGAGTGGTCAAGGTGACGTTCAAGACTGGAGTCGACGGATCGGTATCCGGCATTAGAAGCGCGACGTTCAGCGCGGCGATTCCGCCGCAATACCGCAGCGGCTTCCGTTCGGAGATCGCTAAGGCCTTGCGCGAATACCGCTGCGCGCCGAGCGCGACCTTGAGCCAGGAATTCGATTTCAAGACGGAGGAATGAGGCGGCGGATGCGGGGCGGCGCGGGAGCGCCGTCCGTTCTCAGGGGTAGAACCAGTACAGGCTATAACCCATCGCATGCACCTTGCCGGCATCCAGCCGCATGGTGACCTTGACCTCGCTGTTGGCGTTGAAACGATTCAGCTTCAGGTCGTCCGGCTTCAGGTACTCCTTGGGCGCGAAAACCTTGCGGATCAGCACCTGGTCGTCGCTGTCCTTAAGCGTGACTTCCAGCATCGGATACGCCTGCGGATACTGCGCATGGTTCTTCAGCGTCGCCGACAGCTGGATCAGGTTGGGGTAGTCGGGGACGAAGGCCAGCTCCGACCATTCGGTGCGGATCAGCGCGATATCGGTCGGCCACGGCACTTCGCAATCCAGCGCGCGGCACAGATGTTCCAGCGTCGGCCGGGATTCCGGCACTTCGGCCGCGATGCGGGTGCGATTGATGTAGACCAGTTGCGCGGCGAGGAACAGCGCGCCGATCACCGCCAGCGCGGCCAGCAGGCCGTTCAGCCAGGGGCCGGCCGGCTTGTGGGTTCGGGCCGCCTCCTCTTCCACCGCGTCGGCGTCGGTGAACAGCGGCTCATCGAATTCGACGTGCGCGGGAGGCGCTTCCTCGGCATGCGCAGCCTCGGCGCGCCGGCGGCTGCCGAACACCTCGGGCTGGGCCGGGGCGGGCGGCGGCACTGGGTCGTCGAAGGGATTGCCGATCGGCGTGGAGACGTGGCGGTTCTGCATCGCCTCGGACAGCGCGCGCTGGAAGGCTTCCACGTCTTCCTGTTTCGGGGGCGGCGCTTCGGCCTGGACGGGGGCGGCCGTCGCGCGCGGCTGCTGAGCGGCGACCGGGTCCGGCAGGATCTGGACGTCGCCTTGCTGGGCCTGGGGATCGAAGTCCGGCACTTCCAGCTCGAAGTCATCCATCGGATCGCGCGCCGGAGGCGCCGCCAGAGCGGGCGCCGGCTCGGGGCGGGTGATGACGAAATGGTCCGGGGCCTTGAATACATGGGAACAGCGCCCGCAGCGCACCAGTCCATTGGCGGCTGCTAACTGGCTGTCATTGACCTTGAAGCGGGTCTGGCAGTTGGGGCACTGTGTCGTGTATGTCATACGGCGGCGCGTCGGGTTCCTGTCAGTCTAGTCCATCCTTCGTCGAACACCGGCGGGTCCATCTCGAACCATTGGCTGTAGATGGCGGACAGTTCTTCGGCTTGTTCGGCGAGGATGCCGGAAAGCACGATTCTACCACCGGTTTTCACATGGCTTGCCAGCAGGTCGCCCAGCATGCGCAGCGGATTGGCCAGAATATTGGCCAGCACCACGTCGTACTGGGTTTGCGGATTGGCATCCGGCAGGAAGAAATCGGCCTGCACGCCGTTCTGCTCGGCGTTGTCCTTGCTGGCGCGAACCGCCTGCTGGTCGATGTCGATGCCGACGGCCGAGGCCGCGCCCAGCTTCAGCGCGGCGATGGCCAGAATGCCGGAGCCGCAGCCGTAGTCGAGCACGCTCTCGTTGCCTTGCAGCTGCTTGTCCAGCCATTGCAGGCACAGCCGGGTGGTGGGGTGGCTGCCGGTGCCGAAGGCCAAGCCCGGGTCCAGCTGCAGGTTCACCGCATTGGGGGACGGGGCCTCGTGCCAGGTGGGGGTGATCCACAGCCGGTCGGAGATGCGTATCGGCTCGAACTGCGACTGCGTCAGCCGCACCCAGTCCTGCTCCTCCACGCGATCGACGCTGTAGGCCGGCATGGCCAGCTGGCAGGCGTTGGCGGCGGCGGCGATCAAGAGCGCCACTTCGGCGTTCTCGTCGAACAGGGTGATGATGCGGCTCTGGCTCCACAGCTGGTCCACCGGCTCGCCCGGTTCGCCGAAGATCGGCTGTTCGCGATCGGTGCCGGCCCAGGCGTCTTCGATGGCGGTGGACAGCGCGCCGGCATCCATCAGCGCGTCGGCCAGCCGTTCGGCGACGGCGGAATCGGAATCAATGGTGGCTTGCAACCATGCCATCAGGCTTCCCCTTTTTTCTGCTGCAGGCGGTGCTCCAGATAGTGGATGCTGGTGCCGCCGCGCTGGAAGGCCGCATCCAGGAACAGCTCCTGGTGCAGCGGAATATTGGTCTTGATGCCGGAGATCGCCATCTCCGACAGCGCCACGCGCATCCGCGCCATCGCCTGGTCGCGGGTGTCGCCGTAAGCGATCAGCTTGCCCACCATCGAGTCGTAGTGCGAGGGCACGGTGTAGCCCTGGTAGATGTGCGAGTCGATGCGGATGCCGGGGCCGCCGGCCGGATGGTAGCTCTCGATCTTGCCCGGGGACGGCACGAAGGTGAACGGGTCCTCGGCATTGATTCGGCATTCCATCGCGTGGCCGGCGAACACGATGTCTTTTTGCTTATAGCGCAGTTTCTCGCCGGCGGCGATGCGGATCTGCTCCTGCACGATGTCCACGCCGGTGATCATTTCCGTCACCGGATGCTCCACCTGCACGCGGGTGTTCATTTCGATGAAGTAGAACTCGCCGTTCTCGTACAGGAATTCGAAGGTGCCGGCGCCGCGGTAGCCGATGCGGCGGCAGGCTTCGGCGCAGGCTTCGCCGATCTTCTGGCGCTGCTTGTCGGTGATGCCCGGCGCCGGCGCTTCCTCGATGATCTTTTGATGGCGGCGCTGCATCGAGCAGTCGCGCTCGCCCAGATAGATGGCGTTGCCGTATTCGTCGGCCAGCACCTGAATCTCGATGTGGCGCGGCAGCTCAAGGAATTTTTCCATGTACACGGTCGGATTGCCGAACGCCGCGCCGGCTTCGGTGCGGGTCATCTGCACCGAGCTGATCAGCGCGCCTTCGGAGTGGACCACGCGCATGCCGCGACCGCCGCCGCCGCCGGAGGCCTTGATGATGACCGGGTAGCCGATCTTCTTGGCGATCTTGGCGATTTCGACCGGATCGTCCGGCAGAGCCCCGTCGGAGCCGGGCACGCAGGGCACGCCGGCCTCTATCATCGCGTGCTTGGCCGACACCTTGTCGCCCATCGTGCGGATGGTGTCCGGGCGCGGGCCGATGAAGACGAAGCCGGACTGCTCGACGCGCTCGGCGAAATCGGCGTTTTCCGACAGGAAGCCGTAGCCGGGGTGGATAGCCTGGGCGTCAGTGACCTCGGCGGCGGCGATCAACGCCGGCACGTTGAGGTAGCTCTTGGCGGACGGGGCCGGGCCGATGCAGACCGATTCGTCGGCCAGCTTCACGTATTTGGCTTCGCGGTCGGCCTCGGAGTGCACGACCACGGTCTTGATGCCCATTTCACGGCAGGCGCGCTGGATGCGCAGCGCGATTTCACCACGGTTGGCGATCAGAATTTTTTCGAACATGGAATCTCTCCGCGGGCTGGTCCGGTTCGGGCGCTTGGCCGGTCCGGGGCCCATGCTGTCACGTCAAACGACAAGGGCACAGACCTTGGCCGTGCCCTGAATCTCGCGATGTCGTCCGAGCGCTTACTCGATGACGAACAGCGGTTCGCCGTATTCCACCGGCTGGCCGTCTTCCACCAGGATGGCTTTGATCACGCCGGAACGGTCCGCTTCGATCTCGTTCATCAGCTTCATCGCTTCGATGATGCACAGCGTATCGCCGGCGTTGACGCTCTGGCCTACTTCGATGAAGGACTTGGCGCCCGGGCTTGGGGAGCGATAGAAGGTGCCGACCATCGGCGACTTCATCGCGTTCTGTGTGTCAGCTGCCGGGGCGGTTGCCGGAGCGGCGGCTGCCGGAGCGGCTGCGGGAACGCCGGCCGGTGCGGCGTACATCTGGGCCATCGGCTGGACGAAAGCTTGTTGAGAGGCCGAGGATACGCGGGTGATGCGGACTTTTTCCTCGCCTTCGGTCACTTCCAGTTCGGCGATGCCGGACTCTTCGACCAGGTCGATCAGTTTTTTCAGTTTACGCAGGTCCATTGTCGATCCTTCGATTGGATATTCTGTAACAGATGGTCAGGCTTGCGCGGAAAGGTGCCGTACCGCGTGCGCAAGCGCCAGTTCGTAGCCATGGGCGCCCAGACCGCAGATTACGCCGAGCGCCAGATCGGAGAAGTACGAGTGCTGGCGGAACGGTTCGCGGGCGTGGACGTTGGATAGATGTACTTCAATGAACGGCACCTTCACCGCGGCCAGCGCGTCGCGCAGCGCGACGCTGGTGTGGGTGAAAGCCGCCGGATTGATCAGGATGAAGGCGGTGCCGTCATCCAGGCATTGGTGTATGCGTTCTATCAGTATGTGTTCGGCGTTGCTCTGCAGCGCGGACAGGGAAAAACCAGCCGCTTTGGCCTGCTGAGCCAGGCGCCGATTGATGTCGTCAAGGGTGTCCCGGCCGTAGTGTTGTGGTTCCCGAACGCCAAGCAGGTTGAGGTTGGGGCCGTGCAGCACGAGGATGGATTGGCTCAAGGCCAGGCTCCTGTTTTTCATCTTGGCCGCGAGTTTGCCGCAATTAGCCGCAAGATGTCCAGCGTTTACGGAATTTAAAACGGTTGTTTGGTTCGCTGCGACGTGCCTTGGCGGATCTTGTTTAGAGTGAAGGCCCTAGATTTTTCGACACTTTTTCTGATTGGTAGGTTTGTGTATGCCAGGAGAATATTGTGGCGAAAAGTCGGAGAAGGCAAGGGGATCTGAGCGCGGTACTGTGCCCGGAGAGTGGGGGCGGGTATAATTCGCCGATTCCGAACGATAGTTTCCGCAATGCAGCTTTCCGATTTCGACTACCACCTGCCCGAGGCGCTGATCGCGCAGCACCCGCCATCCGAGCGCGGCGCCAGCCGCCTGTTGCACGTGGACGGCATGACGCTGTCCGACCTGAGTTTCGCCGATCTGCCGTCCCGGCTGCAAGCCGGCGACCTGTTGGTGTTCAACGACACCCGCGTCATCCGCGCCCGTCTGTTCGGCGAAAAAGCCAGCGGCGGCAAGGTTGAGGCCTTGGTCGAACGCGTGCTGGACGACCACACCGCGCTGGCCCATGTCCGCGCCTCCAAATCGCCGAAGCCGGGCAGCCGGCTGATCTTCGCCGGCCGCTGGGAGGCGGAGATGGTGGAGCGCCACGACGCCTTGTTCAAACTGCGCTTCCTGGCGGAAGAAAACGTCTACGACATCCTGGAAGCCTCCGGCAAGCTGCCGCTGCCGCCGTACATCGAGCGCAGCGCCGAGCATGACGACGACGAGCGCTATCAGACCGTCTACGCCCGCGAGCAGGGCGCGGTGGCGGCGCCGACCGCCGGCCTGCACTTCACCGACGAGATGCTGGCCGGGCTGAAGGCCCAGGGCGTGGAAACCGCCTTCGTCACGCTGCACGTCGGCGCCGGCACCTTCCAGCCGGTGAAGGTGGACAATGTGGCCGAGCACAAGATGCACAGCGAGATCTACGATATTCCGCAGGCCACGGTGGATGCCGTCGCCGCCGCCCGCGCCCGCGGCGGCCGGGTGGTGGCCATCGGCACCACCAGCGTGCGCGCGCTGGAGTCGGCCGCCCGCAGCGGCGAATTGACCGCCGGCCGAGGCGAAACCGACATTTTCATTACGCCAGGATACCGTTTCCGCGTGGTGGACCGCCTGCTGACTAATTTCCATCTGCCGAAATCGACGCTGCTGATGCTGGTGTCGGCCTTCGCCGGCTACGACGAGATTTTCCAGGCTTACCGGCACGCGGTGGAGAAGGAATACCGTTTCTTCAGCTACGGCGACGCGATGTTGCTGGAAAAGAAGGCCTGACCGCGCCGCCGCGGTCCAACCAGATATAGAGGGATCATGCCCATGTCCGGACTCGCGCCCGACGCCGCCCAGCCGGTGGAAATCCAGCTGCACCAGGTGTCCAAGATATTGGAGATCGCCTTCGACGACGGCGCCCGCTTCGAGCTGCCGTGCGAATACCTGCGCGTCCACTCGCCGTCGGCGGAAGTGCGCGGCCATGGCGTGGGCCAGGAGAAGCTGCAGACCGGCAAGATGCATGTGGGCATCACGGCGCTGGAGCCGGTCGGCCACTACGCGCTGAAGATCACTTTCGACGACGGCCATGACAGCGGCCTCTACAGCTGGACCTATCTATACGAGCTGGGCGCCAAGCGCGGCCAGTATTGGCAGCAATACCTGGACAAGCTCGCCGCCGCTGGCGCGAGCAGGGAGTGAGCATGGAAAAGAGCACGCATTTCGGTTACAAGACCGTGGCGGAGAGCGACAAGGCCGGCAAGGTGGCCGAAGTCTTCCACTCGGTGGCCAGCAAATATGATGTGATGAACGACCTGATGTCCGGCGGCCTGCACCGGGTGTGGAAGCATTTCACGCTGACCACCTCCGGCGTGCGCGCCGGCGACAAGGTGCTGGACATTGCCGGCGGCACCGGCGACCTGTCGCGAGGCTGGGCCAAGCGCGTCGGCAAGACCGGCGAAGTGTGGCTGACCGATATCAACAGCTCGATGCTGACCGTGGGCCGCGACCGCCTGCTGGACGAGGGCGTGATCCTGCCGGTATCGCTGGCCGACGCCGAGAAGCTGCCGTTCCCGGATAATTATTTCGACGCCGTGTCGGTGGCCTTCGGCCTGCGCAACATGACGCATAAGGATGCGGCGCTGAAGGAAATGTGCCGGGTGCTGAAGCCGGGCGGCAAGCTGTTCGTGCTGGAGTTCTCCAAGGTGTGGAAGCCCTTGTCGCCGTTCTACGACTTTTACTCCTTCAAGGCGCTGCCGGTCATGGGCAAACTGGTGGCGAACGACGCCGATAGCTACCAATACTTGGCGGAGTCCATCCGCATGCACCCAGACCAGGAGACGCTGAAGCAGATGATGCTGGACGCGGGCTTCGGCAAGGTGGACTACCATAATCTAACCGGCGGCGTTGTTGCGCTGCACAAGGGCATCAAGTTCTGATGCTGGCCGAGTTGGCGGCGCGTTTGGCCGAACTGGGAATCGTTCCCGCTGACTTGCACGCGCGGGGGTTGGAAATTCATGCTGAGCCGGCTGAGCTGGCGTTGGCGGAAACCAATGCGGAAGGGCGCGAGTTTTATCTCGTCCCGTCTGCGGCGGCGGCCTGGCAGGCCATGCGTGCGGCTGCGGCGGAGGATGGGGTGGAGATTTTCCTGTTGTCTGCCTTCCGGAGCATGGAGCGCCAGCACGAGATCGTCGCCGCCAAGCTGGCGCGTGGTCTGGACTTGGGCGAGATACTGCGTGTCAGCGCCGCGCCGGGTTTCAGCGAGCATCACACCGGCTGCGCTGTCGATATCGGCGCGCCCGGCTCTTTGCCGCTGGAAGAAGTGTTCGAAGCCACCACCGCCTTTGGCTGGTTGAGTTGCCGCGCGGCGGATTTCGGTTTTCATCTGAGCTACCCGCGCGGCAACGCCAGCGGCTATCTGTACGAGCCCTGGCATTGGCGCTGGCGGGCATAGCGGGAGCAGACACATGGCCTTGACCATCGCCGCATTTAATCATCTGCTGAACCAGCACCCGACGCGGCGCGCCGAGCTGGCGGCCCATGTCGGCCGCAGGGTGGCGATCGCGTTGCCGCCGCTGCATGTGGCTGGCGTGATCACCGAGGAAGGCTGGCTGGCCGCCTGCGACGGCGAGCCTGAGGCCAGACTGAAGCTGCGCCACGGCGCGGTGCTGTCCCACCTGTCCGGCCAGGCTCCGAAACTAGCGGATATCGCGCTGGAAGGCGACGCCGAGCTGGCGTCGGCAGTGGGGCGCATCGTTGGCCAACTGCACTGGCACGCCAGCGAGGATTTGTCGCGGGTGTTCGGCGACGTGGCCGCGCAGCGGATGGAAAATCTGGCGCGCGGCCTATTCGGTTTCAAAGGCCAGCTGGCTTTCCGCCTAGCCGACGGCTGGATCGAGCATCTGCGCGAGGAAGCGCCGTTGCTGGCGAGTCGCCATCTGGTGCAGCGTTTTGTCGCCGAAGTGGATCTTCTGCGCGACGACGCCGGCCGGCTGGACAAGCGGCTGGAGCGACTGGAAGCCGCGCTCAACCATAAACAGAATTCCCAGACCTGACGGATTTATGTCGATATCGCGTTCGCTGAAGATTGTTGCCACCCTGTACCGTTACGGTCTGGACGATTTCCTCGAGGGCCACTCCAAGCTCGCCTTCCTGCACAAGCTATTCGCCCTGAGCCCGGTCCGACGCGACACCTCAGCGCCGTTGCCGCAGCGGGTGAGGCTGGCGCTGGAGAGCCTCGGGCCTATCTTCGTCAAGTTCGGCCAGGTGCTTTCCACCCGCCGCGACCTGCTGCCGCCGAAGTATGCCGACGAGTTGGCCTTGCTGCAGGATCGGGTGCCGCCGTTCGACGGCGAAATCGCCCGCGAGGTGGTGGAGCGCAGTCTGGGCCGCAAGGTGGAAGAGCTGTTTGTCGATTTCGACCTCAAACCAGTTGCCAGCGCCTCGGTTGCCCAGGTACACAAGGCCTGGCTGCGCCAGCCGGACGGCAGTCGCGGCCGCGAGGTGGCGGTCAAGGTATTGCGGCCGGGCATCTTACCGGTGATCGAGCAGGATTTGTCCTTGATGCGCACGCTGGCGGGCTGGGTGGAGCGGCTGTTCGCCGATGGCAAGCGATTGAAGCCGCGAGAGGTGGTGGCCGAGTTCGACAAATACCTGCACGACGAGCTGGATATGATGCATGAGGCGGCCAATGCCTCTCAGCTGCGCCGGAACTTCAAGGGGTCGCAGCAACTGATCGTGCCGGAAGTGTTTTACGACTACTCCAGCCGGGACGTCTTGACGCTGGAGTGGATGCACGGCATCCCGGTGGGGCAGATCGAGCGACTGCGCGAAGCCGGCGTCGACCTGAAGAAGCTCAGCCGTTTCGGCGTGGAGATTTTCTTCACCCAGGTGTTCCGCCACGGTTTTTTCCATGCCGACATGCATCCGGGCAATATCTTCGTCGCTGACGACGGCCGTTACATCGCGCTCGATTTCGGCATCGTGGGCAGCCTGACCGACACCGACAAGCATTACCTGGCCGTCAACTTCCTGGCCTTCTTCAACCGCGACTATCACCGTGTGGCCACCGCCCACATCGAGTCCGGCTGGGTGCCCAAGGATACCCGCGCCGAGGAGTTGGAGGCCGCGGTGCGCACCGTGTGCGAGCCGATCTTCGAGAAGCCGCTGAGCCAGATATCGTTCGGTATCGTACTGTTGCGCCTGTTCGAGACCAGCCGCCGCTTCAACGTGGAGATCCAGCCGCAATTGGTGCTGTTGCAGAAGACCTTGCTCAATATCGAGGGTCTGGGCCGGCAGCTGGATCCTGAGCTGGACTTGTGGGACACCGCCAAGCCCTTCCTGACCAAGTGGATGAACGAGCAAGTTGGCTGGCGGGGCCTGCTGCGCACGTTGAAGAATGAGGCGCCGGAATGGGCGACCACGCTGCCGACCCTGCCGCGCAAGCTGAACGAGGCGCTGGGCTCGGCCAAGACCGACCTTCTGGTGGAAGGCTATATGCACCTGATGCGCGAGCAGAAGCGGCAGAATTTCCTGCTGCTGTTGATCGCCATTCTATTGGCCGGGCTGCTGGCCAAGTCCCTGCTTTGATCGATGTCTAGCCATCGCCGAGCCGCTCCCGACGAGCGGCTTTTTCATGTCTGCGGTTTGTCGGCAAGGCTCGGGAACGGATTGTGTAATCAGGCGATTGGCATGGCTGCGCCATGGCATGGTGCTAATTATCGGCAGCCTCATCAATCCGCAGCCAAAATGCGGTAACCTTGGCGAAAAATACCACTAATAAGGAGCAGCTTATGTTAAGCCGCAACGCGGCCGTGCCGCGGATCGTCATCGTAGGGGGCGGGGCAGGGGGGCTGGAGCTGGCCACCAGGCTGGGACGCACGCTGGGCGCCCGCCATCGCGCGCAGATCGTGCTGGTGGATGGCTCGCCCACCCATATCTGGAAACCGCTGCTGCATGAAGTGGCCACCGGCGCGCTGAACACCGGCGAGGACGAGGTCAACTACTTCGCTCATGGCTACCGCAACGGCTACGATTTCGAGTTCGGCTTCATGCAGGGCCTGGATCAGGCGCGCCGCACCATCCGCCTGTCGGCGATACCCGGCAGCGATGGCCAGCTGCTGAGCCCCGAGCGCGAGATCGGCTACGACTGGCTGGTGATCGCCGTCGGCGCGGAGGCCAACGATTTCGGCACGCCCGGCGTGGCCGAGCACGCGATGTTCCTGAATACCCCCAACGATGCCGAGAAGCTGCGCCACCGCGTGTTGGAGCAGGCCTTCCGCGCCAGCAGCGGCGAAGCCCCGGCGCGCGCGTTGTCCATTGCCATCGTCGGCGGCGGCGCCACCGGCGTGGAACTGGCGGCCGAGCTGAACCACACCATGTGCGAGCTGCACCACTACGGCGCGCGTTTGCAGCCGGAGCGGGTGAAGATCAGCGTGATCGAAGGCGCGGACCGCATTCTGGCCGCCGCGCCGCCGTCCTTGTCGGCCTATGCCGAGGAGCAGTTGGCCGGCAAGCACATTCAGGTGTTGACCGGCAGCCGGGTGGCGGCGGTGGAGGCGGACGGCGTCGCCTTGTCCGATGGCCGCAAGGTGGAGGCTGACATCACAGTGTGGGCTGCGGGCGTCAAGGCGCCGGGCTGGCTGGCCGGCCTGGATGGGCTGGAAACCAACCGCATCAACCAGCTGGTGGTGGATATCCGGCTGCATTGCGCCGGCGGCGACTGCATTTTCGCGATGGGCGACTGCGCGGCCGCGCCGGATGGCGACAGCGGCCGCATGCTGGCCGCCACCGCGCAGGTGGCGCACCAGCAGGCGCGCTATCTGGCCGACGAGCTGGCGCGCAGGCTGGACGACAAGCCGGCGCGGCCGTTCGCCTTCAAGCCGCAGGGCATGATGGTGTCGCTGGGCAAGCACACCGCGGTGGGCAGCCTGGCGGCGGTGGTGGGGCCGAAGCGCGATTACCATGTGGAAGGCCGCGGCGCGAAGCTGATCTACGCGTCGCTGTACCGGATGCACCAGGCTGCCGTGCATGGCTGGGTGCTGGCGATTCTGCTGTTCATCGGCGACAAGCTGCGCCGGGCGGCGCGGCCGGCGTTGAAGCTGCATTGATGATGGCGCAGGCTGTTTAGGCCCGATGTAGGTATGTTTTAGAGAATGCCGCTCACTTGCTGAAAGTGAGCGGCATTTTATTTGGCCATGTGGCAGGTTGTTGGCTTTACCGTTTGGGCGAATGGTTGGCAGGGCGACCATATTTACCCTTCAGCACGCGCCGGTAAAAAAAGGGGCTGGCCAGGTTTTAAGCCGCCGATTTGTTCGACGCCGCGCGACGTTAGCGCGCGGCTAGTTTCGGCGGCTCCTGGCCAGCCGCTTTTTTACCGGGATTTCGCAGGCTGCGGGGGCGGCCTGGGATCGCCAAGGGGCTGGCCGCCCAGCCCCTGGCCCGTTTGGCGGGCGGAACCGCCACCTAAAATATTATCCGCGCAGCGGATGCATCTGATGATTTGCCATGGCGAGGCTGTTGTTTTGTCATTCGCTGCATGGATATCACCCGCTTGAATGTGTGCTGCGCCGCAGCTTGACCCATTACCGCCTTTCTTTGATGCTGTTTTGCCATTCGCATATCGAAGGAGCGGGCATGGAGTTGGGCAAGTGGTTGGATGAGCGTCCGCTGGGCGGGTTTCAGTACCGGCTGTTGGCGTTGTGCGGGGTGTGCATGATTCTGGACGGCTTCGACGTGCAGGCGATGGGCTATGTCGCGCCGGCCCTGCTGGAGGATTGGGGCATCGCCAAATCGGCGCTGGGGCCGGTGTTCGCCGCCGGACTGTTCGGTCTGCTGCTGGGCGCTTTGCTGTTCGGCGTGTTGTCCGACCGCATCGGCCGTCGGCCAGTCTTGCTGGCCTGTACTCTGATCTTCGCGTCGGGGATGTTGGCGACGGCGGCGGTTCAGACGCTGCCGCAGCTGATCACGCTGCGCTTCCTCACCGGTCTGGGCCTGGGCGGCATCATGCCCAACGCGATGGCTTTGGCCGGCGAGTACAGCCCGGCGCGGCGGCGGGCCAGCCTGATGATGGTGATTTCCTGCGGTTTCACCGCGGGCGCGCTGCTGGGCGGCTTGCTGGCGGCATGGCTGATTCCGGCGCACGGCTGGCGCTCGGTGTTCATCGTCGGTGGCGTCGCGCCTTTGCTGCTGTGGCTGCCGATGCTGCTCGGCCTGCCGGAGTCGGCGCGCTTTCTGCTGCTGCGCGGCCGCGCGGAGCAGGCCTTGTTCTGGCTGCGGCGGATGGAGCCGGGCTTGCCGGCCGATTGCCGACCGTGGCTGGCCGAGCCGCCGTCGGCGGGGAATTCCGTGGCCGCGCTGTTCGGCGACGGGCTGGCCCGGCGCACGTCCTTGCTGTGGCTGCTGAGCTTCCTGAACCTGATCGTGCTGTATTTTCTGTCCAACTGGATGCCGTCGCTGCTGCGCGCGCAGGGCCTGCAGATGCGCGACGCGCTGCTGGCGGGCAGCATGCTGCAGTTGGGCGGCGTGGCCGGCACGCTGCTGTTGGGGTGGTGGATAGACCGCGGCGGGTTCCGCCGCGCTTTGCCGCCCTGTTTCCTGTTGGCCGCGCTAGGCTTGTGGCTGCTGGGGCAGGTGGAGGGACAGGCCTTGTGGCTGTACGCGCTGTTGTTCTGCGTCGGCTTTTTCATCATCGGTGGCCAGCCGGCGGTCAACGCGCTGGCGGCAAGCGCCTATCCCACCGGACTGAGAGCCACCGGCGTCGGCTGGAGCCTGGGCATAGGCCGAGTCGGCTCGGTGCTGGGGCCGTGGCTGGGCGGCGTGCTGATCGGCCTGGCCTGGAGCCAGGCGGCGCTGTTCGCCTTGCTGGCGCTGGTGTCGGTGGCTTCGGCCGCGGTGGTGTGGGCCTATCACCGCGACGGCGGCCGGCCGCGCAGGCGCGAGGCGCTTTAAATCGCCAGCAGGGCGGCGACTACGCGGCGGTCTTCGGCCAACAGGATGTTGAAGGTGCGGCAGACGGCCTGGGTGTCCATGCATTCGACGCCGATGTGAGCCTGGGTCAGCGCCGCGTACAGCCGGGGATGGACGAAGCGCTGGGCGGCGCCGGAGCCGAACAGCACGACTTCGGGCCGGTAGGCCAGCAGCGCCTCGAAGTGCTCGGCGGCGAGGCTGGCGAAGTCCGGCGCGGACCAGACCGCCACCTCGTCGGCGCTGACGATCAGGTTGCCGTCGCGGCGCTGGGCGTTGATCAGCACGTGGCCTTCGCCGTAGCCGGTAAACAGGTTTTTGCCCTGTCCCTGCGACTGATGCATTTTCATCGGAATGGCTCCATTGGCGTGTGTGGGTGGCGCGGCGGGCGGGCCGAGCGGCGGCGCTGTGCAGCGCACCAAAGATTGGGATAGGATTATACCCAGACCCGGGGCCGGCGCGACCACGCGCGAAGCGTGGTTTCCAGCCGGCCGGACAATGACAAGAGATCCCATGAAACAACCACACCGCCAGCGCAAGACCGTTCCGTCCGGCGGGCGGCCTGAAACGGAAACCGCCGCCGCCATGCAGCCAGTACACAAATCGCAGAAACTCGCCAACGTCTGTTACGACATCCGCGGTCCGGTGCTCGAACACGCGAAGAAGATGGAGGACGAGGGCCATCGCATCATCAAGCTGAACATCGGCAATCCGGCGCCGTTCGGCTTCTTCGCGCCTGACGAGTTGATCGAGGATGTGATCGCCAATCTGCCGGCGGCGTCCGGCTATTCCGATTCCAAGGGATTGTTCGCCGCGCGCAAGGCCATCATGCACTACGCGCAGCAGAAGCATCTGCCGAATGTGGCGATGGACGACATCATCGTCGGCAACGGCGTGTCCGAGCTGATCGTGATGGCGATGCAGGCTTTGTTGGACAACGGCGACGAAGTGCTGGTGCCGGCGCCGGACTATCCGCTGTGGACCGCCGCGGTGAGCCTGGCGGGCGGCCGCGCGGTGCACTATGTCTGCGACGAGGAGCAGGGCTGGTTCCCCAGCATCGACGACATCCGCGCCAAGATCACGCCGTCCACCCGCGCCATTGTCATTATCAACCCCAACAACCCGACCGGCGCGGTGTATCCGGCCGAGCTGCTGCAGCAGATCGTCGAAGTGGCCCGCCAGCATCAGCTGATCATCTACGCCGACGAGATCTACGACAAGGTGCTGTACGACGAGGTGAAGCACACTTCGATCGCGTCCCTGGCGCCGGATCTGTTCGTGGTGACCTTCAACGGCCTGTCGAAAAACTACCGCGCTTGCGGCTACCGCGCCGGCTGGCTGATCCTGTCCGGCGAGAAGAAGCACGCCAAGGACTATATCGAGGGCCTGAACATGCTGGCCTCGATGCGCCTGTGCGCCAACGTGCCGTCGCAGCACGCGATCCAGACCGCGCTGGGCGGCTACCAGAGCATAGACGACCTGGTGGCGCCGGGCGGCCGCCTGGCCCGCCAACGCGATCTGGCCCACAAGCTGCTGACCGACATCCCGGGCGTGTCCTGCACCAAGCCGCAGGGCGCGCTGTACCTGTTCCCCAAGCTCGATCCCAAGGTGTACCCGATCGCCGACGACCAGCAGTTCATCCTGGAGCTGCTGCAGCAGGAGAAGGTATTGCTGGTGCAGGGCACCGGCTTCAACTGGATTGCGCCGGATCACTTCCGCGTGGTATTCCTTCCCAACTCGGACGATCTGATCGAGGCCATCGGCCGCATCGCGCGCTTCCTGGAAAGCTACCGCAAGCGTCACGGCGCCGCCGAGTAAGCGTTTGACCTGGGGCGGCGGACAGTCCTCCGCCGCCTGAGGACTGTCTGGACAGGCTTGGCCTGTCCAGACGGCCTTCGGCCGGAATAAAACCAGGGACTGAATGGAGATGTGCATGAAACCGATCAATATCGGCCTGCTGGGCGTGGGCACCGTAGGCGGCGGCACCGCCACCGTGCTGAAACGGAACGCCGGCGAGATCACCCGCCGCGCCGGCCGCGAGATCCGCCTGCTGGTGGCCGCCAGCCGCGACGCGGCCAAGGCGCGCGCCGCGCTGGGGCCGGAGGTGTCTGTGGTGGACGACGTGCATCAGGTCGTCGACAACCCCGAAGTCGACATCGTGGTCGAGCTGATCGGCGGCGACGCCATCGCCAAGGAACTGGTGCTCAAGGCCATCGCAAACGGCAAGCACGTGGTCACCGCCAACAAGAAGCTGCTGGCGCTGCACGGCACCGAGATCTTCGCCCGCGCGCAGGAAAAAGGGGTGATGGTGGCGTTCGAGGCGGCGGTAGCCGGCGGCATCCCCATCATCAAGACCCTGCGCGAAGGCCTGGCGGCCAACCGCATCGAATGGATCGCCGGCATCATCAACGGCACCTCCAACTTCATCCTGACCGAGATGCGCGACAAGGGCGCGAGCTTCGCCGACGTACTGGCCGAGGCGCAGAAGCTGGGTTACGCCGAGGCGGACCCGACCTTCGACATCGAAGGCCACGACGCCGGCCACAAGCTGACCATCATGGCGGCGCTGGCCTTCGGCATCCCGATGCAGTTCGACCAGTGCTATCTGGAAGGCATCAGCAAGCTGGACGGCCGCGACATCCGCTACGCCGAGGAGCTGGGCTACCGCGTCAAGCTGCTGGGTCTGACCCGCCGCACCGACAAGGGCGTGGAGCTGCGCGTGCACCCGACGCTGATCCCGGAGGGCCGGCTGATCGCCAACGTCAACGGCGTGATGAACGCGGTGCTGGTCAAGGGCGACGCGCTGGGTCCGACGCTGTACTACGGCGCCGGCGCCGGCGCGCTGCCGACCGCGTCGGCGGTGGTGGCCGATATCGTCGACGTCACCCGCCTGTTGACCTCGGACCCGGAGCACCGCGTGCCGCATCTGGCCTTCCAGCCGGACCAGCTGCAGGATCTGCCGATTCTGCCGATCGCCGAGGTCACCAGCTCCTACTACTTGCGAATCGGGGCGATAGACCGCGCCGGCGTGTTGGCCAACATCACCCGTCTGTTGGCCGAGAACGGCATCTCGATCGAGGCGCTGATCCAGAAGGGCTCGATCAGCGACGGCACGGCCGAAGTGGTGATCCTGACCCATCGGGTACAGGAGAAGGCGATCAACCGCGCCATCGCCGGCATCGAGGAGTTGGACAGCGTTGCTGGCCAGGTGGTGCGTTTGCGAATGGAAGAGTTGAATGACTAAGTTCTTGCAAGCCGGCCTGTGCGCCGCGCTGCTTTCCAGCATGGCGGCCGCGACGCCGCTCAGTTCCGGCCAGCACCAACTGCTGCAGGGCTTCCTGATGCGAAGCTGCGTCAAGCGCACACCGGCGTCCGACGGCGTCGGCCAGCCCGGCAACGAGCAGGTGCAGCGCTACTGCCAGTGCGCGAGCGAGAAGCTGGCCGGCACCTTCTCCGAGGAAGAAGTGATGGGGGTGGTCACCGGCCAGATCAAGAAGGACGATCCGCGCGGCAAGCAGAGGCTGAAGGAAGCCTCCGCCGCCTGCGGCCAATACCTGGAACAACATTGATGCGATATATCAGTACCCGCGGCGGCATGGCGCCGCTGCCGTTTTGCGAAACCGTGCTGATGGGCCTGGCGCCGGACGGCGGTCTGCTGCTGCCGGAGCGCTATCCGCAAATCGACCGCGCCATGCTGGACGCCTGGCGCGGCCTGGGCTACGCCGAGCTGGCGTTCGAGATCATCCGCCTGTTCGCCGACGACATCCCGGCGGACGACCTGAAGGGCATCGTCGCGCGCGCCTATCGGGCGGAGACCTTCGGCAGCGAGGCTATCACGCCGGTCAAGCGCCTGCATGACGGCCTGGCCATCCTGGAGCTGTCCAACGGTCCGACGCTGGCGTTCAAGGACATGGCGATGCAGTTCCTCGGCCAGCTGTTCGAATATGTGCTGGAGAAGCGCGGCGAGACGCTGAACATCCTGGGCGCCACCTCCGGCGACACCGGCTCCGCCGCCGAATACGCGATGCGCGGCAAGCGCGGCATCCAGGTGTTCATGCTGAGCCCGGACGGCAAGATGAGCGCCTTCCAGCGCGCGCAGATGTACAGCCTGCAGGACGGGAACATCCACAACATCGCCATCCAGGGCATGTTCGACGACTGCCAGGACATCGTGAAGGCGGTGCAGAACGACCACGCCTTCAAGGCGAAGCATAAGATCGGCACCGTCAATTCGATCAACTGGGCCCGGGTCGTCGCCCAGGTGGTGTATTACTTCCACGGTTATTTCCGCGCCACGGCGAGCAACGACGAAAAGGCCAGCTTCTGCGTGCCGTCCGGCAACTTCGGCAACGTCTGCGCCGGCCACGTGGCGCGCCAGATGGGGCTGCCCATCGAGCGCCTGATCGTCGCCACCAACGAGAACGACGTGCTGGACGAATTCTTCCGCACCGGCCGCTACGCGCCGCGCGGCAGCGAGCGCACCTATGTCACCTCCAGCCCGTCGATGGACATCTCCAAGGCCTCCAACTTCGAACGCTTCGTGTTCGATCTGGTCGGCCGCGACGGCGAGACGGTGAAGCGGCTGTGGGCCGAAGTGGACGCCGGCGGCGGCTTCCAGCTGGATGCGGAGACCATGAGCCGGGTGCGCGACGCGTTCGGCTTTGTGTCCGGCAAGAGCGCGCACGCCGACCGCATTGCGACCATCCGCCAGGTGGACGCCGAGGACGGCGTGGTGGTGGATACCCACACCGCCGACGGCATCAAGGTGGCGCGCGAGCTGCGCCGCGAAGGCGAAACCGTGGTTTGTCTGGAAACCGCGCTGCCGGCCAAGTTCGCCGAGACCATCCGCGAGGCGCTGGACCGCTATCCGCCGCGGCCGGCCGGTTTCGAGGCGCTGGAATCGCTGCCGCAACGGGTGGTGACGCTGCCGGCGGACGCCGGCCAGGTGAAGGCCCTGATCGAGAAGACGATGGGCTGATTCCGGCACGGCGCTCAGGCAAAAAAAAACAGGCTCCCTCGGGAGCCTGTTTCGTTTTGGGCGAAATGATCAGAACGACATGGCGACGCCGATGTTGCCGCCGGTCTGGTTGCCGCCGTTCTTGCCGCTGGTGGCGGTCAGTTGGCCGAAGGCGGTGATGGTCTTGTTGAAGTTGGCGCTGACGCCGGCGGTCCATTCCATCCAGTTGGCGTCCGGCTTGCCCAGGTTGGTGGTCCAGTCGCCGACGGTGGTGGCGAGGCCGGCGGTCACGCTGCGGTCGTTCTGCTTGAACTCGTGGGCGAAGCTGACCTTGGCGTAGGGGCTGAACTTGCCGACTTCGGCGTCCAGCTGCCAGCCGACGCGGCCCACCAGCGAGCTGACGTTCTGGCTGGAGAAACTCATGCTGCTGCTGTTGCCGCCTTGTTCGGCGAAACCGGCGATCTTGGCGTAGGCGTAGTCCAGGCCCGCCACCGGTCCGGTGGTGACGCCGCGGTACTGCATCCGGTAGCCGCCGGCGGCGCGCAGGCCGAACTGGGTGGCGCGGGTTTTGCCGTCTATGCCCACCGTTGTCGGCCCCAAGGTCACGTTGCGGTGGGTGTCGAGATCGCCGGAGCCGATGTGCAGGTCGCCGTCCACCCAGAATTTGTCCTGGTTGTAGCTGGCGAAGCCGCTCATCAGCGTGGTGCGGTCGTTGAGGCTGCCCGGCGTGCCCACGCTGTCGACATCGGTCTTGCCCTGCTGGCGGGACATCGCCAGGCCGACGCTCAGCGCCGGCGTGGCCTGGAAGTCCAGACCCACCGTGTACAGCTGGCCCTTGGGCTTGGCCGACAGCCCGCCGTAGCTGGCCTTGCCGTCGCCGAAGGCGCCGTTGACGAAGGCGCTGACTTCGCCGACCGCGCGCTTCTGCGAGCGGATGGCCTGGTAGCGCGCGTCCAGCGCGCCGCCCAGCTGGCGGGCGTTGTTCAGCGACGACTCCGGAATGGCGGCGGCGAAGTAGGGGGCCTGAGTTAAACCGTAATAGTAATCTCCGACTATTTTATAGGCAGCAGGGGTTGGATGCAGTGCATCGGTGAATAGGTAGATTAGTCCAGGTGTTGTTTTTGTATTTTGATAGCAATAAATTGCGGATTGAGGGCAGGCCGAGCCAGATGTATTGGTAATGCCATATGCTTGGGGGTTGGCCAGGATTTCCTTAAACAGCGTATTGATATCGGCTCGAATGATATTGTGCTGCAAACCTGCGGAAACCAGGCCGTTATCCACCAATTGGTTGTAACCACCCGACAATTGCTGTAGCAGGTTTTGGGTCAGCGAGTTTGTTTGGTTAAAGGTCCCAGCAGGCTGGCCCAGTGTGGATGCTGCGGCATTCAAGGCCTGAGTAATAAGTGCGCTGGAGTTTGTGGTTTGTCCTGAGCTGAGGACGCTCCATGCAGATTGCCAGGCATTCTGAAGATTGCTTCCGCTGAGGCCTGCGGCTTGGAGAGTAGCAAGAACTGCCAGCGGCGCAGCGGAGATATCTGGCAAATTGGGAGCCAGAACTAGGTTTGCACCTGCGGCGCGTAAGGCCCCGATTGATTGGATCGTAGAGGTGGCCGATGTCGTGAGATATGTTGTTCCAGCGGTTGTCGCGGCGGCATTGCCCGCAGCTGCCGCGGCAGTTGGGCTGGCACCTCCTGTCAGTGCGTTGATGTAGGCAGTCTGATAGGCGGAGCCTGCTTTTCCCGCTGCGGCGATTACATCATTTCCGCCAATCCATACCGAGTAGATCGCATTTGGATTGGCTTTTCCGCCAGTTTGCGCCAAGTAGGTTTGTACTTGACCTTGCAAGTCAGCGACGTTGATGGCGTCTGCAGTTGGGGTGTCTGTGATATCGCTGGGTTCGCGGGTGGCCGGGCTGGCTGTTTGTGCTTGGGCCCCGCCTTGCGCGTAGTTGTTGCCGCTGCTGCTAGTGTGAGCAGCATTGGCGGGATTGTTGGTGCTGACCGTCAAACCATAATGCCCTGCAAAAACTTGAGACCAGTTGGTGCCTGTGTTGACTCCCAAGGTCCAGCGTGCGTTTACGGGCAGGCCCCCGAGTCCGCCAAAGGCGCCAGTGTCGGTTAGGCTGTCGCCGAAGAAGTAAATATTGCTGTAAGCATGGGCGGCTGCGGGCAGCGCCATCGCGGTGGCCAGGGCGAGAGTCGTCAAGCGGTTGCGCATCATGTTCCTCTTTTCGTTCGGGGGTGTTGTCTGCCGTTATTAGTGTCAAGAGTCTAAGCTCTAATCAAACGATTATTCGAATATGACCGCCGTTTGTCAATCGCCGTCGCGTCGGGAGGGAGCATCGGTTAAAATGCAGATATGCGAAGACTAATCATCGGCCTGTGCTGGCTGCTTGCCGCTGGCCTCGCCTGGGGCGGCGGAACGCAGGATCTGGCGCAGCTGGAGCGTCTGGCGAATCTGTTTCTGAAGCGCGAGCTGGAAATGCGGGCCGCCACATGGACGCTGGGACAGCTGGACCGACGGTTGGCGGTGCCTGCTTGCAAGGCGCTGAAAGCGGATTGGGCGACGCCGGGCGTGACCACCGGATCCACTTTCGTGGCGGTGTCCTGTCAGGAGCTGGGCTGGTCCTTCCGCATTCCGGTGAGGATCAATGAAAAGCGGCTGGGCGTGGTGCTGAACCGCGCGATGGCGGCTGGCGAGACTATCAGCGGCGACGATGTGCGGGTGGTGGACATCAGCAATCCCGCCTTGGCCAGCAATGTGCTGACGGACGCCAGCCAGGCGGTGGGGCAGGTGTTGCGGACCGGCGCGCCGGCCGGCGTCTGGGTGCGCAACTTCATGGTGCGCGCGCCGTATCTGGTGCGCAGCAACCAACGGGTGAAGGTCTTGGCGCAAGGCGATGGCTTCAGCGCCGAAGCCGAAGGCACGGCGATGGCCAACGCCGCTCAAGGCGAGCAGATCAGCGTCCGGCTCAGCACCGGCAGGGTGGTGCGGGGCATGGTTCAGGCCGATGGCAGCGTGGCTGTGGTTTTCTAGACTGGGAAATCTCGCAGAAAATAGTTCAAGAGATTGTTTTTTCGGTCGATAATAGGATCAGTTGAGTTTAGCTACGGGAAGGTCAGGCCATGAAGATCGACAATTCGGGCAAGCTGTCGGGCACCTACAGCACCCAGAGCAAGCCGTCGCCCCGTGCCTCCTCCAGCTCCAGCAGCAGCGCGAGCGCTGGCGACGACAGCGTGAAGATCGATTCGCTGGCGAGCAAGCTGAGCGCCATCGGCAACGATCCCAGCACCCAGCAGCCGTCGTTTGACGCGGCCAAGGTGGAGCAGATCAAATCCGCCATCGCCAACGGCAGCTTCAACATCAATGCCGACAAGATCGCGGATGGCTTGATTTCGTCTGCCCGCGAGTTGCTGAAGGGCTGAGGCGTAAGCCTGGACGGATAACGGAAGAAGCGATATGTCAGCCGTCGAGCAGTTCGTCAATTGTTGCCGGGACGAGATCAAAATCGTCGACCGGCTTGTCGGCTTGCTGGAACAGGAGCAGGCACTGCTGATTCAGGGCGAAAGCCAGCAACTTGAGGGCGTGGCGGACAGCAAGAGCGAGGTGCTCGACCTGCTGGCCGCGCAGTCGTCCCTGCGGGGACGGTTGATGGAGTCGCTGGGCGTGCAGGACAAGGACACGCTGTACATCTGGCTGGCGGATAAGCCGGAGGCGTGCGTTGAATGGACCCGGCTGGAAGACGCGGTGAACCGCGCGCAGAGCATCAACCAGCTGAATGCCGTTTTCGTCAACGAGCGTCTGGCGCTGGTGGAAGGTTCGCTGGATGTTCTGCGCAGCGCAGCCGCTGCGACGCTGGGCTATGGCCGGGACGGCCAAACGCCGGAACTGGTGACCGGACGCCGTTTGCTTGGGTCTGCCTGAGCTGGTCTGGCGGGAATGATTTGCAAGGGGCGCGCGAAGCGCCCCTTGTTGTTTCTGGCGCGGCCGCGATATCTCGGGTGGGCGCGCCCCTGCCTTTATGGTATCTTCCCCAGCGGTCCCGTGAAAACCGCTAACCAGAATCCATGACCCTGATTTCACTGATTCTTGCCCTGGCCCTAGAGCAATTGCGCCCGCTCGGCAATCGCAACCGGGTGTGGCTGCTGTTCACCCGTTACGCCAACCATCTTGAGCGCAACCTGAATGCCGGAGCCGAGCGCCACGGCGTGCTGGCTTGGCTGGCCGCCATTGTGCCGGCTCTGCTGTTGAGCCTGTTGCTGTTCTATTCGCTGAAGGCGATGAGTCCTATCCTGGCGCTGGCCTTCAATGTCCTGGTTCTGTATCTGACCATGGGCTTCCGCCATTTCTCCAGCGCCTTTTCCGAGATTTCCCAGGCTCTGGCCGAAGGACGGGAGTACGATGCCCGCGTGGCGCTGGCGAACTGGACCGGTCTGCCGACCGCGGAGCTGTCGGTGGAGGAGATTGCCCGGCTGGCGATCGAGCAGGGCGTGGTCGACAGCTACCGCCACGTGTTCGGCACGATGTTCTGGTTCGTGGTGCTGCCGGGGCCATCCGGTGCCTTGCTGTACCGCTTGTGTTCTATGCTGAATCAGAAGTGGGGCAGCCGAAATGCCGATGAAGATCCGTTCGGCCTGTTCGCCGCCCGCTTCGCTGCTTGGCTGGATTGGATTCCCGTGCGGCTGACCGCGATCTCGTTCGCGATCATGGGCGATTTCGAGGATGCGGTCTATTGCTGGCGTTCCCAGGCGCGAACCTGGGGCAACTACGCCAACGGTATCCTGCTGGCGTCCGCCGCCGGCGCGCTGGGCGTCAAGCTGGGCGATCCGCTGCGCCAGGACTATTCGGTGAAATACCGGCCGGAACTGGGGCTGGGCGACGAAGCCGATCCCAGCTTCTTGAAAAGCGCGGTCGGCTTGGTGTGGCGCTCCGCCCTGCTGTGGCTGGCTGTAACGCTGCTGATCAGCGTGGTTAGCCATATGGGTTGATCTCGTGTCGCCGCCTGAGGGCGGCGCGTTTTTGTCTGCCGCCGGTTTAGAGCGGCCAGCAAGGCAAGGGCCCGGAGCCGGGCGATGCCGAGTGAGTCTGGCCGCTATTATTGATGAACATCGGGGCGCGTTGGCGCGAAAGGCGCAACGTGCCCTTACGTATTGCAGGAGTGTGTTGAATGTTGTTTTCCGAACTCGGCTTGTCGCCGGAAATCCTGCGCGCGATTGATGAACAGGGCTATAGCCAGCCGACGCCGATCCAGGAGAAGGCGATTCCCCTGGTGCTGTCCGGCCGAGACCTGCTGGCCGCGGCACAGACCGGCACCGGCAAGACCGCGGCCTTTATGCTGCCGATTCTGGAGCGGCTGAAGAAGTTCGCCAATACCAGCGTATCGCCGGCCATGCACCCGATCCGCGCGCTGGTGCTGTCTCCGACCCGCGAGCTGGCGGACCAGATCGGCGTCAATGTGCAGAGCTACACCAAGTACCTGCCGCTGCGCGCCACCACCGTGTACGGCGGCGTCAATATGGATCCGCAGACCCAGGAGCTGCGCCGCGGCGTGGAAGTCCTGATCGCGACCCCGGGCCGCCTGCTGGATCACATTCAGCAGAAGACTGTGCAGCTGAACAAGGTGGAAGTGCTGGTGCTGGACGAAGCAGACCGCATGCTGGACATGGGCTTTATCCAGGATATCCGCAAGATCATGGGCATGTTGCCGAAGGAACGCCAGACGCTGTTGTTCTCCGCGACCTTTGCGCCGGAAATCAAGCGTCTGGCCGCCGATTTCATGCATACGCCGCAGACTGTGGAAGTCGCGCGCCAGAACGCTACCAACGAGCAGGTCGAGCAATTGGTGTTCAAGGTGGACAATTTCAAGAAGCGCCAGGTGCTGGCCCACTTGATCCGTTCGCGCGAGATGAGCCAGGTGATCGTGTTCTGCAAGACCAAGATCAGCGCCGACCAGCTGGCGCGCGATCTGAAGCGCGACGGTCTGGACGCCGAAGCCATTCATGGAGACAAGACCCAGGGCACGCGCCTGGAGACGCTGGCCGCGTTCAAGGAAGGCAAGCTGCGCGTGTTGGTGGCCACCGACGTCGCCGCGCGCGGCCTGGATATTTCCGAGCTGCCTTATGTGGTGAACTTCGAGCTGCCCAACTCGCCGGAAGACTATGTGCACCGTATCGGCCGCACTGGCCGCGCCGGCGCCAAGGGTGTGGCGATTTCTCTAATGGGCCCGGAAGAGACGCGCCAGCATGAGGCGATTGAAAAACTGACCAAGCAGACGCTGACGCCGCAGAGCGTCGACGGATTCTGGGCGCAGGCGCCTGCGCCGCAGCGGCCGAGGCCGGCGCAAACGCGCGAAGCGTCGTCGCGCGATCTGGCGCCGGCGCAAGCGCCGGTGTTGTCGGCAGGCAAGGGCGAAGGGCTGAAGCAAGCCCGTCCGGGCCGCCGCAACCGCAAGGAAAAGCGCGAGGTGCCGGCCTTGCTGCTGCCGCCGCGCTACAAAGTCGAAATCATCCGTTAATGGCTGTTAACAAAACCCCGCTGAGGCGGGGTTTTGTTTTGGCGGCGATTCCGAGAAAACGAGGGTGCGTTGGAGAAAGGATGTTGAATCCGACGGCAAGGAAGTCGATGACGATGAGCGGAGGAGGTTACGCCTGCTGAGCAGGCGGATGCTGCTGGCCGCGGCTTGCCAGGCGGGGCCTGTGCCGGCTGCGGGCTCTGGTGCATGATGCCGCCATCCATTGCAGCGATCTCAATTGCCCAATCTGCCATCCATAGTGTCGTCAATCGGCGCGGCTTTGACATGAGGCGAGAAAAACGCCGCAGCGGAAACGCGGCCGGCGTTTTATTTTCAGGATCTAGGTTCAGGCGTTGTCGCCGGGGCGCAAGGGCAGCGCGGCGATGTCGCGTACTGGAGTGCCGGCGTCGCGTTTGGCATCGGCGTGGCGGAATTGATCGCGCACTTCCTGCACCAGCAGGAAGGGGGTGTCAGCCGGCCAGGATTCGTTCCAGGTGGTGGCAGTCATCGGCTCTGCCGACTGGGTTGGCGCGTGGTTGACTGCGTAGGTCTCGAATTGCCAGAGCAGGCTCAGCATCAGCAGCGTAGGCAGGCCGCGCCGCCAAGCATGGAAAACAGGTGTGGTCATGGTGGGGATAGACCGTTCATCCGGGGTAAAGTTGCCTGACAGATTATATGGATGGAAATGAGAATGGAATAGTTTGCGGCCTGGGCATCGCCTGAGGCCGTGGATCAGGCCATGCGGCCCAAGCCGCGCGGTTCTTCCAGCCCGGCCGGATCGATGTGGGTCATCACATCCAGAACCGGCAGCTCATTCAGCACGCGGCCGCGGGCGCGCTCGGTGATTTCATGGGCCTGGTAGACATTGATGCGGCCATCCACTTCCAGATGCACGTCCACCAGGATCAGGTCGCCCATCTTGCGGGTGCGCAGGTCGTGGATGCCGACGATGCCGGGCGTGCCCAGCAGGGTGTCGCGGATGGCCGCGATGTCTTCCTCGCTGGCCGCGCGGTCCATCAGGTCGTGCAGCGCGTCCCAGGCGAAGCTCCAGCCCATTTTGCCCACCAGCAGGCCGACGACCAGGGCTGCCACCGGGTCCAGAATCGGATAGCCCATCAGATTGCCGGCCACGCCGGCGGCGACCACCAGCGAGGACGCGGCATCGGAGCGCGCGTGCCAGGCATTGGCCACCAGCATGCTGGAGCGTACCCGTTGCGCCACCGCCAGCATGTAGCGGAACAGCGTTTCCTTGGCCAGCAACGCCAGCGCGGCGATCCACAAGGCCAGCGAGTGCACCGAGGGGATGTCTTCAGGGTGCAGGAACTTGCCTGCCGCCGAGTACAGCATGCCGCCGCCGACGGCCAGCAGCAACAGCCCGAGAACCAGAGACGCGGCGTTTTCGTAGCGCTGATGGCCGTAATGGTGGTCGTCGTCCGGCTCTTTGCCGCTGTGCCGGCCAGCCAGCAGGACCACGAAGTCGGCGAACAGGTCGGACAAGGAGTGCACGCCGTCGGCGATCAGCGCGGAGGAATGCGACCACGCGCCGGCCACGATCTGCAGCGTGGACAGCACGATATTGACGGCGACGCTGACCAGCGTGCTGCGGCGAGCGGCCTGCCGGCGTTCGGCGTTGTCGGCTTCGTCGCGGGCAAAGGTGTGGGTTTGGCTCATGGTGATTCGCATCGGCTGATCATCTTGGTATTTTATAATTGTTTTCTCTATCGGTCATTAAATTTTGATTTATAAAGTAAATGATAATGAAAACGATAATGAGCCGCAGAGACCATTAATTAAATATGGTCAAACCCCCTGAGGCCGGCTGATGAGCGGGGAATGGCCGGGAGGCGGCGTTGATTGCGTTTCTAAAAGCGCCGCGAAGCCAGGTAGAGCAGATAGGCCAGCGACAGCAGCACCAGCGTGCCGCTGAGCCAGCAGGCCAGCCATTCGAGCAACTGCCACGGGGCGTGGCGGCGGGCGAGCGGCCATGCCCGCCGCCTGGCGGCGCGATCGAACAACAATAGCCAACCCTGAAGGGTGATGTCGGCCCAGCGTTCGAGGCCATGCCGCAGCATGGCGCTGTCCGGATGGAAACCGCGGGAAGGAAAAAACAGTTTCATGGCGTGGCACCGGGCCTGGAGCTCTCTCTTTGAAATTAGCAGATCCGAACCCGGCGCGCCGTTGAAACCCCGCGTCGCGGGGGCGACTGCCGCTATAATCCGCGGATGGACAACGCACACACTCCCCCATTCGCCGGCCTGACGCCGGATGCCATTCTCGACGCCGTGGAAAGCTTGGGCCTGCGCGCCAGCGGCAGCTTGCTGGCGCTCAACAGCTATGAAAACCGCGTCTACCAAGTGGGCCTGGACGACGAAGCGCCGCTGGTGGCCAAGTTTTATCGTCCGGAGCGCTGGAGCGACGAGGCCATTCTGGAGGAGCATGCGTTTTCCCTGCAGCTGGCCGAACGCGAGATTCCGGCGGTGCCGCCGCTGGTGTTCGACGGCCGCACCTTGCATAGCCATGGCGGCTTCCGTTTCGCCCTGTTCGCCCGGCGCGGCGGCCGGGTGCCGGAGCTGGATCGGGACGAGACGCTGCAATGGGTCGGGCGCTTTCTGGGCCGCATCCACGCGGTGGGCCGGACCGAGGCCTATCGTTACCGCCCGACGCTGGATATCCAGAGCTTCGGCCGCGAGCCGATGGATTTCCTGCTGAACGGCCGCTTGTTGCCGCCGGAGCTGGAGGAGGTTTACCGCGGCGTGGCGGAGCAGGCGCTGCAGGGCGTGGCGCGCTGCTTCGAGCGGGCCGGCGCGGTGGCGCAGCTCAGGCTGCATGGCGATTGCCATGTCGGCAATCTGCTGTGGACCGACGCGGGGCCGCATTTCGTCGACTTCGACGACAGCCGCACCGGCCCGGCGGTGCAGGACCTGTGGATGCTGCTGTCCGGAGACCGGGCCGAACAGTCGCGCCAGCTGGGCGAAGTGCTGGCCGGCTACGAGGACTTCTGCGAGTTCGACCTGCGCGAGCTCAATCTGCTGGAGGGGCTGCGCACCTTGCGGCTGATGCATTACAGCGCCTGGCTAGCGCGCCGCTGGCATGATCCGGCCTTTCCGGCGGCCTTCCCCTGGTTCGGCGCGCAGCGTTACTGGGAGGAGCAGATCCTGGCCTTGCGCGAGCAGATCGCGCTGATGGACGAGCCGCCGCTGTGGTCGTGCTGAGCGGCGCTCAGCTCGCGGCGCCGGCGGTGGGCAGCACCGGCGGCTGCCGGGTCCACTCCAGAAAGGCGGCGGCAGGCAGCGGCCGGGCGAAGTAATAGCCCTGGCCCAGCTGGCAGCCGCGTTCCGACATCAGCCGGTAATCTTCCGCGGTTTCTATGCCTTCGGCGACCGTGGACAGCTGCAGCCGGCGCGCCATTTCGATGATGCTGTTGAACACGGCTTGAAGGTGGGGCTTGTCTGAGATGCCGGTGACCAGGGATTGGTCGATTTTCAGCTCGGTGAAGGGGAAGCGGGTCAACTGCTGCAGAGTGGCGAAACCGGTGCCGAAATCGTCGATGGACAGGCCCAGTCCCGCCAGCCGCAATCGGACCGCGCAGCCTATCGCCTGCGCCAGGTTGTCGACGATGGCGGTTTCCGTCACCTCGAATATGATGAAGCGCGGCGGCACGTGGCTGCCGCGCACGTAGCACTCGATCTCGTCCACCAGGTCGTCGCCGCGCAGCGACAGCGCGGACAGGTTGACCGACAGCGGCAGGCGCAGGCCATGGCGCGCCCATTCCTGCCACTGCGTCAGGCCCTGGCGCAGCATCAGCATGGTCAGCTCGGTGGCCCAGCCGCTTTCTTCTATCACCGGGATGAAACGGCTGGGCGGGATCAGGCCCAGGTCGGGGTGCTGCCAGCGCGCCAGCATCTCGGCGCCCTTGACCCTGCCGTCGGCCAGATTCACCTTGGGTTGGTAGTAGGGGATGATCTGGCCTTGCTCCAGCGCGACGCGGACCTCGCTCGCGGCTAGTTGCGAATCGTCGGACCGCTCGGTCTTGGGCGTCCAGACGCGGTGCATCAGGTCGAGCAGGGCGGGCAGCTGCAGCGGCTTTTGCAGGCAGCCCAGCACCGGCAGGCCCAGCTCGCGGCCCATCAGCTCCACGGTGGAGATCAGCAGGTAATCCTTGCCCGAGGTGATGATGACGGGCGCGCTCAAGCCGGAGCGCGCCATCTCCTGCATCACTTGCACGCCGTCCTGCTTGGGCATTTCCAGGTCCAGCAGCAGCAGGTCGGGCATCTGCACCCGCATCAGGGTCAGGCCGCGCTCGCCGTCCGGCGCCTCGCGCACGCTGGCGATGCCGAGTTGGCGGCACAGATCCGTCGCGTGCTGGCGTTGCACCCGGCTGTCGTCGATGATCAGGATGTCGTGGATGTCCATGCGGCGCGATTCGTCCTGTTCAGCGGCAAATGGCTTTGGCGATCAGTTCCAGAGACATCACCTCGTCGGCGGCGCCCAGTTTGATCGCCTCTTTGGGCATGCCGAACACCACGCAGCTTTCTTCGTCTTGGGCGATGGTCTTGGCGCCGCAATCGTGCATCTCCTTCAGTCCCTTGGCGCCGTCGTCTCCCATGCCGGTCATGATGATGCCCAGCGCGTTCTTGCCGGCGAATTTGGCGGCGGAGCGGAACAGCACGTCCACCGATGGCTTGTGGCGGCTCACCAGCGGGCCGTCCACCACTTCCACTTGGTAGTAGGCGCCGCTGCGCTTGACCATCATGTGCTTGCCGCCGGGAGCGATCAGCGCGCGGCCGGGCAGGATGCGGTCGCCGTTGTCGGCCTCCTTCACCTCGATCTGGGACAAGCTGTTCAGCCGGTCGGCGAAGGAGCGGGTGAATTTCTCAGGCATGTGTTGGACGATGGCGAGGCCGGGGCAGGTTCTGGGCAACTGAGTCAGCACCGCCTCCAGCGCCTGGGTGCCGCCGGTGGAGGTGCCGATGGCGATGATGCGCTCGGTGGTGGCGAACACATTGCTGCCGGTGGGGGCGGACAGGATGGCGTCTGCCGACAACTTGGGGCGGGTTTCCAGCGGGTTGCCGCTGCTGGCCGACGGCATCACCCGCACCCGGTTCATCCGCGCGGCGGCGGCGCAGCGCACCGCCATCACCAGCTCGTGCGAGCTCTCCTCGAGAAAGCCCTTGACGCCGGAGACCGGCTTGGCGATGACCTCCACCGCGCCGGCGGCCATCGCCTGCATGCTGATGTCTGTGCCTTTCTGTGTCAGCGACGAACAGATCACTACCGGCGTCGGCCGGCTGGCCATCAGCTGTTTGAGGAAGGTGATGCCGTCCATCCGCGGCATCTCCACGTCCAGCACGATCACGTCCGGCCAGTGCGCCTTCATCTTGTCCATCGCCATATAGGGGTCGTTGGCGACGTCCATCACCTCGATGCCGCTGGCCGCGGTGAATACCTGGCTCAACACCTGGCGGACCACGGCGGAGTCGTCGACGATCAAAACCTTGATGCTCATTTGCGCGTCCTCGTGTTGGGAGCCTGCTCCAGCTCGGCTTCTTGCGATTGCTTGATCCAGACGTTGCCGCTGGAGACGTCGAACAGCACCAGACGCGGACAGTTGCCCCCCAGGTCCTCGGCCAGCAGCTTCAGGCCGAGCTGCTTCACCATCGAACGCGCCTGCTGAATATTGCGGGAGGGGACATCGTGGCTGAGCTTGCGTTCCCGGCTCAGCAGCATCGAAGCGCCGCCTATCAGCCTGGCCTGGAATTCCAGCAGCGGCAGGCCGGTGGCCAGGATCTCGCGCAGCAGCAGCAGCATCGCTTCGTCGCCGTAGCGGCCGGACAGCGATTCGCCGCGGTGGGGCGTGCGCTGGGCGAGCAGGTAATGGCACATGCCGCCGACCCTGGCTTGCGGGTGCCACAGCGTGATCGACACGCAGGAGCCCAGCAGGGTGCGGATGCGGGTCTGGCTGTCGCCGAAATGCCAGTCGCCCGGATGCAGGAATACCGCCTCGCCCGCCGGCTCTGCGGTAGGAGAGGGGGGCGAGCGAGGATCGGCGGGAGCCGCCGGACGCGCCGGCGGAGTGTGCGGCATGGTGCTGGCCTTCCAGGTGCGCGGCTTTGCAGCCGTTGGTGTCGTCATGGTTTCAATCTAGTACAGCGCGTTGTCAGAAGCGGAACATGTCTTCCAGTTCGTCGGCCTCCCCGGCGGGCGGCGGCGCCCCCGTCATCGGCGCCGCGGCCGGGAGC
>NZ_JAJOHV010000063.1 GCF_021129175.1 Chromobacterium piscinae | reverse complement strand
CTTCGGCGCCGCGCCGGCGCTAATCGCGCTGGCACTGTACAGCTTGCTGCCCATCACCCACGCCGCGCTGTCAGGCCTGGCCTCGGTGCCCGAGGACGCGCTGGAAACCGCCCGCGGCATGGGCATGAGTCCGCGGCAAATGCTGTGGCGGGTGGAACTGCCCTTGGCCGCGCCGGTGATCGTGGCCGGCCTGCGCACCGCGATGGTGATCAATATCGGCACCGCCGCGCTGGCCTCCACCGTCGGCGCCCGCACGCTGGGCCTGCCCATCATCGTCGGCCTGTCCGGCTTCAACACCGCCTACGTGATCCAGGGCGCGCTGCCGGTGGCGCTGCTGGCCATCGTCGTCGACCAGGTGTTTCAGTGGCTGGGGGAGTGGCTGACGCCGCAGCATCAGACCTGAGCGGATCGGCCTGGCCCGGCTGTGGATAAAAACGGCGTCCACACGCCGCTGTGGATAAGCATGCCGCGAGCCGCAATCCTGCCGGCCAGAACCGCAGGAGCGGCTTCACGCGCATGCGGCTCCGCTCCTCCAGCCCGGCAGAAGGCTTTCGCCTCGCTAACAAAAACTTGCAAAGTCCCTGGTCTTGCCAGCCGTTCTTAAGTTTCGCGTAAGTCTAGCTGACTATGCTGCGGGAAACGCCGGATGTGCCGGCGCAGATCGCCGGCTTTCCGCCGCCGCTCAGACAACTTGCGCGAGGCCCCCATGAACGCTTTGAAAAAACTCCAACCGCCCATTGCCGCCTTGGGTTCCATCCTGCTGGCACTCACGCTGCTGGCGTCCGCGCCCGCCCAGGCCGGGGAGCTGAAATTCCTGATGAAAGACATGAAAACGGCGCTGAACGGCGCGCTGGGCAGCGCCAGCATACCGGAGTTCACCCGCTATCTGGCGCGTTTGCGGGGCGACGTGGACAAAGCCGGGAGGCTGCCCTACGCCGACAATCCGGTCGACTACCGCGAAGGCATGCTCGCGCTGAGCGCCAATCTGGACAAGACCGAACAGCTGGCCAAAACCGGCGACCTGGCGGCGGCCAAGCAATCTCTGCAAGCCGCCAACCAGACCAGGAAGCATTACCACCACCTACTCAATTGACGCAGACGACGCAAGCCGTCGCGCCTCTCCGCGGCGGATTTGGGCTTAACGGTTCTCAAAACCGGGGAGAATGAGATGTCCACCCACCATCGTTACCCTTGGACCGTCAGCGCCATCCACTGGTTGCTGGCCACACTGGTCGGGGCCAATTTCGCGCTCGGCTGGCTGCTGGACGATATGGAAGAATTGATGGCCGCGCATAAGGCGCTGGGGATCGCAATCCTGGGACTCGCCCTGCTGCGGATCGTCAACACGATACGCGTGCGCCGCCGGTTGCCGGCTTCGGTCAATCCGGCAGGCTCGTTGCCGCGTTTGGGGGAAAAGCTGGCGCACAGGCTGCTGTATCTTTGCCTGATCGGCATCCCCTTACTCGGGTGGCTGAAAACCAATGCCGCCGGCCACGGACTGAGCGCGCTAGGCTGGGCGCTGCCGACCCTGGTGGAAAGAAACCGGCAGCTGTCCCACCTGTTTGGCGACCTGCACGCGGCCACGGCCACCTTGTTCGCCGCCTTGATCGGCCTGCACATCTCCGCCGCGCTCTGGCACCAGTTCGCCCATCCCGGGCAAGGGCTGGCGCGGATGCTTCCCATCGGCCCCAGGCGCCAGCGAGGCGGCTGATGCCGCCCGCCGGGAAGCCGGCTACCGCTTACTTACCAATGCAGAAGCGGGAGAAAATCACGCCCAAGAGATCGTCGGCGCTGAACTCGCCGGTGATCTCGGACAGCGCGTTCTGCGCCATCCGCAGCTCTTCGGCGAAGATTTCCACCTGCTCCCAGTCGGCTTCGGCCAATTCCAGGTGGTCGGCGGCGCGGGCGATGGCGTCCAGATGGCGCTGGCGGGCCAGGAACACGCCTTCGTCGGCGCCGCTGTAGCCTATCATCTCCAGCAGCTTGGCCTTGAGAACGTCCACGCCGTCCAGCGTTCGGGCGGACAGGCGCACCAGCGGGTGGCCATCCTGCACGGTCAGGCCGGCGGCCTCGCCGGACAGGTCCACCTTGTTGAAGACCTGCACCCTGGGCAGCGCCGGCGGCAGCCGCTCCAAAATTGTCTGCACTTCGGCGGTCAGGCCTTCGCGGCTGTCCACCAGCAGCAGCGCCAGGTCGGCGCGCTCCACCGCCTGCCAGGTGCGCTCGATGCCTATCTTTTCCACCACGTCGTCGGTGTCGCGCAGGCCGGCGGTGTCGATGATGTGCACCGGCACGCCGTCGATGACGATTTCCTCGCGCACCGTGTCGCGGGTGGTGCCGGCGATATCGGTGACGATGGCGATGTCGTCGCCGGCCAGCGCGTTCATCAGGCTGGACTTGCCGACATTGGGCTGGCCCACCAGCACCACATGCATGCCCTCGCGCAGGATGGCGCCCTGCTTGGCGGTGGCCTGCACGCCCACCAGATGCGCGCGCAGCCGGCGCAGGCGGCCGATGGCGTCGGCCTGCTTCAGGAAGTCGATTTCTTCTTCCGGGAAGTCCAGCGTCGCCTCCACCAGCATGCGCAGATTGATCAGCTCGTCCACCAGGCCGTGCACTTCGCGCGAGAACGCGCCCTTCAGCGATTTAAGCGCGCTCTTGGCCGCCGTTTCGCTGCTGGCGTCGATCAGGTCGGCCACGCTTTCGGCCTGGGCCAGGTCCAGCTTGTCGTTGAGGAAGGCCCGCTTGGTGAACTCGCCCGGCTCGGCCAGCCGCGCGCCCAGCTCCACGCAGCGCGACAGCAGCATCTTCAGCACCACCGGCCCGCCGTGGCCCTGCAGCTCGATCACATCCTCGCCGGTGAAGCTGTTGGGGCCGGGGAAGAACAGCAGCAGGCCGTTGTCCAGCGCCTGGCCGTGGCCGTCGAAGAAGTCGGTGTAGGTCGCGTAGCGCGGCTTGGGCGTCTTGCCGCCGGAGATGGCCTGCGCGAACGGCAGCAGGTCCTTGCCGGAGACGCGGATCACGCCGACGCCGCCGCGTCCCGGAGCGGTGGCGACGGCGCAGATGGTGGCGGGGGTGTAGCTGAGGTTCATCGGCATTCCTTGGGTGCTTGGCCGCGGATGGCGGGCTGGGGCATGGGCGGGTGGTTGGAGATGCATCCCCCTATCCTTGGCCTTCTCCCGCGAGGGAGAGGAAGATCAGCCGCATGGGACAACCGCCTTGCGCTCATGCTCCGCGCCGGCTTCATGCCCGCGGCGAATTCGTTTGGAGCGGCTAACAGAGCGCCTGAGCCAAGGCGCGCCGACGCAGACAGTACACATGGTACGGCAAGGAGGCGCAACGCAGGATCAGGGGCTCTGTTAGCTGCTCCTGTTCAATTATCCAGCAAAAAACCCGGCCAGTGGCCGGGTTCGATCAGCAATTCGGACGGGGCGCTCAGGATTGCAGCGCGGCCTTGTTGCTCTTTTCGATCTGCTTGTTGATGAACCACTGCTGGGTCATCGACAGCACGTTGTTGACCACGTAGTACAGCACCAGGCCGGCCGGGAAGAAGAAGAACAGCGCGGAGAAGGCCAGCGGCATGATCTTCATCATCTTCGCCTGCATCGGATCGGCCGGCGGCGGGTTCAGGAAGGTCTGCAGGAACATGGTCGCGGCCATGATCACCGGCAGGATGTAGTACGGGTCCGGACGGGCCAGATCGGTGTACCACAGGATCCACGGCGCGCCGCGCAGTTCCACGGAGGCCAGCAGCGCCCAGTACAGGCCGATGAACACCGGGATCTGGATCAGCATCGGCAGGCAGCCGCCCAACGGGTTGACCTTCTCGGTCTTGTACATCTCCATCACCGCCTGCTGGAACTTCATGCGGTCGTCGCCATGCTGCGCCTTCAGGCGCTCCAGACGCGGCGCCAGGGCCTTCATCTTGGCCATGGAGCGATAGGACGCGGCGGTCAGCGGGTAGAACACCGCCTTCACGGTCAGCGTCAGCAGCACGATCGCCCAGCCCCAGTTGCTCACCAGCGCATGCAGCTTCACCAGCAGCCAGAACAGCGGCGAGGCGAAGATGTAGAAGATGCCGAAGTCCTTGGCGTATTCCATGCCGTCGGCCAGCTTGGAGATGATGCTGTACTCTTCCGGACCGGCGAACAGCGGCACGGACACGCTCAGGCTCTTGCCCGGCGCGACGGTGGCGTAGTCCACCAGCGCGGCGGCGGAGTTCAGGCCGGCGGTTTCCTTCAGCTCGAAGCGGCAGGAACGCTCGTCCTTGCAGACCGATGCGCCGTCCAGCGGCTTCAGGATCCAGGCGGACATGAAGTAGTGCTGCACCATCGCCACCCAGCCGTCGGTGGTGGTCTTGGCGTAGTCGCCCTTGCCCTTGGCCAGGTCGTCGAAGCTCACCTTCTGGAACTTATGCTCCGAGGTGTACACGGCCGGGCCGGTGTAGGTGTGGGCCATGCGGCCTTCGCCTTCCGGCGCCTGGCTGTCGCGCAGCAGGCGGTAGTAGGCGGTGGGGGCCAGCGGCGCGGCACCGCCGTTCACGATGTCGTAACGGACGCCGATTTCGTAGCTGTTCTTGCTGAAGGTGTAAACCTTGCTCACCTTGACGCCGTTGGCGTCCGGCGCGGTCAGCTTCACTTCCAGCTTGTCGCCGGTCAGCTCGTAGCTGGGCTTGTCGGCGGTGAATACGGTTTTATGGGTCGGCAGCGCGGGATTGCTGGCCGCCACCAGGCCGGTCTGGGCCACGTAAGTGCGCTTGGCGTCATCCTCGAACAGCTGGAACGGCTGGTTGTGGTCTTCGGCCGCGCCGTGCTTCAGAAGCTTCAGCGAGCGCAGGTCGCCGCCCACGGTATCGATCTCTGCCTCGACCAGATCGGTCTTGACGTGGATGCGCTGACCTCGGGTCAGCTTGTTGGCATCGGCCGGCTGCGCCACATTATTGGCGGCGCCGGTCGTGGCCTGGGTCTTGGCCGCTTGCTGCTGCGGGGTGTGCTTGGGCATGAAATATTCATTCCACCCAAACAAGATGCCCACGGACAGTAGAACAAAGATTATCAGTCGCTTGGAGTCCATCTTCTCGATACCGGAAAGTTCAGGGAACCGGGTCATAGCCGCTGCCGCCCCAGGGATGGCAACGGCAGATGCGTCTGGCGGCCAGACAGCCACCCTTGAGCGCGCCGTGTTTCCTCACCGCCTCGATCGCATAGCCGGAACAGGTGGGCTGGAAGCGACAACGCGGCGCCAACCACGGGCTGATAGCCAGCTGGTAGAAACGGATCAGGAGGATGAGGATGCGCGACATCGTGCCAGTTTAGCAAACAAGGCCTGCAAAGCCGTTACAGCTTCGGCACGCTGTTCGCGGGTGAACGCCGTCTTGGCGCGCACCACGTAGTCCACGCCGTCCAGGCCTTGCTGGTTCAGACGGAACCACTCGCGCACGCAGCGCTTGATATAGTTGCGGCGTACCGCCCGCTTGGCGACCTTCTTGCCGACCACCAAGCCCACACGGGCGTGGTCCAGGCCGTTGGGACGGGCGAACACCTGGAAGAACGCATTGCTGCGCTGTTGCCGCAAACTAAAAACGGATGAGAACTCATCCGTTTTTAACAGCCGGTGCGCACGGCGAAAGCGGTAAGCCGACAAGGGCTTAGACGGCCAGCTTCTTACGGCCCTTGGCGCGGCGAGCGGCGATAACGGCGCGGCCGCCACGGGTCTTCATGCGGACCAGGAAGCCGTGAGTGCGTTTGCGACGGGTATTGGAAGGCTGGTAAGTACGTTTCATGATATGGGTTTCCTGTTTCGAAACGGAAATAAACGCGTGATTTGACTAGATATTCGTCGCTTTGTCAACGAGGAATTTTCTCCACCCCTGTGGATAACTTTGCAAAAAACCGTTAGAATGTCTAGGTTTACCGTTGCCGTTCGGCTGCACAACAAATGAACGCACCCAAGGGCCCACAGGCCCGCCGCGTTCGAAACACCGCAGCCCGCCGGCCGCTTCCATGCCGAACATTCCGTCGCTCGCGCGCGCGAAACGCGCATCGCGTGCGGCATTTCCCGCTGTTGCAAGCCATGCGCCCGCAGCGGGTTTTTCGCTTTCACTTGGTATGTAATGACTGAACTGGATCAATTCTGGCCTGCGTGCCTCGCCCGCCTGGAGGCCGAACTGTCTTCGCAACAGTTCAACACCTGGATCAAGCCGCTGACCGCCGAAGCCGGCGACGAAGGCATTGCGCTATTCGCGCCGAACCGCTTCATCATGCAGTTCATCAAAGACCGCTTCCTGCCGCGCATCGAGGAACTGGCCGTTGAACTGGTGGGGGAGCTGCCGGTGGAACTGCGCCTGGGCGCGCCCAGCTCGCGCCCGGCCGCCCCGGTAGCCAGCAGCAGCCAGCCCAGGGCCAAGGAGCCGGCCAAAGCCGCCGCCAGCGCCCCGGCCGCGCCGTCGCCCGCCAAGCAGGCGGCGGTGAAGGCCATTGGCGGCAGCCATGAAAGCACGCGCCTGAACCCGTCCTTCACCTTCGACACGCTGGTGACCGGCAAGGGCAACCAGCTGGCGCGCGCCGCGGCGATGCAGATCGCCGAGAATCCGGGCGACCAGGCCTACAACCCGCTGTTCGTCTACGGCGGCGTGGGCCTGGGTAAGACTCACTTGATCCAGGCGATCGGCAACCACGTGTTCCAGAAGAACCCGCAGGCCAAGATCCGCTACATCCACGCCGAACGCTATGTGGCCGACATCATGCGCGCCTACCAGCACAAGGCCTTTGATGAATTCAAGCGCTACTACCACTCGCTGGACCTGTTGCTGATTGACGACATCCAGTTCTTCGCCGGCAAGAACCGAACCCAGGAAGAGTTCTTCTACGCCTTCAACGCGCTGATCGAGGGCGGCAAGCAGGTGATCATGACCTGCGACAGCTACCCCAAGCAGATAGAAGGCATGGAGGAACGGCTGATCTCGCGCTTCTCCTGGGGCCTGACCGTGGAAATCCAGCCGCCGGAGCTGGAAATGCGCGTGGCCATTCTGATGAAGAAGGCCGAGGCCGACAGCATCAAGCTGGAGCACAACGTGGCGTTCTTCATCGCCCAGAACGTGCGCTCCAACGTGCGCGAGCTGGAAGGCGCGCTCAAGCGCGTGGTGGCCTACGCCCGCTTCACCAACCAGAACATCACGCTGGAGCTGGTGAAGGAAGCGCTGAAGGACATCCTGGCCGCCGGCAACCGCCAGGTGACCGTGGACGCCATCCAGAAGACCGTGGCCGAGTACTACAAGATCAAGCTGTCCGACATGCACAGCAAAAAGCGTTCGCGCGACATCGCCCGCCCGCGCCAGGTGGCGATGGCCTTGGCCAAGGAGCTGACCCAGCTGTCCTTGCCCAATATCGGCGATGCCTTCGGCGGCCGCGACCACACCACGGTGCTGCACGCCTGCAAGACCATCACCGAGATGCGCGCCAACGACGCCGACATCGCACACGATTACGAAGCGCTGCTGTCCATGCTGCGCAATTAAAACCATGATCCGACTCTTCACTATCCAACGGGAGCCCGCCACATGCTGATCCTGCAAGCCGAACGCGATGCCCTGCTCAAGCCCTTGCTGGCAGTCACCGGCATTGTCGAGCGTCGCCACACGCTGCCCATCCTGTCCAACGTCCTGATCGAGAAAAAGGGCGGACAGGTAGGCTTTTTGGCCACCGACCTGGAAATCCAGATCACCACCGCCAGCAGCGACGAGCTGCCGGGCGAGGATTTCCGCCTCACCACCTCGGCCAAGAAGCTGCAGGACATCCTGCGCGCCATCCCCGGCAACGCCACCGTCACGCTGGAACAGCTGGACGGCGGCCGCCTGGTGCTGAAGGCCGGCAAGAGCCGCTTCAACCTGCAAACCCTGCCGGCGGAAGACTTCCCGCTGCTGTCCGTGGGCAGCGCCGGCGAGTCCAGCTTCACCCTGTCCCAGCGCGAGCTGAAGCGCCTGATCTCCCAGGTGCAGTATTCGATGGCGGTGCAGGACATCCGTTATTACCTCAACGGCCTGTTGATGCAGACCGACGGCAACCAGGTGCGCCTGGTGGCCACCGACGGCCACCGCCTGGCCTTCGCCAGCGCCGACGTGGCCGCCACCCTGCCCAAGGCCGAGGTGATCCTGCCGCGCAAGACCATCATCGAGCTGTACAAGCTGCTGCAGGATAGCGACGACGAGATCAAGATCGAAGTGCTGGCCAACCAGGTGCGCTTCAGCTTCGGCGCCACCGTGATCATCAGCAAAGTGGTGGACGGCAAGTTCCCCGACTACAACCGCGTGATCCCGCTGGACAATGAAAAGATCTTCCTGATCGAACGCCTGGAGTTCCTGCACGCGCTGCAACGCGCCGCCATTCTGGCCAACGAGAAATTCCGCGGCGTGCGCCTAGTGCTGGCGCCGGGCAAGATGTCCATCCTGTGCACCAACAGCGAGCAGGAAGAAGCCGAGGAAGAACTGGAAATCGCCTTCCAGGGCGGCACCCTGGAAATCGGCTTCAACATCAATTACCTGTTGGACGTGCTGACCAACCTGCCGGCCGAAACCCTGCAGCTGGCGTTTGGCGACTCCAACCGCAGCGCGCTGTTCACCATTCCGGATGTCAGCAACTTCAAATACATCGTGATGCCGATGCGCATCTGATGTAGCGACGGAGCGGGCGGCCCAGCCGCCCACCGGGTTAAAGAGCCCCCTCCCCCGGGCGGTGGCTCTCAAGAATGACCGGCGCGGCCCGCCTCACGGCGCAGCCGCCGCCATTTGGAAGGTTTGAGTATGAGCGAACAAGAATACGGCGCGGACAGTATCAAGGTGCTTAAAGGCCTGGATGCGGTGCGCAAGCGCCCCGGCATGTACATTGGCGACACCCAGGACGGCACCGGCTTGCACCATATGGTGTTTGAAGTGCTGGACAACGCCATTGACGAGGCGCTGGCCGGCCATGCCGACACCATCAAGGTCACCATCAATCCGGACAACTCCGTTTCCGTGGAAGACAACGGCCGCGGCATCCCCACCGACATCCACCCGGAAGAAGGGCGATCGGCGGCGGAAGTGATCATGACCATCCTCCACGCCGGCGGCAAATTCGACAGCAACAGCTACAAGATCTCCGGCGGCCTGCACGGCGTGGGCGTATCGGTGGTGAACGCGCTGTCCGACTGGCTGAAGCTGAAAATCTGGCGCGACGGCAAGGTGCATGAAATGGAATTCCGCCGCGGCGACGCCGTGGCCCCGCTCACCGTCACCGGCCATACCAGCCACCGCGGCACCGAAGTCACCTTCTTCGCCAGCGTGGAAACCTTCGGCCACATCGAATTCCACTTCGACATCCTGGCCAAGCGCATCCGCGAACTCTCGTTCCTGAACCAGGGCGTGGGCATCCAGCTGATCGACAAGCGCAGCGGCAAGGAAGAAAACTTCGCCTTCTCCGGCGGCGTGGCCGGTTTCGTGGAATACATGAACCGCAACAAGACCGTGCTGCACCCCAAGGTGTTTTACGGCATCGGCGAAAAAGACGGCATGAGCGTGGAAGTGGCGATGCAATGGAACGACTCTTACCAAGAGAGCGTCCAGTGCTTCACCAACAACATCCCCCAGCGCGACGGCGGCGCCCACATGACCGCGCTGCGCCAGGTGATGACCCGCACGCTGAACCAGTTCATCGAAGAAACCGAAGCCGCCAAGAAGGCCAAGGTGGACACCACCGGCGACGACATGCGCGAAGGCCTGACCTGCGTGCTGTCCGTCAAGCTGCCGGACCCCAAGTTCTCCAGCCAGACCAAGGACAAGCTGGTTTCCAGCGAAATCGGCCCGGTGGTCAACGAAGTGGTCAGCGAAGCGCTGAAAACCTATCTGCTGGAAAACCCCAACGACGCCAAGATCATCTGCGGCAAGATCGTGGAAGCCGCCCGCGCCCGCGAAGCCGCCCGCAAAGCCCGCGAAATCACCCGCCGCAAGGGCGTGATGGACGGCCTGGGCCTGCCCGGCAAGCTGGCCGACTGTCAGGAAAAAGACCCGTCGCTGTGCGAACTGTACCTGGTGGAGGGTGACTCCGCCGGCGGCTCCGCCAAGCAAGGCCGCGACCGCAAATTCCAGGCCATCCTGCCGCTGAAGGGCAAGATCCTCAACGTGGAACGCGCCCGCTTCGACAAGATGCTGCAAAGCCAGGAAGTGGCCACCCTGATCACCGCCATGGGCTGCGGCATCGGCAAGGACGAATACAACCCGGACAAGCTGCGCTACCACCGCATCATCATCATGACCGATGCCGACGTGGACGGCGCGCACATCCGCACCCTGCTGCTCACCTTCTTCTACCGCCAGATGACCGAGCTGGTGGAACGCGGCCACATCTACATCGCCCAGCCGCCGCTGTACAAGGCCAAGCACGGCAAACAGGAACGCTATCTGAAAGACGACGGCGAACTGAACCAGTACCTGCTGCAACTGGCGCTGGAAAAAGCCGAGCTGATCCCGGCCGAAAGCGAAGCCCCGCTGTCCGGCGAAACCCTGGGCGAAATCGCCCGCCAGTTCCTGCTGGCCCGCGCGGTGATGGAACGCGAAAGCCGCGTCATCGACCCGCTGGTGCTGGAAGCCATGCTGAAAACCGGCCCGCTGTCTCTGGAAAGCCAGCAGCAAGCCGACTCCACCGTGGCCGAGCTGAACAAGCACCTGTCCGCCGACACCATCGAGCTGCAACTGCTGCGCGATGAAAAGAACGACGGCCATCTGGTGAAGATCATCCGCAAGCTGCACGGCAACGTGCTGGTCACCGTGCTGGACCAGAACTTCCTGGACAGCGGCGACTACGCCGAGCTGAAGAAGACCGGCCACCTGCTGGGCGGCCTGCTGCGCCAGGGCGCCCACGTGAAGCGCGGCGAAACCGTGCGCCCGGTGAGCGAGTTTGGCGAAGCGCTGGACTGGCTGCTGGCCGAAGTGAAGAAGGGCATGAACATCCAGCGCTACAAAGGCCTGGGCGAGATGAACCCGGAACAGCTGTGGGAAACCACCATGGACCCGACCGTGCGCCGCCTGCTCAAGGTGCGCATCGAAGATGTGATGGGCGCGGACGACGTGTTCACCACCCTGATGGGCGACGAGGTGGAGCCGAGACGTCAGTTCATTGAAGGCAATGCGCTGATTGCTCGGAATATCGACGTGTAACCCTGTATGTAGATAGACGCATAACCTGAGAAAACGAGACCCATAAGTTGATAGACTTATGGGTCTTTTTTTTGATAGTTGTGATTTATGAGTTGACCTATCTACGTGCAGACTTTCCCTGCCATGAGTGAAAAGTCAGCTTAGGCCTCAGACCAGAAATAGCATACTTTTGGAAAGCAGGCGCTCAGGACCGCTTGAGTTGCCCCTGAGGAGTGAAACCTTAGGAAGCCGTATTATTTCCCTTGTGTCCAGTAGCAGATGATGAACTTGAATCTGTAGGAAATTGCTCGTGGGTAGCAACGATAGTATTTATTAAGTGTCTCCTTCTTGGAGACGGCTGAGTGGCCCTGAAGAATACATCTGATGCTAGTTACTGTTCAGAATCTGGCCAAAATACGCGGGAGTCAATGCCACGACTCGCTGGATAGCGCTCAGGTGATGTACCTTGGCTGCCTCAAAGTAGGCACCTTCGAACCCGTCTTGGATAAGCGCATCTCGAATAGCTTGTGCGATGAAGCGGTCGGCAAATCCACCTTCATACGCGCTCATAGACAGGGTATCCGGAAGGCCATTCTTCAGGCTCTTTTGAAAGCTCGCGAGCGGAGCACCCTGCTCACCCAGAAGCTCTGCGGGACCAAAGAGGAATTGCGCGAGGGCCGCAAGGATGAGCGCGCAATCGAACGCCAGTGCGCTCTCCAGGAAATCAAGAACATCGTCGTCGCCCACCTTCTGCTGACGGCTGCCGGCCTTCTTCTTCGCATCCATCATTGCAGCTTGTTTAAAGATGTCCCCATAACTTGTTCCACGCATCCACGAAAGTGCGAGCTGATAACCGGCTGTCGAAGGCACGACGGAACGGAAGAAGCGGTTGTCGCAAAGCTCGGCAAAGAGCGGCCAGACTGCGGCGAGCCAACTTTCATTCGAGTCCAGACGCAGGAGGGCCTCACGATTTTGGCTACCCCACGCCTCGATTCGCTTTGCGTGCTTTACGCCGAGCAACGTTTTTCCGAACGATGCTTGCTTTGCCGGGGAGCTCTCGACCGACTCGACGCGTTGTGCTACCAACTTGAAGAACTCTTCCAGCTTGGTAGCTTGGTCAGCAGTCGCCAGCGAGTACGCTAATGTTCCAAGGGCAAGCTCTCCGGCCCTCTGCACGAAGTCTTTAGAATTCTCGGTCGCACGGTTCGCCATCAGGTAGCTTTCAAGCGTGTGCGTCATCTTTCTACGTTCCGCCAGAGACTTGCGCAGCCTCCTCGATAGTTCGTTTTTCTTTGACTGGTCGAGCCTTGGCACCTGGTTGGCTAGCCAAAGTGCCCAGCTTTCCCAGCTTGACTCATCATCAATCAGGGATAGTAGTTCATCGGCAGAAAACCGCCACTCGAGGGTACGAGAAAGAGAAAACGGCGCAAGCAACAAGAGAAGGGAACTCGTGACCCCTTCTGCTCGATTGGGCGACAACAGCTCCACTGCACTTCGAAACTTCCATGACTCCTGATTGCTAAGTCTGTTGTCATATACCGTCGAGTCAGCAAAGAGAACAATACCCTCGGTGTGCATTCCTGCACGACCGGCGCGGCCTATTAGGTTCTGGAAGTCTCGAACTTTTACACGCCCTGCGCCTTGATTGACACCTTGCACTATGAGGTAACGAATTGGCAGGTTTACCCCTTGAGCAAGAGTGGACGTGCATGCGATGAAGCTGATGAGCCCCTTCTGCATCCCATACTCCAGCGCCAAGCGAATACCGTGGGGGGTGTTGCTGTGATGGGTGTAAATGCCAAGCTTAGCGGCTTTTGACAGTAGAGATTCGCTGCCGAAATTCCCGGCGATAACGTTCCGAAGGGCCGAGACTTCGCCGGGGTTGGCGTAGCTCGAAGGCCACGTGGTGCTGTATCCTGCATTGGCAATCTGCACCGCCCGCTTTGCGATTCCATTTGCAATCGCCTTTGTTCCACAGAATATTGCGACCGCGCCATTATTTGCGACGCGCAGGCCCAAATACAGCGATACGTCGCTCGATTTTTGCCGGTCTGGGAAATGCGAGTCATCCGGCTTGAGTCCCTTTAGTTCAGATGCTTCGATAACTTTCGGAACGAAGTAGTCATGTTGTTCATAGCCACTTTCGTAGAACATCAGTTGTCCAAGTGACTCAGCCCAACTTGCAAATGCAACTGAGCGACTGGTCGGTAGCAAAGTCGTCCCATCAACCACCTGTCCCTTTTCTTGGCCCATCAACCATGTGGCAATGGCTTGAGGGTTCTGCATGACGGCGGAGATGAGCACTATCTGCGCACTATCGGGCAGGAATCCCTTGATTTCTGTAAGTAATAGTTCGTACGTAATGCCTCTGCCTCCGGTATCGAACTGATGCCCCTCGTCATAGGCCACAAGCCCAACATGATTCAGGGCTTGTGGTGATTGACGTAGAACATAGAGAAACTTCTCTGGCGTAAGTACCAACACATACGATGTCAAGGGAGGGGTGTTTCCGAAGAACTCGGCGACCTGTTCGACAAAGTCGATTTGCAAGGCATCCGTCAGTTCATTCACCTTGATGTCATCGCCCACTAGGTCCTGCCGCAGGGATGCTGCAATTTCGTGGCAAAGCGCTCGAAATGGAGCAACAACCACCGCAAGCTTCGTGCGGCCGGACATAAATGCGCTGCGGAGAATTATCTCTATTGACCTCGTTTTCCCTGCACTTGTTGGCATCTGCACCAGGCCCGAGGCCCCGCTAAACAGCCCCCGCTCCCCTAACATAATTTGAGATGGCCAGAGCTCTTTTGGGAAGGAGTTCCTTTGAATTACGGGTTTCCATTGCTCGGCTGACAAGCCTGAAAAAGCAGGAAGAGTAACCCAGGCCGAAGCGGCTAGCCTCATGCGGCAAATCGACAGCGCTGTGTCTGCGTATAGAAGCTCTTCTGGGGTTCCGAACCTATAGACTTTGCTGCGAAGTTGCTTCAGCAACTGACCAATCTCATCCAGCCTGGAGCCATCTTTGAAATGTAAATGAACAGCCTGGGAGATTAATGTCAATAGCGAGCCGTAACGCTCATCTCCAAGCTCCCAAAACCAGCCCCAATCCGCTTTCAACAGCCACTGAAGAAGGTGTTCAACCTTGTTATCTCCGTCATGCGGCTCGATGCGTTTGGCGAGAACTAAGCTGCTTCCCGGTCGCTGGGCTAGGTAGTAGGCGGCAGCGGCCAGAAGCAATGTCGTCCTTTCAAGCCCACTAGCGAATTTAGAATCAAGAATCGCATCGAAGAAGCTTGCGCAGAAGTTCAGCTCTGACTGTTGGTCCTGGTGAAGTGGCGCCAAAGGGTATTCACTGTCAGCAAGTAGTTCGCTGACATCACCTAGCGTCCCAATAGTAAGGAGGAACAGCTGTAGTGGGTCGGTGCCTTGGGGGACCTTAAGATGTTGAGCTTCGTCAAGACCGAACTCGTACATCTTTCCTTTCGAGCGCGTGATGCCAAATAGGCGTCTGCTGTTGTTTCCGGCCCTCATTTGCAAGCCCTGTCGTACAGTTCATGGACCAGCTTCATCAGCAGATTTGCTCGGACGACTATCAAGCCAAGATTGGCCTGATTTGAGTGGTGGGCGGCAACAGTCTTTTCCAGCTCGGTCTGATTGAAAGCCACATTGGAGAGCACTGCAACGGCCCCCGAGAAGTACGTATAAGGGTTGTCGGCAAGATTCTGGAACCGTGCAATCCTATTAACTTCCGCCGTCTTCCCTTCGCGTAAGAGCCTACGTTTGGTTGCATTTAGCGTGAAACCTTGCCTGATATACAAGTCCTTTGAGCCATCGTCCACAGCACTTTGGAGTTGGCGGTCGTAGTCCTTCCCCGAGAGTGACGCTTTAACCTCAAATGCTAATAGAACATCGTCAGGAGTTGCTGATGTGGGGTTAGCTTGATAGAAACCTAGTATGTCAACGCCTTTGACAGACTCGTCCTTGCTTGCCTTGTCTGAATATTTACCCCGAGGTACCCAGTAGCCGAGCATGAACTCCAAGTAGTCGGAGATGAGGAATTCAGCGAAGTCACCCGAGCGAATTGAAGGCCCTGGCGACTTTGTTTTGTGAGGGAAGACATACTCGTTTAAATATTGCTTAATGGCCATCCCAGTGCCGGCCATGAGAATCGGAAGCTCTTCGTCAGAGCAGTATTGACGACGAAAATGCAGTGCCCATGCGTCGAGGATGGCTGTGTCCGTAGGAGCATCAAACTCCCATACATCGATTGTACGCCCCTCAGCCGTCGTCAAGCCGATTGCGCTCTTCTTTAGTCCGTGCAGATGGGCTGGCAGCATGACCCTTCCCCTTGAGAGGTATTTGGCTATTAATCCTGAAGCCGTCATACTCCAGCTTTAAGGGTAATGTTTTTTGAATGACAACTACAAATTATCGGTTTGCAACCTATTGTCATTTTACTAGATTTTCGTGCTGCTAACGGCTGCTTCGAGACAATTTATTCAGGGTCAGCTCATGGCGGACTGCCGGCTGCCACCCAACGGAAGAATACGACTCAACGCTGCCGGTAGCACCATCGTGGCCTCAACGGCAGGTAACTGCTGCAGCCGGTCACCCGCCTCAGTCAATGTCAGACGCTAGTTTTGCCGAAATAGTTACTAGCCAACACTCATGTGAATGGTTGCCGCCACAACGCATAGCGGACACTAGGCGGGGCAGGTCCGCACTGCGGCTTGAATTATGTTGATTGAAATTAATTAATTTTATATTTAAATGTTCGTAGTCATTGCAGATATTAAATTTTTTAGTGCTTGAGTTTTGTTAGGGCAATGCTTTGCCATATATGTGTTTAAGTTATTAATTGCTTGTGCAACATTAGGGTTTGCTACCGCTTTTGCCTCAAACTCACTTACATTTACAAGTAGATTTGTACATATCGCTACGCCAGCTGACGTTTTTCCAATATAAGCTCTCAGGTGAATATGATTGGTTTGAATTACAAAGCGGTCAATATGCTCGGCATATACATGGTGAACGGGATGAAAGCATTGCCAATTATTAGATGAATTAGGGTAATATCTTCCGGGGTTTTGTAGGGTGTAGTAATCACGGTCACTTTTAAGTGCATTGCAAGTGACACACGCAACAACAAGGTTGGCCTTTGTAAATGTGAATTGTGGGTAAATGCTCGCAGGAAGAATGTGGTCAATATTTAAATTTGCACCGTGGAAAACTTTATCTTGGCAATAGGCGCACCTAGAAGATGAATTGCTAACTTGCTGAGTAATTGCATCGTAAAGTTTCCTTCCATAGGGGGCGTCATTGTACATCGTCGCCCAAAGTCCTGTGACGTTTGACTTTGCAAGTAAATAATAATTTACTGCGGTTTTCTTGAGAATTTTTCGTCTTTTGTATTGATTGGTTTTGTAGCCATTCAATGCGGTTTGAAGAAATTTCATGCTGGTTTCTTGGGTGGCTTTGCTTGGGATACTGAAAGCAATTCATTAATTGCCGTTTGAAATTCTTCAAAAATTTGCATTACAGATGCATTGTCTAGCGCAGATTTCGACGCATCATTTATTTTTTCACCAAGATTCTCAACGGCATCTCTCGCAACTTTTTCCGTCGTTTGTGATTGTAAATTTAAATTAGTGACAGTCTGATTTATAATTGTGGCAATCTCGGAGAATATGTGTCGATTATTCGGTGTGAGCGTATTAAAATCTTTAAACAGAATCTCCTCAACATCGAATTTGCCTTCCTCAATTCGATGAAGTTCATTTGCTTTTAGCAGATAACACGCGGCCTTATTTTGCATTGCATTAGAAATGATGACGGGTGAATGTGTTGCAATAAATGCTTTCACCCCTGGGTGCAGGCTTAGTAAAGGCTGGAAGCGTTCTGGCCACTTAATTTGCCATTCTGCGTGAAGACTAATTTCAGGCTCGTCAATGTAGTATATGATGTTTTCACTTGATGACGCGATAATCTTCAGCGCAGTACTGATGATGCATTGTTCACCAGAACTAAGTTCGGAAATTTTGAAAGATTTATTCGACTTATAGAAGACAGCCTCGAATGGTTTTCCAGTGAGCGATAACATATCAGAATTATTATTAACAAATTGCTCTGTTAGCTCAGTCGTATCGAAAGTGGGAAAGCTAGAACGCTTAACGCTGCGGTGAGCTATTCCTACTTTTCTGTCAAATCCGATTTGATTTAAGAAGTCTAAGAAAATATTTCTTAGATTGGCTTGCAATACTTCTACATATAGCAGGACCGTATTGGCTGACAATGTTCCGTTGTGGGTGCCATTTCCCACGGTCCGATTTCCCATGTACCGATAGGAACCATTTGGCGTAATCTTCGGTTTTTGGCGGTAAGTGAATTTGTCCGAAGCACTTGACGAGATTACTACCACATCATTTTCAAAGTGACGTGTATTGGCATGTTTTTCTAATGCTCTACTTTTTCCAGAGCCATTACTTCCAATAATATAGGTAAATTGATTTTCTTCTGGGAAATCCATTATATTCTACTCTGCTAAATTGGTTGTTTTTAACTTGGCTGTCTGCTTAGATAGGGTTTTATGCGAAGGATTTTCGGTAGGTCTTGGAGCAAAATAGCCCCACAGATTAGCTCCTAATCGCTCCACCAAGCGTCAGCAACTGGCCTAGGGCTGTTGGTCATCACCCCGGCAGAAAGAGACCAGAAGCCAAAATTGGAAAATTGCAGCTACAGACATTTATGGTGACTGGCTATTCACTCACGCACTAATCTGGCAATTCGCTCGTAGAGGCACGAAACTAACTCCCTAGAGTTTTCACTATAGTGAAAAGCCTTATGGCAGTTCGGGCATAAGGCTACCGCATTTGTCACAGTATCAGAGCCGTTGTCAGCGAGTTGACGAACGTGGTGAACTTCTAGGTAAGGTTGACCATCTGACCCACAAAAAGGAGCCGGCTGGCCGCACGATTCGCATACGCCTTTGGCGTGTTGGAGCACCCAAGCCTTAACAGCTACATCTCTTTTATACTGAGTAATTGTGGATGACGTGATTGCTGGGCGGTAGTTACCTTCTGGTCTTAAAAGATTTTTCTTTTTGACTACTTCTCTGACCTCTATTTCAAATGCAGCAATAGGGACGTATTGCTTACCCTCGGCCTGAGCAATCATTGCTTCAATTTCCGTAGCTACGTTTGCTCCGACATTCTTGGCAGGTTTGAGGCCAGAAAGCCAGTTACGACCCAAGAGTGTCATGACGTACGATATGTTTTGCATTCGATATTCAAATGCTTTTGTTGTACGCCCAAACTTTGCGGCCAGGTCCTCGTAGTAATGTTTCTTGATGAACGGCTGGCCATTACGCTCCTTACGCTGCATCTCAATGTATGCGACAACGGATGCGAGTAGTTCTTCTTTGCCCCACCCCTCACTCATGAAATGTCCTCCTGGAGAAGTATGTGACGCTAGCATACACCCAAGCTATAACAATGGCTGCTTTCCCGACCGAGGAATAATTGGCAATGTTCGTCATTTACCTCACTTGAAAACCCCCGCCCAATCGCCTAGGGTTGGTAGATATCAGTGCAATGCTGACCTGCAGTTTTGAGAGTGAACCTGTCTTTGTTGATGTGAGCCGCCAACGCGGTCGTGCCCTATTTATGAGAGGGTACGATGCGGGGGCTGGTCATGGGACGGGTTGTCTGCAGTAGGTGGCAGTCTTACGAAATCCGGTCCAAACTGGAGGGGTATGTTTGCGCTTTTTTCTGGCTAGATGCGAGCGCCGCGTATCCTGAACTGCCAAGAGTCACCATCAGCCAAGCGCAGCGGTGGGGCTTAGTAGCTGAATACTCCCCTGTTCGCCATCACGACAAACCTGGCCGAGTTCGTCTTGCAGGCTCGTTGGTCTGCCACGCAATTTCCCGTTTTAACACACATTGTCTTGAGTGCTGCAGCATGGGTTCATCACTCCGTGCGACGCCATCACTACACCTTGTAACGCTAACGTTACATGCGCGTAACGGGGAAAAAATTTTCGCCGAAACTCACTCTGTCAAATCAATATTTTCCCGCGTTATTGCTTGTAACGTCGGCCAAAATGCATCTATTTTTCCTCAAAACACTCAGATAAGCTGCGCGGTTTATCGTTCTGTTGACTGCCTGATGTTGAGCAAAACCCGCACTACAAATTTCCCGTATCGCCCTTCCGCTGTAAGCGTCATTGCGCGTGCCAGGACTCGTGGCCAGAGCGTTCTGTCATGCCGAGCTTCCAGGGGAGGTGTGTCATGAGCCGGACACCCGCATCCTATGGCCGTCGCGGTCGGGTGGATGATGCCAACACGGGCGTCCGACATCCGGCCCCCACCTATGGCAAAGCTAAGCTGGGGACGTACAGCGAGAAGGCGAACGGGCACATCAACGTTGAGCAGGAGGCTGAGCGTTTCGTTTCGCATCTGCTTGAGATTGACCCACGCGTTCGCGGCTTTCAGCCGCAACCCTTCTGTGTCGACCTGATTGACGAGCGTCTGCTGCTGACCAAAGCAGCCCGAAGTGCCGCCTGGCACGCGTATCGCGAACTGCCGGGCGCGAAACTCTACACCCCCGACTTCAGCGTCGACTGGCAAGACGGGCTGCGCTATGCAGTTGAGGTCAAGCTAGAGGGCTTCGAGGGGGACGAAGCGTACTGGGAGAAAATCGAGCGCGCCCGCCCGATTCTCACGGCCAATGGCTACCCGCTGCGCACCTGGGTCATGCCGGCGAACACCGCCCATCCGCTGAGGATGAACGTGCGGCTCCTCAAGCAGGCAACGCATCAACGTCATACCTACCTTACCGCTGAGCTGGTCGAACGCGTGAGAGACCGCTGTGAAGCGGGGCCGGTCACCGTGCGTACCCTGTGCGAAGACCTCCAGCTATTGCCCAGCCTGATGCCGGTCTTGCTGGTCAGCGGTCTGCTGACGGCGGACGTGGCCCATTTCCCTATCTGCGGCACGCTCGAGGTCTCGCTCGCGCAGGGTGACCTGAGCCATCTGTGTTTGTTGGAGGAGGTGGAACGATGATGCATACCCTCTTTCAGAATGACCGGCTGGCGCCTCCGATGAACCTCGACGCCTATCTTGAGGTGCTCGACCCGCGCCCGCGTGACGGCTGTGTCAAAGTCTTCGATGCCGCCAAGCGTGCGGACCGCTATGTGGAAGTGGCAACGCTCACGGCGGACCTCTACGCAGGCAAGCTCACGCTGTTGCGTGCGGGCAAACCACGCTTCAGCCAGGCAGCCCAACACAGTGACACGAAGCTTCACAACAAAATCCATGTCATCAAGGAGGCAATGCGGCGCATCCGTGGCATCCAGAAGCAGCTAGGCGTGAGCTTTGCGGCGGCGTACCACTACGCAGCCGAAGCGTATCGCGATGAAGCGGGGCCGCTGTCGGAGCCCTTTCCTCCGCAGTCGACGATGTACCGCTACCGCCAACGCGAGTTGGCCGGTTTGCCCGTGCTGCGCGGTGACCGAAACAAGGGCAACCGCTCGCCGCGCTACTCCCAGGAAGTCATCAACACGATTTGCACGCTGGCGGAGTTGCATTATCTGGTCCCGCAATCGCGCTGGTCACTCGAAACCTTGACCAACACGGTCAATCGGGCGGTACGGGGTAGTCTTGTCCCACTGGATTGTCCAAAGATTAGCCGGAAGTTCGTCAGGAACACCATCCGGCGTTTTGTCCAAGCGAACCCCGACGACGACCGGATGCTGCCAAGCCAGGCCATAGCGGGAACCGCCATTGCGAAACAGCGCATCCGAGTCGAAATGCCCTTTGAGCGGGTGGAGCAGGATGCGCTTCATCTGCCCTTTGTCATCCAGACCCCGAGCGGTGTCAGCAGCCAGGTCTGGCTGGTGCATGCGATTGATTGCTGCACGGGCCATCCCATGGGGTGGAGGCTGGTTGTGGGTGCGCCCACCGACACCGACTCGCTGGCCTGTGCGGAGATGTACATGGCGCCCGTCAGGCTCACATACTTGGCCGCCCTCGGTATCGACTGCACCTGGGCAGCGTGTGGCACACCCGGTCTTCTCGTCTTCGACAACGGGGCCGAAACCAAAACCTGGCGCATCGAAAAGCTGGAGCTGCTCGGGGTCGACGTCAGACATTGTCGCGCCCGCGCCGGGCAGGAGAAGCCCTTCATCGAGCGTCTGAATCTATCGCTCAAGAACGCTTTGGAGGCCTTAGCGGGCTGCACGCGCTTCGAAGGAAAAGATGGGCAGCGCGACCCCATCGCGCTGGGAGACCGACTCATGACGCTCGAGGAGCTCGAGCGCTGGATTGTGCGCTGGTTGTACGAAAAATGGATTCACCAGCCACTCGACCGTTTGACCTGGGAGGTGGTCCTCACGGAATCCGCCGTCAAAGGAGAGACTCCGGCCAAGCGCTGGCAACATTTCGAATCGTCCTGCTACGCGATTTCCCTGCCGCCGTCGCGCGCGGAATGGCTGTCGGCACTCTACGAACACACGGAACGCACGCTGAGTCGAAAGACCGGCATCACGGTGGAGGGTATGAACTACAAGGGCGACGGCTTGCCCGCATTGATTCACCGCCATGGCGAAGGGCAAGTGGTGCACGTGCTCTACGACCCGGACGACTTTCGTTACGTCTACGTGGATGATGGCGATGAGCGGCCGCTGGTCACGCTGGTCAACGAGCACGTCCGACCTGAAACGCCCGCCTGGTCGATGCGCGAGGCCACGGAGCGTTTGAAACTCCAGAAGTCTAGCCTCGAGCTCGCCCCGCAGGCCCAGAAGTTCGAGGACGCATTGCACGAGCAGGTGGTCGCGGACTCACTGGCGCCCAAACGCAAAAAAACCAGCAAGCATGAACGCAACCGCGAAACGGCCCAACGGGAAAAGCACGCGCGTGCCGTGACGCGTGCATCCAAGCAGCCAGGCCCTATGCCTCCGCCAACCGTAGCCGCGCGCAGCGCCGACTGGCCATCAGACACCCCGCCAGCGCCCGCCGCCACACCGCCGGTAGTACCGTTGCTTGACGATGTGGAGCTGTTGCCGGTTCTCGCTCGTGACAGTGGAGGACTGCTATGACCACACCCGCCAAGCAACTGCGCATCGCTATCGAAACCTGCGAACTGCCGCACCCGCAGTTCCTCGAGCATTTCAAGCCGCTCAGGCAGCGTATCGAGGACGCCATGGATGGCGCGGCAAGCCGTATCGAGCGGGTGGTGGGGCCATCGCGCGTCGGCAAGTCGATGCTCATTAATGCGCTCAGCCGGCCTTTCCCAGAAACGAAGGTAAATGGTCGTCGCCATGTTCCTGTGCTGGTCGTGCCGGTGCCCACCCCAGTCTCACCCCTGCTGCTGCCTTCCTGCGTGCTCACCGCCCTCGGCTTACCAGTGCAGCGCAGTATCACGTCGGGCGCCATGGGAAACCGCATGCTGGACCAGTTGAAACTGGCGGGTACGCGCGTTGTCATTTTTGAAGAAGCGAGCCACTTGGTGGAGCCCGGTGCTCGCGTGCCCCCCCGTGCGGCGGGTGACTGGCTCAAGACGCTGGCCGATGCCCTCAACCTGACGCTGTTTCTGTTCGGTGTGCCCCGCCTCGAGCGTTTGTTCGAGCACAACGAGCAATTGCGTATGCGGACGTCGGCGCCGCGTCGGCTTTTGCCTTACGACTCCCGCATTCCAGAGCACATGAAGGCGTTTCATAGCTGCGTGGCAACCTATGCCAACCTGTTTCGCGAATCCGGCTATCCGATTGACCTGCCGGGGCCCGTACTGACTTATCAGTGCTACCTGCTCAGTGGTGGCCTGATTGGTGTGGTGAGTCGATGCATGCAGGAGCTGGCCAGTCAGATGGCGTATGAGTCGCCGCGGTCGCTGACTTTCGCTGATTGCCAGGCCGCCGCCAATGCCATCGAAGCGGCGGGTTCCCGCCACTTCCCCGCATTCAAGAACCCCGAGGTTTTGCAGGGTGACGTCGCGCCAGCCGCTCTCCACCAAGCCTTTGTGCAGGTGATGAACGACAACGACCTGGCGGTGCCACTCATCCCTGAACCGCTCCGAGGTGTCCAATGAGTCTGGTTGTGACGTATGGACCCCGGGAAGATGAATCGGGGCTGGGCTATTACCGGCGGCTTGCTGCCGCTAACGTATTATCGGGTTGGCGTGAGCTGGCCGGGCTTGCTGGTGTACAACGCAGCCGCAGTGCGTTGCTGGGGCATGCTGATTTTGTGGCGGGACAGCTTGGGCTCGAGAACGAGTGGGCGCATTTTGCGAGCCAGCAGGATGCAGGCTGCCGAAGCTGGGGGCGTTTGCATCGGACCCAGGCCGACGCTGTCTGCCCGGCCTGCCTGGCGGAGGATGCCTATCTGCGGCATGACTGGGAGCACGCCTATGTCACCGCCTGTTCTTACCATCGCATCCGACTTGTCGACCAATGCGATGACTGTGGCGAGTTGCTGTCGCCGCATCGCGACCATATCGACCGGTGTGAATGTGGTCATGACCTGCAGATGCTGCCTCGCGTGGCATCCACCCGAGCGCAGCACTGGCTGTCGACGCTGATTGCCAGCGGCGGTAAACACGCGGGGAGTGTCGAGCCTGGACTGCGCGGGGTTGACCTCATTATGCTGGGGCAGGTTGTGGGGACGCTCTGCTTGTCCGCTGACCTGGCACGCCCGACTTTCCATCGAAGTGCTGCGCTTCCAAAGTCCATTACTGAAGCGGTTGATTTCCTCGCCCCTCTCGACACGCTGCTTGCTGACTGGCCAACAGGTTTCCAGGCACATGTAGAACGTCGAATCGCGGCCGGCAAGCAGGATGCCCGAACACTCAATACATTGCTTGGCCCATGGTACATCGGCCTAAGAAAGCTCTGTCAGGGTACGGCACTCGAGCCCTTCCTCCAGGTCATCATCGAAGTCGCTGCTGAGCGATTCGATGGCATCCTCGGACTCGACTCGGCGAAAACCATGGCGGAGGACGTGACAGACTACTTGCGTGCACCTGATGCTGCCAAAGCGATTGGTGTCAGTATTTCCCGGTTACACAAGGCCATCCAGACTGGGGAATGCGGTTACCGGACGCGTCGCATGGGGACCCGCGGCTTGGTTTATGAACTTCCCCGCTCCGAGGTTGAACGTATCCAGCAACGACGCAGCGAATGGGTGAGCGGCGCACAGGCCTGCGAACTGGCTGGTGTGCCGGAATCGGTGCTTGAGCACATGATAGCGGCTGGTGTGATTCGCGCTGATATGAACTGGCGCCAGGACCTTCTGAAAGGCGGGCTGGTAGAGTCTTGCTCCATCTCGAACCTGGTCACCCGCGTTCGTGAGTCGGCGGAGTCCGATGCCGTCGGCGAGGACGAAACGCTCACGTGGGCGGGACTGACCAGCAGACGCATGGGCGACAAGCAGGCTATTCAGACCGTGATGCAGGCCGTTGCTGATGGCAGGGTGAAGGCTATTGCGTGCGGTCGTCGGCTCGGCGATATGGTATTCCGCCGGTGCGACGTGGCCGTGTATTTCGGAACCCCCTTGCTCGAAGCGGGGATGTCGATTCAGCAGCTTTCGAAGTTCACCGGCTGGAAGTGGGAGAGCATTGCTTACTGGATTGATGAGGGCCTACTGGAGTCCGAGTCCATTTTGCTGCGAGGACGACCGTGTCGAGTCGTGTTGCCTCACCAGCTGCTGACGTTCCGGCAAACCTATGTTCCTCTGGCAGACCTGGCGCGCGGCATGGGCACAAAGTCGTCAGCGCTGTCGAAGCTGTTGCCCGGTATCGAGCTGGTTGGTGCGCGGCCTCTGCCCGATGGGGCTTCTCGTGGTGGGTTGATTCGTATTGCTGACCTGGGAAGGCTTGCGGTCATTGGTGCAAGGGCTGGTCAGGACCTGTTTGTATCCGCATACCCGGCTCAATGAGGGTATGGCGCCAATTGTGGACGTCCGAAAATCGGAGCCCCACTGACTGACCTGACTGGTTTCTCTACCCCCTTGCCTGCCTGAAGGGCTCAGCCAGACAAACAAGTGCATACTTTTCAGCTTACCTACGGGTGGTGAGGCTGAGCCCAGCCCTCCCTGGCAGGTTTGCCTGGGATACGCCTTCACTCAGCCGCCACCCACACTACTACGGTATGGAGCCGGCCTCGCCCGGCAGACTTTCGTTCCACGCCTCTGCCTTCGCCAGCGCGCCGGATGTCTCAGAACTTCCCCCCAGAGTCCGGTATCCCCTGCGCGCTGGTGGTTAGCACCTCGTCCGCGCAGGCGGCAATCGCTGCATCACCGAAGCCCATCGATGGATGGGGCGGCCCTTCTGCCCAGCGGCATTGCGCGCGGCGGGTAGCATGCAGGTCTTGCATCAGAGTATAGGCATCGTCGGGGGCATGAAATGTGAATCCTGGAACGCTATGTGGAAGGGGTTGGTGCGCCAGGGGCGTTACCATGAGCCACGTGCATCACCCCTCGCAATAATCGGCAAAAAAATGCCACTTATTGGTGATGTCCGGTGATAAAAGGAATAATATTGCCGGTTGTTGCGGGCGGTTTTCTGGAGGCAATGTATGGCGACGAGCAACGAACCCAGGCATCAAACGGTGGACGAGATGGAGGTGGCGCTGGGGGAGCGGTTGAAGACCCTCCGGATACATCGGAACCTCGACCAGGCAACGCTTGCAGAACGTGCGGGCATCAGCGTTCGTACCTTGCGAAATCTGGAGGCTGGCGGTGGTTCGTCGCTACGAACGCTTATTCAGGTTGTTCGCGTCTTGGGGCGGGAATCGTGGTTCGAGACGATTGCTCCCATCCCGAGTATCAATCCCCTCATGTTGACGAGGACTGCTTCCCCACGGCAGCGGGCCAGTAAAGTCAGGAAGCCAACGTGACTATCTGGCCGTCACGAGTCAGTACCTGACCCCTGGTATCCCCCTCCTCGCTGTCCTTCTCCAAGCCTGGAGCTGGACACCTACCGTGGCGTCTTCCCCTGCATCACAGTCAGAATCCTACAAAATTCAGACAAAAACACGCCGAATAGCACACTTTTCCGACAAAATGACCCAGCTTGATGGGGCAATCCGACAGGAATCAGACCGTTTAAGCTAGCCATCAGCCTGGCACCCTCCTTGAGTTGCCATGAGACAGTGATTGCGTAATAACGGACTGGCACCGAAATTTGGCGTAGTCGCACAGGTGCTGACGCGTGTCAGGTCAGTTGGCCCTGAACTTTGGCTGCCACTTCTTGCTGGCGAGCCCAAGCTCTTCCGTCAACGACTTCACCAACGCCTCGTCGCGTCCGACGACGAACCGCTGACAGCGCTTGGCAAAGTGCAGGTTGGCCATCCGCAGGTAGTCGCGACCTGTTGTCTTGTGTTCAAGGGTGCCGCTGTCGCCGAACATCTCGAGGGTGCAGGACTGGTGAAGTGGGAACGAGATGAAGGCGTCTGGACTGCCGAATCCGACCCCGTACACGGATGTGGGCCGCGGGACCACCGTGTTGAGGTAGACGGGCGAGTCCGACGTGATGAACGACAGCTTCTCGTTGTTCCGATGAACCACGCGCCAGTGACGTCCAGCGAAATAAGGGGCAGCAGCAAGTGCCATCTCGATGGCACGACCGACCGCCCACTTCTCGTCAGTCTCTACGACGAATCCGTCGGTCTGGGCCATCTTCACCATCCACTCCGCCTGCTTATGCAGCTCGTCATCGGACTCTTGCGCAAACTCTTCGTCGACACGCAGGTGCGCGAAGGTCTGGTCAACGTCGGCAAAGAAAACCTTGGCTGTGTGCTTGACCATCTCCCCGTTCAGAGCTTGCACGGAATGCACCATGTCCGGGGTCCGTGTCGCAGCCAATGCGATGAAGATTGACAGGTCTCTCCGCTCGTCAGCCGAAAGGTCCGGCGCGGCAGCCACCAGCTTGTCGATGACCGGCTTGGCCTTCCCCTCATACTCCGAAAGCAATGCCTCCAGTTCGAAGCGTCGCCGACCCTCGGCATCTTCCATCGTGTAGAAGTGCCCGATGACCGCAGTGTTCACCGGCTGCTGGTGTCGAATCTCGTTCTTCTCACGGTCAAATACCGCGACAAGACCGCCACGGCTGAAGCCATCTAGGTAGAAGCGAGGGAGAAAGTGCTGGCGCTTTGGACCGGTGAGCATCGGCGGTCGTGGATTCGCTTCTGCATCAGTGGCTGCCGCTTGCGCGCACGCCAGCGTCTCAAGGTCTTCTAGCCGTGTTGGCAATGCGTCTTCGAAGTCGTCAGTCATGTCCAATGTGTTTGGTTGGCTCTATAGAGGGCTCAATGCTCGTGATGGCGGTCAGCTCCCACCCACCCCGAACTCTCCGACAAAGTGCCTGGCGTTTGAAAGCGCTAGTTGGTACTCAGGCGGTGTCTGTCTGGCCGGCTCGGTGGCAATGCGGAGGTCTTGGACCGTGTACCCAACCAAGCATCGGCGTACTCGCAATGTTCTGCTTTCTTCGCCGCCTAGGTACTCGTCCCGAAGAAGCCGGGCTTGCCCGTCCGGTAAACCCGGGTGAGCTTGCACGACTAGGTTGACGAACTCGGACCAGTCCTTGTCCGTCTGCGCGGCGGCCGGCGCTGGTTCAGCATCGAGAGCTGCTTGCGCGATACGTCCTAGCGCGAAGTCCCGAAAGGCTTGCCGTTGTACACACCATGCACGAGCGTGCCACCGGCGCGCAGCTCGAACGAGCACATGCGGGTAGATAAGGCGGTCCTGGCCTTCTGGGGCTGCCAGCGACCGATAGCGGATGCGTAGCCCTACGCGTCTACGGCAGGCCTGGGTGATGACGGCAAAGAGGGCTGGGCGGACCGGTGCCAAATCAAGTCGTAGGTCTTCGACCGTGGAGTTGATGTGTGAGGCGCCAAGCTTTTGAACCAACTGCAGGTACTCGTCAGGGCTGTTGCCGGCCAGCCTTGGTCGGAACGACTGTGTGGCGGTGATGGGCGCATACGGCGTGGCTCGCGTGACCGTATCGGTGAATTCCGCCAAGAACGCTGCTAGCAGGCGACTGGCCTGTACGGACTGGATGCCGAACACCTCGCGCAGGCGACTGTTATCAATTTCGCCTTCCCAACGAAGCAGCACTTCCATGTCCCGCAAGCGCAGCTGCGCCGGGGTGAGTGACATGCTCATGTGTTATCTTGTAAGATAAGTTATCCTTGAAGATAATACTTCAAAAGTACATGGACCGGGCAAGGTCCAATGGGAGCCATCAGCCTTGATACCGTCTGACCTGTTGCCGGAATCCATGACTCCACCAGCGGGTCATCCTGTGTTCTTTGAGGCTGAGCGTCAGCGGTTCTTCCGTCCCCTGAACAACTCCCGCCGGGAGCTTGTGGCTGCTTGCCTGCGGGCACTCTATGACCGACTGCACGGCCCCATGGCCGACTATGCCCACAACCTCACGCGGGACGCGCTGCGTGAGCTCCTGCTGCCGGTCGTTCAGCAGTACCAAAACGTCAAGGCGCAAGAGGGGAGCGACGATGAGCTGAGCGGTGCGGAGGCCGATGACCCGCAGGCGCTCGTCGGCATGGTCATCCGGGCACTGCTGACCGACGCTTGGCTGGAGCAGTTCGCCGACCGCACCGGTCTCGTCACGGCCTTCCGATTCTCTCGGCCTGGGAAGCTGTTCGCGGAGGCTCTCTGGTCGTTGGACCGCCCGAGCCGCAGCCGGCAACGGAACATGCGGGGCTGTCGCAATGCGCTGGAAGCGGCACTGTCCGACCGAGGTGACGCGCACGACCTAGTCGACGCTTACGAGTACGCCGAGAAAGTCATCGAGGACTTGACCGATGGCATCGACTACTTCCAGGAGCTGGTCCGGCACCTGATGCAGACCGCCTCGGTGCAAACGCAATGGAGCGAGTTCGTCGAGTTCCTGGACCGCTTCCAGCGTGACTATTCCAAGCAGCTCACTGCCGATAACGCAACGCTTAACCGGCAGGCCATTGTGCAGAAGCTGGAGCGGCTTCGCCTCGTCCCCGAGGCCAAGTTCAAGCGGATGGACGAACAGCTGCGAGACGTCGCCCATTGGGCCGTGAAGGAACACGTGGGCACGTCCGTCTATGACTGGCTCCTGACCCGCATCGAAGACATCGTTGATGCGGCGTGCCAGTCGAAGCAGCCTGGCTTCCTGAAGGCCATGGAGACTTACCTCAAGCGGGTCAATGGCTTGGCGCTGCAGTCGATGATGCTGCGCGCAGGCCAGACCCGGCATGCCTACCTCGCTGCGATTCAGCAGGTCGCGGAGGCCCCCAAGGAACAACAGGACCTGCTGCTCGCGCACATGGGGCAGTTCCTGGCACCGGCGGAGGTACGGTTGCTGGACCCTGCGAGTTTCAAGCTCCGGACAGCCGCTCAGCGCCGCAAGGCTGTCACGATTTCCGTTCGGCCGCGGCCCTCTCGCGAAGAGCGCCTGGCCGCCGCCATGGCCCGCGCCGAGGCGGAGGCCTTCTCCATCCCCAACGAAGAGGTTGCCCAGCTGCTTCGGAGCGACCTGCGCATCTTTCAGCATCCCATTCGCGTTTCAGCTCTCCCAACGGCCACCGCCCGCGACACCCTCCGTGCCATGCAGGCCGTGGAGGCGGTTCGAAGCGAGGTTGGCGCAGACCTGTCCATCAAGAAGCTACCTACCCGCTTGGAGAATGAGCTCTACAGCGGCAACGACTACGAGATTGACCTCAAAAAATGAGCCTCCTGTCGCACATCAACGAACAACTCGCGCTTGCCAACATCAAGCCAGACCGGTTTCGGGAAATCATCAACCGTCTGATGGCCTACGGTGCCATCGTGCGCGAGGAGGACCGGGTTGAGCAGCTGCTGTATGACGACGCAAGGCGAGCCGAGGGTCTTCTGGAGGACTACTTCGACATCGCTGGCTTCCGTTTGCACCACGACAGCAATAACCAGTTCTATCGCCTCTACGTTGCGGGCGCCGTAGTCGATGGGCTGCCGGAGGACATCCTGGAGCCGACGCCATCGCTGCGGGCCCGGGTGTCTCCCGACTTCGTTGCGATGGCCCTTGCCCTGCGCTTCCTTTACCAGAACAAGCTCAACATGGGCGACATCCAGCCGCAGGGCGAAGCGCTGGTGAACTTCGAAGAAATCGCGGCCACCATGCAGACGCAATTGAAGCGTCCTCTGCCGAGCGGCATGGGCGACAAGATGGCCTTGCTGGCCGAGTTGAAGCGGCATCGCCTGCTCAGCTACACGGCCGAGTTTTCGATTTCGGATGAAGACGCGCTGCTCGCTATCCGGCCAACCATCCTGGGCATCGTGTCCAACGACGCTCTGAGCGCAGCTCTGGAAGCAGAAGGCGTGGTTGACCAAGAAACGTCCGTCGAGGAGACCGACCAATGAAGCTCGACCGCTTGGTGCTTGTGAACTGGGGACAGCTGCAGCCCGGAAACTACGAGCTGGGAAACATGACGCTGCTCACTGGCCCAACGGGTGCGGGCAAGTCGACGATGCTCGATGGTCTTCAAACCATCATGACGGCAGCCTACCAAGGCATCGTGGCCTACAACCCTGGCCAAGAGGAGGTCCAGCAAAATCATCGCCGTGGCAAGTCCAAGCGCACCCTTGAATCCTTCGTGGTCGGCGCCGAGTACAGCCTCTTCTCTCGGCCGGCAGGTGCTCAGGGCTACCTCGCAGCGGTCTTTCGTCCGGGTCCCGAGGACGGTTCTGCCAAGATGTTCACTGCGCTCGTAGCAGCCTCGGCACGCGTGGACGGCTCAGGAGAGCGGCGAGACGCTAAGCTGGAGCGTCTCGTCCTGGTCATCGTCGACGACGCTGCGCTGTCGGTCGAACAGTTCTTTGAGGACATGGACCAAGGTATCTGTGTGCCGGTCGAAGACATCGTTAAGCGACTAAAGGCCAAGTACCCAAAGGTCATTACCTACGACGACCACAAGCGAGACTACCTCAGTGGCCTCTACGGCCGGTTCCGCGGGCGCGTGTCCATTCCCTGGGACGAGGCTCAGAACGCGGCCCGGGCATGGTCGCAGTCGATTGCCTACAAACCCATCGGTTCGGTGCACGACCTGGTTCGCGACGACATTCTGGAGTTCGACGGCAAGCAGCTGCAGGAGAGCATCGCTCGCATCAGTGACCTGATGCGCCAGGTGACGAACCTGAAGGTTGAAGGCAAACGCATCGAAGCGACTGTCACTCGACTTCGCGAGCTTAAGGAAGTCATTGGCAAGACGACGGCCACCTTCGAAGAGCAGGTTCAATATGATTTGCTCCTAGCCAAAATGCAGCTGGCCGCCGACGAAGAGCGCATCGCTTCGGAGCGGGAGAAAATCAAGGACGACAGAGCGCTGGTCGACCAGCACGAGCTCAAGGCCAAGACCGAAGCACAGTTGAAGCACAACGTTGATAGCGCCCGCATTAATATCGCAGCGAAGTTGAGCGGCATTCCGGCCCATACCGAGAAGAAGACGCTTGACGAACGCCTTGAGCGGGCGACATCGGCCGCGCGCGGTAAGCTCGCGGAGCTGCATGTAGCTCTCCTCGCCGCGGCACACATCAAGAACTCCGGCGACGCCATCGTTAAGCGGCCGGTGCCGGAACAGTTCCCGAAGCTGCGCGAGTCTGTAGATGTCGTGGCCAAGGCCCTTGCATCCACCAATGTGGACCGGCTGGCCGGGCTGCTCAATTTCGTGGTGGACGCGAACCGTGATGACGTCTTGTCAGTAGAGAAGCTGCTTCAGCTGGCCCCTGCATTTGATGGCATCGACGCCGGCTTGAGCCAGCTGCACAATTCGTTGGTTGGTACCGAGGGTAGTGTGCTTATGGCTGTTGCTGCCGAATCGGCATCGCTCGGCCAGCGCGTCGAGGCAGCGAAGAAGGAGCGCGGCGAACTGGCTGACCGCAAGCAACGACTTGCGGCCGGTGCGGGCAACTACAACCGGGACACCGTCCTCGCGCTGGAGCGCATTCGAGAGAGGCTGCCCGACGCTGGTGTCCAGGTGTTGTGCGACCTCGTCGAGCCGGTGTCCGAAGAGTGGCAAGGCGCCATTGAGGGCTACATGGACGGCGCGCGCTTCAACCTCATCGTCAAGCCAGACTGGGAAGCCCGCACGATTGACTTCCTGCAGTCCTGGGGTTCGCGCTCGAAGGTCGTTCAAGGAAAGCGATGCTTGGAGCGTGCCGACCAGTCTCGTGTGCCGGGCACTTCCATCATCCACGAGTTGCGCACCGACCACCCTATTGCGCGGGCCTACCTCATCGAGCAGTTCGGGTCTGTCGTGAAAGTGGCAGACTCTGAGGAGCTGCGGCGGACCCCGCGCGGCCTCACCAAGGATGGTAAGGGTAGCGGCGCGATGACGATGTTCATCTGCGAACGACGCGACTTTGTACTTGGTCGCAAGGCTCGTGAGCGAGCACTGCAGACCACCACCGAGAAGCTGGAAACAGTTGACCGTGACATCGAGGCGCTGGCCCAATCCCAAGGCACGTTAGATGGCTTTCGGAGAATGCTCACTTCGCTGAAGGAACCGTCCTTTGATGCGGCGCCCTTGGCGCAGCATGCCGGCGACCTGGACGCTACACGTCGGACGCTGTCGCAGCTCGACTTGACTGAAGTCGAACAGTTGAGTGTAGAGCTGGCTCGATTGGAAGAACTCATCCGAGTACATGATTTGGAAATCGAGGCGGCCAAGAAGACCGTCACGCTGGCCGAACAGCGCATCGTGGCCGCGGAGGGCACCATCAAGCGCATCAACGAGGGCCGGGACGCTCGTTTCCAAGAGCGCGAAAACCAGATTCGCCGCCTGAAGCACCTCTGTGAAGCGAACTCAGAGAAGACGTACACGGTGATGGCTCAAGAGGTGGACGACCTCATTGCGTCTCACACGTACGAAGTCCCTACCGTCCAGGCCCGGCTTACCCATCTGCGTACGCAACCCGAGAAGCTCTTGGGCGACGTGCGCGAGATGCTGGCGGAGTACAACGCTGCTGTTCGTACTGATGAACGCTTTCAGTCTGCGTTGCCGCACCTGACGGATGCGCCGTCCTTCGACCCCTACTACGGCCCCCTGGTACTGCTCGGGCGCTCGGTCAAGACGCTTCACAACGAGCTCGAGAGCATCGGCCTGTACAACAACCGCGCGAAGATTGAGGAAGCGGAACGCTCTTTCCACGACGTCTTCACCAAACAGTTCTGCGTTGAAATCAAGAGCAAGGTCGACGAAGGCGTGCGGATGCTGCGCCAGTTGAACGTCGAGCTCGAGAAGCTGAAGTTCGGCACCGACCGCTTCAACATCGACTGGTCGAAGTGGGAGCCCGAATTCCAAGAGTATTACGGCTTCTTCTCCGCCGTCGCGGAGCTGGCCGATTCGCCGGAAGCGGTGGACCTGTTCGGTGAGACGGAGCTTTCGCCTAAGCACATCGAGGTTCGTGACCGCTTGGTCAAGCTACTCCTGGACCAAGACCAGGACAAAGCAGGGCGCGAGCTGCTACGCATCGCTGACTACCGCAACTACCGACGCTACGAAATCTGGAATGACTCGGACAGCGGCGGCCGCATCGCCCTGTCGACGTGGGGCACGGGCTCGGGTGGTCAGTTGGAGACGCCTGCGTACATTGTGCGCGCCGCCGTTGTGACCAACCGCCTGCGCCTTTTCGAGAAGGGCGCCAGCCTGAAGCTTCTGGTCAGCGATGAGTCCTTCTCTCGCATGGACGAGCCGCGCGCGCGTGCAGTTCTGCGGTACCTGCGAGACAGCATGGGCCTGCAGCTGGTCAGTGCCATGCCGACGAAGCACGCCGGCGCGTTGCGGCCCGAGTTCGACCGCGAGTTCAGCTTCAGCCGAATGAACGTGCCGGATAACGGTGAGATTGACTTCGTCTCCGAGTGCGACGAGCGCATCTTCAAGAAGGACCGCATGCGCGAAGTCTGGGAAGCACAGCGTCAAGAGGTTCGTTCGCAAGCCAAGCTTCTCTTTGATGCCGCGGAGCCTGAAGAGGTCTCGGGAGCCTCGAAATGAAGGAGGAACTTCTTTGGTTGCAGTCGGCGCCCGTTCAGCAGCTGCTGAACCTGCTCGTGGACCGACTCGATTCGGCCGAGCAGCGGGGTAGCGCCAGGGCGCAGTCCGTCGCTCTTGGTGAGCGAACCTGGCCAGCCCTCTACAAGGCTCAGCGCGAATCCGAGAAGGAAGACCTCTGGAGTCATGCCGTCGAGTTGGTGCGTTGGGGATGGCTTGCGGTCAAGCCGGATGGCGCTCTCCATTCGCGTTCGGGCTATTCCTACTCGCCTCGCGTCACGGTTGCCAACGAGGCCGAGGTGCGGAGGGCAGTTGGCCGCGCGCAGCGCGTCAAGTCCGCGGTAGAGCGTTGGCGTGAAGCGGTCCGCGAGGGGCTACATGGGTCCGACGAAGTCAAGGCGGCCGTCTCTGAGTTCTGCATCGACATGCCGGACCGGACCATGGCCGAGGTCGTCGAACGGCTGAACGGACTTCCCGCGCTCGCCGGCAAGCCCATGCTGCTTCGTGAGGTGTCGGCTCAGCTGTTCTGGGGCATGTCGAAGGTCCTAGACAAGCGGCAAGGGTTGGTCGCGGCTCTCTTGGGCGTGGATGAGTGCCCGTTTCCGGAGTCTCCTATTCAGCTGCAAGTGTTCCTGCCGCCGGCGGGCTACCGGGGCATCCTGTTCATCGAGAACCTCATGAGCTTCGAGCGAGCCCTTCGCTCGACGAGTTCGGCGTTCGACGGGCTGGCGTTGGTCTACGCGTCGGGGTTCAAGGGAAGTGCTCAGCGGCTGCGTACGCCGGATGGGTGCTCCCTCTTCTACGCGGCTCGTGGCGGCATTAGCCAGAACCTTCGGGATAGCTTCGAGGCTTGGCTCTTCGATAAAGACTCCACGCCAGTCTTCTTCTGGGGCGACCTGGACTGGTCCGGCATGCGCATCCTGTCTGCCATGCGCACAAGCTTCGCGGGCCTCACGGCCTGGGAGCCGGGCTACTCCCTGATGCTGGCAACGCTCACGGAGGGCAAGGGGCACACGCCAGAGGCGGCCGATAAGCAGGGCCAGAAGGCGCTTGGTGCCTCCGGCTGTGCCTACGCGGACGCCCACCTGCTACCCGCGCTGCAGGCCCACGGGAGGTTTGTTGACCAGGAGCAAGTCAACCCGTAGCGCCTCTCGAGGTTGGGCACAGGAGCATTGCCGCCCAACGCATCAAAATGTAACTTGCTGACCTCGCAATCCATAGACAACAACCGGACCAGCGCGTCATGAACAGGGAGGGCCGATGAGCCCAAACAGCTTGCTGAACAAACTCCTAGACTACGTCCTGGAGCAAGACAAAGAAATCGACCCTCGTGGCTTCAAGCTGCAGGGCTACAAGGGCTTTCTGAAGGGGAGGCCTGACCTCCAAGGACTCCCGGGCGTTGATTTCGACATTAAGCTGGATGGTGACCACATCTGGATGCGCGTGGCACGGCTGGAGGCGAAGGCTCCGCCGGCTCTGCCCGCGGAACAGTGGAAGGGAGTCATCGTCGTCAGCGACAACCCGGAAGGTGCCGCACCACGGATTGACGAGACCACACTCAAGAGCCGCATCTTGGCAGAAAGCCAGACCAAGTCCGCAGAGCAGCGGCCCTTGGTCGAAGCTCGGTGGCGGTCGTCGTCCCAACAAGTTTTGGCGCAGTACGCGCCCTTGTGGGCGGCCTGGGCTGCGGGTGAGATTCCGCGCCGCAAGACGATTTCCCTCTACGGCGACCTGTTCGCCATCAAGCACCAGCTGGAATCCGAAGAGACCGCCAAGCCGCACGAGCTGGTTTGGGGTGTTGGTGTTGCTGCCTGGAAGCTCAACTATGCGGAACGCTTCGGCAGTACCCCGGTGGACTTCCAGTACCCGCTTCTGACCCAGGCCATGGAGCTGGCCTTGGACGAGACTACGCTTGCCATCGCGCTGCGCCCCCGGTCCGTTGACCCTCGCTTCGAGTTTGATGCGTTTGCTGCGTGCTTGCTTCCGAGCACCGCGGACGTCGAGCGTGCCGCCCGTGAGGCCCTCGCCAAAGGTGCCGACCGCCCCGTGACTCCGTTCGACCCGGGCAGCTACGAGCATCTCCTGAAGCTGGTCGCCGGGAACCTGCATGAGAAGGGCCGGTTCGTGAACGGCATCGAAGCGTTCCCGACGCCGACCGACGAACTGGTGGTCAGCGACAGCTGGGTGGTTCTTTCGCGCCCTCGGCCGAACAACTATCTGCACGAAGACATCGAGCGCCTGAAGCGGCGTCTTGCCGACAACTGCGAGATTCCGCTCGGCCCATTGGCCTTGGTGACCCCTCCGTCGGACCAGCAAATGACCTACGAGCCGGTGGCCTTCCGAGGACTGTCTGGCTACACCGGCGGCGCCGGCGCGAAGGGCGAGCCGCGCGAGCTCTACTTCCCCTTGCCGTACAACCAGGAGCAGGTGACCATCGTTGAGCAACTTGAGCGCTCCGATGGCGTCGCGGTGCAAGGGCCTCCTGGCACCGGCAAGACCCACACTATCGCCAACATCGTCTGCCACTACTTAGCCACTGGGCGGAAGGTCCTCGTGACTTCGAAGGGCGAGCAAGCCCTCGAAGTCCTGCAGTCGAAGATTCCCAAGGAAGTACAGCCGCTGACGGTTGCTCTGCTGGCAGGCGACCGCGAAGGGATGCGGCAGTTTCAGTCGTCGATTGAAGCCATCATCCACAACGTCTCGCAGCTGAACCCTGAGGTCGTCCGGGAGCAGATTCGTACCTTCCAGAGCGCCATCGAGCGGGCGCACGTGGAGCTCGCTGCCATCGACCGCCGTGTCGATGAAATCGCCCAGTCGCAGCTGTCCGACGTCGAAGTCGATGGCGTCCCGATGCGAGCCCAGAAGATGGCCGAGCTTGTGCTCCACGGCAATGAGCAGCATGGCTGGTTCGACGACACCATTTCTCTTGTTCCAGAGAATGCCCCGCCGCTGACTGGCGAACAGGCCGCAGCTCTTCGCGAAGCCAGACGGCGCCTCGGACAGGATTTGGTCTACGTTTCTGCGCGTACCCCCTCGAGCTCAGGGCTGCTACCGGCCGCCGATGTTGGCCAGCTGCACCAGGCGCTGGTGGACATGCGGGAAATCGAAGAGACCGAAGCTCAGGGTCGCTTGCTTGCCCTTCGCTCCTCGACACCGGATGTGCTTGATGGCGCGCGCAGCCTCCTGCCCCTTGTGGCGCAGGCTCAAGAGCTCGCCCATGAGCTTGAAGCGACCGGCGAGGTCTGGACAGACCAGCTTCGTAAGAAGTGTGGCCTGCCAACGTTCCAAAGCGAGCGTGAAGCCTTGGAGGCGCTTGTCGGCGAGGTCGAAGCCCTTACCGAAGCGCGCGCCGCGTTCCTGAAGCGTCCCGTTGAGGCGCCCGAGGAAGCCTTGGTCTCGGTCAAGACCCGCGAGGCCATTACGCGGGGTGCGAGCACGGGCAAGCCGTTCGGCATGATGGCGTTCGGGGCTGGCGCAGCGAAGGAACACGTTGCTGCTATCAAGGTTGCCGGCTTGAGCCCGGCGAGCGCAGAGGACTGGGGCCATGTGCAGCGATACGTCGAGCTTCACGCGCAAGTGCTGTCCTTTAGTGTTCGCTGGAACGAGTTCGCCGATGTGCTGTCGGTACCAGCGGTACGCGGCGGAGTCTTTGGACTGCGCAACATCGAGCTGGTCACGACCCTCGCACTGAAAGCGCACAAGCTGGCAACGCAGTTCGATGCCAAGTTGCCGGCCCATGCCGAGCGCGTTTTCGCGCAAGCGCCCGTGGCACTACTGAAGGGGTCCGCAGCGGAACTTGCGGAGGTGCAGCAGCACCTGCGTCACCATCTCACGCGCGCCGACCTGGCCAAAGCGGCCACCTCGCTCGCGACGCTCCAAGAGAAGCTCGCGGGAACCTCCGGGCCGGCCTCCGAGTCGTTGCGGGCCTTTGTCGAGAACGACCTCGGTGCTGCGCGTCTGCCGGTCGAACGTGCTGTGGCGCGGTACGCAGAGCTTGTTGGTGAGGTTCGGCGCATTGAAGGCCTGGCGCACGACCTCTCTGTGGTCAACCAGCTGGCAGACCAAGTTGAACGCGCAGGTGGGCAGAAGTTGGCCACGCGCATTCGAAGCATCCCTGTTGAGGCCTCCGGCGATGACAAGGCGATGCCGACCACCTGGCGCGACGCCTGGAACTGGGCACGGGTCAAGAACCACCTGGACACTATTGAAGCTCGCGAGGAGCTTCGAACGCTGGCTGCGCGCCGGCGGGACCTGGAAGTAGGCTTGGCTCGCCTGTATGAGGACCTCGTTTCCAAGTCGGCATGGCTATCCACAAAGCTGGGCGCCTCTCCAAAGGTTCTGTCTGCACTGGAGACCTACCGCACGGCCGTCCGGCGCATCGGCATGGGCACCGGCCCCAATGCGACTCGGCACCGTCGGGATGCTCAGAAGGCGATGAACGATGCGCAGGGTGCGGTCCCGTGCTGGGTCATGAGTCATGCCAAGGTCTCCGAAACGCTGCCGTCTCAGCTCGGGTGCTTTGACCTGGTCATCGTGGACGAGGCCAGCCAATCAGACCTGTGGGCGCTGCCTGCTGTGTTACGTGGGAAGAAGATTCTGGTCGTTGGCGACGACAAGCAGGTCTCGCCGGACGGTGGCTTCATGTCCGCGGTGCGCATCCAGGAGCTCAAGGACCGCTTCCTGTCCGACCAGCCGTTCGCCACCGTCCTGACGCCCGAGAAGTCGCTCTACGACGTCGCCTCGACGGTGTTCGCTGCCCAGAAGGTGATGCTGCGAGAGCACTTCCGGTGTGTGCCGCCCATCATTGCCTACAGCAACAGGTTCTACGACGGGTTCATCCAGCCTCTGCGCATCCCCAAGGCCTCCGAGCGCCTCGACCCGCCGCTGATTGACATCTACGTAGAAGGCGGCAAGCGCGGTGTCAAGGATGAGAACCGTCTCGAGGCCCAGGCCATAGCTGAGGAGATTGCCGCCCTAGTCTCTGACCCGAAGTTCGCGGGACGGACGCTTGGCGTCGTGTCGCTGCTGGGCCCGGACCAGGCGAAGTACATCGACACGCTGGTTCGTTCCCGCGTGAGCGCCGTGGAGCTTCTGCACCGCAAGTTCGAGTGCGGAGATGCTCGCCTGTTCCAAGGCAGCGAGCGGGACATCATGTTCCTGTCTATGGTTGTTGACCCAACAAACTGCAAGGCCTTGTCGGGTAACACCTTCGAGCAGCGATTCAACGTTGCGGCCAGCCGCGCGCGGGACCGCATGTACCTCGTTCGCTCTGTCCATCTGGCGGACCTCTCTCACGTGGATTTGCGTCGAGGGATGCTGGAGCACTTTACCAAGCCGCTGGATGGCAGCGTCGAAGAGACCAAGAGCCTCATCGAGGATTGCGAATCCGGCTTTGAGAAAGAGGTCTACACCGCATTATTCAGCCGGGGTTACCGCGTAGTGCCGCAAGTCAAGGCCGGTTCATTCCGCATTGACATGGTGGTGGAGGGGGCCGACGACAGCCGACTGGCCATCGAGTGCGATGGAGACGAGTTCCACGGCCCCGACCGGTGGGCTGCGGACATGAGCCGGCAACGGGTCCTAGAGCGGGCAGGTTGGACGTTCTGGCGCTGCTTTGCTTCGACCTGGTCGCTTCGCAAGGACGAGGTACTTCGGGACTTGCTCGACCGCCTGGCCGCAATGGGCATCGAGCCGATTGGCGCTATCGAGCGAATCCCGTCTCTCGTCGAAACTCGTACGTGGAAAGCTGGGCAGCCCGCGAACGCTGTGAACGGCGCGGCAGCTGACGCTTTGGAGGCTGCCATCGCGGCCGGTAAGTAGAACTTCAACCAACTCAATATCGTTGAAGCAGCCCTCGACTGAAGGGTACAACAGTCATCAAGGAGGACGTATGGGTCTCAGCTTTTCTCGTAGCGTGAAGTTTGGCGCAGTGCGCTTCAACTTCTCCGGTTCCGGCATTGGCATGTCGGTTGGAGTCCCGGGCCTTCGTATCGGTACCGGGCCGCGCGGCGCGTACATCAGCGGCGGCGTGGGTGGCTTCCGCTATCGCAAGAGCTTGAACGCTCGGCAACCTGCTGGGGCACAGCCTGTCGTGATGCCTGGGCGCCCGCAGGACGTGCAAGTTGTCGCCGACGCCAACATTGTCGCCACCGTCGAACATGAGACGAAGAGCGTCCTCGAACTGCGCGACTCCACCAGCGACGCGCTGCTGCAGTCAATGAACGAGCAGCGTGCCAAGCTTCCACTGTGGCCCATGGCCGCGGTTGCGGTCTTGCTGCTGTTCTACATGCTCTATCCCGTCAGCGAGACATGGCCGTCTTTCATTCGACCGATGGCCTTCGTCATTGGCGTAGGGTTGATTGGTTGGGTGTATTGGCGCGACCAGATGCGCAAGCTGACCGTGCTTTTCTATGAGCCGGACCAGGCAACTAGCGACTTGTTCGAGCGGTTGTCCGGTGCCGTCTCCCATGCCGCGGCGGCGCGCAAGCTCAAGTCCATCACCACCACGTCACGCTACGCCGATACGAAGTATTCGGCGGGAGCAAGCCAAGGTCTGAAGTTTGGTGCCGCTAGCCTCACGTTGGGCCAAGCTCCAGGGGTCGTCGCGAACATCCCTGTCCCCGTTCTGACCGCAGAGCGTACCACGTTGGCGTTTTTTCCTGACCGCGTCCTAGCCTTTCAAGGGAAGTCCGTCGGTGCCGTCGACTACGCACGCCTCCAAGGTGTCAGCGAATTCGTGCGGTACGTCGAGAGCGAGTCGGTCCCGGGCGATGCCCGCATCATCGACCAGACATGGCAGTACGTGAACAAGAAGGGTGGCCCCGACAAGCGCTTCAAGAACAACCGCCAACTTCCCATTTGTGCCTACAGCCAGTTCAACCTCTCGACGTCGGACGGTTTGGATATTCGCTTCCTCGGTTCGAAGGAGGGCGGCTTCGATGCATTGGAGCAGGCATTGGCTGCGGTTCGAGCGGCCCAGCGCTGACCCGGAGCGGGTCGCGATGTGTCAGGCTGGATACCGGGCAATGGGGTACAGAATTACTGCTCGTGATAGCAAGTTTTATCCAATTTGGTAACAGCTTTATCATTGTGCCCCGGGGGAGCTGCCATCGAAGCGGTTCTAGGCCCCCTCTCAACGATAAGTAAAACCCATATAGCCTACTACGTGCCATATGGGTCTTTTCGAGAGGCAACCCCATCAATTAGATGATGCCGGCCATGCCCCGATTGTTATTTCTTGGTCGGAGGGTTATTCCCTCGTCCGCCACCAGAGGGGTTGCCGGTACGGCTCGGCCAATTCGGGTTGTCGGAGTCGGAGTAGGTACGATTTGCCATGATGGCTTCCTTTCATGTGAAGAGTCTAAGTGGGCGTCCTGTTGGACGTACGCTATGCTCTCACCGCTTTTTCGGCTGACGGTACCGCAACATGGAAAACCTGCCTCCAGCCCCGAGTGCAGCCCCAAAACGCATTTCCGATATGACTGTTGGCGAATTTCTTACCCCGCCATTTCGGCCGGTTGAGGTTCTGCGTGCACTCGGTCCTTACGGTCGAATGCTGCACCTTGAGCCCGCTATTTCTATGGCTCCCGACCCTGAATTCCTTGTTCGACTGGTCACTGACCATGCGAGTCACCAAGCGTACATCCGGCATGAGGCAGGAAGTGATTACAAGAATCTGGAGAACCTGATTCGAGGAAAGAACAATCCCAGTCGAACGACGAAGCAGGTGTTGGCTGGTCGCCTGGGCTTTCCGATGGATTACCTCGAAAAGCTCGCAGGCAGTGCACTGGATGGCCCCTTGATACCGGACATTCTTGCTATGTTTCAGGTCCTTGAGGGGCTCCCCATGCGGGTTACTTCTGGTGTTTTGGCCATAGAAGTCCCGTGCCATCATTGTGGCAATAATCTCCTGAATGATGTGGATGCTTGGTGGTCAAGGCAAGTCCCTGGGATGAGGCCAGCGGAGTACCATTTTGCTGAGCGCCTGTTGAACGCCGTCCTTGGGGCGAGCCTAATCGAGCGCCTCATTGCAGTGTTCAAAGAACGAGCAGAGTTGTCTCTTGACCGCTTGGATGCATTGGCCAATCCGCTGCACCATCCGATTGGCAATTGGCTTTTGGAGGCCCTGGCTTCCATGTCTTGCGACTCGCTGGCAGAACTTGCAACTGCCATGCAGCTGCGAGGGGGCGTCGGTGCCTCCTTCTCACATGGTCGGTTGAAAAAATGGTCGGCCGGCCAAGACGTCATGCCACTGGAAGCCGGAGAGGCGATTGCGGAGGCTTGTGGCCAAGTTAAGAGCGGGGTGAGGCGGCTGATAGCGGCACGCGCAATTGCACTCGTTACTGACTTTGTTGCGGCCTCATGGCCCACCACCGCCCACGTCGCTGGTCGAAAGGGTGCGGGAGCCCAGGAGGTCGTACACGCTCGACTTGTGCAACTAGGCCATAATCTACAGATGGCTATCGCTGAAATGGCAGGTAAAACACCTCAGCGTTCCCGGCCTTCAGGCAATGCTGAAGCGTCTTAGATTGACTACTCCCATCAGGGAAAACAGGCTAAAATCGTCTTACTTAGTAGGCAGTTTTCTGAGTTGCCTTTCGTCCATGGTGACCACGTCTGATGGGACGGCCTGATTTTCTGCTACCTCCGCAGTTCTGCTTGAGGAGGCTACGAGCGTAAATTCTTAATTTACGCATCATGTTTTCCCATTTTATGCGGCCATGCCGACCGTAAAGCCTTGTTTGGAAAGGCTGAGGTTTCTCAAGTTATTCATCCACCTACAAGTAGGATCCCACGAAGATCTAGATTTTTCCCACTTTTCTAGATTTTTGGGATTTCACACGCAGCCTACGCCGTGAGAAAGATGGCCCCCAGGTTTGGGGGCCATTTTTATTTCTAGAGTACCACTGGATTCAAAAAACGTACTGAGCACATTAGTGCCCCAGTATTGAGAAAATCATCCAGTCCCTACCAACAACACACCTGTACTTTAGTACAGTCATGTCAACCATTACCGACAATTCGAGTTGTTGGTACCCCCTCAACATCATAGAATTCTTATCCCCTTTCAGTTCAATAACATACCCTCTTTCGAGGGTATTTTTATTTGGGAGCCTGATGGATCTGAATGCACTGCTGGCCAGCTTCGCCTCCGCCTTTGGCCAAGACCACCGGATGTTGACGCTGCAGCTTGGCTCCGGCCAGATCGCCACCGAACAGCTACTGCCGTTAAGCCTGGAGGGCGAGGAAGGCCTGTCCCGCGCCTACCGCTACACCCTCGCTTGCCTGTCGCCAGAC
>NZ_JAJOHV010000062.1 GCF_021129175.1 Chromobacterium piscinae | reverse complement strand
CCAGTCGCCAGCGCGGCCATTACGTGCGCGCCGAGGCCAATCCGCAACCGGCCCAGCTGGCGGTGGACGCCACGCTGCGCCACGCGATCTTGCGCGATCCGGACCATTTCGCCGTCACCCGCGCCGATCTGCACGACAAGGTCCGCGTCGCCAAGCAGGGCAACTTGATCCTGCTGGTGGTGGACGCCTCGGGCTCGATGGCGGCGCGGCAACGGATGGAACAGGTCAAGGGCACAGTACTGAGCCTGCTGGAAGACGCCTACCGCCGCCGCGACCAGGTGGCGCTGATCGCCTTCCGCGGCCAGAAGGCCGAGCTGTTGCTGCCGCCGTGCAACCGCGTCGAACAGGCCGAACTGGCGCTGCGCGAGCTGCCCACCGGCGGCCGCACCCCGCTGGCCCACGCCTTGGCGTTGGCCGCCGACACGCTGTCCCGCCAGCTAGGCGGCCCCGCGCCGCTGTTGGTTGTCCTCAGCGACGGCCGCGCCAATGTGGCGCTGGACGGGGATGGCGACCCATGGCGGCAGGCGCTGGACCTGGCCGGCCAGCTGGCCGGCGCGCCGGCGCTGGTGCTGGATACCGAACAGGACTTCGTCCGCCTGGGCCGCGCCCGCGAGCTGGCCGAAGCGCTGGGCGCGGAATACCTGGCTTGCGACGCCCTGACCGGCGAGCAGCTGACATTGACGATACAACAAAGACTGGGCCGCTGAGATGACGGGCAAGGTTTATCTGATAGGCGCCGGCCCCGGCGACCTGGACATGCTGACGCTGAAGGCCGCGCGCTGCCTGAAGCTGGCCGACGTGGCGCTTGTGGATGACCTGGTGCATCCGGACATTCGCGCCATGCTGCGGCCGGACGCCGAAATCGTGCCGGTGGGCAAGCGCGGCGGCTGCCCGTCGACGCCGCAGGCCGCCATCGAGCAGCGGATGATAGACGAAGCCCGCGCCGGCAAAACAGTGGCGCGCCTCAAGGGCGGCGATCCCTTCGTCTTCGGCCGCGGCGGCGAGGAAATGTTGACGCTGCAAGCGGCCGGCATCGAGGTGGAGATCGTCAACGGTCTCAGCGCCGGCCTGGCGGTGCCGGCCACGCTGGGCATTCCGCTGACCCACCGCAGCTTCGTCCACGGCGTCACCTTCGTCTCCGGCCACCCGCACCAGGACGGCGACGAGCCCAACTGGCAGGCGCTGGCGCAAAGCGGCATGACGCTGGTGATCTATATGGGCGTCAAACGCTTGCCGCTGATCCGCGCCGAGCTGCTGCGCCACGGCCTCGCAGCCGACACCCCGGCGGCGGCGATAGAAAACGGCACCCTGCCGCAGCAGCGCCAGGTGCTGAGCACCCTGGACGCTTTGGAACAAGACATGAGCGCGGCCGGCATCCACAGCCCGGCGCTGATCGTCATCGGACCGACGGTGGCGCTGGCGTCCTGTAGACCCTCAGCGCTCGAGCGCAGCGAGGCTCCCTTGCAGGGCAAGGGCGGGGGGATTGGGAATGAGTCCAAGTGGCTGCCGACTGAACTCGCACAGTGAAGAGGCCCGGCTTTGCCGGGTCCTGTAGAACAGAATCGAATGACTACATTGCAGCCAAAGGAATACGCATGATCATCTGCATAGGCGCCGGCCCCGGCGACATCGGCTACCTGCCGCAGCGCTCGGCCCAACTGATACGCGAGGCCGACGTGGTGGCCGGCTTCAACGCGGTGGTGGACGTGGTGCGCCCGCTGATCCCGGACAGCGCCGAAGTGATACAGATGGGCTACCGCGACCAGGTGGCCCAGCTGGACATCGTCGCCGAGCGCCACCATGCCGGCAAGAAATGCGTGGTGGTGTTCATGGGCGACATCCACTTCAGCGGCTTCCAGTACCTGGAGCGGGTGGAGCGCGCCTGCGGCCACCCGGTGGAAACAATACCGGGCATCTCGTCGGCGCAGATCCTGGCCTCGCGCGGCAAGGTGTGCTTCGACGAAACCAGCTTCATCACCTTCCACCGCCGCGGCGACCTGACCCCGTTCAAACGCCACCTGGTGCACGTGCTGCAGGACGGCCGCAACGCCATCGTGATCCCCTGCCCCTGGGACGAAGCGCGCTCCTTCATGCCCTGGCACATCGCCGCCTATCTGCTGGAAAACGGCATCCCGGCCGGCCAGCCGGTGGAGGTGTGGGAAAACCTGACCCGCAACGAGGCGGAATGGCGCGGCACGCTGGCCGAGTGCGCCGAGCAGCGCTTCTCCGACATGAGCATCATGCTGATCCGCACGCTCGCGCCGATGGACAGCCAGATCGAGCCGACCCACAAATGAGCCAGCCAGACTACGCCATCGTGCTGGCCGGCCACGGCAGCCGCGACCCGGACGGGGTGAACGAATTCATGCAGCTGGTGGACGCGCTGAAGGCGCGCGCCGGCGAGTGCCCCGTCGCCCACGGCTTTCTGGAATTCGCCACCCCGACCATAGACGAGGCGGTGGATCAGGTGATCGCCGCCGGCGCCAAAACCGTGGTGATGGTGCCAGGCGTGCTGTTGGCCGCCACCCACGCCAAGAACGACATGCCCAGCGAGCTGTTGGCGCTGCAGCAGGCGCATCCGGGCGTAACTTTCCACTTCGGCGCGGCGTTGGACCTGCATCCGCGGCTGTTGGCGCTGTGCCGCCAGCGCATCGTCGAGGCCGAAGCCGCGTCGCCGCACACCGTGTCGCGCAACGACACCTGTCTGGTGGTGGTGGGCCGCGGCACCTCCGACCCGGACGCCAACTCCGAAATCTCCAAGCTCGCGCGGATGCTGGAGGAAGGCCTGGGCTTCGCCGCGTCTTTCGTCTGCTATTCCGGCACCGCCAAGCCGCTGGTGGCCGACGGCCTGCGCGCCGCCGCCATGCTCGGCTACCGCCGCATCGTGGTGCTGCCCTACTTCCTGTTCGACGGCGTGCTGGTCAAGCGCATCTACGGCGCGGCGGCGGACCTGGCGGCGCGCCACCCGGAAATCGAGGTGCTCAGCGCCGACTATCTGGGCCCGGACCCGCAAGTGGCCGAGGTATTCCTGGAGCGCGCGCAGGAAGGCGTCGAAGGCCGCGCGGCGATGAACTGCGCGCTGTGCAAATACCGGGTGCAGATCGTCGGCTTCGAACAGCAGGTAGGCGAGCCGCAGCGCAGCCACCACGGCAAAGTGCGCGGCCTGCTGGAGCGCGAGCCTGCCGCCAATCAGCCGCCGGCCTGGAAGCGCTACACCCCGCATCCTATCGAAGCGGAAAGCATGCGCATCATAGACGAGGGCCGCGACTGGTCGGCCTTCCCCGCCGAGCAGCGCACCGCGCTGATGCGGCTGGTGCACACCACCGGCGACTTCAACAGCGTGGACGACCTGTTCTTCTCGGCTGGCGCCTGCGAAACCGGCATGCGCGCGCTGCTGCGCTGCCGCCGCGTGGTCACCGACGTCACCATGGTGGAAACCGGCCTCAAGCGCGAAGTGCTGCGCCAGCTGGAGGTGGAGACCTGGTGCGGCGTGCACGACGAGGAAACCCGGCTGTTGGCCGAGGCCAACGGCATCACCCGCTCAGCCGCCGGCATCCGCCGCGCCTGGCAAAAGTTCGGCAACGACTGCGTGGTGGCGATAGGCGACGCGCCGACCGCCATCCGCGAAGTGGTACGGCTGGTGCGCGATCACGGCTGGCGGCCGCAGCTGGTGGTGGGCCTGCCGGTGGGCTTCGTCGGCACCCGCGAATGCAAGGAAGAGCTGCGCGCGCTGCTGCAAGTGCCGCGCATCACCAACCGCGGCACCCGCGGCGGCTCGCCATGGGCGGCCACCGTGGTCAACGCGCTGATGATAGACGCGATCGAACACGTCCATCAGCAACAGCAACGGGAAGAATGAGCCCGGTGCGCCAGCCTTACGATCTCGCCGCCCCGGCCCCCAACGGCATGCGCCGCGGCCGCACCACCGGCAGCTGCGCCACCGCCGCCGCCAAGGCGGCGCTGCTGATGCTGCTGGACGGCGTGGACGCCGACGAGGTCTTCATCAGCCTGCCGGACCCGGATTTTTACCTGGCGGTGCCGGTAGAAAGCGTGGCCTGGCTGGACAAAGATACTGTCCGCGCCGAAGTGCTGAAGTACGCCGGCGACGACCCGGACAACACCGACGGCGCGACGATATTCGCCGAGGTGAGGATAAACGGCAGCGGCGCGCTGCGCTTCCTGGCCGCGCCCGGCGTCGGCATGGTCACCCAGCCCGGCCTGCGCATCCCGCCCGGCGAGCCGGCCATCAACCCGGTGCCGCGGCAGATGATGCGGATGGCGGTGGAGGAAGCGCTGGCCGGCCGGCCCGACCCCGGCTTCGACCTGGCGATAGGCTGTGTCGACGGCGACAAGATCGCCAAGCGCACCTTCAACCCGATGCTGGGCATCGTCGGCGGCATCTCAATTCTGGGCACCAGCGGCATCGTCGAGCCGATGTCGCAGGCGGCGTGGATCGCATCGATCGAAGTTTATGTGCGGGTGGCGCTGGGCGAGCTGCCGCCGGCCATCGCCTTCACCCCCGGCAAGATAGGCCGCGGCTACGCCGCCGACACGCTGGGGCTGGAAAAAAAGCAGGTGGTGCAGATCGCCAACTTCGTCGGCGATTCGCTGGACTTCGCCGAATCGGTGCTGATCGAGCAAGGCCGCATCCTCGACACGCTGTGGGTGCTGGGCCACCCGGGCAAGATCGCCAAGCTGCTGGACGGCGTCTGGGACACCCACTCCGGCAAGAGCGGCATGGCGATGGACGCCGTCGCCGGCGTCGCCGCCGATCTGGGCTATCCGCCCGAATTGGTGGCGCAAATCAAACAAGCGAATACCGTGGAGAACGTAGTGCAGATCATGAGCAGCCAGCCGGACCCGCGCGGCTACTGGATGGAAATAGAACGCCGCACCGCCGCGCTGATGGCGAGCAAGGTGCCCAGCGTGCGGCAGGTGGCCGTGCGGCTGTTCAGCATGGATGGCACCCCGCTGGGAGAGGCCGCATGAGGCTGGGACGATTGATAGGCATAGGCGTAGGCCCCGGCCCGGCCGGCTTGATCCCGATGGCGGCGCTGGCCGCGCTGCGCGAGGCAGATACCGTCTACCTGCCGCGCGCCACCTCCAGCGACACGTCGGTCGCCCGCCAATGCCTAGCCGGGCTGGAGCTGGACGAAAGCCGCTTCCGCGAGATCGAGTTCGAGATGAATCCGGACCGCGGCGCGCTGTCGCGCCATTACGGCGCGCTGGCCGAACAACTGGCCGCCGAATTGAAAACCGGCCGGAACGTCGCCTACCTGACCATAGGCGACTCGATGACCTACTCCACTTACGGCTACCTGCTGGCGGCGCTGCGCGAAATGCTGCCGGAACTGGAAACGCAGACCTTCCCCGGCGTCACCAGCTTCGCCGCCACCGCGTCGGCGCTGTCCTGGCCGCTGGGCGAAGGCAAGGAACGCATCCTGATCCTGCCCTGCCCCGACGATATGGAAGCGCTGAGAGCCGACATCGACAGCCACGACCTCATCGTGCTGATGAAGATAGGCAAGCGGCTGCCGGACGTGCTGGCGCTATTGAACCAGATGGGCATCGCCCAGTTGTGCGCCTTCGCCCGCCGCATCGGCCTGCCCGGCGAAGTGCTGTGCGCCGACGTCTCGCAATTGGACGCCGACGCCAGCGGCTACCTCGCCACCATGCTGATCCGCAAGACAGCCAGAGAAAGACGCCACTCATGAAAGTGTATTTCATCGGCGCCGGCCCCGGCGCCGCCGACCTGATCACGCTGCGCGGCAGCCGCCTGTTGGGCACGGCCCCCATGGTGCTGTACGCCGGCTCGCTGGTGCCGGCCGAGATGCTCAGCCACTGCCGCCCGGACGCGGAGATCCACGACACCGCCGAGCTGAACCTGGACCAACAGGAAGCGCTGTACCGCCGCGCCCAGGCCGAAGACAAGGACGTGGCGCGGCTGCACTCCGGCGACCCGGCGATCTACGGCGCCACCAACGAGCAGATGCGCCGGCTGGAAGCGCTGGGCATCGCCTACGAAGTGGTCCCCGGCGTGTCCTCGTTCACCGCCGCCGCCGCCGCGTTGGGCAGCGAACTGACCCGCCCCGAAGTGTCGCAGTCCATCATCCTGACCCGCACCAGCGGCCGCGCCAGCGCGGTGCCAGAGACGGAATCCATCGCCAGCTTCGCCGCCCACCGCGCGACGATGTGCATTTTCCTGTCCGGCCAGCGGCTGAAGCAGACCGTCGCCGACCTGGCGCTGCACTACCCGCCCACCACCCCGGTGGCGCTGGTGCGCCGCGCCAGCTGGCCGGACCAATCGGTCCACCGCAGCACGCTGGGCAAGATGCTGGACGAGGTGAAACAGAAGGACTGGCTGCTGACCACGCTGCTCTTGGTCGGCGAGGCGCTGTCGCGCGAAGGCGGCGTCGAATCCAGCCTGTACGCGGCCGGCTTCACCCACATCTTCCGCGACGGCGACGACCGCAAGGCCAAGCGGGCCAGCCTGCAGAAAGAAAACCTGGCATGAGGCGCGCCGTGTGGCTGGTGCGCGCCGAGGCGCTGCCCTTGGGCCGGAAGCTGGCGGCGGCGCTGGATGCCCATCTGTACCAGCCGTGGCTGGATGCCGGCGCCAGCGGCCGCGAGCAATTCCGCGCCGCCTTTCATGCGCACAGCCACTGGATTCTGGTAATGGCCAGCGGCATCGCCGTCCGCTATCTGGACGGCCTGCCGCAAAGCAAGTACAGCGACCCGGCGGTGGTGGTGATGGACGAAGCCGCCCGCTTCGCCATCCCGCTGTTGTCCGGCCACGAAGGCGGCGCCAATGCGCTGGCCTACGAAGCGGCGCGGCTGACCGGCGCGGTGCCGACTATCACCACCGCGACGGAGGCGATCAAGCCGCTGACGCTGGGCATCGGCTGCCGCCGCGGCAAGAGCGCCGAGGCCATCGAACAGGCCGTGCTGCACGCCTTGGCCGGCCGGCCGCTGACCGACGTGCGCGAAGTGGCGACGATAGACCTGAAGGCCGACGAGCTTGGCCTCTTGGCCTTCTGCGCCCGCCACGCGCTGCCCCTGCGCGTCATCTCCCGCGAAGACGTCGCCGCCCGCGGCTGGACCGGCGCGCCGTCGGACTGGGTGCGGCAGAACGTAGGCGTGGACGGCGTGTGCGAGCCGTGCGCGCTGATCGCCAGCCCCAGGGGACGGCTGATCGTGCCCAAGACCGCTGTCGACGGTGTGACAGTGGCCATTGTCGAAGACAACGCCTTTTAAATACACAGGCCCAAATGACTTCGACGCCACCCATCCCCCCTTCGCCCCCGCCGGAGCAAACATGCTTGGCAAGGTTTTAAGCTGCCGCTTGTTTGAGCCGCGCGACGCTAGCGCGCGGCGAGTTCGGCAGCGCCTTGCCGGGCATGTTTGCTCCGGGGTTTCGGGGACGCGGGGGCGGCCTGGGGGTTGCAAGGGGGGCTGGCCGCGCAGCCCCCCTTGCCCCCAGCGGTGGAACCGCCCCAAAACATCGCCTGCGAAGCAGGCACGCAAAATGACTTTAAAAAGCGAAATGCCCCGGCCAAGCCAGAACTTTCGCCTACGCAACAATGGATGACAGAATGACCGGCAAACTCTACCTCGTCTCGGTCGGCCCCGGCCGCGCCGAACTGATCCCCGACCTCGCCCGCCAGGCGCTGGCCGCAAGCGACGTAATCGTGTCTTACGATCTCTACCTGACCTGGGTGCAACCGTGGATAGCCGGCAAAGACATCCGCACCCTGCCGCTGACCCAGGAACGCGAACGCGCGCAGCTGGCGCTGGAAGAAGCCCGCGCCGGCAAGACCGTGGCCCTGCTGTCCAGCGGCGACATCGGCGTCTATGCGATGGCCACGCTGGCCTACGAGGACATGCGCGAGGACGATGGCTTCGACGTGCAGCTGATTCCTGGCATCACTTCGGCCAACTCCTGCGCGTCCTTGCTCGGCGCGCCGCTGTCGCACGACTTCGCCACGCTGAGCCTGTCCGACCTGCTGTGCCCGTGGGAGTGGATCGAAACCCGCGCCCGTCACATCGCCCAGGCCGACCTGGCGGTGGTGTTCTACAACGTGCAAAGCCGCCAGCGCCAGGAAGGCGTCTACCGCATCCTGGACATCATGCTGGAGCACAAAAAGCCTGAGACATTGTGCGGCATCGTCCGCAACGCCTACCGCGAGGACCAGGCGGTGGAGATAGTCACGCTGGCCGAGCTGCGGACCCGCCGCTTCGACATGCTCACCAGCATCGTCATCGGCAACCGCTTCACCCGCCGCAAGCGCAACTGGATGTTCACCCCGCGCGGCTACTTCAACTGGGACAACACCAGCGACACGGTCAAGGCCGACGCGCTGCCCGCCGGCGCGGCCTGGGTGTTTTCCGGCACCAGCGACGGCAACGCGCTGTCCCGCGCCATCGCCGAAACCGGCCGCGCGGTGGTGGTCAGCAGCGCCAGCGATTATGGCAACGAGCAGGCTCAGCAGGCGGTGCCCGGCGTGGCCACCGTCAGCGGCCGGCTGGGCGTGGAGCGCCGCCGCGAGCTGCTGTCGGGCAGCCAGGCCAGCGCCATCGTCGACGCCACCCACCCCTACGCCAGCGAGATGTCGCAGCAGTTGATGGCGCTGGCCGAGGAGCTGGCCCTGCCCTATCTGCGCTACGAGCGCCCGGCCAGCGGCAGCGCGCATCCGGTCATCCGCTGCGCCGACAGCGACGCGGCCGCCAAGCTGGCGATGGCTAAAGGAAAACGCGTCTTCCTCGCCACCGGCAGCAAGGAGCTGCACCGCTTCCTCGCCGCCGACACCGAGAAACAACAGCAATGGTTCGTCCGCCTGGCCCCGGACCCGCAGCATTTGCAGCGGGCGCTGGACCTGGGCATCCCGCGCTCGCGCATCTGCGCGATGCAGGGCCCGTTCTCGCAGGCCGCCAACGAGGCGCTGTGGCGCGACTGGGGCATAGACTGCGTGATCAGCAAGGACAGCGGCGAGGCCGGCGGCTTCGACGCCAAGGCCGCCGCCGCCGCCGCGTTGGGCATCCCGTTCATCGTCATCGATAGGCCTCAGCTGGACTATCCGCAAACCTTCAGCGACTTTGACGCCGTGCTGGCGGCCCTGCCGCAGGGAGGCCAGCCATGAGCGCTCCGCGGCTTCCCGTCACCGTATTGACCGGTTTCCTCGGCGCCGGCAAGACCACGCTGCTGTCCAAGCTGCTGGAAAACAACAAGCAGCGCCGGCTGGCCATTCTGGTCAACGAGTTCGGCGAGGTGTCGATAGACGGCGGACTGCTGCGCGACGCCGACGCCGGCGGCGTGGAAATCCACGACCTCGCCAACGGCCTGGTCGCCTACGACGACGACGCCGACTTCCTGCCCACCATGCTGGCGCTGTGGCAGCGCCGCCAGCAGATAGACCACGTGCTGATTGAAACCTCGGGCCTCGCGCTGCCCAGCGCGGTGATGGCCCAGCTGCAAAGCGAGGCGCTGGCGCCCTACTTCGTGCTGGACGCCACGCTGGCGGTGGTCGACACCCCGCTGCTGCTGGCCGGCCATTTCGCGCCGGCGGGAGACCAGGGCAAGGCCGACGCGGTTGCAGAGCTGTTCGACCAGCAGCTGGGCCACGCCGACATCGTGGTGCTGAACAAGATAGACGCGCTGTCCGCCGACGAACTGCTGGCGGCGGAGGAAGCTGTGCGCCGCCAGGCGCCGTCGATCCGCTTCATCGAGCTGGCTTATCAAGCCAAGCTGGACACCCGGCTGACGCTGGGCCTGCATCTGCACGAAGCCGCGCCTGCGGCGCACCGCCACTACGGCCCGGTAGCCAGCATGCCGGGCCTCGCGATGCGGCCGCTGGCCAACCAGACGCTGCTGGACGGCCACAGCCACGGCGGCCAGGCCGCGCACAGCCACGGGCTGTCCACCCACAAGCATTTCCACGAGCAGGACCCGGGCTGGCAATCGTTCATGATCCGCAGCAAAGAGGCGCAGCGCGCCGACAAGCTGGTCGCCGCGCTGGAGGCCATCGCCCGCGAGGAGCCGCTGCTGCGCATCAAGGGCTTCGCCGCCTGCGCCGACGGCCCCGGCCGGCTGCTGGCCCAGGGCGTGCGCAGCCGCATCGAGCTCAGCCGCGACGACACGCTGGCCGCGCCGCGCCAAGCCCAACTTATCTTCATCGGCTACCACCCCAGCCGCCCGCGCGTGGTGGCCTTGCTGCGCGACATCACCGGCGCGCATTGGAGCTAGGCGGTGAGCGCATTGGAACTGCATCGCCTCGACTGGTCGCCGGACCCGGCTGCGGCGCCCGAAGCCAGGCTGCTGCGCGACATCGCGCTGACAGTCCGGCCCGGCGAGTTCGTCGGCGTCATCGGCCCCAACGGCAGCGGCAAGACCAGCACATTGCGCTGCGCCTTCCGCTTCAACAAGCCGCTGGCCGGCGAGGCCAGGCTGGACGGCGCCGATATCTGGTCCCAGTCCGCCGCCTCCTTCGCCCGCCGCGTGGCGGTGGTGCTGCAGGAGTTTCCGGAGGACTTCGGCCTGACCGTGCGCGAGGTGGCCGATATGGGCCGCATCCCGCACCAGTCGCTGTTGCGCGGCGGATCGGCCGCCGACCACGCCATCGTCGATGACGCTCTGGTCCAGGTGGGCCTGGCGGCGCAGCAGCACCAGCCCTTCGCCACGCTGTCAGGCGGCGAAAAGCAGCGCGCGCTGCTGGCGCGGGCGCTGGCGCAGCAACCCGAGCTGCTGATCCTGGACGAGCCCACCAACCATCTGGACCTGCGCCACCAATTGTCGCTGCTGCGCCTGGTGCGCCGGCTGGGCATCTCCGCCGTCGCCACGCTGCACGACCTCAACCTGGCCGCCGCCTTCTGCCACCGGCTGTACGCGCTCAAGGACGGCCGCATCGTCGCCAGCGGCGCGCCGGAAACCGTATTGACGCCCCGGCTTTTAGCCGAGGTGTTCGGCGTGCGCGCGCTGGTGGACCGCCACCCGCAAGCCGGCCACCCCCGCATCACCCTGTTGGAAGAAGAAAACGCATGAAACTGAACCCGCCTTTGCTCATCGCCTGCGGCCTAGCCGCGATGCTGGCCTCCCAGGCCCACGCCACCGCCTACCCGCTGACCATAGACAGCTGCAATCGCAAGGTCACCTTCCAGCGCGCGCCGCAGCGCGCCGTCAGCCACGACATCAACCTGACCGAGATGATGGTGGCGCTGGGCCTGCAGAACCGCATGGCCGGCTATACCGGCATCAGCGCCTGGAACAAGCTGAACGCGCCGCTGAAGCAGGCGCTGGGCAAGCTGCCGGAGCTGGCGGGCGACTATCCGTCGTCGGAAGCGCTGCTGGCGCGCAACGCCGACTTCTTCTTCGCCGGCTGGAACTACGGCCTGCGCGTCGGCGGCCCGGTGACGCCGGCCTCGCTGGCGCCCTTGGGCATCAATGTCTACGAGCTCAGCGAATCGTGCGCCCACGTGATGAAGCGCCCGGCGGCCAGCCTGGACGACGTCTACCGCGACATCGGCAACCTCGGCCGCATCTTCGACGTGGAGCCGCGCGCGCAGAAAGTGGTGGCCGGCATGCGCGCCAAGGTGGACGGCGTCGCCGCCCGCGTCGCCAAGCGCAAGGCCACGCCGTCGGTCTTCGTCTACGACAGCGGCGAGGACCGCCCCTTCAGCGCCGGCCGGCTGGCGATGCCCGACGCGCTGATCCGCGCCGCCGGCGGCCGCAACATCCTGAACGACGTCAACGCCAGCTGGACCCGCGTCGACTGGGAAACCGTGGTGGCGCGCAATCCGCAAGTCGTCGTGATCATCGATTACGGCAAGGTCGCCGCCCAGCAGAAGATCGCCTTCCTGCAAAACCATCCGGCGCTGAACAAGATGGCGGCGGTGCGCGACAAGCGCTTCATCGTGCTGCCCTACGACAGCGCCACGCCCGGCATCGCCAACGCCGACGCGATCATCGCGCTGGCGCGCGGCCTGCACCCGGAGGCCTTCGCCAAGTGATCCGCGCCGCCGTCAACCGTCCGCCGGCCTGGCCGCTGCTGGGCGCCTTGCTGGCCCTGCTCGCTCTGTCGCTGCCGCTGGCTTCCGGTCTGGGCGCCGCGCCGGTGGCCTTCTCCGTCAGTTCCAATGTGCTGCTGCACCAGCTGGGCCTGCCGGTGGCGCCGGCCTGGCAGCCGGGCCAGGACCTGATCATCTGGCAGCTGCGGCTGCCGCGCGTGCTGCTGGGCGGCATGGTCGGCGCCGGCCTGGCGCTGGTGGGCGCGGCCTTGCAGGCCACCACCCGCAACCAGCTGGCCGATCCGCACCTGCTGGGCGTCAGCTCCGGCGCCACGCTAGGCGCGGTGACGGTGCTGCTGTTCAGCGGCAATGTGCTGGGCGGCGCCACGTTGCCGCTGGCCGCCTTCACCGGCGCCTTGCTGGCTACCCTGCTGGTCACCGGCATCGCCGTGCGCCAGCGCCGCTTGCAAGCCGAACGGCTGCTGCTAGCCGGCGTGGCCGTGTCTTTCCTGCTGATGGCGCTGGCCAATCTGATGCTGTATCTGGGCGACCACCGCTCGGCCTCGGCGGTGCTGTTCTGGATGCTGGGCGGCCTGGGCCAGGCGCGCTGGGAGCTGCTGCCGGCGCCGTTGGCCGCGCTATGCCTGGGCCTGGCCGCGCTGCTGACAGTCGCCAGGCCGCTGAACGCGCTGATGGCCGGCGAGCAGACCGCGGTCACGCTGGGCATACGCGTGACCCGGCTGCGGCTGGCGGTGTTCGCCGCCTCCTCGCTGCTGACCGGCACCATGGTGGCGGTCAGCGGCGCGATAGGCTTCATCGGCCTGATGATTCCGCACATCGCCCGCCGCTGCGTCGGCGCCGACCACCGCCGCCTGCTGCCGGCCTGCGCGCTGTTGGGCGCGCTGTTCCTGATCTGGGTGGACGCCGCCGCCCGCACGCTGATCGCGCCGGAAGACATCCCGGTCGGCGTCGGCACCGCCGCCGTCGGCGGCGCCTTCTTCATCTGGCTGCTGCGCCGTTGACGGCGCCGGCCCCACACAAGGACGACACTATGAAAACCGATCCGGCCTCCCATCAGCGCATGACCGAAAAGCGCAAGGCGGGCTTCGAGAAGAAAAAAGCCGCCGCCACCGGAGAAAAGGGCCTGCTCATCGTCAATACCGGCACCGGCAAGGGCAAGAGCAGCGCCGCCTTCGGCATGGGCCTGCGCGCCGTCGGCCACGGCATGCGCCTGGGCGTGGTGCAGTTCATCAAGGGTGCGCTGCACACCGCCGAACGCGACCTGCTGGGCGGTTTCGACAACTGCGATTTTTACACCATGGGCGAAGGCTATACCTGGAACACCCAGGACCGCGAGGCCGACATCGCCACCGCGCGCAAGGGCTGGGAGCAGGCGCTGGCGATGCTGGCAAGCGAGGCTTACGAGATGGTGATCCTGGACGAATTGAACGTGGTGCTGAAATACGAATACCTGCCGCTGGACGAGGTGCTGGCCGCCTTCGCCGCCCGCCCGGCGATGCAGCACGTGGTGGTCACCGGCCGCCACGCGCCGGAAGCCTTGCTTGAGGCCGCCGACCTGGTCACCGAGATGCGGCTGGTCAAGCACCCCTACCGCGAGCAGGGCATCAAGGCGCAGCGCGGGGTGGAATTCTGATGACGCCGCGGTCCTGCCCGGCGCTGTTCCTGACCGCGCCCGCCTCCCACCAGGGCAAGACCACGGTGACGGCGGCGCTGGCCCGCCACCACCGCAACTTGGGACGCCGGGTGCGGGTGTTCAAAACCGGGCCGGACTTCCTCGATCCCTACATCCTGGAGCGGGCCAGCGGCCACACCGTCTATGGCCTGGACCTGTGGATGAACGGCGAGGACGATTGCCGCGCCCGCCTGCATCAGGCCGCCGCCGAAGCCGACCTGATCCTGATCGAAGGCAGCATGGGCCTGTTCGACGGCACGCCCAGCAGCGCCGATCTGGCCGCCCTGCTCGGCATCCCGCTGGCGGCGGTGATAGACGCCGCCGGCATGGCGCAGACCTTCGCCGCCGTCGCCCACGGCCTGGCCAGCTTCCGTCCCGGCCTGGCTTTTCACGGCTTCATCGCCAACCATGTCGCCAGCGAGCGCCACGCCGACATGCTGGCGCAGCAGCTGCCCCCCCATCCGCCGCTGCTGGCCGCGCTGCGCCGCGACGAGGCTGCGCGGCTGCCGGAACGCCATCTGGGTCTGGTGCAGGCGCAGGAAATCGCCGACCTCGACGCCCGTCTCGACCGCGCGGCGGCGCAGATCGCCGCCACCGCGCTGGCAGAATCGCCGCCGCCTGTGGCGTTTCCCGCCGTGAAGCAGGTCGAATGGCCGCAACTGCTGGCTGGCAAACGCATCGCCATCGCCCGCGACGCCGCCTTCGCCTTCGTCTATCCGGCTAATCTTGAGATGCTGGCCCAACTGGGCGCGGAGCTGGCCTTTTTCTCGCCGCTGGCCAACGCCGCGCTGCCCGACTGCGACGCCGTCTACCTGCCCGGCGGCTACCCTGAGCTGCATCTTGAGACGTTATCCGCCAACTCGGCGCTGAAAGCCGATCTGCAAGAACACATCGAGGCCGGCAAGCCGCTGTACGCCGAGTGCGGCGGCATGCTCTACCTGCTGGACAGGCTGAGCAATCGCGACGGCTACAGCGCGGCGATGCTGGGGCTGCTGCCCGGCCACGCCAGGCTGCAAGAGCGGCTATGCGGGCTGGGCCTGCAGCAAATGGACTTTCCCGGCGGCGCGCTGCGCGGCCATACTTTCCACTACACCCGGCTGGAAACGGCGCTGGAGCCGATTGCCCGCGCCGCGCGCGCCAGCGGCGCGGGAACCGGCGAGGCGCTGTATCGCCGCGGCAGCCTGCTGGCCAGCTATTTCCACGCCTATTTCCCTTCGAACCCGATCGCCGCAGCAAGGTTGTTCCTGAAATGAGCCGTTACCCGCAATCCGACATCGACGCCGTCTACCGCGCCATCCGCGAACGCCGCGACATGCGCCACTTCAAGCCGGACCCGGTCGATCCCGACACCCTGCAGCGGCTGTTGGCCGCCGCCCACTGCGCGCCCAGCGTCGGCTTCATGCAGCCATGGCGTTTCATCCGCATCCGCGACATGGATTTGCGCCATCGCCTGCACGCGCTGGTGGAGGAAGAGCGCATCCAGACCGCCCGCGCGCTGGGCGAGCGCGAAGAAGAATTCATGAAGCTGAAGGTGGAAGGGTTGCGGGAATGCGGCGAAGTACTGGTGGCGGCGCTGATGGACGGCCGCGAGCGGCACGTGTTCGGCCGCCGCACGCTGCCGGAGATGGACTTGGCCTCGGTGGCCTGCGCGATCCAGAACATGTGGCTGGCGGCTCGCGCCGAGGGTCTGGGCCTGGGCTGGGTATCCATCTTCGATCCCGCCAAGCTCGCCTCGCTGCTGGCGATGCCCGCCGGCGCGCGGCCGGTGGCGATCCTGTGCATCGGCCACGTCGAGGCTTTTTACCAGAAACCGATGCTGGAACAGGAAAACTGGGCGCGGCGGCAGAACCTGGCCGATCTGGTTTACCAGGACCGCTGGCCGGACATCGAATGATGCCCCGCCCGGCCTCGATGGCCGGGCGGGCGCGGGATCATTCCGGCCTGCGTGTCAGTCTCAGCCGCAGGCGGCCGGAGATGTCTATCTCCACCTCCTCGGATTCGCCGTCGCCGCAGGGTCCGGCACGCGGGACATCGCACTCGGTCGGCAGCGTCGACGGGTGCGGGCCCGCGCCCCACGGCGAAGGCGCCACCGCGCCCGGGTCCGCGCCGAAGCCCGCCACCCGGTCGCCCAACTGCTGCGCCTGCCTGCGCAGCACCGGCCACCACTTGTCGCTCATCGGCGTCGCCGCCAGGATGTGCTTCAGGATAGCCAACTGGTCGCGGTCCTCCGCCAGCAGCGCTGCGTGGTCGGCGCTGACGCGCACCTGCAGGTCAAACGCGCCGACCACCCGCTGCGCGCGGGCGAAGTGCTGGCCGAACAGGCGGAAGCGCTGGCCGTCCCTGACGCCCGCCGGCAGGATGACGGTCAACAGGCCAGCGAGCGAGCGCCCATCCAGCGAGGGCGGCAGCGGCAGGAAGGCGCAATCGCCCAGCGATTCGATGCGCAGCGTGAACTCGTCAGTCGCCCGCCAGACCGGCGCCTGGGCCGGCGGCAACAATGCCAGCACGTCTTCGGCGCGGACGCCGGGCAGGTAGATCTCCGCCGCTGCGCTGCGCGGCAGCGTGTCCCACCACAACACCAACGCCTCCATGCCGCCGCCGCGGGCCACGGCGGCAATCGATTGCCGGGGCGCGTCCTTGGTTTGCGTATTCTTCAGCTCGAAGCTGTGCTGCACCACTCGGGTGGCGGCGTTGCCCGGATTGGCGCAGGACGTCAGCGCCAGATTGCGCTGCGACAGCTTGTCGCTGGTGAACGGCGTGTCTCCCGCCCGGGGCAGGTCGGGCGCCGCCGGGTCCAGCTTGTAGTGCAGCTCCGCGACCAGGCACTGGTGGAAGCAAGCGATCAGTTCCTGGATGGAGGCCAGGCCGCCAGGGAAGGCCGCTGGGTTGTCGAAACGGGTGGCATCCCCTGGATGGCGGGGGAAGCGCCTGTCGCCCGGCTGGTTGATGTCCAGCCAGCAGCCGAAGAAGCGCAGCGCCTCGCCCGGTCCCGCCGGCAACGTCATCCGGTTCGCGCCGTCGGTCTGCTGTTTCATGTCATGCGACGGCGTCACCCGGGGCTCGGCGAAGAACGGAATGGAGACGATGTCGCCGCCCTCCACGCCCAGCAGCGGAATCGCGTCCTCGGTCACTTCTCCGCCGCCGGCCATCACCGGATTCACCACCCGGCGGTAAAGGGTAGCGGTATCGTAGACCAGCGATGGCCGCATGGTCCGGAACAGCCGGAACATCACCCTGGCGTAATCGGCGGACACAGTGCTGTCCAGCCGCGCCCTGGCCAGCGCGAAACTGAACAGGGGGATGCCGCCCGGCGTGCCGTCCTCGGTCGGCAGCAAGCTGAGAGCCGCCGCCTGCTCGTCGGTCGGCAGCTCGGCGAACAAGGCCTGGCCGCGCGCGGAATCGGCGTTCAGCCAGGCGATCAGGTGCTGGATGTAATCGTTGGGGTCCACCCAGCTGTGGCCGGGCAGCCAGCGCGACGCGGTGAGGGGCGTCACCTGGAACACTCTCAGATCCTCGCTGAGCCAGGGCGGCTGGCCGTCCAGCATGAAGGGGCTGGGCTCCATCACCAGCTCGATCTGTGCCTGGCAGCGCCAGTCGCCGGCGCTGACGGTCAGCGTGACCAGGCGCTCGGCGTCCCCGCCGCTCATGCCGGCGAAGGCCGATGCCGCATCGATGGACAAGTCGAAAGAGAAGACCGTGCGCTGGATCAGCTGCGGGCTGCCCGGCAGTTCCAGCGCCGGATTGGACACGCTGCCGGACGGCGTCGGCGTGGCGGACAGGCCCGCCTGGGAAAAGGCGGCCATCGGCGTCAGACCCATCACCTCATTGGGGATAAAGCCGTCGAACACCGCGTAAAAGGCGGCGGAGAACACGCCGGCGCCGCCGGCTCCGGCCCTGGCATGAACCTCGTAGACGCTGAACACCGAGCGGTCCAGCACCGCGTACAAGCGCTGTCCCCCCACCCGCACCGTCGCCGCCTGCGCGCAGGGCCGGCCGCCGCTGTCTATCAGCCATAGCATGTAGTATCCGGGAGGCGCGACGCTACCATTAGGCGGACCATCCACCCGCAACGCGCCGCCATCGCCTTGGCTGAATGTCAGGCCGACATAGCGCTGGTCGTAGTCGAACCCATGGGTAGCCGAGCCGTAACGGGTCAGCGCCACCCGCGAGATCGAGCCGAAGGGCGTGCCCGCGGCGAGCGCGTACCGGACCTGGAACGATTCGCCGTAGGCGATGGCGGGCGGCGCGTGGTCTATCGCCGGGCGGTTGCCGGCGGCGATGTAGTCGGGCTCGAAAATCTCCATCCGGTATTCCGCGCTGGCCGCGCCAAACTGGTTGTTCCGCTCCGATCCGGCAGTCAGCACCCGGCCGTCGCTCATCAGCAGCGCCACCGAATGGTAGCCGCGCGTCACCGCGGCCGGCGCATCGGTCAACGCGGTCCAGCTATCGGTCTGCGGGTGGTAGATCTCCGGCACCCTGACCCCGAACAGCTCGTCGTACTGGCTGCCGTCCGTAAGAGTCTTGTACGCATTGGTGCCGCCGGAAACGAAGACATCCCCTGTAGGCAGCAGCGTCGCCAGCGCATTGGCGCGCGGCGGCACCGCCATGTGGCCGTCCTGGTTGAAGAAGGCCTGCCGCGCGCCGGTCTGCCCCCACTCCGACCCCGCCTCGCCGCCGGTGGCGATGGTCGCCTTCATCGCCTTGACGCCGCCGCACAGCATCACAGTCGGCAGATAGCCGTTCTCCGGCAGCAGCGGCAGCAATACCGAGGTGGTGAATTGCGCCGCATAGCCCGGATTCAGGTACACGCCTTCCAGCGTCTGCGGCCCGGAGAAGGCCGCGCTCACCGACTGGGCCTGCGGATCGTAAAGCAGGGTCTTGCCGGCCCAGCGGCCGGTCGAGTCGATAGAATCCGGCGGCGAGGTGTACAACGGCTGCACGATCAGCAGCTTGCCGTCCGGCAGCTGGTGGGCCCGCGGATAGAACACCGCGAAATCGTGCAGGAACCCTTCGCCCAGCCCGTCAGGATTGAGCAGCTGCCAGCGGTTTTCCGCCGGGATGAAACGCTCCGGCGAGTTGTTGTTGTGGCGCGGATCGTCCTCGGTGGCCGGATAGGCGGCGGGATCCGCCTCGTCATAGCTGGCGGGGAAAATGCGCGGGTGGCCGCACAGCGCCAGCACCGAGCCGTCCGCCAGCGTGACCAGGCTGGGGTACCAGCGGCCGCCGCCCTTGCCGGCGAAGCCCGCGACCGGACAGGTGTTCATCTGCGCGACCGGTTGCCAGGACGGAATGGCGGCGGGATCGAACACCGTTGCCTCGCGCAGGCCTCCCCAGTGGCCGTTGTGGGGATTGGCCGCGTCCACCTGCATCGCGCTGGTGCCGCCGGCCACCAGCAAGCGGCCATCCGCCAGCAGCGCGTGCCCGCTGCAGAACACGTCCAGATAATCGTCCGGCGCGAGTCCCCCCGCGCCGACCGGCGATCCCGGCCGCAACGCCGTCCGAGCCGCGTAATCGAACAACACGGTGTGGTCTACCCGGCCGGCCCGGTGATTGCCGCCATCCCAGCGATTGCCGGAAAAATAGACCAGCGCGCCCTGCGCGCCTATCGGCAGAAGCCCGATATGCACGGCCAGTGCCTTCTTGTTGTCGTCAGCCTCCCCGGCTTGGGGATCGAATGGGGCTTGCCATTGGTGTGCCATCTTCAGTACTCCCTAGTGAGTCTTCCGCATGGAGGCGTGGCCGCCAGGCCGGCGGCGCGATCAGGGATCGATGGAAAAAGCCGGGATGGGACCCGACAAAGAAGCCAATGGCTTGAACTTGGGATGGATTGCGTGCGCGGCCGGCGGCCGCCCCTGCGAATGGAAAGGTAAACGGAAACCGTCCCGAATGACAGTCAACCGCCCATCAGTGATAGTGGAGAAAGCGCGCGTTGGATATGCGTAGCATTGCTTACGCGGCTGCGTCCGGCTCTACTCCGGCATTTCCCATTGAGGATTCCAGGCCACCTCCCACAAATGGCCGTCCGGGTCCTGGAAATAACCGGCGTAGCCGCCCCAGAACGTATCCTGGGCAGATTTGACGATGGCCGCGCCGGCCATGCTGGCCTGCGCCATTACCGCGTCCACCTCCGCGCGGGAAGCGACGTTGTGACCTATCGTCAACTCGGTGGCGCTGGCCGGCTGCTGCGGCAGGCCGGCGTCGAGAGCCAGGCTCTCCCGCGGAAACAGCGCTAGCCTCAGTCCGCCTTCCAGCTCGAAAAAAGCGACGGCGCCGTGCTCAAACTCGGCGCCGATGATGCCCTCGCTCGCCAATCCCAGCCCGTCGCGGTAAAAGGCCAGCGAACGTTCCAGATCATCGACGCCCAGCGTCAGCAAGGTGATGCGCGGCCTCATGATCGCCTCCTCAGCGCCCCTTGAACTTGGGCGCCCGTTTGTCCAGAAAAGCGCGGGTGCCGACGCGGAAATCCTCGCTCTGCGCCGCCAGGCCGAAGTAGTCTGCGCCCAACCGCGCCGATTCGTCCTCGGACAAGGACAAGCCGCGATGCATCGCCTCCCAGCTCAGCCTCACCGCCAGCGGCGATTGGGCCAGCACTTCGCCCAGCAGCGCCTCCGACTCGGCCATCAGCGCTTCGGCCGCCACCACCCGGTTGACCAGGCCCAGCCGACACGCCTCGTCGGCGTCTATCAGCCTGCCGGTCAGCAACATCTCCGCCGCCCTGCCCTTGCCGATCAGCCTGGGCAAGCGGGTGGTGCCGCCGAAACCGGCCACCGCGCCTATCTTCACTTCCGGATGGCCGAAGCGGGCGTGCGAGGCCGCCACTCGCAGAGCGCATGCCTCGGCAATCTCCAAGCCGCCACCCAGCGCGTCGCCGTTGATCGCGGCCAGCACTGGCTTGCCCAGCGTCTCGATCCGGCCGGTGACCGCCACCGCCAGCCTGGCCAGCTCCCGCACTTCGGCCGCCGGCGCCCGGTTCAGATAGCGGATGTCGGCTCCTGCGGAAAACACCCGGCCATGGCCGGTGATGATCACCGCCCTCACCGCGTCGTCGGCCGCCGCCCACTCCAGCGCGGCCAGTAACTGCCGCAGCAGCTGGCGGTTCATCGCGTTCAGGCAGTCCGGCCGGTTCAGCTCCAGCCGCGCGATGCCGCCCTCCGCCTTGCTGCGCACCACGTCCCGTTCCAGCATCCCGCCTCCATGCCTGCCGCGCCGCCAAGGCGCGGCATCAAGTTGTAAGATCGAGCCCTCAGAACGGCCGGGCTCGTTCACGCCGAACAGGCGCAGCGCGCCTCGCATCAGCAGCCGGCAAGGCTTGCGGGCGCCCGCGCCAATCTATCGACAGCGCGGCCGCTACTGTCAGCGCGCCGCCAGCCAGTCCAGCGCCTCCTCCCGGCTCAGGAACAGCCGCGAGAAGCGCCCGCGCCTCGCTTCGCGCAAGTATTCGCCGAAGCGCTCGCCATAGTCCCGCTCCGCGTCTATCACCACCGCGGTCTGCAGCCGATAATTCTGCAGCTTCTGCAGGAATTCACCGGCGAAGTGGCTGCCCAGCTGGAAAAAAGATGCCGGCAAAACCTCATGCGAAATCAGCAAGCGCGCGCAGTCTTCGCCGATGCAGGCGGAAACCAGCTCGACCGCCTGGGACGCGTCGCTCAACTCGCCACGCCATTCCAGCGCGCGGTGCTCGCCCGAAACCAACACTTGATAAGCCATATTTTTTCCAAGCGAAATCAGCCCTGCCGGCGCGTCCGGGACGCCGCAAGCACGACGGAAGAAGTGGAGCCGACGATCGCGCCGGCGAAAATCTTGGCGATGTCCAGGAAACCGGCCACCAGCGCCGAGCCCTTGCCTGCGCCGGCCACCGAATCGGCGAACAGCGGAAACAACAGGCCGAAGCCGGCGAAAGCCAGGCACAGCAACGCGCATACGCAGGTAAAAGGGGGAAACAGGTCAAAAAAGCCAGGCCGCTCCGCCACCGAGCGCCCTTGCAGCAGCTCGTCCACCGCCAGACCCAGCGAACCAACGTCGACCTGGACTCCGGCGGCATCGTCCTCGCTCCGGTAACGGGCGATTTCTCCGGCTCGGTCCCGGATCTGCTGTTTCAGAACGTCCAACTTGTCATCCAGAGCCCGACTCAGGCTGGGCGGCCAAACTTCTGCGTTACGTTCTCTCATGGCGATATCTCCGCAGTGATCTACGCATCATGTCATTAGAAACGACAACAATGTCAATGACATTTAGACTGGCAGAATACGGCGATGCCAAGCATGTCAGTGGCAGCCATGGCCCCGCATGCCTTGGAATTGCTATTTGCGTCAGCTCCAATCGAAAGTCAGCAGCGCTACGCGGGTCTCTGGATGGTAGAACAGCAGCGTGGTGGCGCCGCTCGCAAGATAGTCATGGCCTTCCAGGCTAGCGATGAACTCAAAACGCTCGCCGTTGGGTCCGATAGGGACCGCGGAGTCAGGGTCGCTCTCATCCACTCCCACGCCTTCGCTGTCACACCAATTGCCATTGAACGCGCCTCCTCCCAGTCGCGTCAGGATGTTTGCCGGCTCTTCGGAAGCGACATCGCGTGCTTCGTCGCGGGAAAGCGCCGAATGCAATAAGCCAGTGCGGCGATAAATGTCCCGCGTCTCCTTGAACACACGATGCTGCGTCTCGCAGTGCTTCGCTACCTCACTCCTGATACCATCCGCCCCATCTTCCGCTATGTTTTCCAACTCGAAGAAACGAAAATCGCCCAACAGCTGGTAATGCCCAGACTCGGTTAGCCGGAAAGCCAGCCAGTTTGGCGCCAGATACTCATTGTGGTAATCCGCGCCATAGTCGCCGACATAGCCACCCAGCGGCTCCGCAGGCAATACCATGTGTATCCAGCCTTCCCAGGAGGGATTAACTGCAGACAATTCGATGGACACGCAGGGCAGCAAATGTTTGGCGTGCCGGGCGACGGGATCGGCGAATACTTGTTCGGGCTCGGGAAAAACGCGCAGATACGGATGGGCCGTCTTGATGTTTTCTTGCATGGACAGGTGTTTTAGATAAGAAATCTTATTATTCCATTCCATTCCATTGACATGGAGATGGATACGTCTGCCGGCTTGCCTTCTTATTCATCCCGGAGACTTAGCCGCTTCTGCAAGCAGGCGGGGCACAAACAGTCGCTGTCGGCCTCGCTCGGCGACAGCTCGAGCGGCAGATCCGCGCACCAGCAACCGCCACTCTCACCTCCAGCGCCACAGGCGAAGCCGCTGCCGCATTGAGGGCAGGTCTTCGCTTGCACCGGCAACGGCAGCGCCAACAGCCGCCGCCAGACCTGCGCCTTCTGCTCCTCGCCGTAGCGGGACCACCCCGCGATTTCATCCAGCGTGCGGCGGCAGCCGATGCAGATCTGTCCGCTATCGTCCAGCCTGCATATGCCAATGCAAGGCGAAAGCTCGGTTTTTGCCATCTTGTTACCGCTGACTTTGTTCATATCCGCATGCTATCTCTTCCCAAGATGGCTGTCGAAACCGGATATGAGAAGTATGGACGGGCCTGCCCGTCCATACACAGCCGTCTTACCACGCGAGGTAGAATAGCCCAGCAGCCAACATCAGACACAGCGGGGAATAGAAACGCGTGTCGTTGCGGGCGAAGCGGCTTCCCTTGACCCGCTTGAACAGGCCGACATAGCGGAACTCGCCGACGCCTCGCAGCAACATGCCAGCGCTCAACGCCAACAATCCCCATTTCAACAAGCGCGCCAACCAGCTTGTTTCCGGGAAAAACCTTCCCTCATGCAAAGCGATTGCCACCGCAGACAGAGCAAGCAGCAAGGCGACAATGGCCGTTCCGATCGCCGACGGTTGGAATAGCTTCCGACCATCCACCTCCGGAATGGCGGAGGAAAACCCGACCCGCCCCCCCAGCGCCCAATAGAAATGTATCGCGCTAATCAGCGCAAAAACCAGACACAGCGTCAAACTCAGCATGTTTTGGCTCCATCAGACGGTTTCGGAATAATCCTCCAAATATTGCAGCTTGTCTGGCCTTCCCCTCCAGGCCTCGGCCTCCGGTAAAGCCGGCTTGCTCTTGGTTATATTGGGCCACCGCTGCGCCAAGTCGGCATTAAGCGCGATCATATCGCTCTCGTGGGACGGCACAGCCTTGTCCTCCCGGATCGCATCGATTGGACATTCCGGCACGCACAGGCCGCAGTCGATGCAGTCATCGGGATTGATGGCCAACATGTTTGGACCTTCGTGAAAACTGTCGGTCGGACAGACATCCACGCAATCCGAATGCTTACAGCCTATGCAGTCGCTTAAAACAACATAAGTCATGATGCTCTCCTATCGGCGCGGCCCCTCCGCGCCGTATCCGCCTCAGCTGCTGAGTCCGCCATCCATCACGATGGTTTGTCCGGTGATGTAAGCCGCGGCATCGGACAATAAGTACCTCACTAAGCCCGCCACCTCCCCAACCGTGCCCAAGCGACGCAAGGGGATGTTCCTCTCCAGCTGTTGCCGCGCCTTATCCGAAATATCGTCCGCCATGTCCGTGTCGATCAAACCCGGCGCGATCGCGTTGACTCGGATCTTGAAACGGGCGGTCTCCAGCGCCAAGGTGCGGGCCAGCCCCGCCATGGCCGCCTTGGTCGCCGCGTAGTTGGCTTGGCCCATATTGCCCTTGATCGCGGTGACGGAAGACATCAGCAGCACCGCGCCCCGTTTTTCACCGCACATCGCGGGCAAGAACGCCTGCGTGATATGGAACACCGCGTCCAGATTAGCTGACATCACGTCGCGCCATGCCCCCAGCGGCATGGAGATCATCAAGCCATCCCGGGTCACGCCGGCATTGTTGATGACGGCGTACGGCGGGCCGAAACGCTCCAGGCACTGCGTCGCCAAGCGCTTCGCGGCCTCGGGATCGCTGCCGTCGCACTGGACCGCATAAGCCTCTCCACCCATTCTCAGGACAGACTCCTCCACTGCGCGCGCCTGCTCCGCGTTGCTCTTGTAGGTGAAAACAACCCGGTAGTCTTTCGCCAGCTCTAACACCAGGCCCTTGCCTATGCCTCGGCTGCCACCAGTCACCAACACCCAGGGTTGCATGATTTCGTCTTGCATTGCCGCTCCTTCAATTGATGTCGTTCAAACGCCTGCCGCGGCGGGAGCCGCCGTGCTGGCCTTGAACATCGAATACCCCATTGCGGCCTCGTAGCCCGATCCCGCCACCCAGGCGCTGAGAAAACTGACGCCGGCCACAGGAAAGCGGTGGTTAATCAAAGCCGGCGCGGCATCCGGCGCAACCAGCGCGCCATAGCCAGACCCCGCGGTATTATTGGTGTATCGCTGGTAGGTATGCGGACTGGACAGCTCCGCATAAACGATATGGTCCGACAAATCCGGGAAGTGCTTGCCCACGCGCTCCAGCAGCGCTTGCTGGCCGCGTTTTTTCTTGGCTCGGTATTCGGGCGTTTTCCGCCGCGGCCAATGACGCGGATCATCCAGCGCATTGACGATGACCACCCTGCCGCCGCTCGCGTCCAGCGCGTGATAGTTGGTGATTTCCAAAGACGAGCGCTGCCAATAGGCCTCCTCAGCCAACGCTTCGCTCATGGGATCGGCGCGAGAGCGTTCGCGCGCGCTCCACGCGGCATCCGGATCATCAGCCAGCAGCATGGTTTCCGCATGCGGCAGCCCCAGCAGGGCAGGATCCTCGTCCAGCACCAAGTAAAGCGTACTGGTGGCATTGGCTGGCCGTATCCTAGACACAAGCTGCCGCGGGGCCTCCAACTCCGGCATGGATTCGAACAGCTGCTCCAGCGCATAGACCGGAGAGGCGTTGACCAGGACCTCCCGCGCCATAAACTCTCCTCGATCGGTCGCCACGCCGGTCGCGCGCATAGTGCTCTTATCCACCAGAATGCGCTCAACGTTAACGTTTAGCACCACGTCTCCGCCCCGCGCCCGTATCTGCTCCACCAGCAGATTGGACAACCGTTGCGAACCGCCGTCCATGTAGGCGCTGCGCATGTACAGATTGGCATAAACCACGTGCAGGAAGTACAGATAGCTGCACTGCTCCGGGAATGAGCCGACATAGATCGACGGCAGCGCCAGCAGCTCGCACAGTTGCAGATCGTCGAACATCCCCAGCAATGCATCGCGTACAGTGATGTTCTTAAGATGCTTGCGGGCATACCGCATCGCGGCGAAATCCGGCTCGTATCGCCCCTGCAACATTTCGAACTGCAGATAGCCGTTCTTTCCATGCACCGCGATGTCGTCGAAAAACCGCAGCAGGCCTTCGCGCTGGCTGGGAAATGCCTGGAGCAAGCCATCCAACGCCTGTTCCGGCGACTCCGACACTTCCAGCCATATCGGTCCGGCCGCCTGGAACAATACCGGCGAAAAGTGCAGATTGATCTGCTCTTCCAGCCCCAGCGCGCGAAACACCTGCCGCAGGTTGCCTTGCTCGCCCATGCCGGACAGCTTGTGCAAGCTGCAATCGAACCGTGCGTCTTGCTTGGGACGCACAAACTCGCTCGAATATCCCCCTGGCACCGTATGCTGCTCCAGCAACAAAACCCGCAAGCCCGGGCGCTGCGCGGTCAGGGCCGCCGCATAAGTCAGCGCAGCAATGCCGGAGCCGACACAAACGATGTCCCAGACCGCCTCGCTCATACAATCCCCAGTTCTGCGAACCACTGATCCAACTCTGCGAAACGCTCGCTGTTCAGACGCTGGTTGTTAGCCGAGCCTCTCACCAGCGCGATCGCTTCTTCATCGCCCGGCTGTATCGGGAAGACAAACGAGGTGTGCTTGGATATTTCGCTGTTGAAAGTCATCTCCGCCTTGAAGTGGCGCAGCAACTGGCCCATTTGCGCTCGCATCGCAGCCAGCTCCGCCTCCGGGGCAGTATCGAAGAAATGCTCGACGATACGTTTGCCGAACGCGATATGACGCACCTCCTCGATATGATGCTCATGAAACATCATCTTGGTCAGAGGCTCGACCTCCGCCGACTGGGTCAGATACATCGCGCTCAGCTCCGCGGCCCACTCGATCATCAGCGTCCACAATATGCCGATCACCGGGTTCATCATCGGCAGTTTCTCGACAAAGCTCCCGTAAGCGCCGCCTGGCGGCTGGAACAGCTCCAGTCCCGCCATCTTCATGTAGCGCCGGAACATCAGCGTATGGGTGATTTCCTCGCGCGAGAAGATCATCAGATACTCATACACCTCAGGCGACAGGTCGAAACGGAAGCGGTTGATATAGCCGACATACAACGGCGGCAGCGTCTGCTCCAGCCAGATGAACATCGACACATCGCGGGCAGTTTCCTTCCACAGGGTTTCATGGCGCTGCTCCGGAGTCATTGCATCCCAATAAGGCGTGCCGTAGATCCAACTGCCGGTTTCCATTTTCGGCGGCAGGCTCAGATTGATGCCGTTTTCCCATGGCAATACGCTCTCCAACTCCATGGTCTTGCGGTGCGAAGCGCGGATTAGCGTTTGCACCTTGCGTCGGCTCTCGTCGGACAGGCCTAGCGGGTCGCGCACAACAGTGGACGTTTCCATGCGGTTTCTCCGATCAGGCTTCTGCTACGTTCTTCTGGGCAGTCTCTACGGCGATATAGCCGACCAGCTGTCCCATATCCACGATCTTGCCAGAGGCGAACAAATCGGAGACCAAATCAACGCCGTAGCGCTTCTTCACCGACACTTGAACCTCTACGAAATCCAGGCTGTCCAGTTCGAGCGCCTCGAAGCTGGAGGAAAGTTGCACTTGGTCCTCCTCGATCTCTTTCATGTCCAGAATCAGCGTTTTCAGTTCGTCAAAGATTTGGGTTTCGTTCAACATGATGCTTCCTTTAGCGAAGGGACAAGACTCAAGGTTTGAAGCGAACCAGCAGGCCCACTTCCGATTGCATGACCGGACGGCCATCCAGCCGCACGGTAAATTGGCTCAGACCAGACAAGGTGTCCTTGTTATTGGGCACGGTCACCGGAGGGTGCAGCTCGCAACGGATTTCCCCCGGATCCTTCAGCTGGCTCAGCGGCATGCGGAACAGCTCCGGCTCGACCATCACCGTATGGGCCGTCTGCACCGTCAGGGCGGCATCCATCAATTCATGCTGGCTTGAAATGCCGCTCATCTTCGCTAGATCGCTGACGATGGAAAACGGTACTTCGCTGGACAGGAATTGGGAAAAAGTCAGCGCGTCCACCAATAGCCAAGCACGGTCAAAATCCGGAAAAGCCTCCGCAAACACCGCTCTTTTCTCCCGGAACAACTGCCGGTCTATCGAAAAGCTTGCCGATTGCTCCGGCGACTCCGCCGGTACGGAGCGATATACGCTGCCCGCCATCACCTCGGAAGCGTCATGTGTCGCTCGCAGGGAAAAGCGGCTGCGCTGCTTGCCTGGTTGAATTTCCAGCGCATGCGGCAATTGGCGAAGCACGGGCGAGCGGAACATGGCCTTGACCGATACCCAATCCCTGCTGGAATCGGAGGGCAACGCCGAGCTCAGCCGCTGTTTGATATGCAAAAGCGGCAGCATGCCGTGCACGATGATGTCGTTGGCGCCGGTTTCCCTAGCCCGCTCCACTTCGAAATGGATAGGGTTGTAATCTCCGGACAGCTTCGCCCAGTCCGCGATCGCCTTGTTATCGAAACTGAGCAGCATCAACGCGCCCTTTCTATCACCAGCGCCGCGTTTGCGCCGCCGAAGCCGAAGCTGAGGTTGAGAGTCGTATCCACCGTCTGTCCATGCAGATGCCCGTTCGGCAGATAGTTAAGATCGCACTCGGGATCGGATTCCAACAGATTGGCGGTGCCTGGCAGGATGCCGGTCTCGATGGCCTTCAAGCAGATAATGGATTCGAAACTGCCCGCAGCAGAAATCAGGTGGCCGCTGTAAGACTTGGTGCTGGACGCCGGAACATGCTTCGCATATCCCCCCAAGGCGGCCTTGATGGCGTTGGATTCATTCAAGTCATTCAATGGCGTCGAAGTGCCGTGGGCATTGATGTAGTCGATGTCCTCCGGCCGCTTGCCGGCTTGTTTGAGCGCGAATTCGATCGACTTGACGCGAGCCAGCATGTCCTCGGCCGGAGCGGTGAAATCGCGGGCGTCGGAAAAGCTGCCATAGCCTTTGATCTCCCCCAATATCGTCGCACCGCGGTGCTGAGCATGCTCCAACTCCTCCAGACACAAAACCGCAGCGCCTTCGGCGAGCACGAAGCCGGATCGACGGCGATCAAACGGGCAGCAGGCCCGCTCCGCATCCTGCTGCTCTTTGCTCAAAGCATTGAGAACGTCGATATTCCAGATATTGGTTTCATTACGCAGCGTTTCGGAGCCTCCCGCCAGCATCATGCTGGCGCGCCCTTGCCGAATCGCCTCGTACGCGTCGCCTATCGCGATAGTGCCTGTGGCGCAAGCTGCGATCACCGTATTCTGATAACCACGCAGATTCCACATCAGTGTGCAAGCACCAGTGGCGATGCTGGGCATGGAGATCAGGCTGCCCAAAGGACTGCCGAATCCGGTATCGCGGTAAGCGTCGCGGATGTCGTAGGCTTCATCGAGGCCGCCCCATCCCGTACCGATGATGACGCCGCACTCATGCGCCGGATAATGCTCCGCAATTGCCTCTGGGCTGCCGAACGCCATATCGATCGCCTCTCTGGCCGCCACAACCGCATTTTTGGCGAATGCCGGCAACGCGCGGGAAATCGCTTTGGGAATGCCTCGATAGCGCGCTTTATTCTCATCTAGGAAGGAAAAGAACTTGGCTTTAATTTGCTGGTTCTCCAACTCGAATTTTCGATAGCCCAGCTTGCCATTCATAATGGCTTCCCACGCCTCGGCAGAGTTCTCCCCCAGAGAGGTCAAAGAACCATATCCGGTTACTACCACTCTACGATTTGCCATGACATTCCCTTGTTGCAGATCTAAATTAATTAAAAAGTCACAAATCCCAAGCTATAAAAAAGCAAAAACATCCCCTACGAAGCAAATCGCATTAAGTAAACAATAAAACCATGAAATAAAAACCGGGAGGGTTTGAAGCAGCCGATGCGGAAAAGCTTTACCAAACCGCAGACTGTCAAAATCAAAACAATCTCAACAGCAGCTCATGAAACCGGACGTAATTGGTTTGTCCAGAGTCAAAAACATGACATATAGAAATTACAATACCTCAGAAATGTTGTAAATATATTTCCAACCGACATGTTCGATAAAAAGATAATTAGATTGGCTCCGTTGCGAAAAACCAATCCTCAATAAAACCATATCCTAAAATAATATACTTGATAAAATATTACTTATTAGATTAATTCTTTCTCTCCAATTTCCCCACAAAAACAAAAACGGCGCGGATATCCGCGCCGTTCGTTTAAATAAGACAAATTGGTTTACTTGGCTGCGGAAGCATCCTTGGCCGCCGCGCCGCCTCCCACGGTTTCCATCACGGTCCACTGGCCGTTCTGCACCTTGTAGACGGTGATGCCGCCATCCTTCAGATCGCCCTTGTCGTCGTAAGTCCAGTTGCTGGACGTCACGCCCTGGTGAGTGATCTTGGCCAGCACCGGCAGGTAGGCCTTCGGATCGGCCGAGTTGGCTTGCTCCATCGCCTGGATCAGCGCGCGGGTGGCGTCGTAGCCGTACGGCGAGTAAGTGGCCACGTCGGCCTTGAAGCGGGCCTTGTAGCGGGTTTCGTAGTCCTTGCCGCCCGGCATCTGCTCCAGCGGCAGGCCCGCCAGCGAGGCGATGGTGCCGTCGGCTTCCTTGCCTGCCAGTTGCAGGAAAGTCGGGGTCTTGGTCATCTCGCCGGAGATCAGCGGAGCCTTCAGGCCCAGGCGCTTCATCTGCTTGACCATCGGCGCGGACTGCGCGTCGGCGCCGCCGTAGAACACCACGTCCGGATTCGCGCCCTTGATCGAAGTCAGAATGGCGGTGAAGTCGGTGGCCTTGTCGTTGGTGAACTCGCGCTTCACCACGTCGCCGCCGGAAGCGCGGGCCGCCTTTTCGAACTCGTCGGCCAGACCCTGGCCGTAAGCGGTGCGGTCGTCGACGATGACGATCTTCTTCGCGTGCAGCTTCTCAACCGCGAACTTGCCCATCACGCTGCCCTGCTGGGTGTCGGAGGTCATCGAGCGGAAGGTGTTCTTGAAGCCTTGGGCGGTGAACACCGGCGAGGTGGCCATCGCGATCATCGGGATGCCGGCGTCGGAGTAGATCTTGGAGGCCGGAATGGCGGTGCCGGAGTTGAAGTGGCCGATGATGCCGGCGACTTTCTCGTCGACGAACTTCTGCGCCAGCTGGGTGGCGGTTTTCGGATCAGCCTGGTCGTCCTGGGCATTGAGCTCGAAGGTCACCGGCTTGCCGGCGATGGTCGGCTTGGCGGCGTTGGCGTCTTCGATGGCCAGGGTCACGCCATTCTTGTATTCCTCGCCGTAGTGCGATTGCGGGCCGGTGAGCGGAGCGGCAAAGCCGATCTTGATCACGTCGCCGCCGGCGCTGGCCTGGGCCGGAGCTGAGGCGCCGGCCGCGGGCGCGGCTTCTTCCTTCTTGCCGCAGGCGGACAGGGCGACAGCGGCTGCAACCGCCAGGGTCAGGGTGGACAGCTTGGATATTTGCATCTCTTCGTTCCTCTTCCTTGTTGCTTCAACTTCGCGCTTCTACACAACCGGCTTGGGGCCGGATCCCAGTCTTGCTCTTAAAGTAAAAACTCTGGCCGCATTATTCCAACGCGGCCAGAGGCTGGCAAGTTGATCATTCGGTCATGCTCATCAGGCTGGCATTGCCGCCTGCCGCCGTGGTATTGACGCTGAGCGCGCGCTCCACCACCAGCCGATGCACATTGTAGCCATTTTCGCCGCGCAGGATCAGCGGAACCAGCGCGCCGTCGCGGGCCGCCAGCTCGCGCCGAGCGTCCTCAGTCTTGGCACCCGCGTACAACACCGCCTCGACGTCTGCTTCCAGCACATCGGCCACAAGAGATACATGACCATTCAAGGCAGAGGCGAATCGACGGCCCAGTTCGCCATCGGCCAGCACCGCGCGGTTGCCCGCGGCGAAGACAGCAGCCAATTGCTCGGCCAGCGCCTGAGCGTCGTCGGCGACGCAGCCGATGCGGCCGCGGCCGGCGAAGGACAAGACATTGTTCTCGCCGGTCGGGCCCGGCAAGATTACATTATGTGCCAGCGGGCTTTCCTTGCGCGCGGCGGCGATCGCGCCGTCCAGCGACAGACCCTGCGTCTTCGCCGCGGCGGCCAGCGCATCCAGCGCGGACAGATCGGCGGCCTGATGCGCGGCCGCCAGCTTGGGCTGCCAGGCGGCGCGGGTCAGACGGTACAGGTAGTACGGACCGCCGGCCTTGGGGCCGGTGCCGGACTTGCCCTCGCCCCCGAACGGCTGCACGCCCACCACCGCGCCGACGATGTTGCGGTTGACGTAGATGTTGCCCACCTTGATCTTGCCGCAGATGTCGGCGATGGTTTCGTCGATGCGGCTGTGGATGCCGTGCGTCAGGCCGTAGCCGGTGGCGTTGATCTCGGCCACCACCTTGTCCAGATCCGACGCGGCATAGCGCAGCACATGCAGCACCGGGCCGAACACCTCGCGCTTCAGCTCGCTGAGGTTGTCGATCTCGAACAGCGTCGGCGCGACGAAAGTGCCCTGCTCGCACTCGGCGGACAGCTTGGTCTGGTGCATCGCGCGGGCGGAGTTCTTCATCCTGGCGATGTGGGCCAGCAGGCCAGCCTGGGCTTCGGAGTCGATCACCGGGCCGACGTCGGTGGTGATCTTGGCGGGATTGCCGACTTCCAGCTCATCCATCGCGCCCTTGATCATCGCGACCACCTTGTCGGCGATGTCGTGCTGCAGATACAGCACGCGCAGCGCGGAACAGCGCTGGCCGGCGGAGTCGAAAGCCGAGCTCAGCACGTCGGTCACCACCTGCTCCGGCAGCGCCGAGCTGTCGACGATCATCGCGTTCATGCCGCCGGTTTCCGCCACCAGCACCGGATCGTCATGGCGCTTGGCCAGCGTGCGGTTGATGATCTGCGCCACTTCGGTGGAGCCGGTGAAGATCACGCCCTGGATGCGCGCGTCGCCGGTCAGCGCGGCGCCGACCACCTCGCCGCGGCCCGGCAGGAGTTGCAGCGCGGCGCGCGGAATGCCGGCTTCGTGCAGCAGGCGAATCGCGTAGGCGGCGATCAGGCTGGTCTGCTCGGCCGGCTTGGCCAGCACGGTGTTGCCGGCGGCCAGGGACGCGACGACTTCGCCGATGAAGATCGCCAGCGGGAAGTTCCACGGGCTGATGCACACCACCGGGCCCAGCGGCTGATGGCTGGCGTTGTCGAACTCGGACACGATCTGCGCCGCGTAATAGCGGCAGAAGTCCACCGCCTCGCGCACTTCGGCGATGGCGTTGTTCAGCGTCTTGCCCGCCTCGCGCACCGCCAGGCCCATCAGAGCCGGCATATTCGCTTCCATCAGATCGGCCATGCGCTTGATGCTGGCGGCGCGTTCGGCCACCGGCGTCGCGGCCCAGGCGGCAGCAATGGCCGCCGACTGCGCGAGCGCGCGATCGACGTCGGCGGCGGTGGCTTCCAGCACCTTGCCGACCACATCGCCATGATCGGCCGGATTGCGTACTTCCAGCAGCTCGCCGTCGGTGACATCGCCGTCGCCCAGCATCGGGAACGCCGCCCAACGCTGCTGCTCCGACGTCTGCAGACCCAGTTGCAGCGTTGCCAGCACGTGCTCGCTGGACAGGTCCAGACCCTTGGAATTGCGGCGGCCGTCGCCGTACAGCGCCTCCGGCAGCGAAATCTTGCTGTGCGGCATGCCGGCGGAGGCGGCCGCTTCGGCCACCGGGTCGGTCACCAGCTCGTCAAGGGATACGCTTTCATCGACGATGCGGTTGACGAAGGAGGAGTTGGCGCCGTTTTCCAACAGGCGGCGTACCAGATAAGCCAACAGCGTCTCATGCGAACCCACCGGCGCGTAGATGCGGCAAGCCTTGCCCAGCTTGTCCTTGCCGACTACCTGGTCGTACAGGGTCTCGCCCATGCCGTGCAGGCACTGGAATTCATAATCCTTGCCGGCGGCCAGATTGTAGACCGCGGACAGGCTATAGGCGTTGTGGGTGGCGAACTGCGGATAGATCGCATCCTGGGCGGCCAGCAACTTCTTGGCGCAGGCAAGATAGGACACGTCGGTGTACACCTTGCGGGTATAGACCGGATAGCCCGGCAGACCATCCACTTGGGCGCGCTTGATCTCGGCGTCCCAATAAGCGCCCTTCACCAGGCGCACCATGAAGCGATGGCCGGTGCGGCGCGCGAGGTCGATCAGGAAGTCGATCACGAACGGACAGCGTTTCTGGTAGGCCTGCACCACGATGCCGATGCCTTCGAAGCCGTTCAGATCCGGATCGTTGGCCAGCGCCTCGACCAGATCCATCGAGATTTCCAGGCGGTCGGCCTCTTCCGCGTCGATGTTCAGACCGATGTTGTACTGCTTGGCCAGCAAGAACAGCGCCTTCAGCCGCGGCAGCAATTCGGCCATCATCCGCTCGTGCTTCAGGCGGCTGTAGCGCGGGTGGATGGCGGACAGCTTCACCGAGATGCCGGGACCATCGTAGATGCCGCGGCCGTTCGACTCCTTGCCGATCGCATGGATGGCGGTGACGTAGTCCTTCAGGTAACGCTGGGCATCAGCCTCGGTCATCGCCGCCTCGCCCAGCATGTCGTAGCTGAAGCGGTAGCCGCGCGCTTCGCGCTCGCGGCCGTTGGCCAGCGCCTCTTCAATGGTTTCGCCGGTGACGAACTGCTTGCCCAGCATGCGCATCGCCATATCGACGCCCTTGCGGATCAGCGGCTCGCCGCCCTTGGCGATCAGGCGCGTCATCGCGGCCGACAGGCCATTAGCGCTGTGCGAGGAAACCAGCTTGCCGGTCACCAGCAGGCCCCAGGCCGCGGCGTTGACGAACAACGACGAACTGTTGCCCAGGTGGGCCTTCCAGTCGCCGCGGGAAATCTTGTCGCGGATCAGCTTGTCAGCCGTCTCGCGGTCCGGGATGCGCAGCAGCGCCTCCGCCAGACACATCAGGGCGATCCCTTCGCTGCTGTCCAACGAGAACTCGTGCATCAGCGCGTCCACGCCGCTGGAGCGGGTGCGCTCGCGGCGCACCTCGGTCACCAGCCTGCGTGCCAAGTCCTGTACTGATGCGACCTGCTCGGGACTCATCGCCGCCTGCGACAACAGCGCCTGTACGCATTCGCGTTCATCGCGCCGATAAGCGGCGGTGATGGCGTCGCGCAGAGCGGACTGCTGATGAGCAAAGGATTCGAATTGCATGGGTTTCTCCGATATTGTTTGCAGCCCCGGCCTCGCGTCCGGGTGAACCGTCTATTGTATACAAGAGATGGCAGTTTTGTTTGACAATATAAAATATTCTTTAGCACTTAAACGCTATCAAAATCAGTCAGCGCAAGGCTTTCCAAGCGGATCAAACCACGCGCGCCTCCACCCCAAAGGCATGATCAAACCAACCTCTCGCCCGCAGCCCCTCCCGATTTACCGCACCGATATCGCGCCAAACCGACACGGATTTCAGATTTGATAGCAATCGAATACTGTCTGCATTTCATAGATCAGATTAATATACAGCGGCAGGATGCGACAAAAAATTTCACCTCCGGTGCAGCCCGGAGCAAGAAACGCAAAAAGCCCCAGGCCAATGCCTGGGGCTTTTTATCGGGAATCTGGCGATGTCCTACTTTCACATGGCGAATGCCACACTATCATCGGCGCTAAGATGTTTCACGGTCCTGTTCGGGATGGGAAGGCGTGGGACCATCTCGCTATGGTCGCCAGAAAAAACGTGAACGCTGTCGCGTAATTCTGGATTCGCTTCTCTCGAAGCGAAACGCCCAGTCGCATGGACTCGGCGCTATCGTATTGGGCGTCTGGCGGTGTCCTAC
>NZ_JAJOHV010000061.1 GCF_021129175.1 Chromobacterium piscinae | reverse complement strand
TTGCTGGCTTTGCAGCGTCAGGTTGCGGCCGATGTCCGCCACCACGGTCTTGCCGCTGGCTTGCGCGCCGGTCAGGCTGGCATCGCGGCCGCTTTGCAGGTTCAGGGTGTCGCCGGCGCTGAGCACGGTTTCGTTCCAGCGGCTGCCATTGCCCTCCTCCTTGCCCTTGCCCTTGTTGGCGTTGGCGAACACGGAGATGCCCGCGCCGCCATTGCCCACACCGATGCTGACGCCTGCATTCCAGCCGCTGCTGTTGTTGCCGCCGCTCTGGCTGTCCTGGTGATGGCCCGCTTGCAATTGCAGGTCGCGCGCGGCGTCCAGCGTCAGGTCTTTGCCGGCCTTGAGGTGACCGCCGGTGACGCTGATGTCGCCGTCCAGCGCCTTGCCTTGGCCGTCCTTGGCGCCGCTGCCGGTGGCGGTGAGGCTGAGGTTGCCGCCGGCGGTGAGCTGGCTGCCCTGGCTTTGGCTTTGTTGACGCTGGCTGTGGGATTCGCTCTTCTGGCTGCCCACCGACAGGCTGACGCCGACAAAGCTTTGCTCTTCGGCCGGCTTCAGCATTTCCTGCTGGTAGGCCTGGTAAGCCTGGTAGCCGGACAAGCCTGCCTGGATGCCTTGCAGAGCGGCCAAGCGGCCGGTTGGCGCTTTGCCGGCATCCTGCGCTTGCTGCACAGCGGTGTTGGCTGCGGCGCCCACCGCGCCGGACAAAGCCACGGTGAGGCCGCTCTTGCTGGCTTCATGCTTCTCGTCGCGCTGGTAACGGTTGGCCACGTCTTCGACGCGGATGTTCTGCGCCAGCACGTCGATGTCGCCGCCGGCGACCAGGTCGGAACCCTTGATCAAGGCATTGCGGCCGGCATCGATATTGACATTGCCCAGCACGCTGCCAACGGTGCTGCTGGTATGGCTGACGCTGGTTTCACCCACTTGGTCGCGCTGCTTCTGGCTGCCTATGCTGAAGCCGATGCCGCCGCCGCTCATCAGGCCGGACTTTTTGACGCTTTCCTCGTGATGGTTGAACTGGCGGTTTTCCGCGGTGGCGATGCTGACGTCGCGGCCGGCGGCCAGGTCCACGTCATGAGTGGCGGCTACGCTGCTGCCTGCCACATTCAGATCGCGGCCAGCCTGCAAGCTGATGCTGTCGCCGGACAGGCTGCTGCCCTTGGCTGTCGTTTGCCAATTATCGGTCTTCCCCTGGCTTTGCTTGCTGCTGGCCAAGCCCTTGCGGGTGCTGCTGGATTGTTCCTGGAAGCTGTAGCTTTCTTCCGCCGCGCCCACATGGACATCGCGGGTGGCGCTGAGTTTCAGATCGCCTTTATCGCTGGCAATATCGCTGCCCAGCACGTTGATGTCGGCATCGCGCGCCTGGATGGTTACGCCCAACTGGCCGCCGATCTGGCTGCCCAGCGCTTGCGTGTCGCGAATGGCCTGCTGGCGCTGGCTGCGGGTCTGGCCGATGTGGTTGTTTTCGTAGTCATCGATTTCCACATGGCGCGCCGTCGCGCCGATATCCACTTGCGCGCCGGACAGCAGCGCCTGGCCCTGATCGCTGGCGACGCGGCTGCCTTGCACGCTGAGTTCCTGGCCGGCCACGGCGACCACGCCGGCGCCGCCGCTGAGTTGGCTGGCGATCAAGGTATCGGCCTGATAGCGCGCCTCCACGCGGGAGCTGGCGCTGTCGGCGGAAAGCTTGGTGTTGTTGGTGGTTTTGTCGGCCAACACCGCCAGCCTGCCGCCGGCGCTGACATTGAGCTGGCCCTTGGCCTGGGCGCTGGAACCAGTCAACGTCAAGTCCTTGCCCGCGCTCAAACTGAGCTTGCCGCCGGATTGCAGACTGCTGCCCTGCGCGGCCTCCCACACCCCGCTGACGGTGGCGATGCCGCTGCCGCCTACATCAGGGCCCAACGAGGCGTCGCGGTTGCCCATGCTGCCGGCAATCAGCTCCACGCTGCCGTCCTTGCGGCTGCGCGCGGTGCTCAGCGTCAAGTGATTGCTGGCGCTGAGGCTGAGTAGTTCAGTCGCATCGACCTTGGCGCCTTTCAACGCAATGTCGGCTCCTGCCAGGCTGATGTCGCGCCCGCTGATGGCGGCCTGGCGGCCGGCATTTTGCAAATCGGTGTCCAGCGTCAGGCTATCCGCCAACAGCTTGACGGTATCGGCCTGGATCAGGCCGCCGGTGTTGCGGATGACATCGGCCTTGGCCACTAGGCTTTGGTCAGCCTGCAGCTTGCCGCTATTGCTCAGGCTGGCGGCGGAAAGATTAAGATCCTTGCCGGCGATGATCGCGCCATCGCCGGTGAGGCTCACCGTGTTGTGCGCCAGGTAGACGGTGGGCACCAGCACGGTTTGCGGGCCGCTGGCGGTGTTGACGGTCTCGCTCACCATCCAGACGATGTCTTGCTGCAAGGCTGCGATCTGCGCCGGGGTCAGCGCCACGCCGGTGGTCAGCCGGAAGTCCTTGGCCACGCTCACGCCTTGGTTCATCAGCGCCTTGAATTGCTCGGTGGCGTCTTCGCCGCGCAACGACGGACGGCCGGTCAACGCCAGAATCTGGTCGCGCACCAGCTTTTGCTCGTAATAGCCGTCGCCCAGGCGCTTGTGCACGCCGGCTGGGTCGTAGTTCAACCGTTTCAGCATGTAGTCGCTGCTGACGAAGTTGCTGTACTCGGTAAAGCGGCTATCGGTTTCTATCAGGTACGGCGCCGCGGGGCTGGGGTTTTGCTGGAACAGCTGGTTGTTGGGCAGGCGGTCCAGCAAGCCGGGCTGAGCGGTGCTGCCCTTGAGTGGATGCGTCTGCGCGCGCGGCTTGGCCGTGGCCACTTGCGCGGCGGCGGGGGCGCCGCCGGATTGCACCTGGCCCAGACGGCCAGCTTCCGGGCCTTGGCCGCCACGGGCCTGACCGGCGCTGGCGGCGGTCTGCGCGCCGTCCCAGGCCGCCTGTTCCGCTTGCGCGGCGGCCTTGGCCGCCTCCGCCACGCTGACCTGGGCCGGATTGACGGTGATGTTTTCTATGCTGGGCGCGCGCACGCTGACGCCCTGATGGCCGGCGATGGTTGCATCCAAAGTCGAAAATGCGACGGTTTTATCCGTTTGGTAGGATGGATACCAATGATTGGTATCGCGGTCGTAGTGATCTACACCCGTTTCCACGATGTGTTCATTAAGGGAATATCCCCGATTTACCACTCGCCCATCCCCACCGCCATTCTCCAATCCGTTAATGGAGATATTGCCATTGGCGGCGATACGACTGGCATCATTCAACAAGCTTGTTTTGACGTTGACCAGCAAACTACCACCAGAAACCATATTGGCGGCATTATCCGCAAAAACCAGCTTGTCTCGGATTACCGTTCCTTGCGCGCTGCGCTCGCGGAATGCGAATATATTCTCCCGCTGGATATGGTCCAATTCAATTGGATTCACATGGACACGTGGATCCCAGCTTTCATAGGACCAACGCGCAGCCTCTCGCCAAACAATATTATCATAAGGACATATGGAAGACCCAAAACAACCATAGCCACGATAGAAATTCATATCATAGCTGCCATCCGCATTCTTTTGGATGTGATTGTAATTAACCCATCGCTCATTGCTGCCTTTAAAGCGCACCAATGCCTTCTTTGCACTCTCATCGACTTGCAATATAGTGCCAAACTCAGTGGCAGCGGCAGCAGCATCGTTAAACGACAATCGTTTGGTTACCGCGGAAAGGTCCCATGGCACACCCGCTGTATCGGTTCTTCCAAAAGTTGACCAATAATAATTATACTTTTTCCACTTATACGTTTCGCTCTCCGCCCCCCTCTGAATATCCACGCGGCTACGCCGGTTATCCAATCGGTTAGCCGATATATTGATATCGCCTTCGGCCTCTATGGTGGTAGAAATATTTTCGATCAGGTCTCCGCTGCTCAGGCCCAAGGCGCCGCCGCTGTAGATGTAACCGCTATCGCGGTTAGTCAGGCGAGAGCCGGCATTGAGGCTCAAGCTATGGGTGGCGGCCAGCACCGCCTGGCCGCCGTGATTGTCGATGACGCCGCCGCTCGCCGAAACATCGCGACCGCTGATCATGCCGCTATTGTCCAGAGCCGCCGCGTTCAGGGTAAGCTGCTCGGCGTCCAACCGCCCTTGATTGACCGCCTGGCCGGCGCTGTTGATATCCAGTTTGCCGCGCGCGGCCAATTTGGCTCCGGCGGCATTGCTGAAGCTGGCTGCTTGCAAGCTGACATTGCCGGCATTGCCCCATTTGCCCTCATTGCGCAGGCTACCGCTGGTGCGCAAGCTCAGCGATCCCTGACTGGCCACGGTATCGCCGTCGCGGAAGACATAGTCCTGGCCCAGATCCAGGCTAAGGCTGGCCTGTCCCACCATCTTGCCGCCCTGGTTGCTCAGCTGTTCAGCGTTCAGGCTCAGCGCCTGGCCGCTGCTGACTGCGCCTCCCTGATTGTTCAGCAAACTGGCTCGCAGCCGCTGGTTGCGGTCGGCGATCAGCTTGCCTTGGCGGTTGTCGATCTGGCCGCTCAGCTGCGCCTCAAGCGCGCCCGCGGTTTGCACCTGTCCGTATTGATTGTCGAAGCCGCTCAAGCCCAGGCTGATATCGCCCAGGCTCAACACGCTGCCATAACGGTTGCCAAGCTCGCCGGCGGTCAACACCAGCGCGGCCCGGCTGCTGAGCATGCCGCTGGCGTTGTTGATCCCGGCGGCCTGCAAGCGCAGCCCCTGATCGGCGATGATCTTGCCCCGGCTATTGTCCAGCGCGTCGCTCAGTTCCAGCCGCGCGGCGCCGCCGCTTTGTAGCTCGCCATCCTGGTTGAGCAGCTGCGTCAATTGATAGCGCGCATCGCCGCTGCTGATCAGTTTGCCTTGCTGATTCCGCAGCACCCCGCCGTCCACGCTCATGTTTTGGCCGCTGCTGATCAAGCCGCGCTGGTTGTCCAGTTCACCGGCGCGCAGTTTCAGTCCCTGATTCGCCAGCAGCTTTCCGTCCTGATCATTCAGCAGGCCGGCGCTGCTCAGCGTGAGTTCGCCCAAGGTCTGCATCTTGCCGTCTCGGTTGTCCAACACGTCCAGCGTCAAACTCAAGCCGCGCTGGCTGGCCACCGCGCCGCCCTGGTTGTCCATCTGGCCGGCACGCACTTCGATGCTTTCGCCGCCAGCCAGCGTGCCCTCCTGATTGCGCAGCGCGCCGCCATCCAACCGCATCGTGTTCTGGGCGCTGATGCGGCCCAGCCTGTTGTTGATCTCGCCTTGGCTCTGCACCGTCAACGCGCCGCCGCTCTGCAGCTTGCCGCCGCCATTGTCCAATTGATCCAGCTGAATATCGCCGTCACCCAGGCTGGTGATACGACCGCCCTGGTTTCTGGCGGTGCCGGTTTGCAGTTCGAACGCAGCTCGGCTGACGATGTCGCCGCCATCGTTGTTCAGGCTGCCCGCTTTCAGGCTTTGCCGCTGGTTGCTCAGCAGCGAGCCTTTTGCATTATTGAACTGGCCGCTAGCGCTGAGGGTCAACGCCGCCTCGCTTTCCATCTCCCCGCCAGCGTTGTCCATGCTGGCGGCTTGCGCCGTCAGACCCGCGCCGGCGCTGATCTTGCCCGCCCTATTGTCCAGGCCGCCTGTGGCGGACAAATCGAGCGCGCCGCGCCCATCGATGATTCCACCCTGGCTATTGTCCAACTGCTGCGCGCCAACGTTCAGCGCGCCGCCGGACAGCAGCTTGCCGCCCTGGTTATCGATCTTGCCGCCTTGGCTGCGCAGCTCCAGTTGTTTCAACGCGCTGAGCTGGCCCTTGCCGTTCAAAACATCGCCCTGCGCCTGCACATTCAGCTTGCCGTCGCTGTGCACTTTGCCGCCAGCGTTATCCAGGCTGGCCAGCGTGAGCCCGGCATCGTCCAGGCTGAGGATTTCCCCGCCGCGGTTGCTGGCCGCGCCGCTGTCCAGCTTCAAACCGGCGCGGCTGCCGATGCTGCCCCTGTCATTGTTCAGGCTGCCGGCCTGTACGCTCTGCGCCTGCTCGCTCAACAGTTTGCCGCCGTGGTTGTCCAGCGCGCCGTCCACCTTGAGCCCCAGCGTGTTTGCGCTTTCCAGCGTGCCGCCGGCATTGCTTAGACTGCCGGCCTGCACCGCCACCGCCATGCCGCCGTGGATGCGACCGCCGTCATTGTCCAGTTGGCCGGCGCTGTTCAAGGCCAGCTTGCCGCCGCCATCGATGACACCGCCCTGGCCGTTGTCCAGTTGTTGCGCGCTGGCGGCCAGCGTGTCGCTGGCCTGCAGCTTGCCGCCCGCATTGTCTATCTTGCCGTCGCGGCTGCGCAGTTCCAGTTGCCGCAGCGCGCTGACGACCCCTTGCTGGTTCAGAATGTCGCCTTGCGCTTGCAGCGCCAGCTTGCCGTCGCTGAGCACCTTGCCGCCGGCGTTGTCCAGGCTGGCCAGTTGGAATTCGCCGTCGCCCAGGCTGAGGATTTCACCGCCACGGTTGCTAGCGGTGCCGCTATCCAGTTTCAAGCTGGCGCGGCTGCCTACGCTGCCGCCGTCATTGGCGAAGCTGCCGGTTTTCAGCGTCTGCGAGCCGGCGCTCAGCAGCGTGCCCTGGCTGTTGTCCAACATGCCCTGGGCGCTGAGCGTCAACTCGCCCTGGCTTTCTATCGAACCTTGGGCATTGCTCAACGCGCCGACGCTGATGGCGACATCCTCGCTGCCCGCCAGCAAGCCAGACCGGTTGTCCAGCAGCCCGGAGGCATTCAGCGCCAGGTTTTTGCCGCCATCGACGCGCCCGCCGCCGCGGTTGTCCAGGCTCCCGGTACTCAGGATCAAGCCGTCCGCAGCCAACAGCTTGCCTCCGCTGTTGCCGGCTGCGGCATCGATTTTCAACGAAAGCCGATACGCGCTTTGCACGGTTCCGCCGGCGTTGTCCAAGCTGCCGGCGCTTAGGCTCAACGCGCCGTTGCTGCCGATCAGGCCTCCTTGATTATCCAGGCCCTGCCGCACGCTCCAGCTCTGCGCCGTTTCGCCCAGGGCCAGCAATTTGCCGCCGCCGTTGTCCAGCTGTCCCAGTTGCAGCGTCAGGCTGTCAGCCTCGATGCGGCCGCCGCGGTTGTCCAACAGCTGACCAATCTGGAAGGCGCCGCTGCCCTGGCCTAGTTGCTCCCAAACGCCGCCGCGGTTACTGAGCGAGGCCGCTTCGACCTGCCATTGACCCGCTTGCAACTTGGCCGAATCGCTATTGACCTGTCCCCCGGCCTGCATAATCAAGCGGCCGGTATTCAGCGCTGCGCGGCTGAGGCCCAAGCCATCCGTCGCATGCAGCGTCACGCTATTGTTGGCCCGCAGCTTGGCATCGGCCGCGTCCAGCGCCGCCGCGCTCAGACCCAGACTCGCGCCAGCCAATGCATGGCCGCTCAACTGCAGGCCATCGTCGGCCTTCAGGCTCAAGGTGCCAGCCTTCCCTACCTGCCCTTTGTCGTCGCTGCCGGCGGCAAAATCGCCGCTAGCGGCGATGGCGCGCGCGCTCACTAGCACATCGCCCGCCGCGGCCACCGTGCCGCTCTGGTGCAACGCGCCGCCGCTGCCCAGCCTTAATTGGCCACGGCTGTAGCTGGAACCGCCATGCTCTATGTCGCCAGCGGCGCGGTATTGGATATCGCCGCCGTTCTGGCTTCCGTTCAGCGTCAGGTGGCCGGCGCTGTCCAGCGCTAGTTGCTCGCCGCCGTTCAATTGGCCGCTGCTGCGCACGCCGACGCCGGCTTCAGTGGCCAGCAGACGAATCTTGCCGGCGTACATGCCGCCCAGTTGAGCCACATCGATGGCGAAATCCGGGCGGCCGGCGCTGTCCGCTGCCAAGGCCTGGACGCTCTGATGGTCGGCGCTGACGCGGTTGCGGCCGGCGCTGACGCTTAAATGCGGCGCCCAGATGCCAGCCTGCACTTTCACTGCTCGCGCAATCAGGTCGGCGTACTCGGTGCTGCCGGCCTGCATGCCGGAGCCTTCTATGCGGATCGTGCCGTTCTCCACGCGATAGCCGGCCAAACTGCCGTCCGGATTCAGCTCCGGCCTGCCGGTAGTCAAGGTCATGCGTCCGGCGTTGATGGTGCCGCAGCCATCGCAGAGAATGCCGGAAGGATTGGCCACAATGACTTGGGCGCGGCCTCCAGCCACTTCCAGGAAACCGCGCAACTGGCTGGGATTGGCGCTGTTCACCTCGTTGAGGATGACGCGCGCAGGAGCCGCCGCCGGGTCGAGATTGGGATTGCCCTGGATCCAACCGCTCAGCTGGGTTTGCACGCTGGTCGCGCTGTTATTGAGAATGGCGCCGCCTTTGTTGACATCGAACTGACTGTACTGGTTGTGCGACACGCCGGCAGCGTTCGGTGCCTGGATATTCACCTGCGGCAGGCCGTTGGCGGTGTTGATCACTTCCGGACGCTGGCCCGCCAGCGCATTGGGATCGGCCACGATGCCCGCGGCCAATGCTGCCGCGCTGGCCAAAGCGCACCAACTGGCCCAGACAATGCCCCTCAGGGTCACGCCTAAGCGACGAGCTGGCGCGGCCGTCTTCGCGGCTACGCCACTCCCGCCCGCGCCCATCGGCTTGACGATCTCGGCGACAGCCATGATCAGGCCGCGCGCGCGGTTGAAAATCAGACGATAGCAAAGACGGTTCATGCGCCACTCTCAAATAAAATGCAACCGGCGGGCTCTCATGGCCCGCCAGTCGAAGGTTTAAAAGATCAAAACTGAAGATTCAGGCTGAAACCGGCCGTAGCGGCTGCGGTATCGAATCCTGCAGGCTTCACAATCGGCCAGCCAGTGAACAGGTCATAGGAAACGCTGTGCGCAAACGTGCCCCTCAACCCCAGCGCGCCTCCCATCAGTCGCTGCCCCAGCAGATAGGTTGAGCCTTGGCCATACACGCGACCGGCATCCAAGCCGGCATACCACTCGTGGCCGCCGCCCCCCAGCGCCCAGGCCATCTCGTTGCGCCACAGCCAACCCCGCTCGCTCGACAGACTCAACTCGCCGTCAAACCCGCGCACGGTGTAGCGCCCGCCAATGGCAAAGCGATCCTGGGCGACAAGCGGCCCCTTGCTCCACTGGCCTCGCACTAAAGCGCTGTAACGGGCGCTTTGGTTGCCCAACTTGAACGGCATGGTCAAATTGACATCCCACTGCACAATGCTTGGCCGCGAGCTTCCATTTCCCAAAGCATCCTCCGGGGCGGGAAGCGCGCCGAAAGCGCCGGTGCCTCGCCGCCAGCTGAGATTGGCATCCAGCGTGTTTTGGCCAAAATAGACCCGATGATTCAAACCCAGCTCCCAGCCGGCTGTCTGGCGATGCTGAATCTGGATTTCGGTATCGCCGACAAAATTGCGGGACTTGCGCTGATAACCGCGCAGGCTCAAAAGGGTTTTGTGGGCGTTATCGCGGTACAGCACCCGAGACAAAAACACTTGGCTGTTCTCGCTGTCCCCGCGATAAACGTAGGACTCGTTGGCGCCGGCAATGGTCTGGAAATACCGGTAGTAGCTATAAGCGCCGCCGAGCTGCCAATAGCCGAAAGGGATGGAATAGTTGATGGACCGGCTGCGAGACCCCAACGGCTGATCCTGGAATAGATCTTTGCCGACGCTCAAGCTGAAGAGATCGTCCAGCGTCAGCAAATTGTCGAGAGAGATCGAAGCATTGCCTTGATACCGGCCAGTCGCTTTGGCGCCGCCGTCATCGATGCTCAAAGCGATACGGACGGGACGAGCCTCTTTCCAGGCGATCACCAAATCGCTTTGCCCCTCGACTGTTGCTGGCTCAATCTGGATATCGGCATCCAGCGTGGGAACGCGTTTGAAGTTTTCCAATGCTTGCTCGATGTCGCGCAAGTTCAGCATGTCTCCAGGGCGCGCGGGCATCGCGTTAAACCATCGCGCGCGCACGGAAACCGGGTCGGAAAAACGGATGGCGTGGATTCGTCCGGGAAGCAAGGTCAGCGTCAACGTTCCTAACTTTAGGTCTTGCGGCCGCACAACCACTCGAGAAGTGACAAACCCCCGGCTGATCAGCGCGTTTTGCGCCTTTTGCATAAGCAGGTTGACACCCTGTACTCCGAGGCAACTCTGCTTAGCGCTTTGCACAACGTCCAGCACCCATTGGAAATTGCCAGACAACTCGCCCTCCAAAACCAGTTGCCGGATAGGAAAACAAGGCTGCTCATCACGGGGATAGTCGGGCAGAGAAGACACATCGCGCGACAAACGAACGTCTGGCGCAGTTTGTTGCTGTTCCTGTCGGAGCCGGTCGCGTTCCTGCTGACGGATCAATTCCTGATCGGCCAAAGATGGGTCAAACGGGACGGCAAAAACTGAAGCTGAGAAGCTGAGCCCTGCCAGAAACCAGATAGCGCGGAATACGGATAAGGTGTGCAAAACGTGCCAACATGCTGATTGATAAAATACTTGGCGCATTTTCAACCCAAATCAATATTATTTCAATATGTTAAAAATTAACAATTTAGAAACAAATTCAATTTGGCATCACCTCTGCTGGGGCATTCAGGCCTCAATCCTTGACGTAGTGAGACGATGAACGTCATTCATCAATCTGAAAGCGTCTATTCAAAAAATGACTGAAAAGTGTCTGAGATTTGCAACAAAAGATGAACTATTGAGTTCTATTACCCGCTCGCGGGCATTCGAGCATTGCGCTCGGTTTTGAGAATCGCGTGGCTGGCCGCCCTCACGACAAACCTCAACCCTTTGGCACGGATCGGATGGCGGTCAATCGTGAAGCGGCGTTTCTTGATGAGGAGGACTCAGGAAGTCGGCGAAAAATGCCAAAAGAATAATTCATGCTGGCAAAAAGAGACAACTCCAGCTTTGCGATCCAATGGGGCTAAAGCACATATGCCAAACCGCGGCTAGCATGGCTACCGCTTGATTTTCAGCCTGCGGGTCCCTGTATTCACTCTGGGTGTACAGGGACAGCCCTCCACGGATACGAAGCGCCGCAGAAGGCCCGCCCTCAAACTTCCCAGTGCTCCTTCTCCCTGCCCTGCGAACCGGGGTTGAGCCGCTCGCGCAAGCTGCGCAGCTTCTCCGGCTCGCCGCGCACGCGGAAGCGGCTGCCCTCTTCATCGGCATGCTCTTCCAGCACCTGGCAGTGGCTGTAGATTTCGCCGCGCAGCTGCTGGGCGGACCACGGCAGCAGCAGCTCGTCCTCCACCAGATCCTGCTGGAAGAAGGAGACGATGGCCGCGCGCAGGCTGGACACATCGTCCGGACGAAGCGCGCTCATCACCACGCAGCCCGGATAGCGCTGTTGCAACTCCGCCGTCCAGGCGGCCTGCGCGGCCTCGTCGCCGACATGGTCGATCTTGTTGAACACGCGGATGCGCGGCAGCTCGTCGGCGCCGATTTCCTTCAGCACCTCGTCGGTCACTTCCAGCTGGCGCAGGAAACCCGGATCGCTGGCATCGATGGCATGCAGCAACAGCGAGGCGTCCAGCGCCTCTTCCAGCGTGGACTTGAACGACGCCACCAGGCCGTGGGGCAGGTTCTTGATGAAGCCGACGGTATCGCTGACCAGCACCCGCGGCACGCTTTCCGGATACAGCACCCGCACCGTGGTGTCCAACGTGGCGAACAGCTTGTTGGCCACCAGCACCTCGCTGCCAGTCAACGCCCGCATCAGCGTGGATTTGCCGGCGTTGGTGTAGCCCACCAGCGATACCCCGCCCAGGCCCATGCCCTGCCGCTCCAGGCGACGCGCGCGCTGCGTCTTGCGCTCCAGCTCCATCGCGATGATTTCGCGCTGCAGCTCGGCGATGCGGTCACGCACCTTGCGGCGGTCCAGCTCGGTGTGCGATTCGCCGGAACCGCGGCCGCCCATGCCGCTGCGCTGCCGGCCTTGCGGACCCGCCAGCTTGGCCGCCTCGCGCAAGCGCGGGGCCATATAGCCGAGACGGGCGATTTCCACCTGGGCGCGCGCCGCGCGCGAGCGGGCGTTGCGGTGGAAGATCTCCAGGATGACCATGGTGCGGTCCATCACCTCGCAGCCGACGGCCAGCTCCAGATTGCGCATCTGCGACGGCGAGATCTCATGGTCTACCAGCACGGCGTCGATTTCGACTGCGCTGGCATCCATCTCTTGCGGCTCGTCTTCCAATTCGTCGGCGCGGATGCCGCGCTTGACGTACATGCTGATTTCTTCCAGCTTGCCGACGCCCATATAGGCGGTGCGGTCGAAGCTATTGCGCTTTTGCACAAAGGTCTGCACCACCTGGAACCCCAGGGTCTTGGCCAACTCGCTCAGCTCGGTGAGCGAGGCCTCGAACTCGACATCGCTGACTTCCGGCAACTGCACCGAGGCCACAATGGCGTAGCGGGGCTTCTCTTTGACTTCTGTTTGCATCTACGGATGGCTTTATTTGGGATGAAGAGACCAGATAGTACTCGCAAACGGCACGTTCCGCTGGCAAGTCGCGCATCTTCCTTGACCGGATGGCCGGCGCGGCCGATACTCGTGCCGCTTCGGGCCCCGCCCCTTTATTCAACAGCCGTAATCATTCATGCCATTCGCTTCCCTGGGCCTGCAGCCCGATCTGGTCCAGTCCGCTCTCGAGCAAGGCTATACCCAACCCACCGCCATCCAAAACGCCGCCATTCCCGCCATCCTTCAAGGCGGCGATATGCTCGCCACCGCGCAAACCGGCTCCGGCAAAACCGCGGCCTTCTGCCTGCCGCTGCTGCAGCAGTGGTTGTCCAGACCGCGCGGCATCCTGCGCCAACCCCAGGCGCTGGTCCTGCTGCCCACCCGCGAACTGGCGGCCCAGGTCGGCGAGATCCTGCGCGACCTGGCCCAGGCCCTGCCGCGCAAGCTGAAAGTGGCCGTGGTCTACGGCGGCGTGTCCATCAATCCGCAAATGATGGCGCTGCGCGGCGGCGCCGACATCGTGGTGGCCACGCCAGGCCGGCTGCTGGATTTGCTGGACCACAACGCGCTGCGGCTTTCCGCCGTCAAGACGCTGGTGCTGGACGAGGCCGACCGCCTGCTGGACCTGGGCTTCGCCGACGAACTGGGCAGCGTGCTGGCCCGGCTGCCGGCCGCGCGGCAAAACCTGCTGTTTTCCGCCACCTTCCCGCCCGCAGTATGCGCGCTGGCGGAGCAGTTGCTGAAGCAGCCGCTGCGGATAGACATCGAACACACCGCCGCCACCGCGCCGGACATCCGCCAGCGCGCCATCGAAGTGGACGCCGACAAGCGCACCCTGCTGCTGCGCCATCTGCTGGCGGCAAACAATTGGGACCGGGTCTTGGTATTCGTCGCCAGCCGGCAGGCCGCCGACCGGGTGGCGGACAAGCTGCATCGCAACGGCGTGTCCGCCGCCGCCCTGCACGGCGATTGCAGCCAGAGCCAGCGCGGCCAAGTGTTGGCCGACCTCAAGTCGGGCCGCTTGCGGGTGCTGGTGGCTACCGATGTGGCTGCGCGCGGCATCGACATCGCCCGGCTGCCGCTGGTGGTGAACTACGATCTGCCGCGCTCGCCGGTGGACTACACCCACCGCATCGGCCGCACCGGCCGCGCCGGCGCCCGCGGCGAAGCGATCAGCTTCATCAGCGCCGACTGCGCCGCCCACTTCAAGCTGATCGAAAAACGCCAGCAGTTGCGGCTGACGCGCGAACGGATAGACGGCTTCGAGCCGACCGAGGCCTCCGCCCCGGCCGCCTCGCTGACGGACCCCGACGGCAACGGCGGCATCAAGGGCAAGCGCAAGAGCAAGAAGGACAAGCTGCGCGAAGCCGCCGCCCGGCAACAGTCCGGCGACAACTAAGCCAAGCCAGGCTAAAACGCGGCCTCGCCGCCGGGCTCCCCCTCCTCGCCCGGAGCCGGCGGAATGCACTCCCGCAAGTCGCCGCGCAGTCCTTCATCTTCATCGGCTGCGCGGCGCGGATGCCCTACCTGGCCTCGGCGCAGGCCCCGCATAATCAGAGGCATTGCCACCAGCGGCTGCGCAGCGAACTGCCGGATTGCGCGGAGATCAGCGTCTCCCACCGGCCCAAGGTGGACGCTTGCCATGACCGGGCCTGGCGGATAGCGGGATGAGGCTGCGCCCCATCAGCCCGAACGCTGCCCGGCCTTCCCGGATTTGGATTTCGCCGTGGAAAGATTGAGCGCGACCGCGGCGAGGATCAACGCCTTGAACGCATCCGCGTCTATCGCGTCCCCTTCGCGGATATCGATGGCGCGCCTGGCGTTGCCGTCCAGGCTGGCGTTGAAAAGCCCGGACGGATCATCCAGCGAAGCACCTTTGAGAAAGGTCAGCTTGACCACCGACTGGTACGATTCGCCGGTGCAGATGATCCCGGCATGCGCCCAAACCGGCGTGCCCATCCACTTCCATTCCTCGACGACATCCGGGTCCGCCTCCCGGATAAGCTGGCGCATCCGGCTTAAAACCGCTCCGCGCCAGCCGCCAAGCTCCGCGATTCTTTCATCTATCCGTCGGGACGCCGGCAGGGCCTCGGTTGAAACCGCTTTCTGCATTGCTTCCTCCGCTCAAGAGAACGCCATGGCTCCATGGATCGAGCCCGGCCTGCCGCTTCGCTTGTCCATGGCAGGCGGCGCCTTTGAATTCTGGACACGGGCTGCCGACAATGCCATCGATATCTCCCGCCGAATTGACCGCGCAGCCGCGGATATCGCGCCCGCCGGCGAGAGTCAGGGCTGAAGAAACAGGTTGTTGATGTCCACGCTGGCGCTGCGGCCTACTTTGCCGCCATGTTCCGCCATCCAGGCCTGCGCCGCCTGGCGCCCTTCGTCCCGCAGCCAGGCCAGGAACGGGCCATAAGTCAGCGCCCGGCTGGACGAGTCGAGTTCGGCCAGCAAATCATGAGCCTCCACCAGATGGAAGCGCGTGGCCAGCAGATGGCGCTCCAGACGGCCGCGCAGATAGGCTGGCGCATCCGCCATTTCCCGCAGCAAGGCGAACAGGCGCATTTCGCGCAGGAAGGCGCTGTTGAAGCCCAGCAGCATCGCCCGGCGCTGGATCTCGTCGGCGGTGCGCGGGGTATCTCCATGGATCATCGGCGACAACAACACCAGCAGGATGTCGTCGCTGCGGCAAAACTTGAATAGCGGAAAGATCGCCGGATTAGCGGCAAAGCCGCCATCCCAGTACGGTTCGCCTTCTATCATCACCGCCTGCTGCAACGATGGCAGACAGGCCGAGGCCAGCAAGGCGTCCGCGGACAGGTCGGCATTGCGGAACAGCTTCAGCCTCCCGCTGTTGGCGTGCGTGGCCGCCACGAACAGCTGCACCGGCGAAGCCTGCCGGATGCGCTCGAAATCGAACAGCGAGACGATGATGTCCCGCAGCGGGTTGTAATCCAGCGGATTGAGCTGGTACGGGGAGAACCATTGGGACAGCTGCAACACCATTTTCAGGCTGGGGGACGCGGTGGAATCCATGCTGAACGGCAGGGGCCGGGCCATTTCTCCCGGCAAGCTCTCACCCACCCTGCGCCAAAACGACGCCAGCGCCTCCCGGGCGGCATCCGGCCCGCCAAGGCACAGGCCATGCGCGACAGCCACCGCGTTCATCGCGCCGGCGCTGGTGCCGCTCAAACCGTCGAAACGATAGCGCCCCGCCTCCAGCAGCGCGTCCAGCACGCCCCAGGTGAACGCCCCATGCGCGCCGCCGCCTTGAAGCGCCAAACTGAGCGACGGCTTGCCTTCCATACGCCGGAACATAGCCGCTCCAATGATGTTGCACTGCACAAATATGGCATGGCGGCTTGCCATTAACAAGCTGCGTTTGCATGAATGCGGTGTGCCACGCTTGCCATTCGGTCTTTCAATGGAGGCATGCGCGGCGTCTGAAGAGCCGGCCATCCGCGCCAGCGCCGTGGCCGGCTCTCCTCGCCTTTTCCTGGCAATCCTGGCAAGCGCTTGCCCGCTCCGCCAAATTAGTTAGTTTGCTAATTAATAAAATAGTCGCTACAATCCATTTACATCAAGACTATCCCCATCCGGCCTGCCGGCCGGCAAACACCCATGGAAGACATCGATCTGTTACGCCTGAGGCTGACCAGCAGCCTGCGCCCGATGAGCGTGCTGTGGCGGCATATCGCGCAGGAAGCGCTGACGGTTCACGGCATCTCGGTATCCGGCGGCTCCGCGCTGCTGTTCATCGGACGGCTGGGCGAAGGCGTCAGCCACAGCGCGCTGGCCGAGGAGCTGGGCATGGAGCCCGCGTCCCTGGTTCGCATCGTAGACCAGTTGAGCCAGGCCGGCCTGTTGCGGCGGGAACAGGGCCTGCATGACCGCCGGGTGAAAACGCTGTGGTTCACCGACGCCGGCCGCGAAGTCACCCGCAAGATAGAGACAGAGCTAGTGGCGCTGCGCTCGCGCGTGCTGGCGCCGCTCAGCCAAGCCGATCTGGAAGCCGCGCTGCGGGTGTTCCACGTGCTGGAGCAGGCGGCGCAAACCCGGCCGCCCAACGACCCCATGCTGGACAAACGCCATGATCGCGCTGCCCGCTAAACGCGACTGGCTGTTCTCGGCCCGCACCTTCGCCGCCGCGATGCTGGCGCTGTACATCGCGCTGGCGCTGGGCCTGCCCCGGCCAAGTTGGGCGATGGGCACCGTCTACATCGTGTCCCACCCGCTGATCGGCGCCACCCGCTCCAAGGCGGTGTACCGCGTGTTCGGCACCTTGCTCGGCGCGGCCGCCGCGGTATGCGTGGTGCCGCCGCTGGCCAACCAACCGGTGCTGCTGAGCCTGGTGGTGGCGCTGTGGTCCGGCGCCCTGCTCTACCTGTCCATGCTGGACCACACGCCCCGCCACTACCTGCTGCGGCTGCCGGCCTACACCATGCCGCTGATCGCGCTGTCGGCGGTGTACGCGCCAGAGAACGTGTTCGACATCGCCGTCGCCCGCAGCGAGGAAATCGTCCTCGGCATCGTCTGCGCCAGCGTGGCGGCGGCGCTGGTGCTGCCCACCCGCGTATCCGCCGTGCTGAGCCCGCGCGTGGACGGCTGGCTCAAGGACGCCGCCGCCTGGGCGACCGACACTCTGGGCAGCGATCCCCAGCCGCCATCCACCGGCCGCAACCGGCTGGCGGCCGACCTGCTGGCCTTCGACCAATTGCTCACCCACCTCTCCTACGACGCCACCAGCCGCAACGCCGAGCGCACCGCCGGCGAGCTGCGCGCGCGGATGAGCATGCTGCCGCCGCTGCTGTCCTCGCTGTCCGACCTGCTGGCGGAACTGCGCAAAACGCCGCAGGGGCCGTCTCCGGAATTGATTCAACTGATGGAATCGGTATCCGCCTGGCTGGCTTACCCCGCCGACAATCCATGGTTCCTGAGCCAGGCGCGCGCATTGCGCCGCCAGCTGGACGCGCCGCCGCCGCCGGACGGCGGCTGGCCGTCTTTGTTGGAAAGCACGGTGCGGATGCGGCTGAAATCGCTGGTCAATCTGTGGCAGGACTGCCTGACGCTGCGCGCGCTGATCTCGCGCGGGCTGCCGCTGTGGAACTGGAAACCCGCCTACCGCCGCTGGGAAGTGGGCGTGAAGGCCCGCCACTACGATTACGGCCTGCTCGGCTTCGCCGCCGGCACCGCCGCGCTGGGCATCTTCCTGGGCAGCCTGGCCTGGATCGCGCTGGGCTGGCAGGACGGCGCCAACGCGGTGATCCTGGGCACGATAGCCTGCTGCCTGTTCGGCTCGATGGACGAGCCCGCGCCGATGCTGCGCACGCTGTTCATCGTCAACACCGTCTGCACCATGCTGGCCGGCCTGCTGCTGTTCGCCGTGCTGCCGGCGGTGCACGAATTCGAGATGCTGGCGCTGTGCCTGGCCCCGCCCTTCCTGTTGGGCGGCGCGCTGATGAACCAGGCGCGCTTCGGCCCGGTGGCGATGCTGCTGGTAGTGTTCACCGCCAATTTGATCGGCCTGCAGCAAAGCTATAACGCCGACTTCCAGTCTTTCCTCAACAGCAATCTGGCCGGCGCGGCCGGCATCTTGTTCGCGCTGGTCTGGACGCTGACCACCCGTCCCTTCGGCGCCGAGCTGACGCTGCGCCGCCTGATCCGCTCCAACTGGCGCGACCTGGCGCATAACGCCGCCGGCCGCCACGGCGGCGACTACGCGCGGCTGACGGCGCTGATGCTGGACCGGCTGTCGCTGCTGGCGCCGAGGCTGGCCGCCGACGGCGCCGATCCCTCCGCCGGCTTCCGCGAGTTGCGGGTGGGCTTCAGCGCGCTGGACCTTCAGCGCGACGAGCATCGCCTGGCCGGCGCCGCCCACCAGGCGGTGGACGCGGCGCTGCAAGGCGTCAGCGAGCACTTTCGCGCCTGCGCCGACGCCGACCGCTACCTCGACGCGCCGGATGCTCTGCTGGGCCGGCTGGACGCGGCCATCGCCCTCACCCTGGCCGACCCCGCGCCGGCCGCGCGCGAGGCGCGCAACGCGCTGGTGGAAATGCGCGTGTCGCTATTTCCCGACGCCGAAGGCTGCCAACCGGCGTCGACCGTTCCAGGAGCCCAGCCATGATAGGCGAAGTCAATTTCTACGGGGTGTACTTCCCCAGCCTGCTGGTGATGATGGTGATCGCCTTCGCCGCCAGCAGCCTGCTGCGCCGCGCTCTGACCCGACTGGGCCTGTACCGCGTGGTATGGCACCGCTCTCTCTTCAATTTCGCGCTTTACGTGATCGTGCTGGGCGGCACGATCGCGCTGTTTCACAGGTGACATCATGAACAACCGCATTCGCAAAGCCGGGTCCGTGCTGCTGACCCTGGCCACCGTCGCCGTCGCCATCGTGGTGGTGCGGCATATCTGGATCTACTACACCGACGCGCCGTGGACGCGCGACGGCCATATCGCCGCCGACGTGGTGCAGGTGGCCCCGGACGTGTCCGGGCTGATCACCGAAGTGAAAGTCTCGGACAACCAGCTGGTCAAGAAAGGCCAGGTACTGTTCGTGGTGGACCGCGCGCATTACGAACTGGCGCTGCGCCAGGCCGAAGCCGCCCTCGCCGCGCAGCGCGCCACGCTGGCCCAGGCCCGCCGCGAGGC
>NZ_JAJOHV010000060.1 GCF_021129175.1 Chromobacterium piscinae | reverse complement strand
GCGCTGCGGGCGCCGGAGGGCGTTTGCTGGGCGTGGCCGGAGAAGAAGGCGAGTCCGGTGTCGCGGGCGCCGCGATGGCCGGCGCCGGCGAAGACCCGCGCGAAGCGCAGAAGCGCCAATACAGCAGCAATCTGGAAGCCGTGCGCGAGCTGGTGAAGTCTGATCCGCGCATGGCCGCCCAGGTCATCAAGGAATGGATAAGCGCCGATGAGTGATAACGGAATACGCAAAAGCGCCGTGCTGTTGTTCAGTCTCGGCCAGAACGAGGCGGTCGAGGTGTTCAAGTATCTCGGCCCCAAGGAAGTGCAGAAGATTTCCCTGGCGATGGCGGCGATCAACAACCTCAGCTACGAACAGATCGACGAGGTGGTGGCCGAATTCCGCAAGGAGTGCGACGCGCGCGCCAGCATCGGCGCGTCCGACGAATATCTGCGCAACGTGCTGATCGAGGCGCTGGGGCCGGACAAGGCCGCCAACCTGCTGGACAAGATCATGCAGGGCAACGATCACAGCGGCATCGAGAGTCTGAAGTGGATGGACCCGTCGTCCGCCGCCGATCTGATCCGCCACGAGCACCCGCAGATCATCGCCACCATTCTGGTGCATCTGGAGCCGGATCTGTCCAGCTCCATCCTGGCCTTCTTCCCGGAGCGGATGCGCAACGAGGTGCTGATCCGGACCGCGACGCTGGAAGGCGTGCAGCCGCAGGCGCTGCGCGAACTCAACGACGTGCTGACGCAGCTGCTGTCGGGTTCCGACCGCATCAAGAAAAGCGCGTCCGGCGGCGTCGGCCTCACCGCGGAAATCCTCAACTTCATGGGCGGCAACGTCGAGGCGTCGGCGCTCAGCTTCATCCGCGAGTACGACCCCGAGCTGGCACAGCGCATCCAGGACAAGATGTTCGTGTTCGAGAACCTGCTGGACATCGACGACCGCTCGATCCAGACGATTCTGCGCGAAGTCCAGTCCGACTCTCTGGTGATCGCGCTGAAAGGCACCAGCACCGATCTCAAGGAAAAGATCTTCCGCAACATGTCCCAGCGCGCGGCGGAAATGCTGCGCGACGATCTGGAGTCCAAGGGACCGGTCAAGCTGTCCGAAGTGGAGGCCGAGCAGAAGGAAATCCTCAAGGTGGTGCGCAAGCTCGCCGACGACGGCCAGATCGTGCTAGGCAGCAAGGGCGGCGATGAAGGCCTCATCGAGTAACGGACCCATCATTTCCGGCGAGGATTTGGAGAGCTGGAGCAGTTGGAGCCCGGCATCGCTGGATGGCTTCACCCAGGCGCTGTCCCCGGCCCAATTGGTGGCGATGGCGCAGATGCGCCGCCCGGGCGCCAGCCTGGCCGAGCGCATCGCAGCCTCCGAATCCGAACCGTCTGCGCCGATTCCGCTGGCGGAGGCCGAAGCGCTGGCCGAGCAGGCCGAGGCCGAAACTGAGGAGGCCGAGCCGGAAGCGCCGGCATTGGGCTACCCCACAGCCGCCGAGCTGGAGGCCATCCATCAGGAAGCCTGGCAGGCGGGCCATGACGCCGGCCTGGAGGCGGGGCGGACGGAAGGATTCGAACAGGGCTTGCAGGCCGGGCGGGAGCGGGGTGAGGCGGATGCGCGCGCCGAGCACTTGCCCAGGCTGGAGCAGGCTTGGCAGGCATTGAGCGAGATGGGCGCGAGCTTTTCCAGCGAACTGGCCCAAATGGAGCAGGCGCTTTCCCAGGATGTGCTGCGTCTTGCCTGGGGTTTGGCCCAGAAGTTGGTGCAGCAGAAGATAGATCAGGACGAGCAGGTTTTGCTGCCGTTGTTGCAGGCGGCGCTGGCGGAGCTGCCGTCCACGCTGTCCAGCGCCCGTCTGCGCGTCAATCCGGCAGATTTGGCCGCCGCGCGCGACTTCCTGCGGCAGGAAACGCCGGAGACGGCGTGGCAGTGGGTCGAGGATCCGCAGATGCGTCGAGGCGGCTGCGTGATCGACGCCAGTTCTGTGCGGCTGGATATGGCGCTGGAGACCCGGCTGGCGGCGCTGAGCCGTGCGCTGGGGCTGGAGGATGGAGATGAGCGGCAGCCTGATTGAGCGTCAGCGCGACTGGCTGGCGTCTTGCGGCGCTGCCGCGGAGACGGCCAAGCTGTGGCAGCCTTGCGGCCGCCTGGTCCGCGTCACCGGGATGGTGATGGAGGCGGTGGGCATCAAGCTGCCGGTGGGCGGCGCCTGCCGCGTGGCATTGGCGGACGACCATTCGGTGGAGGCCGAGGTGGTGGGCTTCTCCGGCGACAAAGTGTTCCTGATGCCGCTCTCCAATGTTCATGGCTTGCTGCCCGGCACGCCGGTATTTCCCTTGCCGTCTTTCAATCTTCCCCGCTATGGCCATGATGGCGGCGCGGCGCCGGCCGCCAATGGCGCGGTGGGCCGCCAGGTGCCGGTGGGCGCCAGCCTGCTCGGCAGAGTGCTGGATTCGCTGGGGCGGCCGCTTGACGGCCTGGGTCCCATCCACCCCGAGGCCTGGTTTCCCTTGTACAGCCAGCCGATGAACCCCTTGCACCGCACGCCGGTGCACGATGTGCTGGATGTCGGCGTGCGCGCGATCAATGGCCTGTTGACCGTGGGTCGCGGCCAGCGCCTGGGTCTGTTCGCCGGCTCCGGCGTCGGCAAATCGGTGTTGCTGGGCATGATGGCGCGTTTCACCAAGGCCGACGTGGTTGTGGTGGGGCTGATCGGCGAGCGGGGCCGGGAAGTGAAGGACTTCATCGAGAACATCCTTGGCGAGGAAGGGCGGGCCCGTTCCGTGGTGGTGGCGGCACCCGCCGACATGCCGCCGCTGATGCGGCTGCACGGCGCTGCTTACGCCACCGCGCTGGCCGAATATTTCCGCTCCCAGGGGCTGGATGTGCTGCTGCTGATGGATTCGGTCACTCGTTACGCGATGGCGCAGCGCGAGATCGCGCTGGCGATCGGCGAGCCGCCGGTGACCAAGGGCTACCCGCCATCGGTGTTCGCGCGGTTGCCGCAGTTGATCGAGCGCGCCGGCAACGGCGAGGAGGGGGGCGGCTCCATTACCGGCTTCTACACCGTTTTGTCCGAAGGCGACGACCAGCAGGATCCGATCGCCGACTCGGCCCGCGCCATTCTGGACGGCCACTTCGTCTTGTCGCGCGATCTGGCCGAGGCGGGCCACTATCCCGCGATAGACATCGAGCAGTCGATCAGCCGGGTGATGGTGGACGTGGTGCCGCAGCAGCAGATGGAGCTGGCCCGCCATTTCAAGCAGCTGTATTCCCGTTATCAGCGCAATCGCGACTTGATCAGCGTCGGCGCCTATGTTTCCGGCTCCGACCCGGTGCTGGACGACGCCATGCGTCGCCAGCTGCCCATGGTCAGCTTCCTGATGCAGCCTATGCACGAGTCGCACGATTACGCTTCCTGCTGCCAGCAGCTGGCCGGCGTGCTGGCCTGAGTCTGATCCATGGCGGCCAGCAAGTACCAACTGCTGATTCATCTCGCCGACGAGCGCCAGCAGGCGGCGGCGGAGCGGATGGGCATGGCGCAGAGCCGGCTGGCGGAATCCCGCTCGCGTCTGGACCAGCTGGACGCTTTTCGCGAGGAGTATCGGCAGCGGCTGGTGAGCGGCGGCGGGCAGGGCATCTCCATCATCCAATACCAGGATTTTCGCCGCTTTCTCTCTCGGTTGGACGAGGCGATGATCCAGCAGCAGCAGGATGTCGACCGCTGCGCGCAGCGCTTCGTGATGGAGCGCCAAGCCTGGCAGATGGAGTATAAGAAGTTCAAGGCTTACGAGAAGCTGTTGCAGCGGGAGCGGGAGCGGGAGGCGCAGAAAGAGGCCAGACTACAGCAGAAGCAGACGGACGAATTCGCCACCCGCCAATTCTGGGACCGCTCCCACGGCAACGATTTCTGACTTGGCACGCTCCTTGCTTTGTTTGACCTCGTTACACTCAGTCGAGGCATCGTCATGACCATCATTGTGAATACGCTGGCAGCCAAGTCCGGTCCGGCGGCCTCCTCCGGCGCCGCGGGCGCGGCAGGCTCGGCTGCCAACGCAGGAACAGGCAGCGCGGCGGGGGATCTGTTCGCCAGCTTGTTGGGCATCCAGATGAGTGCGATGGGCGCGACGTTGCCGGGAATGGCGGATGGCGGAGCCTCCAGTGAAGACAAGCCTGTCGACGACAAGCCTGCGGCCAAGAGCGATGATGGCGACGCTAGCCTGCAGGCTGCGCTGGCGATGCCGATGCTGACGGCGCTGCAGGTTCAGCCGCAGCAGGCCGAGGTCAAGGCCCCGGCCCAGGATCTGCTTGCCCAGCAGCCTGCGGCAAAGGTCGACCCGACCTTGTTGCTGCAGACGACGAAGCAAGGCTTCAACTGGCAGGATAACCAGCAAAAATTGCCGGACCCGGATGCCTCGGCCGCGCAATTCTTGCCGCTGCAGCAATTGCAGCAGCAAGCGCAGCACCAGCAATCCGACCATGTCCAGGCGGCCAACGCCAACATGCCGCAGCTGACCTTGCCGCAAACGCTGACAGACCCCAACTGGGGCAAGGCATTGGGCGAGCAGGTGATGAGCATGGTCAGCCTGAAAATGGACAAGGCGCAGATCCAGCTGAATCCGCCGCAATTGGGTCCAATCGAGGTGACGCTGAAAATGAACGGCACCGATCAGGCTCAGGTATTGTTCACGGCAGCGGTGCCGGCCACCCGCGAAGCGCTGGAAAACAATATGCACCGTTTGGGCTCCATGTTGTCCTCCAATGGCATTCAGCTGACCGATTCCCAAGTTTCGAGCGGCAATTCCGGCCAGCAGCAACAGGCTTATCAGCAGAGGAAAGGGCAGTCTCAGCCCATCGTCGGCGAGGCTGAGGGGGTGGACGCATTGAGTGTGATTAAGACCGCGCGCGGCATACTTAGCATCTTTGCTTGATCCGATTTGAGATTGACACTGTTCAGCAGGCCGAGAAAACAGGAAAATATGGCCGGGAAATCGTTTAAGATTTCACTAGGAACTCCATAAAGAACAGGTCATAACTTATGTCGGATGATAAAAAGGCGGACAAGGCGGAAAAAAAGGCGGGAGGAGGCGGCAACAAGCTGATGCTGATCGTCATCATTCTGCTTATTCTGGTGCTGGCCGCCGTGGGGGGGTTGGCCGCCTATATGTTCACCAATATGAACAAGCCGGCAGGGGCTCAGGCCGAGCAGGTTCATGAAAAGCCGAAGAAAAAACACGAGGGGCCGCCGATCTTCGAAAAGATGGACACCTTCGTAGTCAATCTGGCCGGCAATGACGGCAGCCTGTTGCAGATCGACATGCAGGCCGAACTGGGCGACGAGGAAGCGAAGAAGAAGTTCACCGACTACGCGCCCAAAGTCCGCAGCGCGGTTATCCTGTTGCTGTCGTCCAAGACCGCGGCCGAGGTCAGCACCGCCGAAGGCAAGGTCAAGCTGAAGGCGCAGGTCAAACAGATCATCAACGAGGCGATGGACGCGGGCGAGGAGCCCGTGGTCGACAGCGTCCTCTTCACTTCCTTCATCATCCAGAAGCAGTAGGCGCGCCATGGGCGACGATATTCTGTCCCAGGAAGAGGTAGACGCCCTATTGCGGGGCGTCTCCGGCGAGGACGAGGACGAGGAAAGCGGGCAGGATGGCCAAGGTGTACGGGGCTATGACATCGGCCGGCAGGAGCGCATCGTTCGCGGCCGGATGCCGACGCTGGAAATCATCAACGAACGCTTCGCGCGCAATTTGCGCATCGGTCTGTTCAACTTTCTGCGCCGGAACGCGGAAATCTCGGTCGGTCCGGTGCGTGTCCAGAAGTACAGCGAATTCATCCGCAATCTGGTGGTGCCGACCAACCTGAACCTCGTCCACGTCAAACCGATGCGTGGAACCGGCTTGCTGATTTTCGATCCCGATCTGGTGTTCCTCATCGTCGACAATCTGTTCGGCAGCGATGGCCGCTACCACGTGCGGGTTGAGGGACGGGATTTCACCCCGACCGAGCAGCGCATCATCCACCGCCTGCTGGAAGTGGTGTTCACCGAATGCCAGAAAGCCTGGGAGCCGGTGTATCCGATCGAGTTCGTCTACCTGCGCTCGGAGATGAACACCCAGTTCGCCAACATCGCCACGCCCACCGAAGTGGTGGTGGCGATGACATTCCATATCGAACTGGGCGCGGGTGGCGGCGACTTTCACATCTGCCTGCCGTACTCTATGGTGGAGCCGATCCGCGATCTGCTGTCCAGCACCATGCAGGCCGACCGCACCGAGGTGGACAATCGCTGGGTCAATCTGATGACCCATCAGGTGCAGGCGGCCGAAGTGGAACTGGTGGCCAGCCTCGCGCACGCCAAGGTGACGCTGGGGCAGATACTGAATCTGAAGAACGGCGACGTGGTGATGGTGGAGATACCGGAGCGGGTGGAGGCGGATGTGTCCGGCATCCCGGTGTTCGAAGCCAGTTACGGCACCGTGCAGGGCCGATACGCGCTGAAGGTGGAAAAGATACTGGCGGGGACCAACGAGTTCCTGGAGTCCCCCGGAGAGCATGAGCAATGAGCGAAGAAGAATTGCAGGGCGGCGCGTCCGGCGCCGAAGAGGAAGTGTCGATGGACGACTGGGCCGCCGCGATGGCGGAGCAGGAGACAGTCGAGAGCGCGCCGCCGGCGGAGTCCGAGGCGGTACCGGCCCAGGGCTTGTTCCAGGAGATAGGCGCCGGCGCGGTAGCTGGCGGTCCGCCCAATCTTGACATGATTCTGGACATCCCGGTCCAGCTGACAGTTGAGCTGGGACGCACCAAGATCGCGATCCGCAACCTGCTGCAACTGGCCCAGGGCTCGGTGGTGGAACTGGACGGCATGGCCGGCGAACCGATGGACGTGCTGGTCAACGGCTGCCTGATCGCCCAGGGCGAAGTGGTGGTGGTCAACGACAAGTTCGGCATCCGACTGACCGACATCATCACTCCGGCGGAACGAATACGGCGACTGCAGAAATAATGGATATGGGCAAACTCGTGAAAGTGCGCCTGGCGCTGCGAGGCGCACTTTGCTTTGCGGCGTCTTCGCCGTTGTGGGCGGCGACGGCCGCCACTCCCGTGCCGACAGCCGCGCCGTCGCCGTTCGCCAGCCTGGTGCAGGTTATCCTGGGTCTGGCGGTCGTGCTGGGCGCCATCGTCGGCGTGGCCTGGCTGTTCAAGCGCTTGTCAGGCGGCGCGTTGGGCGGGGCGGGCCGCGTCCGCGTCGTCGGCGGTACCATGGTCGGCCAGAAGGAGCGGGTGGTGATTGTCGAGCTGGAGGGCGAGTGGCTGGTGCTCGGCGTGACGCCTCAGCAGGTCAATCTGCTCAACAAGATGCCGCGGCCAGAGGGCGCGGAGCTGGAGCGGGCGGAGCCGGCCGAGCCGTTCGCTCGCTGGCTGAAGGCCGCTTTGGACAAGAGCCGCGAGGCGCAGCGGCGGCGGCAGGACAAATGATGAAGAAAAAGATCGTGATCGCTCTGCTGTCCGGCGGGGCGTTGCTGTCGCCGTTGCTGGCGGACGCGGCGGCCGGGCTGCCGCTGATGACCAGCACGCCGGCGGCGGGCGGCGGGCAGAACTACTCGCTCAGCTTGCAGATGCTGCTGTTCATGACGGCGCTGACCTTCATCCCGGCGATGCTGCTGATGATGACCGCCTTCACCCGCATCATCATCGTTCTGTCCCTGCTGCGGCAGGCGCTGGGCACTACCCAGTCGCCGCCCAACCAAGTGATCGTCGGCCTGGCGCTGTTTTTGACGCTGTTCGTGATGGGGCCAACCCTAGACCAGGTTTACGCTAAAGCCTGGGTGCCATTCTCCGACGACAAGATCAGCTTCAGCCAGGCGCTGGACGAGGGGAGCAAGCCGATGAAGGCCTTCATGCTGCGCCAGACGCGGGAAAAGGATCTGGCTTTCTTCATCGAGATTTCCCAGTCGCCGAAGCCGCAGAGCAAGGAAGACGTGTCGATGAAGACGCTGATTCCGGCCTTCGCCGTCAGCGAGCTGAAAACCGCCTTCCAGATCGGCTTCATGATCTTCATTCCCTTCATGATCATCGACCTCGTCGTCGCCAGCATCCTGATGGCGATGGGCATGATGATGGTGTCGCCGGTGACCATCTCCTTGCCGTTCAAGATGATGCTGTTCGTGCTGGTGGATGGCTGGACGCTGCTGATGGGCTCGCTGGTGCAAAGTTTCTACACGGGATGAGCATGCGTCTGGAACCATTGGCTGACGCGGATTGGCCGGCCTGTTTCAATCTGTTTCGCCAAAGCGTGCATGCCTTGGCGGGCGGGGTCTATACCATTGACCAGTGTAAAGCCTGGGCGCCGGCTCGGGAGTGGGATTCCGAAACCGAAAGCGTGTGGCGCGCGCGCTTGGATGGCGCGTGGTCGTGCAAGGCGGTGGCCGCTGGCGGCCGGCTGGCCGGTTTCGCCTGGCTGAAGCGCGACGGCGAATTCGACATGCTGTATGTCGCGCCCTGGGCCGGCAGGCAAGGTTTGGGCGGACGGATGGTCGCCGAGCTGGAGCACCGCGCCGCAGAGGCCGGCGTGACTGCCCTCCATGTCTGGGCCAGCCACGCGTCGCGCCCGGTGTTCGAACGGGCCGGCTACCAGCTGCTTCGCGCCAACCGAATCGTCCGGCGCGGGGTGGAGATCGACAATTGGCTGCTGGCCAAGGGCGGCTGGCGGGAGGAGGGAGCATGAGTCCGGAGCTGATCATCAGCATCGTGCAGAACGCGCTGTACATCCTGATCATCGTGTCGGCGCCGGTGCTGCTGACATCGTTGCTGGTGGGTCTGCTGATCAGCATCCTGCAAGCCGCGACGCAGATCAATGAGATGACGCTGACTTTCATCCCCAAACTGCTGGCGATGTTTCTGGTGCTGGTGCTGGCCGGTCCGTGGATGCTGAACACCCTGATCGAGTACACCACCCGCTTGTTTCAGAGCATACCCAGCGTGATCGGCTGATGCTGGCGATCAGCGATGTCCAGATCAATGCCTGGGTCGGCGTCTTCGCCTGGCCGTTCGCGCGCATCGTCGGCCTGTTCCTAGCGGAGCCCATCTTTGCCTACCGCGGCGTTCCGCGCAGCTTTAAGGCCGGGTTTGCGCTGATTCTGACCGTGATCCTGGCACCGCTGCTGCCGCCGCTGCCTGCGGTGCCGCTGGTATCGGCCGAGGGCATCGCCATCCTGGTGCAACAGCTGCTGATCGGCCTGTCCATGGGTTTTGTGATGCGTATCGTGATCAGCGCGGTGGAACTGACCGGCTTCATCATCGGAGCGCAGACCGGCCTGGGCTTCGCAATGTTCTATGACCCGGTGCACGCCGCCCAGGTGCCGGTGCTGTCGCAGATGCTGTCCTTGCTCACTTTTTTCCTGTTTCTCGCCTTCGACGGCCACCATGTGGTGCTGAGCGCGCTGGCGCACAGTTTCCAGGTGCTGCCGATAGGCATGGCTATGCCGGCCCAGGGGATCAAGGCGTTGGCGCTGTGGGGCGCCCATCTGTTCGAGTGGGGGGTGTGGCTGGCGATGCCTATTATCGGCGCGCTGCTGATCACTAACCTGGCCATTGGGGTGATGACGCGGGCGGCGCCGCAGTTCAACATCTTCTCGTTCGGCTTCCCGCTGACCATCATGATCGGCTTCGGCACGCTATACATGACGCTGCCGATGATGATCCCGGTGATAGAGCGCATGTACCAGGCCGGCTTTGACATGATGTTGCGGATGCTGCAGGCCAAGTAGCCGGGCGCGTCTCGTAAAGCCGGACGGCTTTCTGCTAGAATACCGCGAATTTTGATTGACGCTCCGGCGCGCCGCCGGGGCCAGACAACGCACAGAGGCAAATATGGCAGGTCACAGCAAATGGGCTAACATCCAGCACCGCAAGGGTCGCCAGGATGCCAAACGTGGCAAGATCTTCACCCGCCTGATCAAGGAAATCACCGTCGCGGCCAAGATGGGCGGCGGCGACGTCAACATGAACCCGCGCCTGCGCCTGGCGGTGGACAAGGCCAAGGCCGAGTCCATGCCTAAGGACAATATCGAGAACGCGATCAAACGCGGCACCGGCCAGCTGGACGGCGTCGATTACGTCGAGTGCCGCTACGAAGGCTACGGCATCGGCGGCGCGGCGGTGATGGTGGACTGCCTGACCGACAACAAGACCCGCACCGTGGCCGATGTGCGCCACGCTTTCTCCAAGTATGGCGGCAATATGGGCACCGACGGCTGCGTGTCCTTCCAGTTCAAGCATTGCGGCTACCTGGTGTTCGCGCCGGGCGTGGACGAGGACGCGCTGATGGAAGCGGCGCTGGAAGCCGGCGCCGAGGATGTGGTCAGCAATGACGACGGTTCGATCGAAGTCATCACCGGCCCCTACGAATTCTCCGACGTCAAGGACGCGCTGGAAGCCAAGGGCTTCAAGTCCGAGATGGGAGAAGTGACCATGCGCGCCGAGAACGAAACCGAGCTGACCGGCGACGAAGCCGCCCGCATGCAGAAGCTGCTGGACGCGCTGGAAGACCTGGACGACGTGCAGGATGTCTACACCTCGGTGGTGATCGGCGAATAAGCCGTTCCCGTCCGCTGCGAAAACCCGGCCTGGCCGGGTTTTTTCATATCCGCGCGGCTTGGGCCGCGGGCGCGGGCGGTGTAAACTGGCGGCTTGTTCCGCAGGTCCCGTTTCCGCAAGGATTTCATTGCCCATGCACCAGCCGCATGCCGAGCGCCGCAAGCGCCTGTTGGCCCAGATAGGCGACGGCGTCGCCTTGTTGCCCACCGCGACGATAGCGGTGCGCAATGCCGACAACCATTATCCCTACCGCGCCGACAGCTATTTTCTGCACCTGACCGGTTTCGAAGAGCCGGAGGCCGTGTTGCTGCTGGATGGCCGCAGCGGCAAGTCCGTGCTGTTCTGCCGCGACCGCAATCCCGAAATGGAAATCTGGGACGGCTTCCGCCATGGGCCTGACGGCGCGAGGGAAGTCTTCGGCTTTGACGAAGCCTATCCGCTGGCGGAGATGGCCGAGCGGATTCCCGATTTGCTGGCGGACTGCGGCCAGCTGTGGTGGCCGCTGGGCCACGACGAGGCGTTTGATCGTCGCGTCAACATATGGCTGGACGCGGTGCGCGGCCGCGCGCGCGCCGGCGCCCGTCCGCCCGCGCATTACGGCGACCTGCGCGCGCTGCTGGACGAGATGCGCATGGTCAAGGACGAGGCGGAGATCGCGCTGCTGCGCCGCGCCGGCGAGATTTCCGCCGCCGGCCACGTGCGGGCGATGCGCGCCGCGCGTCCTGGCATGCATGAATACCAGCTGGAGGCGGAGCTGTTGCACGTTTTCGTCGGCCACGGCGCCCGCCAGACGGCGTACGAAAGCATAGTCGCAGCCGGCGCCAACGCCTGCACGCTGCACTACGTGGCCAATAATGCGCGGATAAACGACGGCGAGATGCTGCTGATCGACGCCGGCTGCGAATACCGCGGTTACGCAGGCGACATCACCCGCACCTTCCCGGCCAACGGCCGCTTCAGCGGCCCGCAGCGCGATGTCTACGAGGTGGTGCTGGCGGCGCAGCTGGCCGGCATCGCCGCGGTGAAGCCGGGCGCGGTGTGGCACGCGCCGTCGGACGCCGCGCTGGCGGTGTTGGCGCAGGGGATGGTGGATCTGGGCCTGCTGGCCGGCACCGCGGACAGCGTGATCGAGTCCGGCGCCTACCGCCAGTTCTACATGCATGGCATCGGCCACCTGATCGGCCTGGACGTGCACGACGTCGGCCAGCGCAAGCAAGACGGGCAATGGCGCGGCTATCAGCCGGGCATGTGCACGACGATAGAGCCGGGCCTGTACATCCGGCCGGCGCCCGGCGTGCCGGAGGCGTTCCACGGCATAGGCGTGCGCATCGAGGACAATGTGCTGGTGACGGCGGACGGCAACGAGGTATACACCGTGGCGGCGCCCAAGACGGTGGCCGGGATCGAGGCGCTGATGCGCGGGGAGTGAGACCGATGAATGAAAGAATGAGCGAACACGCCGACGTCCTGATCGTCGGCGGCGGCCCGGTGGGCGCGCTGGCCGCCTTGAGGCTGGCGCGGCAGGGGCGCAGCGTGATGCTGCTGGAGGCGAGGGCGAAAGACGCCGAGGTGCGCGACGCCCGCGCGCTGGCGCTGTCCTGGCACAGCCGCCGCCTGCTGGAGGAGGCCGGCGCCTGGCCGGCCGATTTGCCGGCGACGGCGATAGACACCGTCCACGTGTCGCAACAGGGCAGCTGCGGCCGCACTCGGCTGGATCGGGAAGACCTGGATCTGCCGCATCTGGGCGCGGTGGTCGACTACCCAGCGCTGGTCGCCGGGCTCGGCGGCGCGCTGGAGCTGGCCGGCGTGCAGGTGAGGTGGCAATGCCGGGTGACGGCGGTGAAGAGCCTGAGCCAGTATGCGTGCGCCGAGGTGGAGACGGCGGACGGCCGCTTGCTATTGACCGGAAGCTTGCTGGTGCTGGCCGAGGGCGGCGCGCTGGCGGAAATGCTGCCGGGCATCCGCCGGCTGACCCACGATTATCATCAGTGCGCGGTGCTGGCCGAGGTGGAGACCGAGCTGCCGCCCCAGGGCGTGGCTTACGAGCGCTTCGCCCATGACGGCCCGTTCGCGCTGCTGCCGCATGGCGAGCGCTACATGCTGGTATGGACCCGCAGCCAGGCCGACGCCGAGCGGCTGGCCGCCGCCGACGAAGCGGTGCTGCGCGGCGAGCTGCAGCAGGCCTTCGGCGAGCGCCAGGGCCGGATACTGTCGGTCGGGCCGCGTGCCACCTTCCCGTTGGCGCTGCGCCAGGCCAGCCAGGTGGCGAGCGGCCGGGTGGCGCTGATCGGCAACGCCGCCCAGACCATGCACCCGGTGGCGGCCCAGGGCCTGAATCTGGGCCTGCGCGACGCGGTCGGCCTGGCCGACGCGCTGGAGGGCGCGGCCGATGCCGGCGACGCGCGTGCGCTGAAACGCTATGCCGCTTCGCGCAAGCTGGACAGCCGCGCGGTGGTCGGCTTCACCCATGGCCTGATCAAGCTGTTCGACGGCCACCATCCGTTGATGAATCGCCTGCGCGGCGTCGGCATGACGGCGCTGGACACGCTGCCGGCTTTGCGGCGCAAATTCGCCGGCCATCTTGTATTCGGCGTGCGGGGATAAGCGATGCGTTACGACAAATATCGAGCGGTCATCGTCGGCGGCGGCCTGGTCGGCGCCAGCCTGGCGCTTGCGCTGGCGCGCGCCGGCAAACGAGTGGCGTTGCTGGAGGCCGGGGAGCCGGCGGTCGATGATCTGGAGCAAGGGTGGGACGCGCGCATTTACGCGGTCAGCCCGGCCAACCGGCGTTTCCTGGAGGGCATGGGCGCCTGGCCGGACATGGCGCGGATCGGCACCATCGCGTCAATGGACGTGCGAGGCGACGCAGGCGGGCGGATTTCCTTCTCCGCCCGCGACGCCGATGCCGACGCGCTGGCCTGGATCGTGGAGAACCGCTGGCTGCTGGCCTCGCTGTGGGCCCAGCTGCGCGATAGCGGCGCGGAGCTGATCACCGGCGCGCGCGCCAAGACGCTGGCCACGACGCCGGGCGAAGCCCGGCTGATGTTGGAAGACGGCCGCGAACTGGCGGCCGAGCTGCTGGTGGGGGCCGACGGCGCCAACTCTTGGGTGAGGAGCCAGCTGGACCTGCAGGCCAGCGTCAAACCCTACGGCCAGAGCGGCGTGGTCGCCAATTTCACCTGCGAGCTGCCGCATCAGGGCATCGCGCGGCAATGGTTCTTCGGCGACAGCATTCTTGCCTGGCTGCCGATGGCCGGGAACCGAATATCGATGGTCTGGTCCACTCCTGATCCGCAGTCGCTGCTGCAGCTGTCGCCGGAGGAACTGGCCGCGCGGGTGGCCGAGGCTGGCGGGCGGCAGCTGGGCGCGTTTGCCACTCTGACTGCGGCGGCGGCCTTCCCTTTGCGGCTGATCCAGCCGGAGGCGGTGGCGGCCGAGCGGGTGGCGCTGATAGGCGACGCCGCCCACACCGTCCATCCGCTGGCCGGGCAGGGCGTCAACCTGGGCTTCCAGGACGCCGCGCAACTGGCGGGACTGCTGGACGCCGCGCCCGATTGCGGCGACTGGATGCTGCTGCGCCGCTATCAGCGCCAGCGCCGCGAGGCGGTGGCCGCCATGCAATTCGGCTGCGATGGCTTGTACCGGCTATTCCATGCGAAACTGCCCGGTCTGCCATGGCTGCGCAATACCGGCCTGTCTTTGACCAACTGCCTGACTCCGCTGAAACGGCAGTTCGCCAGACAGGCGATTGGATACTGATCCCAAAGGACCCCTGATCGATGAACAAGAGAATGAAAACGCTGGCCCTGTCCAGCGCGATGCTGATGTCGCTGGCCGCCTGCTCCCAGGCCGCCGGCGGCAATGTCGAAGACGTGAAGAAGGCCTTCCTCGGCCACTTCCCCGGCAAGCAGGTGAAGAGCGTCAGCGCCACCCCGGTCAAGGGCATCTACGAGCTGGTGGTGGACGGCCGCCAGGTGGTGTACGTCAATAGCGACGCCAGCTATCTGTTCGTCGGCGACCTGATCGACACCAAGAGCAAGGAAAGCCTGACCGAGAAGAAGATGGCCGATTTGTCCAAGGTGGACTTCAACGCGCTGCCGTTCCAATACGCCTTCAAAGACGTGCGGGGCAAGGGCGAGCGCAAGATGGCGGTGTTCACCGACCCGGATTGCCCGTTCTGCAAGAAGCTGGAGCGCGAGAGCCTGAAGGACATCGACAACGTCACCATTTACACCTTCCTCTATCCGCTGACCCAACTGCACCCGGATGCGATGCGCAAGTCCAAGCAGATCTGGTGCTCAGCCGACAAGGCCGCCGCCTGGACCGCCTTCATGCGCGACGGCAAGCCGCTGACCGGCCCGGACAACTGCGACACGCCGCTGGAGAAGATTCAGGCGTTGGGCGAGAAGATGGGCATCACCGGCACGCCGGCGCTGGTGTTCGCCAATGGCCGCATGGTGCCGGGCGCCATCGGCGGCGACGACATCGAACAGCTGCTGAACGCCAAGTAAGCCAGCAAGACGGGACCGGTTTCGCCGGTCCCGTTTTTCATGGCGGAGAGGCGCGAAACAGGCATGAAGATGCGGCGTTGGAATACGACGGAACGGTTGCTGCTGGCGCTGTGGCTATCCCTGCTCGTCCACGCGGCCCTGCTGTGGCTGCCGCTGAGGCCTGGGCAATGGGCTTCCTGGCATGAGGCGATGCGGGTGAGGCTGCGGGGAGAGCCCGCGCCCGCCGCCGCCGAGCCGCCGCCGATCGCGCCGCCGTTGGCTGACGCGCCCAAGCCGGACGCGGACGATATGGCGCCGGAGGACATCGGCGACGACAGGCTGCGTCTGGGCGCCGACATCTATTATCCGGCGCGGGAGCTGGATCAGCTGGCGCAGGAGCGCGGCCGCATCGCGCTGCCTGACGTGGCATTGAACGGCCCGTCGCAGCCGGTCGAGGTGCTGGTGTTCATCGGCGCCGGCGGCAGGGTGGATGCGGTGCGTTTCGAGGGCGAGGTGGACGCCAAGCTGGCCGACGCCATCGCTCCGGTTTTCCGCGGCGCGGATTACCAACCCGCGCGCAAGGACGGGCGGGCGGTGAAAAGCTACAAGCGGATACGGATAGAGCCGCAGGCGGATGCGCCGCCGCCACTGTCGCATTGAGTCCGCTTCATGCTACATTGTCCCCCGTTCCGGCGCATGCCGGAGGGCTAACACCGCCAGGGACGGAGCCAACCGTCCCGGCAATCGACAAAGGAAACGCCATGTCTGATCTGCAGACTCTCTTCACTCAGGCCCAGGCCGACGTCAAGACCTTGTCCGAGCGTCCGGACAACCAGACCCTGTTGCAATTGTACGCGCTGTTCAAGCAGGCGACCGAAGGCGACGCCGCCGGCGAGCGTCCGGGCATGATGGACTTCATCAACCGCGCCAAGTTCGACGCCTGGGAAAAGCTGAAGGGCAAGGATGGCGCCGCGGCCATGCAGGAATACGTAGACGTGGTGAACAAGCTGCTGGCCGACTGAGCCGGAGCCTGTTCTCCATCAAGCCGAACGGCGTCCATCGGGCGCCGTTTTGCTTTGCCGGTCACCAGCAGCCGCTGACGCTCAGGGTGGTTCCGCTGGCATTGTTGGCGATATTGCTCTGGTTGCCCAGATTGTCCAACTGGTAGGTCTGGCAGCTATCCTGGGCCTGGCTGCCTTGGGGCGCGGCGTTCAGCACGAAGGTGCTGGCCGTGGCGCTGGCGATGGAGAGCGCATACAGATTGTTGCCGTTGCCCGGCGCGTAGACCGCGCCGCTGGCGTAGCCCAGAGTGGACAGCTGGCTGGCGTAGTTGTTGTTGGTGGAAAAATAGCTTTCCTCGCGGCTGGCCAGGTCCTGCAGCGCGGTTTTGGCCGCGGTGCGGTTGGATTGCATCATGAAGTTGCGGTAGGAGGGCAGGGCGATGGAAACCAGCAGGGCCAGTACCGCCAGCGCGATTACCAGTTCCAGCAGGGAAAATCCTTCGGGCTTCTTTTGCATGGTTTTGTCTCTTGTTAGCTTAGCGCAGCTCGATCCAGTTCAGCCTGGCGTGCAGGTCGAAGGCGGCCGGGTTGAGTTGAGGCGGCGTGGCGACCGGCCCGCCGCTGATGCTGCTGCCGATCGCGAAATAATTGCCCAGGGCGCGCACCACGCTGGGCGAGCCGGCCATGTTCACCGCGATGCCGTTGATCACGCTGCCGCTGATGCCGCTGAAGTTGCCGGCGTCGTTGGCGTAATAGGAGCGCGCGGTTGCGCCGCCGGTCTTGGGGTTCAGCGACATGGTGAAGCCGGTGGCGGACGATACCGAGCACGACGACGGATTGCTGTTGGGTGGAATGGTGGTGTTGACGGTGAAGGTGCCCAGCTGGCTGACCGGGTTATAGATTACCTGTTCGCCGCTGCCGGGCAGATTGAGCAGCCAGCCATAGCTGGTGTTGCTGGTGCTTGGGCTGCAGGCGCCGCCGCCTTGCCAGCAGACGGTGTTGCTGGACAGTGCGCGGTAGCCTTGCACCGTGCCCAGCGTCGAGCTGTAGGACGCGGCGACGGTCTGGGCGGTGAGGTTGCTCGGGCGCACGATCAGCCCGCCGGTGGGCGCAGCCTGGCTATAGTAGGCGGATTGTCCGGTCAGCGTGTTCCAGCCCGACATGTCCCAGTCCCAGACGCCGTACAGGCTCTGGGTGCCGCCGGCGTAAACGTCGGCGGAGTTGGTGGTGAAGGGAATTTTTTGGCCGGTGCCGAAAGATACCAGCACTCTCGGGCTGGCGCCGCCAGTGGGAATGGCGGTCACCAGAAGCTTGCTGGTGATCGGCTGCAGGCTGGGGGTGCAGCTGCCGGCGCTGATCTGCGCGCTGGTGCAATAGGTATACAGGGTGGTGAACAGCGGCGAGGCCGCGCCTTTGCCGAATTGCGATACAGACCAGCTGGCCGGCGTGTTGCCGGTGACGTCGAAGCGCCAGACATTGCCGAACAAGTCCCCGGCGTAGATGTAATCGGCGACGTTGTCGCCGTCCAGATCGGCGACTGTGGTGTAGTAGATGCCGTTCTTGCCGCCGGCGCCCGAGGGGTCGTTGGCGCTGCCGCTGCCGGTATCCAGTTCGTAGTAGCTGGGCGCGCCGTTGCTGCCCACCAGCATGATGAAGATGACGGCGTGGCCGTTGGCGCTGTTGTAGCCGTTGCCGAACACCGCGCCCCACTGGCCGTTGTGGAAGCGGGCGATCACCGGCGTGCCGAAGGTGTAACCCAGGTCGCTGCCGCAGCTGGCCTTGTTAACGCAGCTGAGCGTGCCGCTGTTGATTTCCGTCACCACCAGGCTGGCGGCGCTGGTCTCGGCGAAGTTGGCCGGATTGCTGACATCCAGCATGTACAGCGCTTGGCCGCCCGCGCCGATGCCGCCGATCAGCCAGGTGTGCCAGCCGCTGCCGTAGAACAGGTCGTCGGCGACCGGGGTGGCGTCGACGAAATATTGGTGGGGATAGGTGGGGCTGCCGTACTGGACGGTATTGGCCTGAACCGCGGCCGGGAGGTAGGCGAGCACTTCCTGGCCGTCATTGTTGGTGGCCACGTAATTGCCGTTGCTGTCGTTGGCTCCGGTGCGGAAACCGTGCAGCATGCCGTCGTTGCCGCCGTTGTAGACGATATTGGTCCGGGTGGCGTTGGCGCTCTGATAGCTGGGATAGGATTGCGCGCCGGTCGCGTTTTCCGCCGGGGAGGCCGACGGGTAGAGCTTGTCGCTCCAGGCGCCTGGATAACTGTTCTGCGGCGGACCCGCCCAGACCGGGCTGCTGTTGATCAGATCGCCCAGCACGCTGTCGCGGTCGCGGAACAGACCGCTGCCTAGCGTGGTCACTTCGTTGCCGCGCGCGCCGCGCAGGTAGGACACCCGGGCCGAGCCGTTGCCGTCCGGGCTCAGCGCGGTTTGCTGCGCGGACGTCAGATTCGCCCATTGGAAGGGGATGCCCTGGCTGCCGTTCCAACTGAGAATGGCGCGGCTGGTCTGCGCGCTCATATTGCTGGCGCCGGTGGTGGCGCAGCTGCCGCCGGTCAGCACGCAGGAGCCATCCCAAGTGGCGGTGCTGGCCACTGTGACTTGGCCGGTGTTGGGGTCGCCTTGCAGGGCGTAGGACGCGAGCGAACCCCACCAGTTGTCGGCGTGGTAGCTGGCCACGTATTGTTGGGTGCCGGTGCGGATCAGGGTGGTTTGCTGGCTATTCAGACCGCTGGAGCTGGCGGACTGGGTGAAGGGCTGGGCCTGGAAGCAGCTGATCTCGTGCACGTTGCGGCTGGCGCCGGTGGACGCGGCGAAACCGAAGGTGATCTGACTGGGCAGCGGGCCGCTGACCGAGGTGTTGTTGATGTCGTAGTTGGTGATCACCGGCACGTAAGCGCCGTTGTTGTAGCTGTACCAGAGGCTGAGCAGGTTGGCCGGCGTGATTTTCAGCTTGTAGCTGATCGGCACCGCTTGGCCGCGTTTGGTGGCGGATTCATTGGCCATGGGCTGATTGGACGGCAGCTGGTAGACGCCGTTGCTGGTGCCGGGAATGCTGATGAACGGATAGTTCATCACGCTCTGGGTGCCGTATTTCCCGGTCTTGCAGACGCTTTGCACCATGGAGGCGCTGAAGCTGCCCCCAAACTGGCTGGCTAGCGGGCTGGACGCCACCGATCCGGCGCCGCGCAGCGAGATGTTTTGCGGTTTGGCGCCCGGTCCGCTAGAGGTGTTGTCGTTGCTGGAGCCGCCGTTGGGGAAGTTGCCGTACTCGTCCATGCCCAGGCCCAGGTAGCCGCCGATGATGCCGTTGTAAGGCGAGTTCACGTTGGAGCAGCTGTAGCCCAGGCTGCCGCCGAAGGAGCCGACTGCGCTGGGAATGCCGGTGAGCAGGAAGAAGCTCATGCCGTCGGCGCCGTCGCGCGCGCTGCCGCCGGAGTCGCCGTCATAGGTGTAACTGGTGAAGGTGGCCTGCAGGCCGCTGCTGGATGGAAACAGGCTGTTGTAGACGATGGCGCCCGACTGGCTGCCGGAGCTGTTGGTCAGCCGCAGCGCGCCGTTGCCGCTGGTGTCGGGCAGTGTGCCGCCATAGCCGCCGATCTGGGTGTTGCCGCTGGGATCCTTGCTGCCGCAGGCCGGGATGGTGCCGGAGCCGGTGCCGGCGGTCATGCAGGCGCCGCCGAACACTAGCCAGTTCAATTGCGCGCCGCCGCCGGTGAAATTGTCGCTGACGGTGACCGCGCCCGCTGCTGGCGGCCATAGGCTGGCGGCGAGGATGGCGATCGGGGGGAGCAGGCGGGTTGCATGGGATCGCATAGTCATTTCCCCAGATTCGTGGTGCCCGAGTACAGCGTGTAGGTGCTTTGCAGCACGGCCACGGATGCGGCGTTGCCGCCGTAGCCTATTGCAGTGAGCTGATAGATGGCGCCGGTGCCGGCTGCATTCAGCCCTAGGTACTGGATGTAGAGCTGCGGCGCGTGATAGTAGGTCTGGCTGCCGCCGTTGGCCGAGGCTGTCATGAAGGGCGGTGTGTAGGTGTAGCCCGTAGTCCACGGTACATTGGTGGTCGGATTGGCGATCGCGTTGCTGCAGATTTGCAGCGCGCTCAGCGTCTGGGTGCTGCTGCAATTGGGGGCGGCGCCGGCGTTGCCTCCCTGGTTCAGCCACCATTCCGCGTATTGCAGCGTTGCCTCGGCGGCTTCGAAGGCCCGGCCTTTCTCGCGGGTGTTGCCGGCCAGCTTGCCCAGCAGGCCGCTGCTGCGCATCAGCGCGATGCCGATGATGGTGATCACGATCAGCATCATCAGCGCCGCCACCATGGTGAAGCCGCGTGGGCGGAAAAGACGGGAAGGGGGAGGTGAGCGCTTCATAGCTGGTTCATCAGGCCGGTGAGCCAGGACATTTTCACCGTGGCCGGCTGGCCAGGCTGATTGGCCAGGGGGTTGACCATGGTCAGCGTCACCCACACCGAGCGCACGGTGGCGCCGGATGGAATGGCGGAGGCCGGATAGTAATGGGTGGTAGAGCCGCTGTTGGCGGGGTCCACGCCGTACATCACCGTCATTTTGCTGACGCCGTCCACCAGCACCTGGGCGGTTCCGCCGTTGACGGCGCAGGCTAGCTGGTTCGAGCCGTTGACGGAAAACTGGTTGATGTAGATCTGGCCGCTTCCGCTGGTGTTGCTGGAGCCGTTGCAGTTGAGCACGGTGTCGCCGGACAGCGTGGCGAAGCGCACGCTCAAGGTGTCCGACGCGCCAGATGCCCCCGACGTGCCAGTGACCGACTGTCCAGCGGCGAAACCGCCTGCGGCGGGCAGCGCCTGCGCCGCGGTCTGGGTTTGCGGATTGGGATAGTAGCCGGCGGACTGCACGATGCTGCTGATCAGGGCCATCGCAGTGCGCTGGTTGTCCTGCAGCTGGGCCAGGCCTGACTGGCTGGTCTTGGTCAGCCGCGCGGAGGTGAAGATCAGCGTCAGCACGCTGAGCAGGAACAGGCCGATGGCGATGGCCACCATCACCTCGATCAGACCGCCGCCGCGCTGCCGGCGCGCGCTCATGGCACCACCACCATCTGGTAGCTCTGGCTGGCGGTGCCGGCGGCAACGGACACGGCGTTGACCATGCGGTTCTTTTCCAGCCAGTAAACGGTGATGGTGCAGGCGACCGGCGTGGCGCTGGTGGCCGGATTGCAGGCGATCTGGCCGCTGCCGCCCGGCAGGGCGCTGATCGTGCCGCTTCCCCATTGGGCGGCGTCGTAGCCGGCCACATTGGCGGCGTTGCAGGTGGTGCCTGACGCGGAACAGTCCGTTGACTGGCTCAGGGCCGGCGTGCCGCTGATGACGCCGGAGGCGCTGACGCTCCAGCTGCCGCTGGCGCCCAACGCGCCCCAATACGCGGTATTGGCGTGCATGGCGGCGGCCATGCTTTCAGCGGCGATGGCGCCCAGGCTGCGGCTGCGGGCGATGCTGGTGCTGTTGATCGCGGCGGCCTGCATGCCGGCGATGCCGAGCAGACCGAGCGAGATCACGATCAGCGCCACCAGCACTTCCAGCATGCTGAAACCGCTGTGGCCGGACAGTTTCATTGGCATGTGTATTGTCCCGTGCTGTCAGTCTGGCCGTTGGTCAGCACCTGGGGGTGGCCCACCGCGGCCAGTGCCACGCAGCGCCGGCTGCTGGCCTGATTGCCTGGAGTATTGAAGGTGACCATGCCGTCATTGCTGGATGGCGCATAGCCCATGCGATTGAAGCATAGATAGGGATAGGCGCTGTTGTTGGAGCTGGCGCTGTCGCCGCTGGAGAAGGCTTGCTGTCTGCGCAGCACGGCGCCGCTGGTGTCGGTGCAGTTTCCTCCGGCCGCCTGCAGCACGATCCAGCCGCCGGCCCAGTTGGTGTTGCCGGGCGAGCTGGCGTTGCAGTTGGCGCCGTCGGCCGAGGGGCAGACCAGCACGGTCTGTCCGCGCTTGAGCGCCTCGTTGCGGGCGGACAGGATGTCGCCGTACAGATTATTGCTCTCGGACATCACCGCGTTGGCTGACACGGCGCTTTGGTAGGCCGGCACGGCGAATGCGAGGACGATGGCCAGCAAGGCCATGACGATCAACAACTCAGGCAGGGTGAAAGCTTGTTGCTTGTCCATGATGCTCGATCTGTTGCCCGGCTGCCGCGCCGGCGAAGTGCTTCGAACCATTATCGGCCAAGACTATCTTGGGCGGAATCATCGTCGGCGCCGCTGGTCCGCCTCACGAGGCCGCCTGTCGCCTGTGTGGCACAAGCTCAGCTCCAGGCCCGCAGAATGGCTTGCAGGGCGGGGTGCTGCAATTTGCGCCGGCTGGCGGTGACGTAATAGCGCTCCGATACGCCATCCAGCGCGCCCAAGGACAGCAGGCCGGGATGATCGGCCTCTCCGTCGGGCGAGACGGGGGCGGGCAGCAGTCCCATTCCCTGGCGGGCGAATGTCTCCATTAACGCATGGTCGTCGAATTCGCCGACAACGTCGGGCCGCAAACCACTTGCCTCGAACCAATGCTCCAATTGCCGGCGCAGCACGTTGTCGCGGCTGGGCAGCAATAGCGGCGCCTGCTCCAGGCTGGCGGGAAAACCCGCCTGGCGGCTGGCGTGCAGCGCCGGCGCGGCCAGCAGTTGCACCGGGCAGCTCAGCAGCGGCCAAGACTGGAATTGTTGCTGCTCGCTGCTGGCCACCGGCCGGTCCGCCAGCACCAGATCCAGCCGGTGCCGGCCCAATTCGCCGATCAACTCGTCGAAGTCCCCTTCGCCGCAACTGAGGCGGAGGCGGCAGCCGGTTTGCAGCGCCGGCCGCAACAGGCGGCTGGCGATGCCTTTGGGGACAACGTCGGAAATGCCGGCCGCCAGCCGCAGCGTCTGGTCGAGCAACGGATCGGCCAGCGCCTCTTCCATTTCCTCGCCCAGCAGAAAGATGCGGTCGGCGTAGCCTTGGGCCACGCGCCCGGCTTCGGTCAGTTCCAGTCCTCGCCCTTGCTGGCGGAGCAAGGACCGTCCCAGCTGCTGCTCCAGCCGGGAAATCTGGCCGCTGACGGTCTGCATGCTGATGCCCAGCTGTTCGGCGGCGCGGGTGACGCTGCCGGTGCGGGCGACGGCCCAGAAATAGTGCAGATGCTTGTAATTGAGTTTGTCCATTTTTCAATTCGAAAAAATCGTATATATGTTCAGATTTTACTTTATTTTTTCGATTCTTTTTGTCGCATACACTGCAGTGTGGCCAGCGCTTCGTCCTGGCCGATGATTGAATGGATTTCGGGAGACTAAACAATGAAACGGGTGATTTTGCTGATTGTGACCAACATCGCCGTGATGCTGGTGCTGAGCGTGAGCGTCCGTCTTTTGGGGCTGGACCGCTTCGTCACTTCCGGTGGGCTGAATCTGGGCATGTTGCTGATGTTCTCGGCGGTGCTGGGCTTTGGCGGCGCCTTCATTTCGCTGGCCTTGTCCAAGACCATGGCCAAGTGGAGCACTGGCGCGCGGGTGATCACGCAGCCGTCCGGCCAGACCGAGGCCTGGCTGTTGAACACCGTGCGCAAGCTGGCCGACCGCGCCGGCCTGCCGATGCCGGAGGTGGCGGTGTACGAGGGCGAGCCCAACGCTTTCGCCACCGGACCCAGCCGCTCCAACTCGCTGGTGGCGGTGTCCACCGGCCTCTTGGCCAATATGAACGAGGAAGAAGTGGAGGCGGTGCTGGCGCACGAGATCGCCCACATCCGCAACGGCGACATGGTGACGCTGACGCTGATCCAGGGCGTGGTCAACACCTTCGTGTTCTTCCTGGCGCGGGTGGTCGGCTATCTGGTGGACAGCTGGCTGAAGCGCGATGAGGAAAACAGCTCCGCCGGCACCGGCATTGGCTATTTCGTCACGGTGATCGTGTGCGAGATCGTGTTCGGCATCCTGGCTTCCGTGGTGGTGATGTACTTCTCGCGCCAGCGCGAATTCCGCGCCGACGCCGGCGCCGCCGAGCTGCTGGGTTCGCCGCGGCCGATGGCCAACGCGCTGCGCCGCCTGGGCGGCATCGAAGCCGACGGCCTGCCCAAGAGCATGGCCGCCTCCGGCATCGCCGGCGGCCGCGGCCTGCTGGGCCTGTTCGCCACCCATCCGAGCATGGAAGAACGCATCGCCGCGCTGGAAGGCCGCGGTTGACCCTCGCGGGCGGCGTCTGTCCGCCCGCATTGACGGATTGAATGGAGTGTTGAAGTGATCGATTTTCTGACCGCCCCCGCGCTGGGCTACCCGCTGTGGACCTGGCTGGCTTTCCTGGCCGGCGTGTTGGCGCTGCTGGCGTTCGACCTCGGCATCCTGCAGAAGGACGGCCGCGAGATCGGCGTGCGCGACAGTCTGAAGCTGTCGGCGTTCTATATCGGCATCGGCCTGGCCTTCGGCGGCTGGGTGTGGTGGTATCGCGGTGCCGACGCCGGCGTGCAGTACTTCACCGGCTATCTGCTGGAGAAGTCGCTGTCGCTGGATAATGTGTTCGTGATCTCGCTGATCTTCGGCAGCATGGCGGTGCCGCGAGCGCTTCAGCACCGGGTGCTGTTCTGGGGCATCCTGGGCGCGATCCTGATGCGGGCGCTGATGATAGGCGCCGGCGCCGCGCTGGTGGCCGAGTTCCAGTGGGTGCTGCTGCTGTTCGGCATCTTCCTGCTGTGGGCTGGCCTGAAAATGCTGTTCTCCGGCGACGAGGAAGCCACGCCGCTCACTGAGCAGAAGTTTTACCAGTGGCTGCGCCGCCGGATGCGGCTGACGCCGGAGCTGCACGGCAACGCCTTCCTGGTGCGCGGCGAGCGCCATGGCCTGGGCAAGGGATGGTGGGCGACGCCGCTGCTGCTGACGCTGATTCTGGTGGAGTCGGCCGACCTGGTGTTCGCGGTGGACAGCATCCCGGCCATTTTCGCGGTGACCCAGGATCCGTTCCTGGTCTACACCTCCAACATCTTCGCGATTCTGGGCCTGCGCGCGCTGTATTTCGCGCTGGCGGCCATGGTGCACCGTTTCCATTATCTGAAGTACGCGCTGGCGCTGGTGCTGGTGCTGATCGGCGTCAAGGTGGGGCTGGTCTACCTGCACGACGCTGGCCTGGTGGCGTTCAAGCTGCCCACCGCCTGGTCGCTGCTGGCGACGGTGTCCCTGCTGGCCGGCGGCATCGGCTATTCCTGGCATCGAACCCGGCAGGAACCGCGCAGCGGAACCAATTGAAACCTTCGTCACTCCAACCCTGAGAGCGCGGGCGCCCAAACACGGCGCCCGCGCTGTTGTCGCGCTTGCAGGCGACACCTTCGTGATTAACTCCCGATACCTTAGGAACTGCCGATGTCTCAAGCTTCCCGCGTGCTTATTGTCGATGACGATCCGGATCTGCGCGATCTGCTTAGCGATTACCTGAGCCGCCAGGACATGGTTGTCTCGGCGGTGGGCGATGGCGAGGCGATGAACCGCGCCTTGGCCGAGCAGTCGTTCGACATCCTGATCCTGGATCTGATGTTGCCGGGCGAGGACGGCCTGAAACTGTGCCGCGATCTGCGCTCCCGCTCCAATATGCCGATCCTGATGCTGACGGCGCGGGGCGACGAACTGGACCGCATCATCGGTCTGGAAATGGGTGCCGACGATTACCTGCCCAAGCCGTTCAACCCGCGCGAATTGCTGGCCCGCGTGCGCAGCATCCTGCGCCGGGTGGAAGAGCGCCGCAACAACAGCGCACTGCGCGCGCTGCAGTTCGGCGACTGGCGGCTGGAGCTGGGCGCCCAGCATCTGGTCGACGGCGGCGGCGTGGTGACGCCGCTGTCCGGCGGCGAATTCAAGCTGATGCAGGCGCTGGCCGAGAATTCGCAGCGCGTGATGTCGCGCGACCAGCTGATGGAGGCGATGAACGGCAAGGAAGCCGGCCCCTTCGATCGCACCGTCGACGTGATGATAGGCCGCTTGCGCCGCCGCCTGGGCGATGACGCCCGCGAACCGCTGCTGATCAAGACCATCCGCAGCGGCGGTTACATGCTGGCTTGCGAGGTGGTGCCGGTGAGATGAGGCGCTTGCCTCGCACCCTGTACGGCCAGCTGTTGCTGACGCTGCTGACCAGCGTGCTGTTGGCCAACGTGATCGGCATCGCGCTGGTGCTGACCGACCGCGAGCGGCTCAGCCGCACCTTGCGCGCCGAGTACGTGGCGCAGCACCTGGCGGACATGATCAATCTGCTGGACGAAACCGCCGCCGCCAGCCGGCCCAAGCTGGCCGGCGCGCTGACTTCGCCCAACGCCCAGGTGTTGCTCGACCAGCCCTGGCGGGTCGGGGGCAAGACCAATCTGCCGGAAGCCGGCAAGCTGCGCGAATTGATCCAGGACGATCTTGGCTCTCCGTTCCGCCTGCAGGTGCTGTCCTTCCGCGACGACTCTCCCGATGCCGCGGAAGATTTGCTGCGTCCCTTCGTTGAGCCGGGCCAGCACGTGTTCACGCCGGGCAAGCAGTTCTGGGTGCAGGCCTTTCCCAACAAACTGGGCGAAGGCGGGCCGGAGTTCAAGATCCAGATGGCCACGGTGCAGGCGCAGCTGAAGGACGGCACCGTGGTGACCTTCCGCATCGGGCAGATATCCAGCGCGGCGGAAACGCCGTGGCGGGTGACCGCCTGGCTGCTGCTGGTGGCGCTGGTGGTGGCCATGGCCTCCGCCTGGGCCGTGCGCCGCCTGACGCGGCCGCTGGCGCTGTTTTCCCAGGCCGCGACCGGGCTGGCGGCCAACCTCAACCAGCCGCCCTTGCCTGAAACCGGCACCCAGGAGGTGGTCAACGCTTCCCGGGCCTTCAACCGCATGCAACAGGAGCTGCAGCGTTATCTGCAGACGCGCAGCCAGATGCTGGCAGGCGTGTCGCACGATCTTCGCCTGCCGATCACCCGCGTCCGGCTGAGGCTGGAGCAGCTGGAGGAGGGAAGCGCGCGCCAGGCGATAGAGCGCGACCTGGTCGAGATGGATCAACTGATAGGCGACACGCTGGCCTATCTGCGGATGGGGCAGGGCAATGAAAGCACGGTGCTGCTCAATGTCGGCGCCTTGCTGGAGGGCGTGGTCGAGGACGTTGAGGCGTTGGGCGCCGAAGTGATGTGCAGGACGGAAACGGTGAAGCCCTTGTACGCCCGGCCGCAGGCCTTGCGCCGCTGCATCGCCAACCTGTTGGAGAATGCCCGCCGTTATGGCGGTGGTGTCGTGGAGGTGTCGTTGCGCGAGCGTGCCGGCCGCGTGGAAATCATGGTGCGGGATCATGGCCCAGGCATCGCCGAGGACGATCTCGAGCGGGTATTCGAGCCCTATGTGAGGCTGGAGCATTCCCGGGCCAAGCATACCGGCGGCAGCGGACTGGGGCTGGCGATTGCCCGGGCCATCGCGCGCGAGCATCACGGCGACATTTTCCTGTTCAATCACCCGCTGGGCGGCTTGTGCGCCGAGCTGCACTTCCCCGCGCAGCGCGAAGCGGCCGTAGGTGGCTGAGCCGAGGGCCTGAGGGACATCGCGGCATGGCCGCGCTCGCAAAGCATGTGGAATGGCTTAACAATGTTTGACAAAGTGCGCTGGGAAAGAAATTGATTGGAAAAACGAAAGCGAGTACACTCTAAATTGAGTCTGGTTGATGTCTGCATTCCTTAGGTTCGAGCAGGCTCAGGTCAAGTCTATCCTTATGTAAGGCCCACACGTGTGGGCCTTTTTTTTCGATATTGAACATTGTTTCGGCGTTAATGGCTTTGTTAATGTTCATTAAGCAATAAAAATACATAAATTTGTTAAGTTTGGACAAGATTTCTGAGCTCATGACTAGTGTTGTTTTTTTGCCGATTGTGATGTGTTTTTACAACATGGTACCGAAGTGTTCACTTGCATATATCCATCCGTGGAATTAGTATTCAATCGCTTTCTAAGACAAGCCACAAGGATTGTTCACCATGAAAAAAACTCTGATCGCCCTGGCGGTTGCCACTCTGCCGGCTGCCGCATTCGCTGATGTCACCATCTACGGCCAACTGAAGGCCGGCGTGGAAAATGTTGATGCCGCTGGTATCAACAAGACCAACGTCGATGACATGGGCTCCCGTATCGGCTTCAAAGGCAGCGAAGACCTGGGCAATGGCCTGAAGGCCATCTGGCAGGTTGAGAGCGGCTTCGACATTGACGGCACCAACCGTCAGAAGTACGGCACGTTCGCCAGCCGCGAATCCTTCGTCGGCCTGGATACCGGCTACGGTAAAGTGCGTCTGGGCAACATCTCCACCTTCAGCGACTCCAATATGAGCGTCGTGAACCCGTGGGAAAGCTCCAGCGACGCGCTGCAACTGAACGCCTTTACCCGTGACGATGTCCGCGTGAAGAACGCCATCCGTTTTGACACCGCCAACTACAACGGCTTCCAGGGCGCGTTCCTGTACGGCACCAAGGAAGATAAGACCGCTTCCTTCGCCACCGCGCCGAGCGATAGCTCGCGCGAGCTGTACAACCTGGGCCTGTCCTACGAGAACAGCGGCTTCTTCGGCAAGTACCAGTACATCCACCAGACTCCGGTGACCATCGCCGGCGTGCGTACCCAGTCCAATGACAGCCATCGTCTGGAAGCTGGCTACAACGCCAACAACCTGCTGCTTGCCTTCGGCTACCGCAACGACCGTGGCGACAGCTCCGTGACTCCGCTGAGCTACTTCCTGGGCGACAATGCTCCGGCTCTGGATGGCAGCAAGTACAAGTCGCAGGAATACGCGCTGACTGCCGCCTACACCCTGGGCGCATTCACGCCGAAGCTGACTTACGCGCAAGGCACCAACGTCAAGGTTGATGGCAACTCCGAACCGAACAGCGGCTACAAGCAGTTCCTGGTCGGCGTGGACTATCAAATGTCCAAGCGCACCACCGTTGGCCTGCAATATGGCGAAGTGAAGGCTGATCAAGCCATCTTCACCAATGGCAGCGATACCGCCACCGCCGGCAACAAGCTGCGCGGCGTGGGCCTGAACATGGTTCACTCCTTCTAATACCGCAAGGGATTAGAACAGCCGCGCCGATGGGCTGACATCGGAGCGCCGATACAAACTGCCGTTCCCGCAAGGGAACGGCAGTTTTGTTTTGGATGCTTGCCGGCCTGCGCTCGTGCGTGTCAAATCGCTTCTTTGCCTTAAGGAGCCCCCGATGCCGGAATTTCACCGCTTGTTGTCCGCCGTGGCCCAGGCCTTGCCGTGGCTCAATGCCGCTGACGTGCCCTGGCGATGGCTGGAAGGCTTGCCCGATGCGTTGGCGGCGCGCCGCGCCGCAGCCAATCCCGATGAATGGGTGTGGGATGGCGAGGCGATGATCCATCGCAGCGCGACGTTGGAAGAAGGGGCGATCCTGAAAGGGCCGGTCTGGATAGGCCCGGCTTGTCGGGTGGCCGCCCACGCCTACTTGCGCGGCGGAGTGGTTCTGTGCGCCGGAGTGACGGTGGGACCGGGCTGCGAGATCAAGACTTCCATCGTCGGGCCGGGCAGCCGGCTCGCCCATTTCAATTTCGTCGGCGATTCGGTGCTGGGCGCCGACGTCAACCTGGAGGCTGGGAGCATCCTGGCCAATCACTGGAACGAGCGCGACGACAAGACCATACGCCTGCATGTGGCTGGCAAGGTGCTGTTGCCGGGGCTGGAGAAACTGGGCGCTCTGCTGGGCGACGGCGTGCGGGTGGGGGCCAACGCGGTGTTGTCGCCGGGCACGGTGTTGGAGGCCGGCGCAGTGGTGCCGCGCCTGGGCCTGGTGGAGCAGGACCGAATCTGAAAACGGACCGCCGGCTTGGCCGAACGGTCCGTTCTTGCGGCCAGGGTGAGGCTTAACGCGGGAAGGGCGCGACGCCGAGTTTTGCCAACAGATAGCCGGCGGTCTGCAGCGCGCCCTCCACCCAGCCCTGCGCGTCGGAATAGGCCTCGCCGCAGATGTACAGCGGCAGGTCGGTGGGCTGAACTACCGCATGCTTCACTTCCCAGCTCTTCACGCCGATGTTCCAGCTGTTCCAGCCGCCGCCGAACGGATCGTCGCCCCAGTCGCGGTAGGCGGCGTTGCGCACTTTGGGCGTGTAGTTCAGGCTGTGCATCACAGTCAGCTGGCGAGTCACTTCCTCGGTCATCATCCGCGGCGCCTTGTACTGGTGCCATTCCAGCTCGTCGCGCTGCACATTGTCGTCCACGCCGATGAAGGGATCGGCGAGTTGCGCCACATCCCTACCGAGCGCTCTGGGCTGGCGGCGCTTGGCGCGCAGCCCGTCCCAGAAACCGGTGTTGTCGCCGTCGTCGTAGCTGGCCAGCAGCATCGCATGGCCTTCGGTGGCGGCGGTGCCATCGCTTTTCGGCCAATAGTAGGTTTGCCGCACCGGCAGGTCGGTGACCGAGCGGCCGGCCTGCACCGCGACGTAGATCGGTTTGCCGTCGTCGTCGGTGGAGGAGTAGCCGGTGTTGCGCCACCAGGGGCTGTTATAGGTGGTGAACAGTTTGAACAGCGGCCGCGGCGTGACGGTGGAGATCAGCGCCTGGGTTTTGGCGTCCTGCAGCGCCGGGCTGGTGGCAGTCAGCAGTTCCAGCGAGCGGCGGGGCATCGCCAGGATCAGCTTTTTGGCCGTCGCCGCGCTGCCGTTGACCTGGAAGGCGAAGCCGTCTCCCTGTAGCGTGATGTGGGAGATGTGGGATGCCAGCCTGACATCGCCGCCGGATTTTTCAAACAGTTGCGCCAGCGACAGCGGCACCTGCTGGAAGCCGTTGCTGAAGCCCATGTATTCTGGACTGACCCCGAAGTCGGACAGATACCATGGAATCGCGTCCGCCGCGTTCCAGTTGCACAGCGTGGAGTCGTAGCCGCCGACATCTTCGGCGTAGTGGTAAGCCTCGCCGGTGATGACCCGCAGCAGCACGTTCCAGAAGCCTTGTTTGTACAGCGGCACGCCGCCGAATTCAGCGCTTTGCGCCATTTCGCGGCGCTGTTCCTCGCTCAGGTTCGAGTTGGTGATGCCGGGCACGATCTGTTCGATCGCGTTGACGATCACCTCGCCAGCGCTTTGGCCGTGGTCGATGAAATTCAGCTGGTAGGGGACGATGTCCGGATCGTTGGTGAAGTCGGCCAGGCGCAGGTAGACGCCGCGCAGGAAGGCGATGTTCTGGGGCTCGTCCACCGGAAATTTATATAGCGAAATCTGTTCGTCGGCCGGCAGCTCCTGATTCAATTCGGTAATCAATTTTGTCACCAGCGGCTGCACCGCGGGCAGGATGCGCATGCCGCCCAGCTCCGCCACCATGTCGGGAATGTCGGGCGGGCGCACTGACAGCAGCCGCCCGCCGATGTGGTCGCTGGCTTCGAATACGGCGATCTTCTGCCCGGGGTTGGTTTGTTTCAGCCGCCAGGCGCAATAAACGCCGGATACGCCGCCGCCGACGATGGCGATGTCGAAATTTTCTTCAGCCATGGTGCTGTTTCCTTCTCTGGGTGGATTGCGTTCAGAAAATCACCGGCACATTGCCCGGCAGGCCAGCGTCGTCGCTGCGCCTCAGCGCGTCCGCGCCGAAGTGGAAGCAGTCCAGGCGGGGCTGTTTCTCGTAGCGGGCATTGGCTTCTTCCGGCGTGGGCGGGGTTTGTTCCAGGCCGATGGTATGCATGTCCAGCACGTAGGCGTGGCCGCCCAGCGCGTGGTCAATGCCGCGCCTGACTGCCGCGCGCACGTCCTCCGGATGGCGGACGATTTCGCCCTCCATGCCGCCGAAGGCCTTGGCCAGGGTGACGAAATCCGGCTTGGGACGATGGATGCGCAGGTATTCCGGGTCTTGCGTCTTGGCGGTCCATTCGTAGCCCGGCGCGTCGCCGTATATCGACTCCACTTGCTGCAGGCCCATCTGCAGCGTGTGGTACTCGTGGTTGTTGGTGATGATGTAGAGCACGCCCAGCTGGCGGTGTTGCGCGGTCCACCAGGTTTGCGGGTAGAACAGCGAGGAGCCGTCGCCGGTGGCGGCGACGACGAAGCGGGTGTCTATGCCCTGGCAGCCGTCCGGCTCCAGTTTGATGCCCAGCGTGGCCGGCATCGACCAGCCCAGCGAGCCGCCGCCGACGCAGTAGTAGCTGATCGGCGCAGCCGCTTGGTCGGTGAATGGCAGCAGGTACTGGAACGGCGCCGGATCGGACACCGCCTCGTGCACGTAGACGAACTGCTTTTCCAGCTGGCGCTCGCCGATTTCCTTTCGCAGCGCGTCGGCGATCACCACCGCCCAGATCTCGTTCTGATGCATCGCTTCGCGCAGGTAGGCGTCCCAGGCGACCTTGCGCTGGGCGGCCAGCTCTTTCAGCTTGGCGTTGCGGGCAACGGCCGCGGTCGAGGGCTGGTCGCCGATCAACTGGTTGATCAGCGGCAGCGTGGCTTTCAGATCGCCGAACAGCGCGGCCTCGCCGTAGTAGTTCTTGCCGATGTCCCAGGTATGGTTGCTGAGGTAGACCTGGGTGACGGAGGGCGGAATCAGCGGACCGTCGCTGTACTTGTAGACCGTGATCTGCGCCTGGTTGCTGAAGCCGCACAGGAAGGCGACGTCATGACCGGCGAACACTTGCTGCACGCCGGATTGGCTGCCGGGCAGCTCGCCCTGCCAGTGGTAATCGTTGTTGGGGAAGTTGGCCAGGCTGCTGAAGGTTTGCTGCAGCACCGGCGCGCCCAGCAGCTCCGCCATCCGCTGCAGTTCCGGCCAGGCTTCGGCGTAGCCGGCGGCGTCTCCGGTGACGATGATGGGGTTCTTGGCCTCGCGCAGCAGCTGCGCCGCCTGCGTTATCGCCTGGCGATCGGCGGTGAAGTGCGGCGAAATCTTCGTCACGCCCTTGATGCGGTCGTCGTCGCCGATGCGGCGCATGGTGAATTCCCACGGGATGGCGACGAATACCGGGCCGTTGGGCGGCGCCATCGCCTCCTTGAATGCACGCTGCAGCACCATTGGGAATTCCTGCTCAGTGCGGACCTCATGCGCCCACTTGGTGTATTGACGGGCCAAGTCCACCAGATTGGATGCCAGCAGAGGCTCCTGGGTGACCAGCTCGTTCTGCTGCTGGCAGCACAGGATCACCAGCGGGGCCTGTGAGCGCCAGGCGTTGAACAGATTGCCGATGGCGTGGGCGATGCCGGGCGTCACGTGCACCACCAGCACGCCGGGCTTGCCGGTCATCCGCGCCGAGCCCATCGCCGCGCCGATGGCGATGTTCTCGTGCAGGCACTCGATGTACTCCACCTGGTTTTCCGGGTAGGACGTGCCGTCGATGATGGGAATCTCGTTGGTGCCGGGCACGCCGAAAATACGGTGTATGCCCAGCTGGCTCAGGATGTCGAACACGTAATCGCGCGCCCAGCGTTTCTGGCCGCCTGCATCGTCCATGCTCATGATTTTCTCCATCTGGTTATTGGAATGGATACTGTTTGTGGTAATTCAGCCCAGAGAGGATGGATATGGACGAAGCCTTGCCAGATTAATTTCCACAGCTTGCGGGAGGCGGCCGGCATGAGGGAGGGGCCGTGATTATCATGAGGCGGGAAGAAGAGGCGGGAGCGCTTAGGTACGAATACTAGCTGTCTAAAAGTGCAGGTTTTGCACAAAAATCCTGGCGGCTTGGATGTTGCTGAACTAAAGGCGAGTTGGCGATATGAAAAAGGCCGGTCTTGGACCGGCCTCAGACATGTGATGGCGTTGCCGCCCTATCAGGCGCTTAGAACCATTGACCGTAACGCTTGATGTAAATGGTCTTCACCGTCTGCGTCAGCGCCAGATAGCCGGCCATCGTCAGCAGCAGCCACCAGAAGTAGCTGGTGTCCAGCTGGATGAAGCCCAGCGAGGACGCGATCGGCGAGAACGGCAGATAGCAGGCGATGGCGATGGCGATCGAAGTCGACAGCAGCACCGGCAGCGACGCCGTGCTCTGCAGGAACGGAATCTTGCGGGTGCGCAGCATGTGCACCACCAGGGTCTGCGAGATCAGGCCTTCCATGAACCAGCCGGTGTTCATGATCAGCTGGCCGCCGTCGCCGCCGTGCATGTGGTAGGCCGCGCCTGCGCCGAACACTGTCCACAGCAGGATGTAGGTGGTGATGTCGAACACCGAGGATGTCGGCCCCAGCCACAGCATGAAGCGCTTGATGTTGCCGGCTTCCCACTTGCGCGGTTTCTTCAGGAAATCCGGATCCATCTTGTCCCAGGGCAGGAACATCTGCGACAGGTCGTAGATCAGGTTCTGCAGCAACAGCTGCATCGCCAGCATCGGCTCCCACGGCAGCCAGGCGGAGGCCACCAGCACCGAGAACACATTGCCGAAGTTGGAGCTGGCGGTCATGTTCAGGTACTTGAGGATGTTGCCGAAGGTTTCGCGGCCCTTAATCACGCCTTCCTCCAGCACCATCAGGCTCTTTTCCAGCAGGATGATGTCGGCGGTTTCCTTGGCGATGTCAGCGCCGCTGTCCACCGAGATGCCGACGTCGGCGTCGCGCAGCGCCGGCGCGTCATTGATGCCGTCGCCGAGGAAGCCGACGGTGTGGCCGTTGGCCTGCAATGCTTTCACCACGCGAGACTTCTGCAGTGGGGTCAGCTTGGCGAAGATGGTGGTGCGCTTGACCGCGGCGCACAGCGCGACGTCGTCCATCGCCTCGATCTCGGGGCCCAGCAGCGGCTTGCCCGGATTGAGGCCGACGTCGCGGCAAACCTTGGCGGTAACGATGGGATTGTCGCCGGTCAGCACCTTGACGGTGACGCCGTACTCGTTCAGCGCCTTGATCGCCGGCGCGGCGGAGTCCTTGGGCGGATCGAGGAAGGTCAGGAAGCCGCGCGCCACCAGGCCGCGCTCGTCGGCGGTCTGGTAAGCGTTCTTGCGCTCGTCGGACGGGATATGGCGGGTGGCCACCACCAGCACGCGGTAGCCTTCGGCGTTGAATTCCTGGCTCAGGCGCAGCAGGCGGGCGCGTTCTTGCGCGTTCAGCGCGCGCACTTCATCGCCGTCCTGGATGTGGCTGCAGACGGCCAGCATTTCCTCTACCGCGCCCTTGGACACCATCAGTTGCTGGCCATTCTGCTCCTGCAGGATCACCGACAGCCGGCGGCGCTCGAAATCGAACGGCAGCTCGTCCACCTTGCTGTAATGGCGCAGCTTGACGCGCTCGCCCAGCTCATCGGCGCGCTCGACGATGGCGATGTCCATCAGATTCTTCATGCCGCTCTGGTGGAAGCTGTTGAGCCAGGCCAGTTGCAGCGTGGTTTCGTCCTTGTCGCCGTAGACGTCGTAATGGTGCTCCAGGATGATCTTGTCCTGGGTCAGGGTGCCGGTCTTGTCGGTGCATAGCACATCCATCGCGCCGAAGTTCTGCACCGAGTTCAGCCGCTTCACCACTACCTTGCGCCGCGCCATCGCCACTGCGCCCTTGGCCAGGTTGGCGGAGACGATCATCGGCAACATTTCCGGCGTCAGGCCCACGGCCACCGCCAGCGCGAAGGTGAGGGCGGACATCCAGTCGCCCTTGGTGACGCCGTTGATCATGAAGACGATGGGCACCATCACCAGCATGAAGCGGATCAGCAGCCAGGAGACGCTGTTGACGCCCTTGTCGAAGCTAGTTTCGATGCGCTTGTGGCTGACCACATTGCGCGCTAGCGAGCCGAAGTAAGTATCGGTGCCGGTGGCCACCACCACCGCGCGGGCGGTGCCGGACACCACATTGGTGCCCATGAAGCAGGCGTTGGATAGATCGAGCAGGCCGGCCTCGCCGTCGGTCTGGCCGTCGGCGGACTTGGCGGCCACCGCGCCCAGGGTGTCGTATTTCTCCACCGGCAGCGCTTCGCCGGTCAGCACCGCCTGGCTGATGAACAGGTCGCGGGACTCCAGCAGCCGCACATCGGCGGGTACCATGTCGCCGGCTTGCAGGTGGATGACGTCGCCGACCACCAATTCGGTCATCGGCACTTCCATGCGCAGCGGCACGGTGGGGGAAGTGGGGCGGCGCTGGACGGTGGCGGTGTTGCGCACCAGAGACTTCAGTTTTTCCGCCGCCTTGGCCGAGCGGTATTCCTGCCAGAAACGCAGCAGGCCGCTGACGCCGATCATACTGGCCAGGATGATGACCTTGGTCCAGTCCTGATCGTCTGGCGCCGCCATCGCGATGTCCATCACATAGCTGATCGCGGCCAGCGCGATCAGCACCATCACGAACGGGTTCTTGAATGCCAGCAGCAGCTGGATCAGCGCATGCGGCGGCTTGTCGTGGGCCACTTCGTTGCGGCCGTATTGCTCCAGCCGCTGGGCGGCTTCGGCGGAGGTCAGGCCTTCCGGCTGGCTGCGCAGCCGCTTGAAGGTTTCTTCCTGCGGCAGCAAGGCTTCATGGGCCAGGCGGAAGGCGATTTGGTCGCCGGTTTTGCCCGGAGCGGCGATGAAGCCCCGGTTCCGTTTGCGGGGGGTGAGGTTCTTGGTCATGGTAAATCTCCTGGCGCTGCGGGCACGACCAGCCCTGCCATTCGAGCGTGCTCGCGATTTCGCCTTCCGCGCGCCGTGAAACGGCCGATGTCGGAAAGGATATTGAGCAGGCTCTCGTGCATCAGCGCCGACAATGTGTCAGCTCGAAAAGCGAGAGAACATTGCCGCCCGTTGGGGGGCTCTATGCGAACGCCCCAGCGGGTGGCATCTCAAAAGGTTATGGGGGGGGCGCTATGTCATGCCATCTCCTGTGCTGCTTGGACGCCGGGCGCGAAGGCGCGGCGCATGATTTAGGAAGACGGCGTCAGGCCAGCGCGCGGTTGGCGGTGGGTGGCAGCGACAGGCATTCCAGCTTCACCTGGGTCAGCGGCAGCGTGGTCAGCCGCTGGGCGATGCCCTGCAGGAAATGCATGCAGGAGGTGGAGTCGGAACGGAAGTCGGCGCTGATCAGCCAGGGCGCGGCGGCCAGGATGGCGCCGCGGGCGGGGGCCTGCGGCTGTTCCCGCCATTGCAGGATGCGCAGGCCGTGTTTCAGCGCCTGGCCGCGCAGCTCGCGGCGGGCCGCGCCCAGCGACATGGCCGGGCAGGCGATCGACAATTGGTAGCGCTGTTGTTGGCGCGGATTCAGGAAGGGATTCTGCATCATCGTAAGCTCCTGGCCGCGCGGGGCCGGACGGGCCGGCCATCGCGCGCGGCGACGGATGTCCGCGTCCAGCTTGGGGACGCGAAACGGATCGGGTCATGCCGCGGCGGCATTCCCCGATGCTTACGACAGGGGGTTACCGGCGGCGAAGGCTTGCTGTTTGCGGCTCGGGCTCTTCGGGCATGTCGGCGTGTTCCTCGTTTTAAGGCGGCGTGGCGGATGAATTTATGGATGTCAGGCGATTCTGGCGCGGCCGTGGCCGAACAGTCCGCGCGTCTGCGGGCGGGCGGCTTGCGCGCGGCGGCCCCAGTGGACGCGATGGATCTCCGGCAATTGGCTCAGGCGCAGCGCCATGTCGTCCAGAATCTGGCGTTGTTGCAGCGGGCAGTTCAGCACTACTGACAGCTTGCAGTGGCTATCGGAGCCTTCCGGCGCGATGGTGACCTGAGAGGCGCGCAGGCCCAGATCGTGCATTTCCCAAAACAGGCGTTTGCGCAGCGTGGTGATCACGTCTTTATCGCAAACAATATTCAGGCGGAAATCGGCGGATGCGGCAGTTTGATTATTGCGGGTGAAGAATTTCAGCAGCTGGGTCAATTTCAGGGCGTGCATATTGAGTCCCCCCATTATTATTTCAACAGGTAATAAACATCCCGTTCCGGTTGAATAAACCGTAATCACGGATGTACTCCGATATTGAACGAGCGAATATCGCGCAGCTGCTGGTCTGCTTATTCCCACCCGAGGGAAGGTCAGCCTGTCCGGCAGGCGTGCGACGCATTCGCTCGCGGTTCTGGCTCTTCCGGCATGGAATCTCCTTTGCGAAACGAAAGCATGCGCAAACAATCCGTCTGACGCGTGATCTGTCGATGGGGGCTGGCCGCGGCGACGCTGGCTCGGTTGAGGATGCGGCCAATCAAGGCCGGACAGTATCCATCATGAGGCGCGGTGCGTCGTATTGCGGCTTGGGAACCGGCTTGCCGCCGGATCTGGACGCCACATCCTGCTTGCAGGATGCGGCAGAGGAAGAGTGTTCGGTCTGCTGAAATCCTGCAAGGCTTATACTGCGATCGAAGATCGACTAGAACCGTCGTTGTCCACGGTTTGCCTTTGCAAAATTAATAACAAGCCAACTATAAGCGAAAACCGTTATTAAATCAAACCTGATTGTTATTTGATGGAATCGGCGTGGCGGATTTGCCATCGCTTCATAAATAGAAACTTCTGGGTGGGGGGATTTCAACCGCAAGATGCGCCGGACTTTCATTTTGCATGATCCATTGATTTATCTTGCATGGGCGGAGGCAATTTTTATGCTGACCATCATTTTGGAGGGGCGCGACATGACGGCGTTGAGAGTTTCGAAGAGCGAAGTGGAGGGGGCAATCTGCACTGGTATCCGAAAGGCGTATCGGGAGTACTTGAGATGGACGGGGGATGAGGGGCTTCACGGAGCGCCGGAGTACTTGTTGACTTGTGCTGTTGCAAGAGAGCTGGTGGATGTGGAGGAAGGTTGTTATGTCACCTTAGAGGCCGGTATGCGCGAGACGTTGGAGTATGCAAATGTGTGTCTCGACGAGGTGCCCAGAGTGACTCTTAGGCTGGATGGCAGGGCTGATGTTGTGCTGTGGGTAGCTCCCGAGGTTGGCCAGGATGGTGTGCCTAGAGCGATTGTCGAGGTGAAGAATTACTTGGCGGAGCCGGGTGCACGTCTGTTTGAGGATGTAGCTAGGCTGCGTGATGCTTTGGAGTTGAGTGTCTGGTGCGGGGGAGCATTGGAGTTTGGCTGTCTCGCGTTCTGGCTCGGTGTTGATGAGCCCAGACAGAAGGTTCGGCATGATACTCCCGTGGCTTGGCTGCAACATAAGTCCAGGCGATTGTGGGAAGTTGCGCAGGAGCTGGTGTGTCTGGATGGGTTAGAGGCAAGGCTAGTGCAGCCGAAGTTTTATCAAGGTGCTTACGACGATGGCACGCGCTATGCCTGGGCTCCCAGCGTGCTGGTAATAGAAAAGCCCACGGAATGAGAAGGGGGAGATGTGAAAACGGCATCCGGGCCTGGGCGCGGATGCCGTTCTTGCTTGAGGTCGCCGGGTGTATTACACGCCCGCTTCGTGCGCCTGTTCATCCGCGTGGTAGCTGGAGCGAACCATCGCGCCGACGGCGGCGTGGACGAAGCCCATTTCGTAGGCTTTTTCCTCGAACATCTTGAACACGTCCGGATGCACGTAGCGCAGTACCGGCAGGTGGCCGTCGGACGGTTGCAGATATTGGCCGATGGTCAGCATGTCCACGTTGTGGGCGCGCATGTCGCGCATCACTTCCAGGATTTCCTCGTCGGTCTCGCCCAGGCCCACCATCAGGCCGGATTTGGTGCGCACGTGCGGATTCTTCGCCTTGTAGTCCTTGAGGAGCTGCAGCGAGTGCGCGTAGTCGGCGCCCGGGCGGGCTTGCTTGTACAGGCGCGGCACGGTTTCCAGGTTGTGGTTCATCACGTCCGGCGGCGTCTGGGTCAGGATGTCGACGGCGATGTCCAGGCGGCCGCGGAAATCCGGCACCAGTGTTTCGATCTGCGTGTTCGGCGACATTTCGCGCACCGCGCCGATGCAGTCGGCGAAATGTTGTGCGCCGCCGTCGCGCAGGTCGTCGCGGTCCACCGAGGTGACCACCACGTATTTCAGCCGCATCGCGGCCACGCTCTCGGCCAGGTGCTTGGGCTCGTTCGGGTCCAGAGGATTGGGGCGGCCGTGGCCGACGTCGCAGAACGGGCAGCGGCGGGTGCAGATGTCGCCCATGATCATGAAGGTGGCGGTGCCCTTGCTGAAGCACTCGCCGATGTTCGGGCAGGTGGCTTCTTCGCAGACGGTGTGCAGCTTCTGTTCGCGCAGGATCTGTTTGATCTCGTGGAAGCGCTGGCCGTTGGGCAGCTTGGCGCGGATCCATTCCGGCTTTTTCAGCTTTTCGTCCAGCGGCACGATCTTGATCGGGATGCGGGCGGTCTTGGCCGCGCCCTTGTGCTTCACCCCGGCCTGGTTGTCCGGCTTCATGCGGTCTCCTTGCTTATGCTCAGGTGGCGTTCCAGGTGCGGCAGCAGCTTGTCGGCGGCTTCGGCGACCGTGAGGTTCACGCCCAGATTCTTCATTTGGGTCACCTTGAGGTTGGCGTAGCCGCAAGGGTTGATCCAGCTAAACGGGGTCAGGTCCATATCCACATTCAGGCTCAGGCCGTGGTAGGTGGCGCCGTTCTTGATGCGCAGGCCTAGCGAGGCGATCTTGGCGCCGTCCACATAGACGCCGGGCGCGTCCACGTCGCCATTAGCGGCGATGCCCTGTTCGGCCAGCATGTCGATGATAGCCTGTTCGATGTGGCGCACCAGGTCGCGCACGCCGACTCGCATGCGCTTGAAGTCCACCAGCAGGTAGACCACCAGCTGGCCGGGGCCGTGATAGGTGATCTGGCCGCCGCGGTCGGTCTTCACCACCGGGACGTCGTTCTGCTGCAGTAGATGTTCCGGCTTGCCGGCGAGGCCCTGGGTGAATACCGCTGGATGCTCCACCACCCACAGCTCGTCGCAGGTCTCGGCGGCGCGGCTGTCGGTGAAGGCCTGCATGGCGCGCCAGGTCGGCTCGTAATCGACCCGGCCCAGATGTTTGATGATGCGAGGCACCTGAACTCCCGGTGTTTTTAGAGGACCATTTTTACCATCGGGTGGCCGGTCAGCGACAGATAGATGCTGTCGAGCTGCTGGCGCGAGGTGGCGGTGACGGTGACGGTCAGCGCATAGAAGCGGCCGCCGGAGCTTTCGCGCAGCACCACGTCGATCTCGGCTAGATCGGGGGCGTTGATGCGCACCACTTCGGTGATGGTGGTGACGAATTCATCATGCCGCTCGCCCATGATCTTGAGCGGAAAGCGACAGGGGAATTCCATCAGTTCCTGTTTTTCGTCGGACATGTCTGGCTACTCTGATGCGATTACAAAATGGCAGGCCGCGGACGAGCCGCGGCGCTGCGTACTACTGAATACTATTATACCGCGGCTTACTTCCAGCCGAGCATCAGCTTCAGGCTGTCCCACAGCCGGCTGAAGAAACCGCCTTCTTCCACGGCTTTCAATGCTACCACCGGGCGTTCCAGCAGCGGCTTGCCGTCTAGGGATACGGTCAGCTTGCCCACCACTTGGCCGGCCTTGATCGGCGCGATCAGCGGCTGCATGGTGGTCATGTCGGCCTTCAGCTTGGCGGCTTGGCCCTTGGCCACGGTGGCGAACACGTCGCCGCTGAAGCCTACGGACACCGCCTTTTCGCTGCCTTTGTATACGGGGACGTCCGATACGCGGGTGTTCGCAGCATAAAGTTTGGGCGTGTCGAAGAATTGCAAGCCATAGTTCAGCAGCTTGGAGCTTTCCACCGCGCGGGCTTCGGGGCTGGCGGTGCCGACGACGACGGAGATCACGCGGCGGCCGTCGCGGTGGCTGGAGGTCACCATATTGTAGCCGGCGCTGTCGGTGTAGCCGGTCTTCATGCCGTCGACGTTGGGGTCGCGGTACAGCAGCAGGTTGCGGTTTGGCTGCTTGATGTTGTTGTAGGTGAACGACTTCATCGAGTAGATCGGGTAGAACTCGGGATAGTCGCGGATCAGCGCGGCGGCCAGGATGCCCAGATCGTGCACCGTGGTGTAATGGCCGTCATGCGGCAGGCCGGTGGCGTTCTTGAACTGGGTGTTCTTCATGCCCAGCTTTTGCGCCTGCTGGGTCATCAGCTGGCCGAACACGTCTTCGCTGCCGGCGATGGCTTCGGCCAGCGTCACGCAGGCGTCGTTGCCGGACTGGACGATCATGCCCTTGATCAGGTCGTCCACTTTGGCCGGGACTTTCGGGTCCAGGAACATCCGCGAGCCTTCGGTCTTCCAGCCGCGCTGAGACACGGTCAGCGTCTGTTCCAGCGACAGGCGCTTTTCCTTCAGCGCCTTGAAAGTCAGGTAGGCGGTCATCAGCTTGGTCAGCGAGGCCGGTTCGACGCGGGCGTCCGGATCGCGGGCGGCGAGCACCTGCTGGCTGTTGTAGTCGAGCAGGTAATAGGCCTTGCCGGCTATTTCCGGCGTCGGCGGCACAAATGCGGTATTGGCGAAGCCAAACGAGGGCAGCGCCAGCGCGGCGGCCACCAGGGCAGAGGTGAATTTTTTCATTTTCTGGAGGGGGCTTGCTAGGGGTAACAAACAGTAGCCGTTGATTATACACACTCGGGCTACCTGCGCGGCCGGAAAAAGCCTGTCCGACATGTTGCATATTGCAATGCAGCAAATTCTGCCGGACAGGTCTCCCGCTGGTTTGGAGTTCCTGATACTCTGACAGTTCAAATACAAGAAACTATCAGGGACAAGGCATCGCCATGAGTAACAAGCAAGACTATCTGGAGCGCATCCTCACTTCGCGGGTGTACGACGTGGCGGTAGAGACGCCGCTGGAACTGGCCCCCAATCTGTCGCGTCGTTACCGCAACAACATTCTGCTCAAGCGCGAGGACCTGCAGCCGGTGTTCTCGTTCAAGCTGCGCGGCGCTTACAACAAGATGGCCAAGCTGACGCCGGAGCAGCGCGCGCGCGGGGTGATCACCGCCAGCGCCGGCAACCACGCCCAGGGCGTGGCGCTGTCGGCCAGCAAGCTCGGCTGCGAGGCGGTGATCGTGATGCCGGTCACCACGCCGCAGATCAAGATAGACGCGGTGAAGCAGCGCGGCGGCCAGGTGGTGCTGTCGGGAGACTCCTTCAACGAAGCTTACCTGCATGCGGTGAAGCTGGCCGAGGAGAGCGGCCGCACCTACATCCCGCCTTTCGACGACCCGGACGTGATCGCAGGCCAGGGGACGGTGGGCATGGAAATCCTGCGCCAACATCCGGACGATCTGGATGCCGTATTCGTCGCCATCGGCGGCGGCGGCCTGGCGGCCGGCGTGGCCAGCTTCATCAAACGGCTGAAGCCCGAGATCAAGATCATCGGCGTGCAGCCTGTCGACTCCGACGCGATGCGCCAGTCCATAGAGAAGGGCGAGCGGGTCGAGCTGAAAGACGTGGGTCTGTTCGCCGACGGCGTAGCGGTCAAGCTGGTGGGCGAGGAAACCTTCCGCATCTGCCGCGAGCTGTTGGATGAAATCATCCTGGTGGATTCCGACGCCATCTGCGCGGCGATCAAGGACATTTTCGAGGATACCCGCTCCATCGTCGAGCCGGCCGGCGCGCTGGCGGTGGCCGGCGTCAAGGCCTACGTCGAGCGCGAAGGCTGCGAGGGGCAGTCGCTGGTGGCGATTTCCTGCGGCGCCAATATGAACTTCGACCGCCTGCGCCACGTGTCGGAGCGTTCCGAGCTGGGCGAGCGGCGCGAGGCCATCATCGCCGTCACTATTCCGGAGAAGCCGGGCAGCTTTAAGCGCTTCTGTTCGGTGATAGGGGGGCGCAACATCACTGAGTTCAATTATCGCTTTGCCGATCCCAGCGTCGCCCACGTCTTTGTCGGCGTGCAGATCGCCGGCCGGGACGATGTGGAAAGGCTGATCGGCGACCTGCGCGAGGCGGAGCTGGACGGCATCGACCTGACCGACAACGAGCTGGCCAAGCTGCATATCCGCCACTTGGTCGGCGGGCATGCGCCGCAGTTGAAGGACGAGCGGGTGCTGCGCTTCGAATTTCCGGACCGTCCTGGCGCGCTGATGCGTTTCCTGGAGGCGATGCGCACCGACTGGAACATCAGCTTGTTCCATTATCGCAATCATGGCGCCGACTACGGCCGGGTGCTAGTCGGCATCCAGGTGCCATCCGGTGATGCGCAGGCTTTCCAGCAGTTCCTCGATTCGCTCGGATATCCTTATATAGAGGAAACCGAAAATCCAGCGTATCGATTGTTCCTTGGCAAGACTATCCGTTGATGGTGCAATGTCGGTCTCACTCTCAATCCGGTGAAGCAGGAATCATGATCAAGGCAGTATTGTTCGATTTGGACGGCACGCTGGCCGACACCGCACGCGACCTGGGTGCGGCGTTGAACTGCCTGCTGGCGGAGGAGGGGCTTGCCCCCCTGTCTTATGAGCTTATTCGTCCCGTCGCCAGCCATGGTGCGCGCGGTCTGGTTCAGCTCGGCTTCGGTGCCGATCTCGATGCCGACCGGATGGAGGAGCTGCGGGTGCGCTTTATGGATCTCTATGACGCCAACCTCGCGGGGGAGACCACGCTGTTCGATGGCGTGAATGAGTTGATCTCCGAACTGAATAAGCGGGGATTGGCCTGGGGCATCATCACCAACAAGTCGATGCGCTTCACCGACCGCTTGGTGCCGTGGCTGCCTTTCGCCATCCCGCCGGCGGTGATCGTCAGCGGCGATACCGTCGGGGTGGCCAAGCCTGATCCGAAGCCGATGCTGCACGCGACCAGCCAGATCGGCATCGCGCCCGAGCATTGCATGTATGTCGGCGATGCCGAGCGCGACATTCAGGCAGGTCGAAATGTCGGCATGAAGACAGTGTTGGTCAACTGGGGCTATTTCTCCGAGCAGGACAGGCCGGCGCATTGGGGCGCGGATATCGACATCGATCATCCATTGCAACTGCTTGGCTATCTATAACGGACGAGAAGAGCATTGAGACAGGCTGGCGGCAACGCCGGCCTGTTTGTTTTGCGGTGCCCCAGCGCGGCGGAGGCGGACAGACATGCGCTTTTTTGCGGGCAG
>NZ_JAJOHV010000059.1 GCF_021129175.1 Chromobacterium piscinae | reverse complement strand
GCTGACGACGCCGCCTGCGGTGCCGACCGCCGCCGCGACGGCTGCGGCCGGCCGCCGCTGCCGCTGGACGAATAGCGCCCGCAATCAGGGCAGCAGGATGACGGAACCGGTGGTGCGGCGGGCTTCCAGATCGCGGTGCGCCTGCGCGGCCTCCGCCAGCGGATAGCGGTGCGACGGCGCGAGCTTGACCGTGCCGTCCCGCAAGCGGCGGAACAGCGCGTCGGACGAGGCTTCCAGCTCGGCGCGGGTGGCGATGTAATCGCCCAGCCTGGGCCGGGTCAGGAACAGCGAGCCGCGCTTGGTCAATTCCAGCGGCGCCAGCGCCGGCACCGGTCCGGAGGCGTTGCCGAACGTCACCATCATGCCGCGTGGGCTCAGGCTGTTCAGCGAGGCCTCGAAGGTATCCTTGCCCACCGAATCGAACGCCACCGGCACGCCCTTGCCGCCGGTGATCGCGCGCACCCGCGCCGCCACGTCTTCCTCGCGGTACAGGATCACGTGGGCGGCGCCCAGGTTGCGGGCGATCTCCGCCTTGGCTTCAGAACCCACGGTGGCGATGACATGGACGCCCATCGCCGACAGCCACTGCAGCGCGATCTGGCCGACGCCGCCGGCGGCGGCGTGCCACAGCACGGTCTGGCCCGGCTGCACCGGGAAAGTGCGCTGCACCAGATATTCGACAGTCATCCCCTGCAGCATCGCGCAGGCGGCGGTTTCATCGGACACGCCGTCCGGCAGCTTGACCAGGTGTTCGGCTGAGATCAGCCGTTCGGTCGAATAGGCGCCCAACGGGCCGCCGGCATAGGCGACGCGGTCGCCGGGCGCGAGTCCGGCCACGCCCTCTCCCACCGCTTCCACTACGCCGGCGGCTTCGCTGCCCAGGCCGCTGGGAAGCGGCAGCGGATACAGGCCGCTGCGCTGGTAGGTGTCGATGAAATTGACGCCGATCGCGGTATGGCGCACCCGCGCCTGGCCGGGACCGGGCGGGCCGATTTCCGCATTCTGCAGGCGCAGCACTTCCGGGCCGCCGGTTTCGGCGAAAACGATAGCTTGGCTCATGGCGTTTCCTTTGCGAGTGGATGGCACAGTCTGCGCCGGGCCGCGCCGAGCCGGCAAGCGGGGGCGGCTCGACAGGCAGTCAAGCCTGGCTGGACAGTCGCCCCCGCGCCCAGGCGACCACCTCCGGCAATACCTTGGGCCAGTTGTTCAGCCGGTGGTCGTCGCCGTTGAATACAGCCTGCCGGCTGTGGCGGTAATGGACGGCCGCTTCGCGCCAATCCAGCGTCTCGTCGCGGCTGCCCAGCAACAGCCAGTAGCGGCCGGCCGTCGGCGCCGCCACCCTTTGCGACAGCAGGGCCCGCAAGTCGTCGTCCCCCAGCGTGTAGGCCTCGCCGGTGTAGGGGTTGGTCTGTTCGCCGCGAAAGCGCTCCAGATCCCGGTCCGGGCGCACCGCGGGATTGATCAGCGCGGCGGGGCGGCCGCGCAGCTCGGCCAAATGGGTGGCGTAGAAGCCGCCCAGCGAACTGCCGATCAGCAAGGTGTCGGCCGGTAGGCCGGACACCAGTTCGTCTGCTTGGCGGATCGCTTCGGCCGGATGCGGCGACAGCTGCGGGCAGTGCAGGACGATGTCGGGCGCGTGCTGGCGCAGCCAGGCCGCCGTTTCGCCCGCTTTCAGCGATTGCGGGCCGGAGTTGAAGCCATGGAGATAAACGATGTGCATGATGGACGCCGGTGTGAAGTGTCTCGATGGTACGACGCCGGCCGATGTTTGTCTTGGCTGCAAGTGCTTAATTTCGTTGTAAATCTCGAGTAAAAGCTTGCAACCAGAGGCGATGAGCCATTGTCATGCCAGTGGGTGCAATGCTCAAATAGCCGCAAAATCCAATTACAAGAGGAGAACCACAATGACCACCCTTCCGGTAGGCGGCCCCACCGTTGCTCCGCATTCGCTGGAAAGCCTGATCGTCGCCTGCGGCTACCTGCAGCACAGCGCGCTGCTGTTCGCCGAGGACATCAACGACGACCTGGCGCTGATCCGCTCCGGCTTTTGCCCGCGCCACCAGGTGCAACTGGACGCGCTGGGCGACATGCGGGTCAGCCAGGAAGTGCACGAGGAAGTGGACGCGTTGCTGCAGGACAGCCATACCCTGCGTTTCGCGCTGCACGAGATGCTGATGCAGTTCGGCCCCGCGGTGTGCAACGATCCGCTGGCGCGCGTCATCTTGCAGGGCGTGCGCAGCCTGGGAGATTGGCACCAAGTATGCCGCTCGCTGGCCGATCTGGGACGCGGCCCGGTGCGGGTGGCCGCCTGATCGCGGTTGCGCGCCCGCCTGAGGCGGGCGCATCGAGTTTTGGCGGAGAAAATTGCTTGCAATTAAATAGTGCGCTATTTAATATGCGGACATGGAGCAAGAAAACATTTGTCCGCCGCCGGACTCGCTGCTGAAGCTGGACCAGCAACTCTGTTTCGCGCTGTACTCCGCCTCGCTGGCGATGAACAAGGTGTACCGCGACAACCTGAAGCCGCTGGGCGTCACGTATCCGCAGTATCTGGTATTGCTGGTGTTGTGGGAACAGGACGAGCGCTCGGTGTCCGACATCGGCGAGCGGCTGTATCTGGATTCGGCGACGCTGACGCCGCTGCTGAAGCGGATGGAGGCGGCCGGCTGGCTGGAGCGCAGGCGGCTGCCCAGCGACGAGAGGGTGGTGGTGGTCAAGCTGACCGAAGCCGGACGCGCGCTGCGCGGGCAGGCGGAGCGGATTCCGTTGCAGCTGTTGTGCCGCAGCGGCCTGCAGCTGGATCAGATCGCCGGCTTGCGGCAATCGCTGTGCGATTTGCGGGACCAGCTGCTGCAATGAACCCGTCAGGGTTTTGATAATTAAATAGTGCACTATTTAATAGCATATTATTTTAATCGTAACGGCGACACGCCAAGGAGAGCCAGATGAATCCTCTGCAGAAAGTACTGTATACCGCCGAAGCCACCGCCACCGGAGGCCGCGACGGGCGGGCCGAATCCAGCGACGGCGCGTTGGTGGCGAAGCTGAGCACCCCGCGCGAGCTGGGCGGCCTGGGCGGCGACGGCACCAATCCGGAGCAGCTGTTCGCGGCGGGCTATTCCGCCTGCTTCATCGGCGCGCTCAAGGTGGCCGCGCAGCAGGCCGGCGTGCGGCTGCCGGCCGAGGTGTCGGTGACCGGCAAGGTGTCGATCGGGCCGATCGCCCACGGCTTCGGCATCGCCGCCAAGCTGGCGGTGTCGCTGCCGGGCGTCGAACGCGAGGCAGCTCTGAAGCTGATCGAAGCCGCGCACGGCATCTGCCCCTATTCCAACGCCACCCGCGGCAATATCGAAGTGGAGCTGACGCTGGCGTAATCCGGCGCCGGAATGCGAACGCGCCGCCCGGACTTGTTCCCGGCGGCGCGTTCGTCATGGCGGCGGGCGCTAGTCCACGGTTTCGGAATGGCGGTTGGGCGACTGCTTGTTGCCGTACATTTTGCGGTCGGCCACCGCCAGCAGCTCGTCTATCAGCAGGCCGTCTTCCGGGTAGTAGGCGATGCCGATGCTGACGCCGACTAGCACGCGGTGCTGGTCGATCTGGTAAGGCATCTGTATCGCCTGCTTCAGCCGCGCCGCCACCTTGTCCGCCTCGCGGTTGGACTCGATGTCTTCCATCAGGATCACGAATTCGTCTCCGCCGATGCGGGCGACGGTGTCTTCATTGCGGATCACGTCGCGGATGCGGGCGGCGATCAGTTGCAGCACCCGGTCGCCGACCATGTGGCCATAGGTGTCGTTGACCGGCTTGAAGCGGTCCAGGTCCAGGAACAGCAGGCCCAGACGCTTGCCGCTGCGGTCTATCCGGCTGATCGCGTGCTGCAGCCGGTCGTAGAACAGGTTGCGGTTGGCCAGGCCGGTGAGACGGTCGTGGTTGGCCAGGTGGAACAGCTGGCTTTCGCGCTGGCGGCGGCTGTCGCTGCTGCGCACGAAGCTGAAGCCGGCCAGGCCGATGCCCAGGCCAAGCAGCAGCGACAGCAGCATCCATACCGTCCATTCGAACAAGCCGATCTGCGCCCAGCCTTGCTGCCAACTCAGCGTCAGCCGCAGCGGCTGGCTGCCGCCGCCCAGCAACTGGCTGGTCTCCAGCCGCGGGAACAGCAATTTCTCCAACGCGCTGGGGTGGGCGCCGCCCAGGTGCAGCGCCTGGCCTTCCGGCGGACGCAAGGGGTCGTCGCGGTGGTGCAGGCTGACTTCCATGCCCGGCTGCAGCGCGATGTCGGTGGGCAGCAGCGAATCGGCGCGGACGAACAGCATCACGAAATGCTGGGGCAGCAGGCCGATCAACTGGTCGTCGAGGCGGTCGTCCACGCCGCGCAGCAACACATAGCCGGGGTCGCCCTGGGGCTGCAGCCGCAGCTGGCGCGACAGCGTGGCGCGGCCGCTGTTGATGCAGTCCTGCAGCGCCTCGCGCAGCCGCGGCTGCTGCCAGGCGTCCCTCCCGACCAGCCGCAGATTGGCCTGCGACTGCGGTTCGGCGTACATCAGCGGGAAGTAGGCGTCCTGTTCCGGCAGGCGGACGCTGCCGGCGAAACCGCGCAGCCGGTAAGCGGCGCCGTAATCGCGCTGCAGCGCGCGGTCGTAGCCGGCGACCTGTCCGGCCGGCACGCGCTCGATATGGGCCAGCGTGGTGATTTGCGGGTAGCGGCGCAGCAGCTGCGCGACGAAGGGGTGCTTCTGGCGATGTTCGGTGCGGTGGTCGATGCTGCTGAAGGTGGCGTAGCTGTCGAGTATGGTTTCATTGGCGAGCAGGCGCTGTTTCAATTGCTCGGTCAATTGCTGGAGCTGGCTGTTGAATTGCTGTTCGGCGCCCAGCAGGGAGCGGCTGGCGATGGACAGGGCGGCAAGCGCGCTCAGTATCAGCCATAGGACGAGGCACCCAGCATAGACCAGTCTTGCGTGCATGTTAAAACCATCGACATATATTCAGCAGTGAACGATTCTATAAGAACAACGGGTCTATTTTTTAGCAATAAGCCGGGGAATGCCGGTTTTAAGTAGTAGTACGTAATCAATTGCCTACGCTCAGCGCGGCGCGCAGCGCATGGATCTGGCGGCGGCTGACCGGCAGCGGCGTCGGGATGTCGCGCAGTCTGACAATCCACTGTTCGTCGTCGCCGTCGTCGCCCCGGCACAGCTCCTGCACCGCGTGGCGCATCACCAGGCAGTTGCGGTGGATGCGCAGCGCCGATTCGCCCAGCCGCTGCTCCAGCGCCACCAGCGCGTCGTCCAGCAGATATTCGTTGTCGGAGGTGACCAGGGTGACGTATTTGAGCTCGGCCTTCAGGTAGCGCGCGTCGGCGAAAGGCACGTTGAGCAGGCGGCCGCGCTGGCGCACGGTGAAGCTGGGCTGCTGCCGGCCCTCGCGCCGCGCCTGGGCGCGTTGCAGAGCCTGTTCCAGCCGCTCGCGCCGCACCGGCTTGAGCAGATAGTCGGCGGCGTCCAGTTCGAAGGCTTCCACCGCGAAGTGATCGTGGGCGGTGCTGAACACCAGCGCCGGCGCCAGCGCCTGCTGCCGCAGCTGGCGGGCCAGAGCGATGCCGTCCAGGCCGGGCATGCTGATGTCCAGAAGCAGCACGTCGACCGGGTGGCGGGCCAGCCAGTCCAGCGCAGTCTTGCCGTCAGCGAGGCAATGGACCTCCTCGACGCCGCAATCGGCCAGCAGTTGGCGCAGCCGCTCGCAGGCCAGCGCCTCGTCGTCCACCACCAGCGCCCGCAGCGCGCTCACAGCGCCCATTGCGGCTTGTCCATCTTGTTCACCAGCGCGCGCCAGGAGTGCAGGATCTTCTGGAACTTGTTGTTGGTGGGCGCGATGTCGCGCACCTTGCCCAGCAGCTCGTAGGCGCGGCGCATATGGCTTTCGTGCCAGCCGTTCTGGCTGACGTAGGCCATCACCGCGTTGATCAGGTTGAGCATGATCTGCACGTTGTGCGGCATTTCGTCCAGCGCCTTGACGAAGCGGTCGATCGCCGCGTCGAACTGGCCGGACTGCGCTTCGCGCACCGCCTGGTTGTTCAGCTCCAGCACCGATTTGACGTTCTGCGCGATCAGTTGGCGGCCGGCCTGTCCCAGGCCGATCTCCTCGAACATGTCGCCGAAGTGGGCCAACATGTCCTCGTCGTCGTGGTGGTTGCGCACCAGGTATTCCATCACGTCGTTGCCTTGGCTGTCCCGTCCCTGCTGGTAGCAGGCGCGCGCGTACTCCAGCTGCGATTCCTGATCCAGCTTGGGGGCCAGCTGCTTGAAGCGCTCGCCGGCGGCCAGCAGCAGTTCGCGGGCCTTGTCGGCGTTGCCGTTCTTGGTCTGCAGCTGGCTGTCCATCACGCCGGCCAGCCACTCGCCTTCCTCGTTGTAGCGGTAGTCGTGGCGCAGGCTGGCCAGCGTGCGGGCGGCGTTGCCGCTGTCGCCTCGGGCCAACTGGACCCGAAGCAGCGCCGCGTAATGGGTGGGGCTGCGGTGCCAGGAGTATTTGGCGATGTCCAGCGTCTGCTGGCAGGCGGTCTCGGCGGTGGCGAGGTCGTGGTTGAGCAGCGCGATCTGGGCCAGCTGCTGCTGGCGGCGGAACACCACCGGCGACATTTCGGTCGCGGTCTGCAGCGTGTGCTGGGCGCGGCCCAGGTCGTGGCCGCGGTAGAGCCGGGCCAGCCAGTCGTAGGCTTCCATCACCTGGTTGTTGTCGGCCAGCACCGCCTCGAACAGCAGCCGCGCCTCGTCGTGGGACTTCAGCCCGGCCAGCGATTTGGCCAGCCCCATCTTGGCCCAGGTGGAGGGGCGGACGCGCAGCGCCTGCATATAGGCGTCGCGGGCGGTGTCGAAGTCGTTGATCTTCAGCGCCAGCGAGCCTCTCAGCCGCATGAAGTCGAGCGCGAACTCGCCGTTTTCCTCGATCTTGAGGCCGCAGGTTTCGATGGCGGACAGGTATTCGTGGCGCAGCACGCTCTCGTCCACCAGCCGAAGGGCCTCGCGCTTGCGCATCGCCCGCTCCAGTCGGTCGCGCAGCACCTCGCCGGTGAACGGCTTGAGCAGGTAGTCGTCGGGCGTCAGTTCGGCGGCGGAGATCACCCGCTGCGCGCGGCGTTCGCCGGTGACGATCATGAACACGCAGGACTGCTTGAGCAGGTTGCGCTCCCGGATCTCCTCGAACAGATAGAGTCCGTCGTAGCCGTTGCCCAGATCGTAGTCGCACAGCACCACGTCGAACTCGTACTTGGCCATCTTCGCCAGCGCGTCGCTGGCCTTGGCCGCGTATTCGACCGAGTTGGCGCCGAACGACGACAGGGTCATCGCCAATGCGCGCTGCATCTGCGGCAGGCTGTCTATGATCAAAAACAGCCGCTTGGCGTAGGGATCGTCGAAGGCGGCGCTGCGGGTCGGTGCCGCCTTGACGTGGTGCACCGGCGCGGGCGCCGCTGCCGGGGAGGGAGTGGTTTCGCTCATGACGCCTCGTCGGCTCGCTGTCCTGTGGTTGCGGATCGCAGTGTCGGCGGCGCGCGCGTCCCGGCTCAGGCCGGGCTCAGTTTCGCATAGCGCATGTCCAGCCATTTGACGCCGTGTTCGGCGAAGTTGATTTGCAGCCGCACATCCTCCCCGTTGCCTTCGGCGTCTATCACCACGCCGATGCCGAACTTGGCGTGGCTGACCGCCTGGCCGATGGACAGGCCGTAGGCGTTTTCCGCCTGCCGGCGCGGCATGGCGGCGGCGCGACGCGCCTGCTGCGGCGCAACGGGTGCTTTCACTGTAGCAGACAGCGAATGGATCAGTTCGGCTGGAATCTCGTCGATGAAGCGCGACGGGATCGGATAACGGCTCTGGCCGTGCAGCATCCGGCTCTGTGCGCTGGACAGATACAGCCGCTTGCGGGCGCGGGTGATGGCCACGTACATCAGCCGGCGCTCTTCCTGCAGGCCCTTGCCGTCCATCACGCTGTTCTCGTGCGGGAACAGGCCTTCTTCCAGGCCGCTGACGAATACGGCGTCGAACTCCAGGCCCTTGGCCGCGTGCACCGTCATCAGCTGCAGCGCATCGCTGCCGGCGTCGGCCTGGTGCTCGCCGGCCTCCAGGCTGGCGGCGGACAGGAATTCGGTCAGCGCCTGCTCCGGCTGGTCGGGCATGAAGCTGGCGGCGGCGTTGACCAGTTCGTCCAGGTTGGCCAGCCGCTCCTCGCCGTCTTTCTTGTCCTGCTCGTACATGTCGCGCAGGCCGCTGCGGTCGATGACCAGGCTGATGGTTTCGGCCAGGCTGAAGTCGCGGCTTTGCTCGCGCAGCCGCTCGATCAGCAACACGAATTCGCCGATCTTGGCGGCGGTGCGGCCGCCGCCGCTTTGGCAGGCCGCCTGCCACAGCGTGACGCCCTGCTCGCGGCCGGCGGCCTGCAGGTTTTCCACGCTGCGCGCGCCGATGCCGCGCGCCGGCACGTTGATCACCCGCAACAGCGCGTTGTCGTCGTCCGGATTGGCGACCAGCCTGAGGTAGGCCAGCGCGTGCTTGATTTCCTGGCGTTCGAAGAAGCGCAGGCCGCCGTAGATCCGGTACGGAATCTGGGCGTTGACCAGCACGTGCTCCAACAGCCGCGATTGGGCGTTGGAGCGGTACAGCACCGCCATGTCGGACAGCGCCAGGCCTTCGCGGTGCAGGCTCTTGACCTCATCGATGATGAATTCTGCCTCGTCGCCGTCGCTGCCGGCCTGGTAGAAGCGGATTTTTTCCCCCTCGCCGGCGTCGGTCCACAGGTTCTTGCCCAGCCGGCCGTCGTTCCGCTCGATCAGCGCGTTGGCGGCGTTGAGGATATTGCCCATCGAGCGGTAGTTTTGCTCCAGCCGCACCGGCTCGGCCACGCGGAAGTCGGACAGCAGCGCGCGCATATTGCCCACTTCGGCGCCGCGGAAGGCGTAGATGCTCTGGTCGTCGTCGCCGACGGCGAACAGCGCGCCGTGCTCGCCGGCCAGCAGTTTCAGCCACGCGTATTGCAGGCGGTTGGTGTCCTGGAATTCATCCACCAGGATGTGGGCGAAGCGGCTGCTGTAATGCGCGCGCAGCGCCTCGTTGCGGGACAGCAGCTCGTAGCTTCTGAGCAGCAGCTCGGCGAAATCGACCACGCCCTCGCGCCGGCATTGGGCGTCATAGGCGGCGTACAGCTCCACCAGCTTGGCTTCGTACGGGTTCAGCGCCGGCGGCAGCGATTCGGCGCGCACGCCGGCTTCCTTGTTGCCGTTGATGAAGCTTTGCACCGCGCGCGGCGGGTATTTCTCGTCCGACAGCTCCAGGCTTTTCAGCAGGCGCTTGATCGCCGCCTGCTGGTCGGCGGAGTCGAGGATCTGGAAGGTTTGCGGCAGGCCGGCGTCCCGGTAGTGGATGCGCAGGAAGCGGTTGCACAGGCCGTGGAAGGTGCCGATCCACATATTGCGCACATTGACTGGCACCAGCGTCGACAGCCGCGTCTGCATTTCGCGCGAGGCCTTGTTGGTGAAGGTGACCGCCAGCACCCCGGCCGGCGAGGTTTGGCCGGTGGACAGCAGCCAAGCGATGCGGGTGGTGAGCACCCGGGTCTTGCCGCTGCCGGCGCCGGCCAGCACCAGCGCGCTCTTGGCGGGCCAGGTGACGGCGCGCAGTTGTTCGGGATTCAGGCCGGCTAACAGATCGCTCATGTCGGGACGCTTTTTCGCTGCAAAAACGCCATTTTAGCATGCGAGTCCGGCGTCCCGTCCCGGTTCGCCGGCGCGGAGGATCAGCCGGAAGCGGCGCTTATTCCTGCCACAGGTAGTGCGACATCAGCGTCTTTAGCCGGCCGCTCTTGTGCAGGCGGTCGATCGCGCGGTTCAACTGGTCCAGCTTCACCGGCGAGCGCTGCGACAGCGCGCACATCGTCGGCTGCGACGACACCACCAGCGGATGGATCTTGAAGCTGGCCGCCTCCTGGGCATGGCCGCGGGCCCACCAGACATAGGTCAGCTCGGTGACGATGGCCACGTCGCTCAGCCGTTTCTCCAGCGATTTGGGCAGCAGGTCAAAGCGGGCCTCCGTGACGCGCTCGCTGCGGTTGCCGGACCACAGGTATTCCAGCGATGGATAATGGTAGCCGTGGATGGTGCCGATGCGCTTGCCGGCCAGATCGTCCAGCTGCCGCAGCGGCGGTTGGCCTTTTAGAGACAGCATGCGCTCGGTCAACGGATAGATTTCATGGCTCCAATTGAGGCGGGCGGAATTGGCGAACCAATCCGGGTTGGCATTGCAGATGATGTCCACTTTGCCGGTCTCTATCGAGGGCTCCACCCGCCGCCGCGCCAGCAGCGCGAACTGCGGCTTCATGCCCATCTCGTCGGCCAGCAGCGCGCCCAGGTCGCGGGCCAGGCCGCCGGTCAAGGCATTGCCGTCTTCGGACAGCACGGCGATCGGCGCCGCGTCTGTATCCGACACCCCGATCCGCAATGGCGCCGGCTCCGCTTGGGCCATCGAGGAAAATAAGCACAACAACAGCCATTTCTTATGCAAACTGGCCATATGGGTATTCTCTCAATATTCTATTGCCGGAAGACGGAGTCATCGAACGACGATGTTAAGATGGATTGAAGCCAACCGGCACCAGCGTTTGTTTTCGTTTTAGACAAAATACCAGCCACCGCCATGACAAAGCCATTCCTTCATCCTGTTTATCAGCAGTTATCGCAACGCATCCTGATCCTGGATGGGGGCATGGGCACCATGATCCAGCGCCACCAACTGGACGAGGCCGATTACCGCGGCGAACGCTTCGCGGACTGGCGCTGCGACGTCAAGGGCAACAACGACCTGCTGGTGTTGACCCGCCCCGATGTGATCGCCGGCATCCACCAGGCCTATCTGGACGCTGGCGCCGACATCGTCGAAACCAACACCTTCAACGCCACCTCGATCGCGATGGCCGATTACCAGATGGAAACGCTGGTGTGGGAGATCAACCGCGAGGCGGCCCGGCTGGTGAAGGAACTGTGCGCGGCGGAAACCGTGAAGAATCCGGCCAAGCCCAGATACTGCGCCGGCGTGCTGGGACCCACCAACCGCACCTGTTCGATCAGCCCCGACGTCAACGATCCCGGCTACCGCAACGTCAGCTTCGACGCGCTGGTGGAGAGTTACACCGAGGCGATAGACGGCCTGGTGGCCGGCGGCGCCGACCTGCTGTTGGTGGAGACCATCTTCGACACGCTGAACGCCAAGGCGGCGGTGTTCGCCATCCACAAATATTTTGATGAGCGGCCGGCCATCGCCCGCCTGCCCATCATGATTTCCGGCACCATCACCGACCAGTCCGGCCGCACGCTGACCGGGCAGACCACCGAGGCCTTCTACAACTCCTTGTCCCACGCCGACGCCGCCAGCTTCGGCCTCAACTGCGCGCTGGGGCCCGACCTGTTGCGGCCCTACGTGGAAGAGATGGCCCGGGTGTCGTCCACTTACGTGTCGGTGCATGCCAACGCCGGCCTGCCCAACGCCTTCGGCGGCTACGACCTTGAGCCGGCGAAGATGGGCGAGTACGTGCGCGAGTGGGCCGAGAGCGGGCTGATCAATATCGTCGGCGGCTGTTGCGGCACCACGCCGGAGCACATCGCCGCCATCGCCCGCGCGGTGGACGGCGTCGCGCCGCGCGCGCTGCCGCAGATCGAGGCCAAGTGCCGCTTGTCCGGCCTGGAGCCGTTCAACATCGGCGACGAAGACCTGTTCGTCAACGTCGGCGAGCGCACCAACGTCACCGGCAGCCGCGCTTTCGCCAAGCTGATCCTCAACGGCGACTACGCCACCGCGCTGGACGTGGCGCGGCAGCAGGTGGAGAACGGCGCCCAAGTCATCGACATCAATATGGACGAGGGCATGCTGGACGCCCACGCCGCGATGGTGCGCTTCCTGAACCTGATCGCATCGGAGCCGGACATCGCCCGCGTGCCGATCATGATCGACAGCTCGAAGTGGGAGGTGATCGAGGCCGGCCTGAAATGCATCCAGGGCAAGGGCATCGTCAACTCGATCTCGATGAAGGAGGGCAAGGAGAAGTTCGTCGAGCAGGCGCGGCTGATCCGCCGCTACGGCGCGGCGGTGATCGTGATGGCCTTCGACGAGACCGGCCAGGCAGACACCTACGCCCGCAAAATCGAGATTTGCGACCACAGCTACCGCATCCTGGTGGACGAGGTGGGCTTCCCGCCGGAAGACATCATCTTCGATCCCAATATCTTCGCCGTCGCCACCGGCATCGACGAGCACGCCCGCTACGGCCTGGACTTCATCGAGGCCACCGGCTGGATCAAGCAGCACCTGCCGCACGCCAAGATCTCCGGCGGCGTGTCCAACGTCAGCTTCAGCTTCCGCGGCAACAACAAGGTGCGCGAGGCCATCCACGCGGTATTCCTTTACCACGCCATCCAGCGCGGCATGACCATGGGCATCGTCAACGCCGGCGCGCTGGAGGTGTACGACGAGGTCGACGCCGAACTGCGCGAGCGCATCGAGGACGTGGTGCTGATGCGCCATCCCAAGGACGGCGGCGATGTCACTGAGCGCCTGATCGAGCTGGCCGAGAAGTTCAAGGGCGAGGCCGTCGGCGAGAAAAAGGGTGAGGACCTGGCCTGGCGCGGCTGGCCGGTGGAAAAACGGCTGGAGCACGCGCTGGTCAAGGGCATCACCACCTTTATCGTCGAAGACACCGAAGAGGTGCGGCTGAAGAGCGAGCGGCCCATCCACGTGATCGAAGGCCCGCTGATGGACGGCATGAACGTGGTCGGCGATTTGTTCGGCGCCGGCAAGATGTTTCTGCCGCAGGTGGTGAAATCGGCGCGGGTGATGAAGGCCGCCGTCGCCCACCTGGAGCCGTTCATCGAGGAAGAGAAAATCCGACTGGGTCTGGCCGACGCGCCGGCCAAGGGCATCATCATCATGGCCACGGTCAAAGGCGATGTGCACGATATCGGCAAGAACATCGTCGGCGTGGTGTTGCGCTGCAACAACTACAAGGTGATCGACCTGGGCGTGATGGTGCCGTGCCAGAAGATTCTGGACGCCGCCATCGAGCACAAGGCCGACATCATCGGCCTGTCCGGCCTGATCACCCCCAGCCTGGAAGAAATGAGCCACGTCGCCAAGGAGATGCAGCGGCTGGATCACGCGGTGCCGCTGCTGATCGGCGGCGCCACCACCTCCAAGGTGCATACCGCGGTCAAGATCGCGCCGCATTACCGGCAACCGGTCATCTACGTGCCGGACGCCAGCCGCGCGGTTGGCGTCTGCTCCAACCTGCTGTCCGATACCCTGAAGGACGCCTTCGTCGCCGAAAACCTGGCCGAGCAGCAGCGCGCGCGCGAAGGCCACGCCAACAAGGCCAACCGCAAGGTGGTCAGCCTGGAGGCCGCGCGAGCCAACAAGGAAAAGGTAGACTGGGCCGATTACGTTCCGCCCAAGCCGCGATGGCTGGGCGTGCGCCGTTTCGAGAATTACTCCTTGGCCGAGATCGCGGCCTACATCGACTGGACGCCGTTTTTCCAGAGCTGGGAGCTGGCCGGCCGCTTCCCGCGGATCCTCGACGACGAGATCGTCGGCGAATCGGCGCGCGCGCTGTATGAAGACGCCCAAGTCATGCTGAAGCAGATCGTCGACGAGAACTGGCTGGCCGCCAACGCAGTGATCGGCCTGTTCCCGGCCAATAGCGTCAATGGCGACGACATCGAAATCCGCGATCCGGACAGCAACGCCAGCCTGATGACCTGGGTCGGCTTGCGCCAGCAACTGCCCAAGATGGACGGCAAGGCCAACTGGGCGCTGGCCGACTACATCGCGCCCCGGGACAGCGGCGTCGACGACTACATCGGCGCTTTCGCCGTCACCGCCGGCATCGGCATCGAGCCGCATGTGAAGCGCTTCGAGGACGCCAACGACGATTACTCGGCCATCCTGCTCAAAGCGCTGGCCGACCGCCTGGCCGAGGCTTTCGCCGAGCTGATGCACGCCCGGGTGCGGCGCGAGTTCTGGGGCTACGCCGCCGACGAGCATCTGGACAACGAGGCGCTGATAGACGAGCAGTACCGCGGCATCCGCCCCGCTCCCGGCTATCCGGCCTGCCCGGACCACACGGTGAAGACTGAGCTGTTCCAGCTGCTGGACGCGCCGGCCATCGGCATGACGCTGACCGAGGGCTACGCGATGCTGCCCACCGCCGCGGTGTCCGGCTTTTACTTCAGCCACCCCGCTTCGCGCTACTTCGGCGTCGGCAAGGTGGAGAAGGACCAGGTAACCAGTTACGCCGAGCGCCGCGGCGTCAGCATCGAGCAGGCCGAGCGCGATCTGGCGCCGAATCTGGGCTACGACGCCTAAGCCGCGCCAGCGATGAGGCCCTGGATCAAACCCGCGCTCGCCAGCCTCGCCTTCGGCGGCTGGTGGCTGCTGCTGACCGTGTGCCGCGACCGCTGGGTGATGGTGACGTTGGCCGCCACCCTGCTGTTGTGGGAGGCCCTGCCGCGCGGCCTGCGCGGGCGGGCGCTGCTGCTGGCCGGCATCGGCTGCCTGCTGGATCTGGCGCTGGCGGCCGCGGGTCTGCTGCGCTTCGTCGGCGTCGGCGCGCTGCCTTTGTGGATGATGGTGTGGTGGCTGGGTTTCGCCTGCTGGTGGGTGTGGCTGCTGCAGGCCTGGCGGCCGTCGCCGCGCTTGCTGATGATGTTGGGCGCGATCGCCGCGCCGCTGGCCCGCTACGCGGCGTTCAAGCTGCAGGCCTTGCAGCCCGGCGCGGCATGGTGGCTGCTGCTGCCCTTGCTGGCGCTGTCGTGGGGTTTGCTGCTGCCGCAAACGCTGAGGCTGGCCGGCCGCCTTCCAGCGGAGGCGAGGACGGAATGAAGCGGGCGATGCTGGGGATGGCGCTGCTGTGGTGCCTGCCCTGGTCGGCTTTGGCCGCGGTCGACAGCGAGACCCGCTGCTTCAGCGCCGACAACGGCGGCAAGCCGGTCCATTTGCAGTTCACTGTGGTCGGCGACGCGGACGCCGGCTGGCAGGCGGCCTATGTCCGTTATGGCAAGCGCGGCCGGCCGATCACGCTGGCATGGCTGGGCGGCGAACATGAAATGCTGGCCGAGGACCGGCCCTGGCAGTTCACCGACGAATGGCTGGAGATTGTCGATGGGAAAGTCCATGGCCGCTACACCACGGTCCATCAGGGCGCCCGCTACTACGGCTTCCATTACCGCGGTGTCGATGGCCGCGAAGTCGAATTTGCCGAGGATTTGGCCGCGCGGGACGCGTCGGGCCGACGCTGCGCATGGTAGCTGTGGATGGATTCTCTGCAGGGCGAGGCGCTGTGGATAACGCTCAGTTGATCGGTTCCAGATAGTCCAGCTGCGGAAAGCGCCGCGCCATTTCCTGGCGGATGCTGGTGCGCATCGCCTGCAGCCGTTCGCGTTCGCTGCCGTTGAACACTCCCGGCAGCACCGTCCAGATGTCGAAACGCACTTCCTGCTCCGATGCGAACCGGTATTTCAGCCGCACATCGGGCTGGCCGCCGCTGTAATCGCCATCATCCTGCCCGGGATCGCAGCGCACGCAGCGCAGCCGGTATTGCGCCGCCACCGCGCCCAGCGCCTCGATCACTTTGGCGCGGTCCAGCCGGGCGGCCGCAACGCGGGCGCGCACGCCGTATTGCTGGCTGTACGGAACGGCGGAGGCGGCGCAGGCCAGCGCCGCCGCCAGCGCCAAGGGCGGCGCCAACCAGCGG
>NZ_JAJOHV010000058.1 GCF_021129175.1 Chromobacterium piscinae | reverse complement strand
ATCGCCGCCAAGCTGGCGGTCGGCTTCACGCTGGACGAACTGAAGAACGACATCACCGGCGGCGCCACTCCGGCCTCGTTCGAGCCGTCGATCGACTACGTGGTCACCAAGATTCCGCGGTTCGCGTTTGAAAAATTCCCGCAGGCCGACGACCGCCTGACCACCCAGATGAAGTCGGTGGGCGAGGTGATGGCCATGGGCCGCACGCTGCAGGAATCGATGCAGAAGGCGCTGCGCGGCTTGGAGACCGGCTTGTCTGGCTTCGATTCGGTGACCTCCGACGAAGCCGCCATCCGCCACGAGCTGGGCGCGCCGGGACCGGAGCGCATCCTGTACGTGGCCGATGCGTACCGCATCGGCATGAGCCGCGACGACATCCACGCCGTCAGCAAGATCGACCCGTGGTTCCTGGCCCAGATCGAAGACATCGTCGGCGAGGAAAAGGCGTTGGCTGGCCGCAAGACCGAGGAGATGGAGTACAGCGAACTGCGCCGCCTGAANNCGCGTCGACACCTGCGCCGCCGAATTCGCCACCAATACCGCCTACATGTACTCCACCTACGAGGAGGAGTGCGAGTCCAATCCGTCCAATCGCAAGAAGGTGATGGTGCTGGGCGGCGGACCCAACCGCATTGGGCAGGGCATCGAGTTCGACTACTGCTGCGTGCATGCGGCATTGAGCCTGCGCGAATCCGGCTTCGAGACCATCATGGTCAACTGCAATCCGGAAACCGTGTCCACCGACTACGACACTTCAGACCGCCTGTATTTCGAGCCGCTGACGCTGGAAGACGTGCTGGAAATTTGCCGCATCGAGAAGCCGTTCGGCGTCATCGTACAGTACGGCGGCCAGACTCCGCTGAAACTGGCGCGCGCGCTNNCGCACCGCGCGCGCGCCGGCCGAGGCGATGAAGCTGGCCGAGGAAATCGGCTATCCGCTGGTGGTGCGCCCGTCCTACGTATTGGGCGGCCGAGCGATGGAAATCGTCCACGAGCCGGCCGACCTGGAGCGCTATATGCGCGAGGCGGTGAAGGTGTCCAACGATAGCCCGGTGCTGCTGGACCGCTTCCTCAACGACGCGATCGAAGTCGACGTGGACTGCGTGTCCGATGGCGAAACCGTGGTGATCGGCGGCATCATGCAGCACGTGGAGCAAGCCGGCGTCCACTCAGGCGACTCCGCTTGCTCGCTGCCGGCGTACAGTCTGTTCCCGGCGCTGCAGGACGAAATCCGCCGCCAGACCGAGGCGATGGCCCGCGCGCTGAACGTGGTCGGCCTGATGAACGTGCAGTTTGCGATCCAGGGCGACACCATCTACGTGCTGGAAGTGAATCCGCGCGCCTCCCGCACCGTGCCCTTCGTCTCCAAGGTGACCTCGGCGCCGTTGGCCAAGATCGCCGCTCGCGCGATGGCCGGCATCAGCTTGGTCGAGCAAGGTTTCACCAAGGAGGTGATCCCGCCGTTCTACGCGGTGAAGGAAGCGGTGTTCCCCTTCATCAAGTTCCCGGGCGTCGATACCATCTTGGGGCCGGAAATGAAGTCCACCGGCGAGGTGATGGGCGTGGGCAAGACCTTCGCCGAAGCCTACGTCAAGGCGCAGCTGGGCGCGGGCGACCGTCTGCCCAAGACCGGCAAGGTGTTCCTGTCGGTGCGCGACGGCGACAAGAACGGCGCGGTGGATGTGGCGCGCGAACTGCAGCGCCTGGGCTTCGGCGTCTGCTGCACACGCGGCACCGCCAAGCATCTGACCGAAGCCGGCCTGATCGTGCAAGTGGTGAACAAGGTGAACGAAGGTCGTCCGCACATCGTCGACATGATCAAGAACGGCGAAGTAGATCTGGTGATCAATACCGTGGACGAGAAGCGCACCGCGATCCAGGACAGCCACTCGATCCGCCGCTCCGCGCTGCAGGCGCGCGTGCCGCAATACACCACGCTGTCCGCCGCCAAGGCGGTGTGCGTGGGCATGAAGCACGCCGAGTCCTTCGATGTGTACAGCGTGCAGCAGCTGCACGCGCAGATCGCCGGCTGATGGAGAGCAGGCACCGGTAGGCTTTGATGCGGAAGCGATTTGCCGTTACAATTCCGCTCAAACCCGCTCGCGCAAGCCGCCGTCCCGTACGGCGGCTTGTGCTTTTGATGAAGGCGGACAACCGCCTGTGGAGAATACTGTAATGATCAAAGTCCCGTTGACTGTACGCGGCGCCGAGCTTCTGAAGGAAGAACTGCAACGCCTGAAGAGCGTGGAGCGTCCGTCGGTGATCGAGGCGATCGCCGAGGCTCGCTCGCATGGCGACCTGTCTGAAAATGCCGAGTACGACGCGGCCAAGGAACGCCAGGCCTTCGTCGAAGGCCGCATCGCCGAGCTGGAAGGCAAGCTGTCCAACGCCGTGATCATCAATCCGGCCGAACTGGACGCCGACGGCCGCGTGGTGTTCGGCGCCACCGTCGACCTGATGGATCTGGAAACCGAAGAGAATGTCACCTACCAGATCGTCGGCGACGACGAAGCCGACATCAAGGTGTGCAAAGTATCGGTGAACTCGCCGATCTCGCGCGCGCTGATCGGCAAGGAGGCTGGCGACGTGGCCGAAGTGGTGGCCCCGGGCGGCATCCGCGAGTACGAAGTGCTCGACGTCAAATACATCTGATCCGGACCGCGCGGCATTGACCGCGCGTTTTTCATCGGCCGCTTCTGTTGCCGAGCATGGGGGTGGAAATGGACGGCTTGCGTGCAGTGGCCAAGACCTTGTGGATTGGCGGTTTGTGGGTGATCGGGCTGATCGTGGCCCCGGTGCTGTTCAAGTCTCTGGACGCAGTCACCGCCGGCATGGTGGCGGGACGGCTGTTCGCGGCCATCGCCTGGGTCGGGCTGGTGTGCGGGGTGTTCCTGTTGGTCGACCAGGTATGGCGCAACGGCGTGAACGGTTTGAAGCAGGGCGCGTTTTGGCTGATCGTAGGCATGCTGGCCTGCACGCTGATCAACCAGTTCGGCGTCGCGCCCATCATCGTCACCCTGAAGCAGCAGATGAATCACGCGGCGGAAGGGCTGTTCGGCGGCGGTTTCGCCACCTGGCATGCGATTTCCAGCCTGATTTACCTGGTGCAGAGCGTGCTTGGCCTCGCCTATATCTGGCGCAGCGAGTGACGGGACAATAAAAAAAGCGGTGGCAAGGCCACCGCTTTTTTTCATCCGCCAGGCGGGAGGACTCAGTCCTTCATCGCCTGCTTGTTCTTCGGCAGCGCGATGCGCGCCTTGTCGCTGGGGCGCCACAGCACCAGCAGCTTGCCGATGTGCTGCACCGGAGCGCAGCCCAGCTCGTCGCAGATCTGCTCGAACATGGCGATGCGGGCTTCGCGGTCGTCGCCCTGCACACGGACCTTGATCAGTTCGTGGGCGTCCAGGCTGATGGCGATCTCGCGCACCACGGACTCGGTCAGGCCGTTGTTGCCCACCATCACCACCGGGTCGATGCCGTGCGCCAGACCCTGCAGGTACTTGCGCTGAAACGGCTTGATGTCAATTTTCATGGAAACATGGAATTCAAAGCAAAACGCGATTCTACTAGAATTTGGCTCCGGGCCCAAAGTTTGGGGCTGAAATAACCGAAAAACAACAGGATAGCGCGCCATCCGGCGCGCATCGGCTATCCTGACGATTGAACCGACAGAAAGCACCGCCGCGTATGGCAAGAAGCAAGAGCAGCAACAGCTGGTTGCAGGAGCACGTCAACGATCCCTATGTGAACATGGCGCAGAAGGACGGCTACCGCGCCCGCGCAGCCTACAAGCTGCTGGAAATCAACGACAAGGACAAACTGATCCGCCCCGGCACCGTGCTGGCGGACCTGGGCTCCACGCCGGGCAGCTGGTCGCAGGTGGCGGCGCGCATCGTCGGCGATTCGGGCAAGGTGTTCGCGCTGGACATCCTGGAGATGGATCCTGTACCCGGCGTCGATTTCATCCAGGGCGACTTCCGCGAGGAAGAGGTTTTGCGCGAATTCGTGCAATTGCTGGGCGGACGCGAGCTCGATCTTGTAATTTCCGACATGGCGCCCAATATGTCAGGCATGAGCGCCATCGACCAGGCCAGGAGTTTCCTGCTATGCGAGCTGGCGTTGGAATTTGCGCGCGATCATTTGAAACCCGGCGGACATTTTCTCGTCAAAGTGTTCCAGGGAAGCGATTTCCAGTCCTATCTCAAGGCCATGCGAGAGCTGTTCGACGAGGTGGTGACGCGCAAGCCCAAGGCGTCGCGGGACCGTTCCAGTGAAATCTATCTGCTGGGCAAGGGTCGCCGCTGACATAAAAGGGCGCGCAGCGTACAATCGTAGCCATTCAATACAAGCAACCAAAAAGTCAGGGCACAGAGGAGTCCGCCACTCGTGAACAATATCGGCAAAAACATCGCCATCTGGGTGATCATCGGCTTGGTTCTGATGACCGTCTTCAACCAGTTCAACAAGCGCCAGGACACCCAGAACCAGCTCGAGTACTCGCAGTTCGTCAGCGACGTCGAGTCGGGCAAGGTGCAATCCCTGACCATCGAGGGGCATCCTCTGCGCGGCCAGTGGTTGAAGGGCAAACTGACCGACGGTACCGCGTTCTCCACTTTCGCGCCGTATGACCCGCAACTGGTCGACGACCTGATCAAGAACAACGTGCGCTTCTCCGCCAAGCCGGAAGAAGAGCCGTCGATGCTGATGAGCATCTTCATCAGCTGGTTCCCGATGCTGTTGTTGATCGGCGTGTGGGTGTTCTTCATGCGCCAGATGCAGGGCGGCGGCAAGGGCGGCGCGTTCTCGTTCGGCAAGAGCAAGGCGCGCATGCTGGACCAGGACGCCAACACCGTTGTGTTCGCCGATGTGGCGGGCTGCGACGAGGCCAAGGAAGAGGTGAAGGAGATCGTCGATTACCTGCGCGATCCTTCCCGCTACCAGAGCCTGGGCGGCCGCATCCCGCGCGGCATCCTGCTGGCCGGCTCTCCCGGTACCGGCAAGACGCTGCTGGCCAAGGCCATCGCCGGCGAGGCCAAGGTGCCGTTCTTCAGCATCTCCGGCTCGGACTTCGTTGAAATGTTCGTCGGCGTGGGCGCGGCCCGCGTGCGCGACATGTTCGAGCAGGCGAAGAAGAACTCGCCGTGCATCATCTTCATCGACGAGATCGACGCGGTCGGCCGTCAGCGCGGAGCCGGTCTCGGCGGCGGCAACGACGAGCGCGAGCAGACGCTGAACCAGCTCTTGGTGGAGATGGACGGCTTCGACACCAATTCCACGGTGATCGTGATCGCCGCGACCAACCGTCCTGACGTGCTGGACCCTGCGCTGCAGCGCCCGGGCCGCTTCGACCGCCAGGTGATCGTGCCGCTGCCGGACATCCGCGGCCGCGAGCAGATCCTGAACGTGCACATGCGCAAGGTGCCGATCGCCGCCGACGTCAACGCCGAGGTGATCGCGCGCGGCACGCCGGGCTTCTCCGGCGCCGACCTCGCCAACCTGATCAACGAGGCCGCTCTGTTCGCCGCCCGCCGCAACAAGCGCCTGGTGGACATGGAAGACCTGGAGTCCGCCAAGGACAAGATCATGATGGGCGCAGAGCGCCGCAGCATGGTGATGACCGAGGAAGAGAAGCGCAACACGGCTTACCACGAATCGGGCCACGCCGTCGTCGCCAAGCTGCTGCCGAAGTCCGATCCGGTGCACAAGGTCACCATCATTCCGCGCGGCCGCGCGCTGGGCGTGACCATGCAGCTGCCGGAGCAGGACCGCTTCGCCTACGACCGCGGCTATCTGATGGACCGTCTGGCCATCCTGTTCGGCGGCCGCATTGCCGAAGAGCTGTTCATGAACCAGATGACCACAGGCGCCAGCAACGACTTCGAGCGCGCGACGCAGATGGCGCGCGACATGGTCACCCGCTACGGCATGTCCGACAAGCTGGGCCCGATGGTGTACGGCGAGAACGAGGGCGAAGTCTTCCTCGGCCGTTCCATCACCACCCACAAGAACCTGTCGGAAGCGACGCTGCAGCAGGTAGACGCCGAGATCCGCCGCATCATCGACGAGCAGTACGCGCTGGCGCGCCGCTTGCTGGAAGAGAACCGCGACAAGGTGGAGGCGATGACCGCCGCGCTGTTGGAGTTCGAAACCATCGACGCCGAGCAGATCAACGACATCATGGAAGGCAAGCCGCCGCGTCCGCCGAAGCCGGGCTCCGGTTTCGCCGCCAAGGCGGAAGACAAGCCGGCCGAACCGGAGGAGCCGGCAGCTTCGTCGGCCACCTCGGACCCGGCCCAGGAAGTCTGATCGCCGCATCCTCCATAACCGGGCAAGCCTTCGCGGGCTTGCCCGGTTTTCTTTCAGCCCCCCCCGCCGCGCCGGCCAGGAACGTCAGCAACGAGAGCCATGATGAAAACCTTGCAATGCGGGCGCTTCGCGCTCGATCTGTCCCGTCCGCTGGTGATGGGCATCCTCAACGTCACGCCGGACTCCTTCTCCGACGGCGGCCGCTTCAACCGCGTCGACGACGCGCTCGCGCGCGCCGAGTCAATGCTGGCCGAAGGCGCGGATATTCTGGATATCGGCGGCGAATCGACACGGCCCGGCGCGCCCTTCGTCAGCCCGGAAGAAGAGATGGCGCGGGTGATGCCGGTGCTGGAGAAACTGCGCGGCATCGGCGCGCCGTTGTCGTTGGACACCCGCCGCGCCGAGGTGATGCGGGAAGCGTTGCGGCTTGGCGCGGTGGATCTGATCAACGATGTGTCGGCGCTGGAGGACGAGGGCGCGCTGCCGCTGGCGGCCGCCAGCCGCGCCGCGGTGTGCCTGATGCACAAGCAGGGGAATCCGGACACGATGCAGAATCGGCCCGAGTACGCCGACGTGGTGTTGGAGGTGGCAGATTATCTGAAGCGCCGCCTCCAGCTGTGCCTGGACGCCGGCATCGCCCGCGAGAGGCTGCTGGTCGATCCCGGCTTCGGCTTCGGCAAGACGCTGGAGCACAATCTAACGCTGCTCTCGCGCTTGGACGAAGTCGAGCAAATCGCCGGCGCGCCGCTGCTGGTGGGCTTGTCGCGCAAGTCGATGCTGGGCGCGATCACCGGCGAGGACGCGCCGTCGGAAAGGCTGGGCGCCAGCGTCGGCGCGGCGCTGGAGTCGGCGCGACGAGGCGCGGCGGTGATACGCGTGCATGACGTCAAGGCGACGCGCCAGGCGCTGCAGCTATGGCAGGCGCTGCGGGATTGTTGATTTGACGCTGGTTTTCCCCCCGGCGGTAGTGGCAAAATGGCGGGCATCGCGCCTGGCAAGGCCTTGAACCGATACAGAGAATACTGAATGAGTCGCAAATATTTCGGCACCGATGGCGTGCGCGGCGAGGTCGGCAAGTTTCCGATCACGCCCGAATTCGTGATGAAGCTGGGTTACGCGGCCGGCCGCGTGCTGGTCAACCATGACAAGGACAGCCGTCCCACGGTGCTGATCGGCAAGGACACGCGGATTTCCGGCTATATGCTGGAGGCTGCGCTGCAGGCGGGTTTCACCGCCGCCGGCGTCAACGTGCTGTTGACCGGCCCGCTGCCGACGCCGGGCATCGCCTATCTGACCCGCGCGCTGCGGCTGGAAGCCGGCGTAGTGATTTCAGCCTCGCACAACCCATTCCAGGATAACGGCATCAAGTTCTTCGCCGAAGGCGGCAACAAGCTGGATGACGCGTTGGAGCTGGAGATCGAGGCGATGCTGGAACAGCCGATGGCCACCAACCCGTCGCTGGAGCTGGGCCGGGCCCGCCGCATCGACGGCGCCGCCGAGCGCTATATCGAGTTCTGCAAGAGCACTTTCCCCAACGAGCTCAGCCTGAAGGGGCTGAAGCTGGTGGTCGATTGCGCCAACGGCGCCACCTACCATATCGCGCCCAAGGTATTCCACGAGCTGGGCGCCGAACTGGTGGAAATCGGCTGCGAGCCCAATGGCTACAACATCAACGACAAGGTGGGCGCCACCTATCCCAAGACGCTGCAGGTGGCGGTGCTGGAGCATCAGGCCGACTTCGGCATCGCGCTGGACGGCGACGGCGACCGCCTGATCATGGTGGATGCCGCCGGCCGCATCTACGACGGCGACCAACTGATCTACGTGATCGCCAAGGCCCGCGCCGCGCGCGGCGAGCTGAAGGGCGGCGTGGTCGGCACCGTGATGACCAATATGGCGATGGAGCTGGCACTGCAAAAGCAGGACGTGCCCTTCGGCCGCGCCAAGGTTGGCGACCGCTACGTGTTGGAAATGCTGCATGCCGATGGCTGGCAGGTGGGCGGCGAAGCCTCCGGCCACATCCTGTGCCTGGACAAGCACAGCACCGGCGACGGCATCATCTCCAGCTTGCAGGTGTTGGCGGCGGTGCAGCAGCTGGGTACGGGCCTGGCCGACATCTGCGCCGACTGGCAGCCTTTCCCGCAGACGTTGATCAACGTCCGTCACAACGGCTGCGACTGGAAGGGCGCTTCCGCCGCTCCGCTGGCGGAGGCGGAGGCCGCTCTGAACGGCCGCGGCCGCGTGGTGCTGCGCCCGTCCGGCACCGAGCCGGTGGTGAGGGTGATGGTGGAGGCCGACGACAAGGCGCTGGCCGACACCTGGGCCAAAGCCATCGCCTCGGCGATCGAGAAGATCGCTTCCTGATCGTTCCGCGCAGCGGGCCGACAAAAATGCCAACCTGTACAGGTTGGCATTTTTTGTGTCAAAAATTTGCTATCTGATAATAATAAACTTGAATGTCATCAATCTGTGGATAGAATTGCCGCACCTCTACTCAGGATGACAAAAAGATGAGAACAATACCCGCATTCACCCTTTCCCGCGTCGCCATCGCCGCTTCGCTGGCGTTGGCCGGCCTGCAGGCGCAGGCAGCCTGCAGCTTGCCCGACGCGCGCATCCACCAGGTTCAGGGCAGCGGTCCGCAAAGCCCGATGCAGGGCAAGACCGTCGCCGTGCAGGGCGTGGTCAGCAGCCTGCTGTACGGCAAGGACGGCCCGGTGGGCTTCTTCATCCAGGAAGCGCCGCAGAACCAGGACGCGGATCCCGTCACTTCCGAGGGCATCTATGTCTACACCGGCAAGCTGGCGTTGCCGGCGTTGAAGGCCGGCGACGTGGTCGGCGTGCGCGGCAAGGTGCTGGAGTTCGGCCGCAAGGGCGACGCGCGCACCGAGACTCAGCTGCAGCCATCGGCCGCGGCCGACGTGCAGCTGTGTGGCTACCAGGGAGAGCTGGCACCGGCGAGCCTGCGGCTGCCCTTGAGCGGCGACCCGGCCCAGCTGGAGTCGCTGGCCGGCATGGCCGTCAAGTTCGAGCAGCCGCTGTTCGTCGTCGACAGCTACAACTACGGCCGCTACGGCGAGCTGGCGCTGTCCAGCCAGACTCGCCAGTGGGTGCCGACCCAGCGATACCGCCCCGGCAGCGCCGAAGCCCAGGCGTTGCGCGCGGCCAATCCGCGCGACCGCTTGCTGCTGGACGACGGCAAGACCTGGCAGAACGCCGACGCCTGGCTGCCGGGACCGGGAGGCCTGTCCGCCGCCAACACGCTGCGGGTGGGGGACCGCCTGGACGGCCTGACTGGCGTGGTGTCGTTCAGCAACGGCACCTACCGCGTCCAGCCGTTGCACCTGCCGCAGGTTGCCGCCGCCAATCCCCGCGCGGCGGCGCCGGCGCGCAAGGCGGGCCAGCTGCGGGTGGCCAGTTTCAACGTGCTCAATTTCTTCAACGGCGACGGCCTGGGCGGCGGCTTTCCGACCGAGCGCGGCGCCAAGACCCGCGACGACTTCCTGCGGCAGAAGGCCAAGATCGTCAGCGCCATCCGCCAGCTGGATGCCGACGTGCTGGGTTTGATGGAGCTGGAAAACGATGGTTTCGGACCGCAGTCGGCGGTCAAGGAGCTGGTCGACGCGCTGAACGCGGGACAGGGCGCGGACAAGCAGTACCGCTTCGTCGATCCCGGCTTGCCCAGGATAGGCACCGACGCCATCACCACCGGCATGCTCTACCGCCCATCGCGGGTGAAGCCCGATGGCGCCGCGAAGGCGCTGACGGTGGGCGATCCGAGCAAAAACCGCCTTAGCCTGGCGCAGACTTTCGCCGCAGACGGCAAGAAGCTGACGCTGGTGGTCAACCATTTGAAGTCCAAGGGCAGCAGCTGCGAGCAGGTCAAGGTGAACGGCGCGCCCGACGCGGATACCGGCGACGGCCAGGGCAATTGCAATCTGACCCGCGTGCAGGCGGCGCAGGACCTTGTGCGCTGGGCTAAGCAGCGCGGCGCATCCGCCAAGGAGGGCTTGCTGGTGATGGGCGACATGAACGCCTACGCCAAGGAAGATCCGATCCGCGCCTTCGAGGATGGCGGCTTGTCCAACCTGCTGGCGCGCTTCCAGAAGGATGCTTATTCCTATGTGTATCAGGGCGAGTCCGGCAACCTCGACCACGCGCTGGCCGACGCCGCGCTGACGAAATGGGTGGCCGCCGCCGGCGAATGGCACATCAACGCCGACGAGCCGACCGCGTTGGAGTACAGCAGCGAGTTCAAGTCCGCCGCCCAGCGGCAGAATTACTACGCGCCCGACGCCTATCGTTCGTCCGATCACGATCCCTTGTATGTCGACCTGCAACTGGTGCCGATCGCCGGCGCGGATGAGCTGGCGCTGGGCATGCTGGGGCTGGCGGGCCTGCTGGCCTGGCGACGCCGCAAGTGAGGCAGCCGCCGGCCAGCTTGCTGCCGGCGCTGCTGCCGCTGCTGACGCCTTGGGGCCAAACGGCGCGGCGCTGGCTGTTTGATCCGGCCGCCGGCGGCGAGTGGTGGCGGGCCTTCACCGCCAGCTGGGTGCACGCCGACTGGCGGCACGCGGCGTTGAACAGCGCCAGCCTGCTGTTGCTGGCAGGCCTGGGGGGGCGGCGCGCGGCTTGGCAGCTGTGCGCGCTGGCGCTGTTGCTGCCCTGGCTGATCGCGCTGCAGCAGCTGGCCTTGCCCGAGCCGCAACCGTTTCTCGGCGCGTCGGGCGTAGTCTACGGCTGGTGGGCGGCATTGGCCTGGCTGAAACGGCGCGAAACCGCCGGCCACTGGCTGGCGGCGGCGCTGTTGCTGCGCCTGGCCTGGCAGGGGCTGTGGCCTAACCTGGGGCCAGGAGGCGAGCCGGTGCTGTGGTCGGCCCATGTCGGCGGCGCCTTGCTGGCGCCGCTGCTATTGGCCGGCTTCAGCCGAGCGCGATGCGCGGCACCCGCGGCATGACCGCGCTCATCAGCTCGTAGCTGATGGTGCCGGCGGCGGCGGCCACCTTTTCGATCGGCGCGTTTGGTCCCCACAGTTCCACCCGGCTGCCGACGCCGGCCTGGGGCAGGTGGCTGATGTCCACGGTCAGCATGTCCATCGACACCCGGCCTACCAGTTGGCACGGTTGGCCGTCTATCGCCGCCGGCGCGCCGTTGGCGGCTACCCGCGGGTAGCCGTCGGCGTAGCCGCAGGCGGCCACGCCGATGCGCATGGGCCGGTCGGCGACGAAGCGGCGACCGTAGCCGATCGCGTCGCCGGGCTGCAGCTGCTGCACGGCGATGATGTCGGCCGACAGCGTCATCGCGGGTTTCAGGCCAAGATCGGCGCCGGTCTGGCCGTCGAACGGCGACGCGCCGTAAAGCACGATGCCGGGCCGGCCGATGTCGCCATGGGTATGAGGGTGGCGCAGCAGCGCCGCGGAATTGGCGGCGCAGACCTTCAGGCCGCTGGCGGCGGCCGTCGGTTCGAAACGGCTCCATTGCTCGGCCACGCCATAGTCTTCGTCGGCGGTGGCGAAATGGGTCATGATGGCGGTCAGCCGCGCGCCCGGCAGCGTTTGCAGCCGGGCTTGGGCGGCGGCGGCGTCTTCCGGGCGGAAGCCCAGCCGGTTCATGCCGCTGTTGACCTTCAGCCAGACCTCCACCGGGCGGTCGGCGGAACCTTTGGCCAGCCAGTCCATCTGTTGTTGTGAGTGGACCGCGCCGCCCAGGCGGTAATCGGCCATCGCAGCGGCTTCGGCCGCGTCGAACGGTCCCTCCAGCAGCGAGATGGGATGATCGAATCCCGCTTTGCGCAGCAGCACCGCGTCTTCGATATTGAGCAGGGCAAAACCGTCGGCCTGATCGGCCAACGCCTTTGCAGTGTCCAATAAGCCGTGGCCGTAGGCGTTCGCCTTGATCACGGCGAACAGGCTGCGGGCCTGGGAATGCTGGCGGGTGAACAGGAAATTATGGCGGATGGCCGGGAGGGAAATCTCCAGCCGGATAGGGCGTGTCATGTCAAGAAAGCGTGTAGGAGAGGTGTGCTATTATACACCTCCGTGCATGGACATTAGCCGCCCAGCCGCTTGATTGCGACGATTTGGAATAAAGCCGGCGGACGGAATACTAGATGGATACTCTGCAGATACTTCTCGATTTTTTCGCTGGCTACGGCTACGTGGCCGTGTTCGCGGTGTTGCTGGTTTGCGGTTTCGGCGTGCCGATTCCGGAGGACATCACTTTGGTGGCCGGCGGCGTGATTTCAGGCCTGGGCTACGCCAATGTGCATTACATGTTCGTGGTCGGCATGGCCGGCGTGCTGGTCGGCGACGGCATCATGTTCCTGGCCGGACGGATCTTCGGCCACAAGGTGCTGCGCTTCAAGCCCATCGCCCGCATCCTGACCAAGGAGCGCTTCGAGGCGGTGCAGGAGAAGTTCGAGAAATACGGCAACTGGGTGCTGTTCGTCGCCCGCTTCCTGCCAGGGCTGCGCTCCCCGATCTTCATCACCGCCGGCATGACCCGGCGCGTGTCCTACTGGCGCTTCCTGATGATGGACGGCTTCGCCGCGCTGATCTCGGTGCCGGTCTGGGTGTATCTCGGCTATTACGGTGCGGCCAACCGCGACTGGCTGATGATGATGGTGCATCGCGGCCAGGCGGGCATCCTCACCGTGGTGGCGGTGTTGTTGGTGGTGGTCGGCTTCGTATGGTTCAAGCGCCGCCGCCTGTCCTGCGCGAAAAAGTAAGCGCGCTGACGCATGAAAAAGGCCATCCTCGGGATGGCCTTTTTGCTGAATGGTGCAATGATCAGCCTACCTGCAGCAGCTCCACTTCGAATACCAGCGTCGCGTGCGGCGGGATCACGCCGCCGGCGCCGCGCGCGCCGTAGCCCAGTTCGGACGGGATGGTCAGCTTGCGCTTGCCGCCCACCTTCATGCCTTGCACGCCCTGGTCCCAGCCCTTGATCACGTAGCCGGCGCCCAGTTCGAAGCTGAACGGCTGCATGCGGTCCTTGCTGGAGTCGAACTTGGTGCCGTCGGTCAGCCAGCCGGTGTAGTGAACGGTCACTTCCTGGCCCGCGGCGGCTTCGGCGCCTTCGCCGACCAGCAATTCCTCGATGATCAGTTCGCTCATGCTATTTCCTTCCGGGAGAATGGTGTTGACCGCGGGATTGTAGCAGCCGGCCGGCCGATTTGTGTTTTCCCCTGCGTGGCATATAACGAAAAACAGAGCGTTCGTCTCTATTTTCCACGCGATGCAAAGGGGTGTGCCATGGATGTCACTCACCACGATGTTCCGCCCGTGCGCCCGGTGGCGCGCAAGGTGGAGTTGCGACAGCCGTTGCAATGGCTGAAAAGGGGTTTCCGGGACTTTCAGAAAGCGCCGGCCGACTGCTTGTTCTACGGCGCGGTTTTCGTGCTGATGGGTTATCTACTGGGCGCTTATGTCGAGCAGGCGCCGGAGCTGGTGATCACTTTCGCCACCATCTTCCTGCTGGCCGGCCCCTTCCTGGCTATCGGCCTTTACGACATCGCCAAGCAGATGGAAGCCTTCGATGGCCACGGCCGGGTCAAACTGCTGCACAGCATGGCCGCTTGGCGCACCAATATGCCCGGCTTCAGCCTGTATGCGGTGTTGCTGGCAGTGCTGGTGTTCGGCTGGTTCCGCGTATCGCTGCTGATGTTCGCGCTGTTTTACGATACCGCGGCGCTCCCCAATCTGAATGAAATAGTCGCCGACGCGTTCAATCCTGACAATCTGGAATTCCTGATCGCCTATTTCGCTGTCGGCTTCCTGTTCGCCCAACTGGTGTTCTCAGTCAGCGTCGTCGCCATTCCGTTGCTGCTGGACAAGGAGGTGGACACCATCACCGCGATGATCGCCAGCGTGCAGGCGGTGTACCGCAATCTGCTGACGATGGGTATCTGGGCCGCTATCATAGTCGTGATGACGGTGGTGGGCTTCGTCACCTATTACCTGGGCCTGATCATCATCATGCCGGTGCTGGCGCTGGCCAGCTGGCATGCCTATCGGGATTTGATCACCTTCGAGAGATGACCGCCAAGCAATGACTCATAGCGTCGTATTCCTTGACCGGGACAGCTTGCCTGTCCCGGTTCCTGTTTTTGGCTTTCCCGTCCATTACCGCGAATATCCGGCGACCGCCGCCCATGAGCTCGCGGCTCATGCCGCCGAGGCCGATGTGGTGATCAGCAACAAGGTGCCTTTGTCGCGCGAGACGATAGCAGGGCTGCCTAAGCTCAAGCTGATCGCCATCGCCGCCACCGGCTATAACCATGTCGATCTGGACGCCTGCCGCGAGCGCGGCGTCGCGGTGTGCAATATCCGCCATTACGGCGATCATACCGTCGCCGAGCACGCATTCATGCTGATGATGGCGCTGATGAAAAATCTGCCGGCCTATCAGCGCGACGTCGCCGCTGGCGTCTGGAGCCAGTCCCGGCAGTTCTGCCATTTCGGCGCGCCGATACGCGAGGTGAGCGGCGCGACGCTGGCCATCGTCGGCAGCGGCGGCATCGGCGGCCGGCTGGCCGAGATGGCGCGCGCCTTCGGCATGGAGGTCGTGTTCGCCGAACGCAAGGCGGCGAGAGAGGCCAGAGAAGGGCGAGTGCCGTTCGCCGAGGCGCTGGCGCGGGCCGACGTGGTGTCGCTGCACTGCCCGCTGACCGACGAGACCCGCGGCATGATCGCCCAGCCGGAACTGATGGCGATGAAGCCGGGCGCCATCCTGATCAATACCGCGCGCGGCGGCTTGGTGGACGAGGCCGATCTGGTGGCGGCGCTGAAATATGGGCAACTGGGAGGCGCGGGTTTCGATGTGCTGAGCAGCGAGCCGCCATCGCCGGACAATCCGCTCTTGAAGGCGAGACTGCCCAATCTGATCGTCACCCCTCACGTGGGCTGGGCCAGCGGAGAGGCGATGAGCCGCTTGGCTGCGCAGTTGGTCGCCAATATCGAAGCGTTCGCGCGCGGCGATAGAGTAAACCGTTTGATTTAATCAGTGCTAAGAAATTTTATGATATCGCTTGGCATTCTTTACCGGATAGCCATCTTGCCTTGTCATGTCGCGATAGATTTTGTTGTTTTTGTTTAAAAAGAATTTGATTGTAGTTATGTGATTGACTATTTTTCAAAAGCCCGGTCGGTTTGCCGGCCTGGGCTACCCCGCTTGTTGCACCGTGGACAGTACGCCTGCCACGGTGTTTTTTTGTCCATCGGCCGGAGTCAGTCGCCGATATCGTTGGGATTGACGCGCGGCGCGTCTTCTTCGCCCATGCCCAGCTTGCCACGCACGCAGGTGATGTAGCGATTGACGTCGGGGCCGCCGCCGTAGCGCTGGGCATGCCAGATCATCTCACCCAGGCATTCCATAATCTCGTGCTGGGCGCGATGCTCGTCGCCGTGGCGCAGCGCCAGCTGCGCGTAAAGCGCGCGGATGCCGAAGGGCTGGTCGATGGAGCGCTGCTCGGCGATGGCCACATGCAGGCCCAGGTGCAGGAAGGGGTTGGTCTCGCCCATGTCCGGGGTCCACTCCTGCTCCATGAAGACATCCGGGTTTTCCAGGATGGGATGATACTCAGGGTGGTCTATAAGAATGGAGAGGACGATCTGTTCCAGGTCGGACAAGGTCACGCCGGATTTGGATTTGTGCCAGGTGTCGAAGAAGAAGCGGCGGGCATCCTGGCGGCTGGGGCTGAACAACATCGATAAAGACCTCGGGCGATTGCTGGCGGGGCTCGGCGCGGGCGCGCCGCTTGAGTGCAACAGGGTATCTGAGTCGCAGGCGGCCGCCATTCCGAGCTGCGGCATTATACGGGAGGGAGCTAGCCATGACCACGCTCTATGATTTTAGCGCGAAGCGGGCCGACGGCGCCGAGCAGGCGCTTTCGGCTTACGAGGGTAGGGTGGCGTTGCTGGTGAACACCGCCAGCGAATGCGGCTATACCCGGCAGTACGCCGGCCTGCAGGAGCTGCAGGACTATTTCGCCGGGCAGGATTTTGTCGTGCTCGGATTTCCCTGCAACCAGTTCGGCGGGCAGGAGCCGGGCGGAGAGGATGAGATCATGGCCTTCTGCCAGAGCCGTTTCGGCGTGTCCTTTCCCTTGTTCGCCAAGCTGCAGGTGAACGGCGACGGCGCGCATCCGTTGTGGCGCTGGCTGACCCAGGCCGATTCCGATCGGCCGCATCCCATCAAGTGGAATTTCACCAAGTTCCTGGTCGACGGCCGGGGGCGGGTGGTGAAGCGCTACGAGCCTGCGGTGGAGCCGCATGAACTGGTCGACGACGTCAAGGCATTGCTGGCGAGGTGAAAAGCGAACGGCCCGCGCAGGCGGGCCGTGGCAGGGGGCGGGCGGCTTATTTGCGGCGGAAGACCAGATCCCATACGCCGTGGCCCAGCTTGATGCCGCGGGCTTCGAACTTGGTCAGCGGCCGGTAGTCCGGGCGCGGCGCGTAGCCGTCCGCGGTATTCTCCAGATCGGCGTTGCCGCCCAGCACTTCCAGAATCTGGACCGCGTAGTCTTCCCAGTCGGTGGCGGCGTGGAAATAGCCGCCCGGCTTCAGCTTCTTGGCCAGCTTGGCCACCAGCGGCGCCTGGATCAGGCGGCGCTTGTTGTGGCGCTTCTTGTGCCACGGGTCCGGGAAGAAGATGTGCACGCCGTCCAGGCTGCCGTCGGCCAGCATGTTATCCAGCACTTCCACGGCGTCGTGGCGCATCAGCCGCAGATTGGTCAGCTCCTTCTCTGCGATCAGCTTGCACAGATTGCCGACGCCGGGGCCGTGCACCTCGATGCCAAGGTAGTCATTGCCCGGGTTGGCGGCGGCGATCTCGGCGGTGGCGCCGCCCATGCCGAAGCCGATTTCCAGGATCTTGGGCGCGGCGCGGCCGAAAGCCTGTTCCAGGTCGATCCGCTCAGGGCGATATTCTATGCCCCAGCGCGGCATGCCTTCGTCCATCGCGCGTTGCTGCCCTTGCGACAGGTGGCCTTGGCGCAGCACAAAGCTGCGGATCGCTCGTTTGAAAGCCGGATTTTCCATTTTGCGGGCCTGCTGAAAACTCAAAAAAACCGCGATGTTACCGAATCTCGGCGTAGCTTGCGAGTATTGCCGACCGGCGGGCTTCATCCTGCCGCAGGGCGGAGAGGTAATCGAGCACGCTGGGCCATTGCAGGCGGACGGCCAGCTCGCGCCGGAGCCTGCCGTTGTCCAGGCGGCGGGATTCGGCCAGGAACGACCATTGCTGGGGCGTGACCCGCGCTTTCACTTCCTCGCGGGGAAGCTGGGGCGGCAGCGGGAGACCCAACGTCTCGCCCAGACGGCGGTACCACAGGCCAACCGGCAGCGGCTGGTCGTCGCAGGCGTTGTAGACGCGGATGCCGTTTCTGCGGCGCAGGGCCGCCGCGCACAGCAGGGCCAGATCGTCGGCGTGGATGTGGTTGCTCCAGCTGTCTTCGGCGTCGATGATCAAGGGAGCGGCGGCGGCGAAGCGCGACAGCGGCAGTCGTTCATCGGCGTAGATGCCCGGCGCGCGCAGGATGGTCAACGCGCAGCCGCGGTTGATGGCGAAGCGGCGCAGCTGGCGTTCGGCGTCGGCGCGGCGCAGCGCGCGCTCGTTGCGCGGACGCGTCGCGGAGGTTTCGTCGAGCGTGCCGCCGCCGGCATCGCCGTACACGCCGCTGGTGCTGATGTAGATCAATTGCTGTGGTATGCTGTTCGCTTTTGCCAACGCGTACAACAACTTGCGCATCCTCGGGTCGGTTCGCCCCTGGGCCGGCGGCGGCGCCGTCAGCAGCGCGGCGTCGGCCAGGCCGGCCAGCCGCTCCAGGCTGGGTCCATGGTCCAGATCGCCGATCAGCGGCAGGGCGCCCAGCGCGCGCCAGCGGGCGGCGGCTTGCTCGGTCCGGCATAGGGTCAATATCCGCCAGTTCCGACGCAGCAGCGGCAAGGCGCGCCGGGCGACATCTCCGGCGCCGATGACAAGTAGAGTACGCATGGTGTGCATTTTAGCCAGAATTCGGGATTGAGAAACGATTATGACTTGCCAGGTGAAGGTGCTCCCCAGCGGGCACGCATTCGGTGTCGAAGCGCATGAAACCATTCTTGAAGCCGCGCTGCGCCAAGGCGTGGGCTTGCCCTACGGCTGCCGCGACGGCGCTTGCGGCGCCTGCAAGGGCAAAGTGGTGGAGGGCGAGGTGAGCCAGGACGGCTTCCAGGAAAAGGCGCTGTCCGCCGCCGAGCGCGCGCAGGGCATGGCGCTGTTCTGCTGTGCGAAGCCGAAAGGCGACATCAGCATCGAGGCGCGCGAAGTGACCGGCATCGGCGACATCCAGATCAAGACGCTGCCGTGCCGCGTCGAAGCGATCGAGAAAATCCACGACGTGGCGGTACTGAAGCTGAAGCTGCCGGTATCCGAGCGTTTGCAGTTCCGCGCCGGCCAGTACATCGACATTCTGATGAAGGACGGCAAGAAGCGCAGCTTCTCGATCGCCAACGCGCCGCATGACGATTCCTTTCTGGAGCTGCACATCCGCCATCAGCCCGGCGGTTCGTTTTCCGAATACGTGTTCCATCAGATGAAAGAGCGCGAGATCATGCGCTTCAAGGGCCCGATGGGTTCTTTCTTCCTGCGCGAGGAATCGGACAAGCCCATCGTGTTGATCGCCAGCGGCACCGGCTTCGCGCCGGTCAAGGGCATCATCGAGCATGCGATCCATCACGGCATCACCCGGCCGATGAAGTTCTACTGGGGCGCCCGCACCAAGGCCGATCTGTACATGGCGGAGCTGGCCGAGGGCTGGGCCGCCGCGAACCCGAACATCAGCTATGTGCCGGTGTTATCCGAGGCGTTGCCGGAAGACAATTGGTCCGGCCGTACCGGGTTCGTGCACCAGGCGGTGTTGGAAGACTTCGCCGACCTGTCCGGCTACCAGGTTTACGCCTGCGGCGCGCCGGTGATGGTGGAGGCTGCCCACGGCACTTTCATCCGCGAGCGCGGCCTACCGGAGGGCGAATTCTTCTCCGACGCCTTCTTCCTGGCTAAGGATATGGGCGGCGGCAAATAATCAGCACAAGCCTTTGATCTGTATATAAAAAGCCCTCGGCTCGCGTCGGGGGCTTTTTATTTGTCCTGCATCAAATCGCCGGGATGGGCGGTTTGACCTGGGTCAATTCCATGGTTTAAAGAGTGGTTATTATGTCGCTGGCAAGTCAATTGAAACCGCATGCCGGTAGGAGGGAACCATGGAGTTGCTGACCCTATTGTTGGCCGACGATGTCGGCCGTTTGAGCCTGTTGACTATCGTGGTCGCCACCGTGGTGGCTTTCGGGGCTTTGTGGGTGATTTTCCGGAACATGAACAAGCCGGGCAAGTAAGGATTACCCCTGTCGTTTTCAGTATTTCCTCTTGATGTGTGTGTTGGCGGATACGGTGGTGGGCCGTATCCGTTTTTTTTTGCCCGCCGCGTCGCAAATTTGTTCTGTATCAGACTATTTCCGTTTCGGGCTTTTCGCCCGGCATTGCCTTTCTATGCTTAAGAGTCGCTGGCGCAAGCCTGCAAAGGATCTGAACCAAGGAGCGCTTGCGCAGTCGGCGCCAGTCGCACGACAAGATGGCGCGACGCGGGGCCAGGCGTTCTGTCACGCATGGCACCTGTTCAAAGTCTTGTTGCCAACCGCACGGCGCTGTCGACAGGCCAGGCGCATGGCGAAGGGCAGGCCCTGTCCATCCCGGCAACGCGGCAGATAGCCCTTTGGCCTGGCTGCCGCTTGCTGCCGGTAGAGACGTTGAACAGATGCTGAGCGCGCATTTCCGCCGTTCCGGATTCAGCTGTCCATGACGCCTTAATGCAAGCCTTGGTCGCATTCCCCGGAAGTCGCCGGATTGATGGCTGGGCCTGCTTGATGCAAATCAACCTAACAACCGACACAGCTGGAAAGCCTGGTTTTTCGGGGTATACCATAATTTCAGATGATAAGAATTTAATAATGTAATGCTCGGTTTACATACCAGATCGGAGAACGAAAATGTCCACTGAAACTGCAACCCAAGCCGGCTTGGCCGAGGGCGCATCGCCCAGGCTGAAGCTGGGCGCGCTGACGGCGCTGGTCGTCGGCTCCATGATAGGCGGCGGCATCTTTTCCTTGCCGCAGAACATGGCGGCTGGAGCCGGTGCCGGCGCCATCCTGATCGGCTGGGCCATCACCTTTGTCGGCATGCTGGCGCTGGCCTTCGTATTCCAGATGCTCGCCTCGCGCAAGCCGGAAGTGTCCGGCGGCGTGTATGGCTACGCCAAGGCCGGTTTTGGCGACTACATGGGCTTCAACTCAGCCTGGGGTTACTGGATCTCGGCCTGGATCGGCAACGTCTCCTATTTTGTGGTGATGTTCTCGGCGCTGGGCTTCTGGGTGCCGGCCTTCGGCGACGGCAATACCCCCATCGCCATCGCTTGCGCGTCTGTGGTGCTGTGGGGCCTGCACTTCCTGGTGCTGCGCGGCGTGCACGGCGCGGCCTTCATCAATACCGTCACCACCATCGCCAAGCTGGTGCCGCTGGCCCTGTTCATTCTATTGATCGTGTTCGCCTTCAAGGTCGATACCTTCAACCTGGACTTCTGGGGCAGCGCCAAGCTCGGCTCCATCGTCGATCAGGTGAAGAGCACCATGCTGGTGACGGTGTGGGTGTTCATCGGCATCGAGGGCGCGTCGATGTTCTCCGGCCGCGCCGAGAGCATGAAGGATGTGGGCAAGGCCACTGTGATCGGCTTCTTGCTGACCATCGCGCTCTTGGTCGCCGTATCGGTGCTGTCGCTGGGCGTGATGACCCAGGCTGAACTTGCCGCGCTGAAGAATCCGTCCACCGCCTACGTGCTGCAGAAAGCCTTCGGCACCTTCGGCGCCAACCTGATGAACGCGGGCCTGGTGATCTCCGTCGGCGGCGCGCTGCTGGCCTGGACCTTGCTGGCCGCCGAAGCGCCTTACCTCGCCGGCAAGGACGGCGTGATGCCCAAGGTGTTCGGCACCGTCAACGGCAACGACACCCCGGCCGCCTCGCTGTGGCTGACCAACGGCCTGATCCAGCTGTTCCTGCTGATCACGCTGAAGAGCTCGGCCGGCTACCTGGCGCTGCTGTCGCTGGCCACCTCGATGATTCTGATTCCCTACCTGCTGTGCGCCGGCTACTCCTTGCTGGTGGCCAAGCGCGGCGAGGGCTACGCCCAGGGCGAAAGCACCGCCAAGGAATTTTGGACCGCCGCGCTGGCCACACTGTATGGCGCCTGGCTGATCTACGCCGCGGGTCCCAAGTATCTGTTCCTGTCCATGGTGCTGTACGCGCCGGGCCTGCTGTTCTACCTGTGGGCCAAGAAAGAGCAAGGCCGCAAGCCGTTCAACCTGATCGAAGCCGTGCTGGCCGCCATCGTGGTGGTGATGGCCCTGATCGCGGTCTACATGCTGGCGACCGGCCAGATCGGCCTGTAAGCGAAAGATTTTGAAACCAGTGGGGGCGGATGCCCGCCCCCGAAGTCAGACAAGACTCAAGGAGTAGCGTTATGACCAAGTTTGGTGTTCATTCTGAATGCGGCAAGTTGCGCACCGTGATGGTGTGCCGTCCCGGCCTCGCCCACAAGCGCCTGACCCCCGACAATTGCCATGACCTGCTGTTCGACGACGTGATCTGGGTGGAGCGCGCGCAGAAGGACCATGCCTACATGGTCGAGCAGATGCGCGCCCGCGGCATCGAAGTGATCGAGGTGCATGACGCGCTGGCCAAGGTGCTGGACGACAAAGCCGCCCGCAACTGGATCCTGGACCGCAAAGTCAAGGCCGACAACGTGGGCATCGGCATGCTGTCCGACCTGCGCAACTGGTTGAACGAAATGCCGTCGTCGCAGCTGGCCGACCACCTGGTGGGCGGCATCGCCAAGTTCGAGCTGCCGTTTGACCCGAAAGGCCTGTTCGGCGGCTACCTGGACCGTTCCGACTTCGTGCTGCCTCCGGTGCCGAACAGCCTGTTCCAGCGCGACCCGTCTTGCTGGATCTATGAAGGCGTGACGCTGAACCCGATGTACTGGCCGGCCCGCCGCCAGGAAACGCTGATCCTGCAATCGATCTATCAGTTCCACCCGTACTTCGCCGGCAAGGTCAATATCTGGTGGGGCGGCTGCGACACCGATCACGGCCCGGCCACGCTGGAAGGCGGCGATGTGATGCCCATCGGCAACGGCGTGGTGCTGATCGGCATGGGCGAGCGCACCAGCCCGCAGGCCGTGGTGCAAGTGGCCAAGCGCGTGCTGCACCGCGAGGGCGGCGCCAAGCGCGTGATCGCCTGCCAGATGCCGAAATCGCGCGCGGCGATGCACCTGGACACCGTGTTCAGCTTCCTCGACATCGACCTGTTGTCGGTGTTCCCGGACGTGGTTGACGACATCACCTGCACCAGCATCTACGCCGGCGACCGCGAAGGCGAAATCCGCTTCGAGCGCCACGAGGGCGTGAAGCTGGTGGACGTGGTGCGCGAGGCGCTGAACCTGAAGGAAATCCGCGTGATCCAGACCGGCGGCGACGCTTACCAGCGCGAACGCGAGCAATGGGACGACGGCAACAACGTGGTGGCGCTGGACCGCCGCGTGGTGGTGGCCTACGACCGCAACACCTATACCAACCGCCTGATGCGCGAGCACGGCGTGGAAGTGATCGAAATCCCGGCTTCCGAACTGGGCCGTGGTCGAGGCGGCGGCCACTGCATGACCTGCCCGATCATCCGCGACGAAGTGAAGGTGTAAGGCTGTTTGACCCGGTCGGCGCGTCCGGCCGGGGCTGAAAATACTCATCTAGTTTGTTTGCAAAAAGACAGGTTGACCGCTGCCTCCACGGGGACGGCGGCCCGCTTGCCCAGACTCTAATCAGGAGCAACATCATGGCTTTCAATCTGCGCAACCGTAACTTCCTCCGCATGCTGGACTTCACCCCGCGCGAAATCCGCTACATGCTCGACCTGGCCCGCGACCTGAAGCGCGCCAAATATTCCGGCACCGAACAGCAACACCTGAAGGGCAAGAACATCGCCCTGATCTTTGAAAAAACCTCCACCCGCACCCGCTGCGCCTTCGAAGTCGCCTGCTACGACCAGGGCGCCAATGTCACCTACCTCGGGCCGTCCGGTTCGCAAATCGGCATCAAGGAATCGATGAAGGACACCGCCCGCGTGCTGGGCCGCATGTACGACGCCATCGAATACCGCGGCTTCGACCAGCACATGGTGGAAACCGAGCTGGCCCGGTTCGCCGGCGTGCCGGTGTACAACGGCCTGACCGACGAATGGCACCCGACCCAGATGCTGGCCGACGTACTGACCATGTGGGAAAACAGCGACAAGCCGATCTCGCAGATCAGCTACACCTACCTGGGCGACGCCCGCAACAATATGGGCAACTCGCTGCTGGTGATCGGCGCCAAGCTGGGCATGGACGTGCGCATCGGCGCGCCGAAACACCTGTGGCCGACCGACGAGCTGGTGGCCGAGTGCCGCGAAATCGCCGCCAAGACCGGCGCGCGCATCACGCTGACTGAAGACGCCAAAGCCGCGGTCAAGGGCACCGACTTCATCCACACCGACGTCTGGGTGTCGATGGGCGAGCCGGCCGAAGTATGGGCCGAACGCATCCGTCTGCTGAAGCCGTTCCAGGTCAACAGCGCGCTGATGGCCGCCGCGGAAAATCCGCAGGTGAAGTTCATGCACTGCCTGCCGGCTTACCACAACAGCGAAACCAAGGTGGGCAAGGAAATCGCCGCGCAGTACCCGGAACTGGCCAACGGCATCGAAGTGACCGAGGACGTGTTCGAGTCCGAGGCTTGCATCGCCTTCGAGCAGGCCGAGAACCGCATGCACACCATCAAGGCCATCCTGGTGGCTACGCTGGGCGATTAAGCCTGGGCTTGGGCCGGCGAAGTCCGGCCCGATCACACATCAACCGGCCAAGGCCTCCTGACCGGGAGCCTTGGCCGGCGTCGTTGAAAGAATGAGGAAGGAAGAATTATGCGAGTCGTCGTAGCTTTGGGCGGCAATGCCCTGCAGCGTCGTGGCGAGGCCATGACCGCCGACAACCAGCGCGCCAACGTCAAGGTGGCCGCCGAGCAACTGGCCGCCGTGACCCGGCTGGGCCACAACCTGGTGATGTGCCACGGCAATGGCCCGCAAGTGGGCCTCTTGGGTCTGCAGAACGATGCCTACGCACGCCACGTGGACGAGAAAGTCACGCCGTATCCGCTGGACGTGCTGGGCGCGCAGACCGAGGGCATGATCGGCTACATGGTTGAGCAGGAGCTGGGCAATGTGCTGCCGTTCGAGGTGCCGATCGCCACCATCCTGACCCAGACCGAAGTGGACGCCAACGATCCGGCCTTCCAGAACCCGACCAAATTCGTCGGTCCGGTTTACTCCAAGGACGAGGCCGAGAAGCTGGCCGCCGACAAGGGCTGGGCGGTGAAGGCCGACGGCCAGTACTACCGCCGGGTGGTGCCGAGCCCGAAACCGAAGCGCATTTTCGAAATGCGGCCGATCAAGTGGCTGATCGAAAAGGGCGCGGTGGTGATCGCGGCCGGCGGCGGCGGCATTCCCACCATGTATCAGGGCGACAAGCTGGTGGGCGTGGAGGCGGTGATAGACAAGGATCTGGCGTCCGCCTTGCTGGCGCGCGAGATCGACGCCGATTACTTCGTGATCGCCACCGACGTGAAGAGCGTGTTCGTCGGCTGGGGCACCCCGGAAGCCAAGGCCATCCGCCAGGCGCACCCGGACGAGATGGACAAGCTGGGCTTCGCCGCCGGCTCCATGGGGCCGAAAGTGGAGGCCGCTTGCGAGTTCGCCCGCCTGACTGGCAAGAAGGCTGTGATCGGCGCGCTGGAAGACATCGAGAAGATCGTCAAGGGCGAGGCCGGCACCGTGATTTCCACCGGCAAGCCTGGCATCGAGTGGTACTGAGCGGATAGCGATTCCGCGCCAAGCGAAAGGGCTGCCGACGGCAGCCCTTTTTCATGCCGGCGGCGGGCCGGCTTATTCCGACTTCAACTGGCGGATCAGATCCTCCAGCTCGGCCGGGTCGGGCGGCAGGCCGTCGCGGTCCGGCGCGGGATCGGCGGCCGGCGCTTTGACATTGCCCTGCGCGACGGCGTCGGTGATCTGGTCGTTCACTGCTGTGGGAAGCGCCATGGCCGGTCTCCTTGGTTCAAGTGGTGGGCGGAAGTCCAGATTAGCCGTCTGACCGGCAAACTGGAATCGTTGCAACTACGCAGTCATTTGCAAGGCCTCCGTCAGGCCCAGTTCACGCGCGTGGCGCCGCGCCAGGTCCTGGCCGGCGCGATAGCCGGCGTCGTACAGCCGCGACAGGTTGGAGTAAGACCAGTCCAGCTCCTCGCTGAATCCTTCCCGGCGGATGTGGGCGTCGAAATTGACCTTCAGCACCTCGGTGCGCGGATGGCCTTGTTCGTCGCGGTTGTGCAACGCCTCGAACAGGCGCAGGTCGTCGCGGGCGATTTCCGTCAGCGGCGCGATGATGGATTGCACCCAGGCGTCGTACAGATTGCGCGGCGGATGCAGCAGCTTGCTGCTGCCCAGCACGTCGAACACGATGGTGTAGTCGATGTGGGGATGCAGCTCGAACAGCCGCTTGAAGTTCAGCGTGTCTATCGCCGCGCCCTCGATGTAATAGTCGTCTCCCAGCTTGTACGGCGGGTAGATGAAGGGAAAGGACAGCGCCGCGAGGAAATGCTCGTGGGTGACTTCGCTCTTGCCCCAGCAGCGCATTTCCCCCCGGCTGACGTTGTAGGCGTTCAGGTAGAATTCGCCCGGCAGCGACTGCAGCTTGGAGAAATCCACCACCTGATCGATGAAGGGCACGTGCGCGCACAGGCCCTGGCTATCTGAGGTGAGGCCGCTGGGGCACAGCGCGGCCAGCGCGAGAGAGGTCCAGTCGGCGAACAGTCGATGGGCTGGGCTGCTGTCGGCCTGCCGCTGTATCGCCTGCAGAAAGGGATTGTTCGACAGCAGCGAGCGCCAGGCGTCGGCCAGCGGGCCGGGCTTGTTGAATACCTTGTAGTTGACCGGGAACAGGTTGTAGATCCGGTCGGACACGCCCATGTCGGCCAGCCGGGACAGCGCCGTGAGGGCGTCGCCCTGGCGCGGAGCAGCGTACAGCAGGCCGACGATGGCGCCGGCGCCGGAGGCGGAAATGATGTCGAACTTGACGCCGGCTTCGGTCAGCGCGACCAGGGCGCCGGCCATCAGCGTGGCGTTGGGCGCGCCGCCGCCCAGCACCAGCGCGATCGAGGGACGTTTGAATTGTGCCATCGCATGCTTCTCCATCGTGGATTGCCATAGGGAAATGCCGCTGGAAAATACAAATGCATGGCTGAAGTATGGCCGGAAAACCGCTTTTTGCAACGCAACATGCAGATGCGCCGCTGTGGCGGAAAAGACGCATCCCTGATGTCATGGCGCAGAACAATGAAAGATACCTTGCGATACAAGGTATCTTGTCATACAGTTCACTCAGACATCCGGGTGCAGCAGTTTACCGATGTTCCTTGTAATGCAAGGTATCGTGTATTGCCAGTCGGTGAGGAAGGCAACAATGAAGACGCAATTGAAAAAAGGCACGCTGGACATGTGCGTGCTGGCGGCGCTGTCCCAGGCCGACAGCTATGCCTACGAGCTGGTCAGCAAGCTGTCGCAGGGCATGGACATCAGCGAAGGCACCATCTACCCCTTGATGCGCAGGCTGCAGAACGAATCGTGGGTAAGCACCTATCTGGTGGAGTCGTCGTCGGGGCCATCGCGCAAGTACTACAAGCTGACCGAGGCGGGCAGGCGAGAGCTGGAGACGATGCGGCGGGAATGGCAGGAGTTTGTGGCCGAAGTGGAAAACGTGCTGCGGGGCGGCCCGGCGGCAGCGACAGAGGGAGCGCAACAATGACACGCAAGGAATTCCTGAGGCAGCTGGAGCAAGCGCTGTCCGGCCTGAAGCCGGAGGCGGTGCGCGAGATTCTCGCCGATTACGACGAGTATTTCAGCGACGCGCAGGCCGATGGCCGCGACGAGGCCGAGGTGGTGGAGGCGCTGGGCAGCCCGCAGAAGCTGGCGCGGGAGCTGAAGGCGCAAACCCATTACCGGCAATGGCAGGAGCATCGCTCTTTCGCCAACCTGACGCGGGTGGTGGCGTCGATCGCGGGGCTGGGCGTGCTGAATTTCATCCTGGCCATCCCCTTGCTGGTCTATCTGCTGTTTCTGACAGTGGGCTACATCGCGTCGGTCGGCTTCCTGCTGTCGGGGCTGGCGGTGGTGCTGGCCTGGGGCAGCCACAGCCTGTTCGGCTGGCCGCAGTTCACCAGCGACGGCTCAGGCTGGTATATCGGCCGCTATGGCGACAGCGGCGCCGAAATGGCTTGGCGCAGCGAGATGGACGACCACTCCGGGCAGGTCTGGATCGACAAGGGCTTGCTGATGCTGGAGCCGGACGATGGCGACCGCTTCGAACTCAAGACCAGCCAGGGCGCGCTGCTGCTGGTGTCCAAGTCTGGCGGCAAGCTGGCGGTCGACGCCAGCCAGCCGGCGGTGCGCGAGCTGGCCCGGGTCGATGACGGCCAGGTCAGCATCGACGGCGGCGCGATCCGCGAATTGAAGCTGCGCGAGGACAGCGGGGACGTATTCACCGCCCGGGTCGACGACGGCAAGCGCCTGGAGACGCTGGATGTGTCCGCCGGCGGGACCGTGCTGAAACTGGTGGCCAGCGGGCCGAACGGCAGCATCTCGCTGAAGGATGGCGACAGCACGCTGGAGATTTCCGAGCGCAGCATCGAATTGAAGGACGGCATGGACCATATCCAGATCGATGCGCTGCCGGGGCTGTCGGTGGGCATGAGCGCGCTGGTGGTGGGGCTGATGCTGCTGCTCGGCGGCTCGCTGGGGCTGGTGTTCTGCGTGTGGCTGACCCGGCTGACCTGGCGCGCGCTGGTGGCTTACGTGAAGTATCAGATTGAACTGGTGTCCGGCAAGGATGGCGAAAACGCCGCGGCCTGAACCTTAAATTTGCGATGGGAGTATGGATCATGAAGAACGATGCCTGCCTGCAACAGTTGCAACTGACCCTGGTCGAATTGCCGGAAGCCGAATTGCGCAAGATTCTCCGCGATTATCGCGGCTACATCCGCGGCGCGGTGGCCGACCGCGCCAGCGAAAGCCGCTTGCTGGCCGTGCTGGCCGATACCCGCCAGCTGGCCGCCGGGCTTTCCCGCCGATCCGGCCGGGAGAGGCTGGCCATCCATGGCCTGGCGCTGGCCGCCGCGCTGGCGGCCACGCTGGCCGGTTACTGGCTGTTCCTGAACTGAAACGCTTGCTGAGGAAAACCGAGATGAACATCGTCAAGATTGGCTGCGGGCTGCTGCTGCTGCTGCTGCTGCTGGGCAGCGCGGCCGCGCGGGCGGAGGACGCCGCCGGCATCGACCGGCTGAATTTCAACGGCGACGCGCTGAAGCTGGAGCTGAGCGCCGACGCCGCCAGGCCCTACAAGCTGGATGTGGAGAAGCGCAACTGGTCGGACGCAGACTGCAAGGTGACGGTGACCCGGATGGGGGGAGACCTGACCTTCCAGGTCAAGCTGAACAAGCCGGTCGGCGACCGTTGCAAGCTGACGGTCCGCGGCAACGTCAAGCCCGGCAAGCAGGTGGGCGTGGATATGCGCGCGTTCGACGGCGACCTGAACGGGCGATTCTCCTCGGTGCAGATGCGCGGACAGGCGTTGAAAGTGGATCTGAAAGGCGTTTACGGCGCGGTGGCGCTGAGTGGCGACGCGGTCAAGGCCGAGGTGGACGCCAGCGTCGATGATCTGAAGGCCAAGGGCCAGGCGGTGAATCTGGAGTTCGACGGCACGACCCGCGGCGTGGCGCTGGAAGGGCAGGCGGTGAAGGCCGACCTCAAGCTGCGCGGCGCGCAGCCGGCGGCCAGCGTCGACGTCAAAGGCCAGATGGTGAATCTGGATTTCCATGCCGACCGGCAGGCCAAGCTGGATTACCAGGTCAGCGGGCAGGCCAGCAAGGTCAGCGGCGACTGGGCCAACACGTCCGGCGCGCCGCTGAAGCTTAGAGTCGGCGGTTCGGCGGTGAAGGTGTCGCTGGAACGCAACTGATTGCGGTATGACTCCGTGTCCCTTTGCCCGGCAAGCCCGCCGGGCTTTTTTCATTGCGCCATGAAAAACGGAGCCGTCGGCTCCGTTTTCAACATGCGCAGGCGAGAGTCGCGCTCAATGGCCTTCGTAGCTGCAGACGGTGAACAGGTCCAGGCCGCCGTCGCGCACCAGCTGGCCGCCGCCCAGCTCGGGCAGTTCGATGATGGCGGCGGCTTCCAGCACGTCGGCGCCCATGCGCTTGAGCAGCTTGTAGCCGGCCATCATGGTGCCGCCGGTGGCGACCAGGTCGTCGATCAGAATCACGCGGTCGCCCGGTTTGCAGGCGTCGGTGTGCATTTCCACCGCGGCGTTGCCGTATTCCAGCTCGTATTCTTCTTCCACCGTGGTGAACGGCAGCTTGCCCTTCTTGCGGATCGGCACGAAACCGACGTTCAGCTCATAGGCCAGCACCGAGCCGATGATGAAGCCGCGCGCGTCCAGGCCCGCCACCAGATCCACCTTTTCCATCATGTAGCGATGGACATAGATGTCGATCAGCATGCGGAAGGTTTTCGGATTCTGCAGCAGCGGGGTGATGTCGCGGAACATCACGCCCTGTTGCGGCCAGTTGGGCACGGTGCGGATCCAGCCCTTCAGGTAGCTGGAGTAGTCGAGGTTGCTGAGGTTTTCCATGGGCCTATTGTACTTCGAAATCAAGAGACTGTGCCGACTGGCGTCGTTCAGAAAAAACGGCCCGCCGCGAGCGGCAGGCCGTCGGATGAGCCGATTATTGTGCGTTCAGTGGAAGAAAGCCAGCTTGAAGATCCACAGCGCGGCGATGATCACCACCGCCGGGCGAAGGTCGGAGAAGCGGCCGGCCAGGATCTTGATCACCGCGTAGCTGATGAAGCCGAAGGCGATGCCGTCGGCGATCGAGAAGGTGAACGGCATCGCCAGCGCGGTCATCACCGCCGGGGCGGATTCGGTCAGGTCGTTCCATTCGATTTCGGCCAGGCCCCGCGCCATCAGCACGGCGACGTAGCACAACGCCGGCGCGGTGGCGTAGGCCGGCACGGTGGCGGCCAGCGGCGACAGCCACAGGGCGGCCAGGAACAGCAGCGCCACCACCACGGCGGTCAGGCCGGTGCGGCCGCCGACGGCGGTGCCCGCGGCGGATTCGATGTAGGCGGTGGTGGACGAGGTGCCCATCGCGGCGCCGGCGGTGATGGCGATGGAGTCGGCCATCAGCGCGCGCTTCAGGCGCGGCAGCTTGCCGTCCTTGTCCAAAAGGCCGGCGCGGTGCGACACGCCGACCAGGGTGCCGGTGGTGTCGAACAGGTCGACGAAGAAGAACACGAAGATCACGCCGATCAGGCCGGCATGCAGCGCGCCCTGGATGTCCATCGCCATGAAGGTGGGCGCCATGCTCGGCACCGGGGCGACGATGCCCTTGAACGGCGACAGGCCGAGCGCGATCGACAGCACGGTCACCACCAGGATGCCGATGATGATGGAGCCCGGCACCTTGCGGTATTCCAGCGCCACGATCAGAAAGAAGCCGAAGATGGCCAGCAGCGTGGTGGGCTTGTGGATGTCGCCCAGCGTCAGATAGGTTTCCGGGTGCGGCGCGATCACGCCGGCGTTCTTCAGCGCGATGATGGCGAGGAACATGCCGACGCCGGCCGAGATGGCGAACTTCAGCGACTGCGGAATCGCGTTGACGATGGCCTCCCGCACCTTGAACAGGCTGACAGCCAGGAACACGATGCCGGAAATGAACACCGCGCCCAGCGCGGTTTCCCACGACAGGCCCATGCCCTTGACCACGCTGAAGGTGAAGTAGGCGTTCAGGCCCATGCCCGGCGCCAGCGCGATCGGGTAGTTGGCCACCAGGCCCATGATGGCGGTGCCCAGCGCGGCGGCCAGGCAAGTGGCGACGAACACCGCGTTCAGGTCCATGCCGGTGGAGGACAGGATCAGCGGGTTGACCAGGATGATGTAGGCCATGGTCAGGAAGGTGGTGAAGCCGGCTATCACCTCGGTTTTGACCGTGGTGCCGTGCTCTTTGAGCTTGAAAAAGCTTTCCAGCAGTTGCATGAAGAATGACTCCGGGCGGATCGCGCGAGTTCGGAAAACGCGGCATTATCGGCCTCCAGGCGCTCAAACACCTAAATCTTGACGTGAAAATATGTCATTGCTTAACAATGGCAGCCCCGCTGTGATATCCTGAAAAATTACTCTTCGGCAAACGTTTGTATTTATGAGCCAGCTTATCGGGAACATTTACATCGTGGTCGCGCCGTCCGGCGCCGGCAAGACTTCGCTGGTGGCGGCCTTGCTGCAGGCCGAGCCCAGCGTCGAGTTGTCGGTGTCCTACAGCACCCGCGCGGCGCGCAAGGGCGAGGTCGACGGCAAGCACTATCACTTCGTCGACCGCTCGGTGTTCGACGCCATGGTGGCGCGCGGCGACTTCCTCGAGCACGCCGAGGTGTATGGCAATTGCTATGGCACCAGCGCGCCGTGGATACGCAGCCGTCTGGAAGCCGGCCAGGATATCCTGCTGGAAATCGACTGGCAGGGCGCCGAACAAGTGCGCGCAGTGTTTCCCGACGCCATCGGCATCTTCATCGCTCCGCCGTCTATCGAAGAGCTGGAGCGTCGTCTGCGCGGCCGCGACACCGATACCGAAGAGGTGATTCTGCGCCGGCTGGCCTCGGCCCGCGCCGAGATCGACAAGATCGACGAATACGACTACATCGTGGTCAACGACGATTTCGAGCGCGCCAAGCTGGACCTGATCAGCATTGTCCGGGCGCAGCGCCTGAAGAGCGGCCCGCAGCGCCGCCGCCTGGCCGACATGTTCCGCCGCATGGGCACCGCCGGCGCGAAATGAAAATAGTTCCGTCCCGCTGTGCCGGACGGGACGAAAATCGATATAGTGAACCCTGTAACCGTCATTTAGCTGAGAGAGATCATGGCCCGTATTACCGTTGACGACTGCCTGGACCGCATCCAGAACCGTTTTGACCTGACCCTGGCCGCCGCCTACCGCGCCCGCCAAGTGGCCTCCGGCGCCAGCTCCTTCGTGGAGCCGGGCCGCCACAAGCCGACCGTGATCGCCCTGCGTGAAATCGCCGCCGGCCACGTCGGCAAAGAACTCCTGAACCGCGGCAAGGCCTGATTGACGCAGCGCGGAGCGTGAAGATGGGCACCGGCATTGAGACAGGCATCGACTACAACGCCCTGATCGAGTCCGAAGCGGCGGCGTTCCTGGAGAGCGCCGCGCGCTATCTCAAGCCGGAAGACGTCGAGATGCTCAGGCTGGCCTTCCAGGTCAGCCGCGAGGCGCACGAGGGGCAGACTCGCAAGAGCGGGGAGCCCTACATCACCCATCCGCTGGCGGTGGCCACCATGCTCACCGACTGGCGGCTGGACGTGCAGGGCCTGGCCGCCGCGCTGCTGCACGACGTGCTGGAAGACACCGGCGTCACCAAGCCGACGCTGATCGAGAAGTTCGGCAAGATCGTCGCCGATCTGGTGGACGGCCTGTCCAAGCTGGAAAGGCTGGAATACCAGACCAAGGAAGACGCCCAGGCCGAAAGCTTCCGCAAGATGGTGCTGGCGATGGCGCGCGACATCCGCGTGATCATCGTCAAGCTGGCTGACCGGCTGCACAATATGCGCACGCTGGATTCGATGCGCGAGGACAAGCGCCGCCGCATCGCGCTGGAAACCCTGGAAATCTACGCGCCGATCGCCAACCGCATCGGCCTGAACAAGGTCTACCGCGAACTGCAGGATCTGGCGTTCAAGCATCTGCACCCGCACCGCTACAGCGTATTGTCCAAGGCGGTGCGCGCGGCGCGCGGCAACCGCCGCGAAGTGGTCAACAAGATTCTGCTGGCCGTCAGCCAGCGGCTGGTGCAGAGCAATATCGAGGCCACGATCAAGGGCCGCGAGAAGAACCTCTACAGCATCTACAAGAAGATGCAGGAGAAGCACCTGTCCTTCTCCGAGGTGCTGGACATCTACGGCTTCCGCGTCGTCGTCAACGACATCCCGGCCTGCTATCTGGCGCTGGGCGCGCTGCACAGCCTGTACAAGCCGATTCCCGGCAAATTCAAGGATTACATCGCCATTCCCAAGGGCAATGGCTACCAAAGCCTGCACACCACGCTGTTCGGCCCTTACGGCACGCCGGTGGAGATGCAGATCCGCACCCGCGAGATGCACAACGTGGCCGAGGCCGGCGTGGCTTCGCACTGGATGTACAAGAGCGGCGAGGGCGTCAACACCGCGCAGCAGCGCACCCACCAGTGGCTGCAGAAGCTCTTGGACATGCAGGAGGAGAGCGACGACGCCGTCGAGTTCCTCGAGCACATCAAGATCGACCTGTTCCCGGACGAAGTCTACGTGTTCACGCCCAAGGGCAAGATCATGGTGCTGCCGCAGGGCTCCACCCCGGTGGACTTCGCCTACGCGGTGCATACCGACGTCGGCCACCGCTGCATCGCCGCGCGCGTCAATCACGCGCTGGTGCCGCTGCGCTCCGCCTTGCGCAACGGAGACACCGTCGAGATCATCACCTCCACCCAGGCCAAGCCGAATCCGTCGTGGCTGGCTTTCGTGCAGAGCGGCCGCGCCCGCTCCGGCATCCGCAACTATCTGAAGAGCCTGCAGCGCGAGGAGGCGGTGGCGCTGGGCGAGAAGCTGCTCAGGCAGGCGGTGGGCGCGCTGGCGTCGACGCCGCTGGCGGTCAGCGACGAGCTGCGCGCCGAGTATCTCGCCGCCTACGGCGAAAAGATGCACGGTTTCGACGACGCGCTGGCCGAGATCGGCGCCGGCAAGCTGCTGCCCATCGTGGTGGCGCGCCGGATGCTGGAGCTTGCCGGCGAGCGGCTGGGCGAGGGCGTGCGCGTCGGTCCGATCACCATCCGCGGCAACGAGGCCGGAATGGTGCAGCTGTCCAGCTGCTGCAATCCGCTGCCCGGTGACGACATCCTGGGCGTGATCACTAAGGGCCAGGGCCTGGTGATACACCGGGTCAGCTGTCCGAACGCGCGCCGCGCCGATCCGGACAAGCTGCTGGAGGTCAACTGGGAGGCGCAGCGCGACCGGATGTTCGGCGTCACCGTCGGCGTGCTGTCGCGCAACGAGCGCGGCGCGCTGGCCGACATCGCCACCGCGATCTCGCAGGCCTCGGCCAATATCGAGAGCGCCGACACCCAGGACAGCAGCCGCGACGGCGATAGCCTGTTCAATATCCACTTCCGCCTGCAGGTGGAGGGGGTGGAGCACCTGGAGCGCGTGCTCGCGGCCGTCCGCCAGCTGGCGGTGGTGCAGCGCGTGGAGAGAAAGTGAGCCAAATGAATCTACGCATCAACGGCGAAGACAGAAGCTTCGCCGGCATCGCCACGTTCGCCGAGCTGGTCGCCGCGCTGGATCTGGCCGGCAAGCGCATCGCCATCGAGCGCAACGGCGAGATCGTGCCCCGCGGCAGCTTCGCCGAGGCGAGGCTGGCCGACGGCGACGAACTGGAAATCGTGGTGGCGGTCGGCGGCGGCTGAGTCCGCTTTCCTGCCGTTCTGACGTCAATGGAAGAAAAGGGAATGCAGGTGGACGATAAACTGGTGATAGCCGGCCGAGAGTACGGTTCTCGCTTGCTGGTGGGGACCGGCAAATATAAGGATTTCGAGCAGACCGCGGCGGCGCTGGACGCCTCCGGCACCGAAATCGTCACCGCGGCGATACGGCGGGTGAACCTGGGTCAGAACGCTAACGAGCCGAATTTGCTGGACTTTTTGCCGCAAAACCGGTATAACCTCCTGCCCAACACGGCGGGATGCTATTCCGCCGAAGACGCCGTGCGCACCTTGCGGCTGGCACGGGAGCTTCTCGACGACCATCGTTTCGTGAAGCTGGAGGTGCTGGGGGACCCGAACAATCTGTACCCCAATGTGAAGGAAACCCTCAAGGCCGCCGAGGTGCTGGTGGCGGAGGGATTCGATGTCTTGGTTTATACCTCGGACGACCCCATCGTCGCGCGCGAGCTGGAGCAGATCGGCTGCTGCGCGATCATGCCGCTGGCCAGCCTGATCGGCTCCGGCATGGGGATCCTGAATCCGTGGAACCTGCAATTGATCATCGAGCAGTCCAATGTCCCCGTGATCGTGGATGCCGGCGTCGGCACCGCGTCCGACGCGGCGATAGCGATGGAATTGGGCTGCGACGGCGTGCTGATGAATACCGCGATTGCCGCTGCGCGCAATCCGGTTCAAATGGCGCACGCCATGAAATTGGCCGTGGAAGCTGGCCGAGCCGCCTATCTGGCCGGCCGGATGCCGAAACGTTTTTATAGTGCAGTGCCAAGTTCTCCTAGTGAGGGGGTGATTTCTTCCGTCAAGTCGTGATGTTCATGGCCCAGGCTGGCCGCGCCAAACCGCGCAAAACACCACAAGATGACCTGACGTTGTCGTTTCAGACTTTTACAAATGCAGTAACATTGCTAAAATGCTGTTTTTACAGGCGGCGGCTTTAGCCACGCCCTAAAGAAATCTAAGGACCCTTAAGTAAATGCCGACTATTCGCGTTAAAGAGAACGAACCGTTTGAAGTTGCCCTGCGTCGCTTCAAGCGCTCCGTGGAAAAAACTGGCCTGCTGACCGAACTGCGCGCTCGCGAGTTCTACGAGAAGCCGACCACCGAGCGCAAGCGCAAGCACGCTGCCGCGGTTAAGCGCCACTACAAGCGCATCCGCAGCCAAATGCTGCCGCCGAAACTCTACTAAGAGTTTTCCGGCATCAAGCAGGACCGCAGGCCATGCCTGCGGTTTTGCCATTTGTACTCCCGAATTTCCCCCGCTGCCCGCGCAGCGCCTGATTTCCAAGTGAGCACGACATGAGCCTCAGAGTTCGCATCACCGACGACATGAAGTCCGCCATGAAAGCCAAGGAAGCCGACAAGCTGGGCGCGATCCGCCTGCTGTTGGCCGCCGTCAAGCAGAAAGAGGTGGACGAGCGCATCGAACTGGACGACGCCGGCGTCATTGCCGTCGTCGACAAGATGATCAAGCAGCGTCGTGACTCCATCTCCCAGTATCAGGCTGCCCAGCGCCAGGATCTGGTCGACAAGGAACAGGCCGAGATGGACGTGCTGATGGGCTATATGCCGCAGCAGCTGTCCCAAGCCGAAATCGAGGCGCTGATCGCCAAGGCGGTGGCCGATACCGGCGCTGCCGGCATGCAGGACATGGGCAAGGTGATGGGCGCGCTACGTCCGCAATTGGCCGGCCGCGCCGACATGGCGCAGGTGTCCGCGCTGATCAAAGCCAAGCTGAGCGCCTGAGGCCGAGGCGGCAGGACTTGATTCCGCAGGATTTCATCGACCAGCTGCTGTCCCGCGTCGACATCGTCGACGTGGTGGACCGCTACGTTCCGCTGAAGCGGGGCGGGCAGAACTATATGGCCTGCTGCCCCTTTCACAAGGAAAAGTCGCCCTCATTTACGGTGAGTCCCAGCAAGCAGTTCTATCACTGCTTCGGCTGCGGCGCGCACGGTTCGGCCATCGGCTTCGTGATGGAGTATCAGGGCATCGGCTTCATCGACGCGGTCAAGATGCTGGCCGAGGGCATCGGCATGCAGGTGCCGAACGAGCGCAACGTCAATCCGGAGGCCAGCCGCAAGGCGCGCGAGAAGCAGGTGTCGTTGGAGCAGCTGATGCAGCAGGCCAGCGATTTCTACCGCCGCGAGCTGAAGGGCGCTGCCAATGCCGTCGCCTACTGCAAGGGGCGGGGGCTGTCCGGCGAAGTCGCCGCCCGCTTCGGCCTGGGCTACTCGCCGGATGGCTGGCAGAACCTGGAAGCCGCGGTCGACAACTACCAGGACGACAAGCTGGTGGAAGCCGGCCTGGTGATCGTGGCCGAGGACAGCGGGCGCCGCTACGACCGTTTCCGCGACCGGCTGATGTTTCCGATCCGCAACCAGCGCGGCGCCATCGTCGGCTTCGGCGGGCGGGTGCTGGGCAAGGGCGAGCCGAAGTACCTGAACTCGCCGGAAACGCCGCTGTTCGAGAAGGGCCGCGAGCTGTACGGCCTGTACGAGGGACGCCAGGCGATACGGGATAAGAACCGGGTTCTGGTGGTCGAAGGCTATATGGACGTGGTGGCGCTGGCGCAGTACGGCGTCGGCTACGCGGTGGCCACCTTGGGCACCGCCACCACCGGCGAGCACGTGCGCAAGCTGCTCAAGCACGCCGAGCAGGTGTATTTCTGCTTTGACGGCGACGCCGCCGGGCAGAAAGCCGCCTGGCGCGCGCTGGAGAACAGCCTGCCGCAGCTGGTGGATGGCAAGGCGCTGAACTTCCTGTTCCTGCCGACCGAGCACGATCCGGACAGCTATGTGCGCGAATTCGGCGCCGATGCGTTTGAGCAGTTATTGGTTCAGGAAAGCCTGCCGCTGTCGGTGTATTTCACCCGCGAGCTGTGCCGCGGCGTCAATCTCGGCACGCCGGAAGGCAAGGCTGATCTGATCCGCCAGGCATCGCCGCTGTTGGCCCAGATCGCCGCGCCGGCGTTGGGCTACATGATACGCAAGCGGCTGGCCGAAATGGCCGGCGTGGACGTCGACGAGCTGGACATGCTCACCGGAGGTGGCAAGCCGCAGCGGTCCGAGCGCGGCAGCCGCGGCGGAGGCAAGCGCGAGTACAGGCTGCCGGCGGAGTCGCAGCGGGTAGTCAATACCACCATGGTCAAGAAATTGATCAAGTGGCTGTTGATGAATCCGCAATGGGCGGGCGACGTCAAATTGCCGGACAGCCTGGCGCTGTCGGACGAGCTGGGCTGCTTCGCGATGCTGGCCGAGCGGGTGCTGGAGCATGGCGACGTGCCGAACACCGCGCAATTGATCGAAGGACTGCGCGGCACGCCGTACGAGGGTTTGATCGACGGCGTGCTGCAGCAGGCGATGCAGGATCCGGACGAGTTCGCCGACCCCAGCGACGATGACCGGCAGCTGTTCCAGGACGGCAATGTCAAGCTGCTCAAAATGCTGCATGCGGAGCAACTGGAACGGCTAAAACTGAAGGACCGGCACGAGGGACTGACTCCGGAGGAGAAGGTTCTGATGGGCCAGTTGTTGCGGGAAATGTTCTCGCCGTCGAACTAACGGGTTCGACGGAAAAGTTCAAGTGGTTGTGTTATAATCAACTGTTTTTTTCGGCTTTTTTTCAAGCAGGAAGCGAAATGGCGGCCTCTCCCGAAAACCAGAAAGATGTGCAGGACAGCCAAGAGGTGATGAGCCTGGAAGAGCAGCGGAAACGCTTGCGCCAGCTGATCGCCCTGGGCAAAGAGCGTGGGTATCTGACCTACGCCGAAATCAACGACCACCTGCCGGAAGACGTATCCGACGCCGAGCAGATCGAAAACATCGTCACGATGATCGCCGGTCTGGGCATTCAGGTATGCGAGGAAGCGCCTGACGCCGAAACCTTGCTGATGTCTGACGCCACCCCGTCGGTGGCGGATGAAGACGCCGTGGAGGAGGCCGAGGCGGCCTTGTCCTCGGTGGACTCCGAATTCGGCCGCACCACCGACCCGGTGCGCATGTACATGCGCGAGATGGGCTCGGTCGAGCTGTTGACCCGCGAGGGTGAGATCGAGATCGCCAAGCGCATCGAAGACGGTCTCAAGTACATGATCCAGGCCATCTCCGCCTGCCCCGGCACCATCGCCGAGGTGCTGGAGCTGATGGAGCGCGTGTCGCGCGATGAAATCCGCGTCGACGAAGTCGTGGACGGTTTCATCGACCTCAACGCCCCGACCGAAGACGAAGCCCAATTCGCCGAAGCCGAGGACAGTGACAATCTGCTGGACGAGGAAGAGGAAGAGGAAGAGGACGAGGAAGGCGAGGTCGACGCCGACGCTGACGCCGCGGCCAATTTGGAAGAACTGAAGCAGCACGCGCTGGAGCACTTCGCCGGCGTGCGCATGCTGTTCGACAAGATGGTCAAGGCGTTGAGCGCCAAGGGGCCGCAAAGCAAGGAATACCAGGAGCTGCAGGACGCGATCACCACCGAATTCATGTTGGTGCGCTTCGCCACCCGCCAGGTGGAAAGCCTCTGTGAGTCGCTGCGCGGCCGCGTCAACGAGATCCGCACTTACGAGCGCGACATCCAGGACATCTGCGTCAGCCGCGTGCGCATGGATCGCGCCCACTTCATCAAGGTGTTCCCGGGCAACGAGATCAACACCGATTGGGTGGAAAGCGAGATCGATTCCGGCAAGGCCTGGAGCGAGGCGCTGACCCGCTTCAAGCACGCGATCATCGAGAAGCAGACCCGTCTGTCCGATCTGCAGGACCGGGCGATGCTGTCGATCAAGGCGCTGAAGGAAATCAACCGCCAGATGTCGGCCGGCGAATCCAAGGCGCGTCGCGCCAAGAAGGAAATGATCGAGGCCAACTTGCGTCTGGTGATTTCCATCGCCAAGAAGTACACCAACCGCGGTCTGCAGTTCCTGGATCTGATCCAGGAAGGCAACATCGGCCTGATGAAGGCGGTGGACAAGTTCGAATACCGCCGCGGCTACAAGTTCTCGACATACGCCACCTGGTGGATTCGGCAGGCGATCACCCGTTCCATCGCGGACCAGGCGCGCACTATCCGCATTCCGGTGCACATGATCGAGACCATCAACAAGATGAATCGCATCTCGCGTCAGATCCTGCAGGAAAGCGGCCGCGAGCCTGATCCGGCGGAACTGGCCGAAAAGATGGAGATGCCGGAAGAGAAGATTCGCAAGATCATGAAGATTTCCAAGGAGCCCATCTCCATGGAAACCCCGATCGGCGACGACGACGATTCCCATCTCGGCGATTTCATCGAGGACCAGAACAACCTGGCCCCGTCCGACGCGGCGATGTATTCCAGCCTGAAGGACGCGACCAAGGAAGTGCTGGACACGCTGACGCCGCGTGAGGCCAAGGTTCTGCGCATGCGTTTTGGCATCGACATGAACACCGACCACACGCTGGAAGAAGTGGGCAAGCAGTTCGATGTGACCCGCGAGCGGATTCGCCAGATCGAGGCCAAGGCGCTGCGCAAGCTGCGTCACCCGACCCGTTCCGAGCGTCTGCGCAGCTTCTTGGATAGCGAGCCGGGCGGCCAATAAACGCATCGATTAAAATGCATAAATCCCCAAGCATCTTGAATAAAGGGCTTGGGGGTTTTTATTTTCTCCTGGTATAATCGCCAACTCTTCAGGGCCTCTAGCTCATGCTTGGTTAGAGCAGCGGACTCATAATCCGTTGGTGCGGGGTTCGACTCCCCGGGGGCCCACCAGACAATCAAGGGGTTGCGCGTAAGCGTAACCCCTTTTGCTTTGTCGACTTCAATAAAGCTTCAACGCGCGGTATGGCCAGCCAGCTTGTGGCTTTCGCTCAGATGGACGGGCGGGAGATAAGCGTAAAACATGTAGCTGATGAGGCTTTGGTGGATCAATGGATGCCTTTTGCCGTACCAGGATGTTTCTGCTGTTCATCACGAAGTGATTGCTAACGCTGTGGCAAAGGATATGGGCTCATTGTCTTGCCGGCAGCTAGGCTTGTCTGGTGAAGGCTTGAGTTACGTCTGGGAAACGCGTTCCATGAACTGGATGTTACAGAGAGCCAGCGCCGCCCTCCAATCTCAAACCAGCGTAATCCACTTTTGCCTGATATTCTTCAATGCCAAGTAGAGAGTCTCAACAATCGTGAACGAGTTCCGATTCTTGATTCGTTGACGAAAACTTCTGTTCACCGGTTCGATGGCATTGCTTGTGTAGATTCCCACCTTGATCTCCGGCGGGCTGTCAAAGAGTGGTGGCCACCTTGTCCGGCTGTGGTCAAGGAATAGGCACCCCTCATCCCATTCTGTCAGTATTCATTCCGCCACTGTTCGGTTTCAATTCTGGTGGAAGATTAATAGATGTGTTTTGGTCTGTCAGCTGCCTAGGGCGAGGATTTTCACAATAGGTGGTTCAGATTGTGCTTGCATCATGTGCGTGGTGCGAAACTGCACGGACTCCTTGAAGAAGATCGTCACGATAGCATACGGTAACCCTTTAGGTCGTGTGCGTAGGTCATGAAGTCGTTCTGAGCGCCATAGTGCGAATTTGGGCGCCAGGCGACGGGAGGCCAAATTCAGCTTCCTGTAGCTGGGCAATGATATCGCTAGGATTTCCTATCCACAGCCAGGATAACATCGTAGGCAAGATAGATCGCCTATATCCACACGCGTCTTCAGGTGACGCTTGCTGAGAATAGATCGGATCAAGGCTGCGTGGCTGCCAAGCCTTGAACTCTTTGGTGGCCCAAGCTGGTTGAGGTCACGATGGACTCGCTATGCAACGCGCCAATGGTCATCGCAATGCAATACATGCTGGATGTAGGCTGCGACGTGTTCTTTTCGTGCGGTCAGAGTACCGCTTGCAAGTCATGATTAGCATATAAAACACGCAACCAGGGTAGCGTGACCTTCCTCTACGCCAGAAAACCATGAAATTTTGCATATTTTCAAGCGATATGCGCTTCGGCATAATGCAATTTGCATACTGCGTTTAGTCCTTTCTCGGAATGATTGGCACGTACGATGGAGAGCAAACCTAATGGGGCGCTGTCGGGTAATTTCGAATTAAATTATTACGATTTTGCCTTTTTGCCGCACTCGTCAGAATTGATTCTATGCATGCTCCATACCTTACAACAATATTCACTCTTTGAAGTTGGTTGGCATGCCTCAGAGAGCATCTGCAGGAAATATCCAAAAGTGGAAATTATCAGAACAAATAGTTTGCAAAAGGATCATCCTTGCCATGGAAAGTAAAAGATTAGATTGTTCGAGAAGTAAATTATTTAAACCCTCTTGGGTAGAAAAAAAATTTGATACGGAAAAAAAAGGTCATTTCCGTCCGGATTGTGTTGTTAGATTCGCGTTAGATTCGCGTTACCAAAACGCGCTGGTGCTAAATCATTTTAATGAGATTTCATGTCCTATTATTGAGCTTAAGAATCAATCATCATTCAATAAAATTCTTGAATTATGCAGACAATCAGCTAACCCACATATTGTTTTTATCAGCGAATCAGGGTGGCCAAATCCATACTATGAAGAAGAGCACGGTATTTTTTTACAATGGCTGCAATCACTGAATAATCTGCTCAAATTTAAAATTTCAGTAGTAATTGTGAATGCTATGCACGGGCCAAATGGCTGCGCTGTTACAAACCCGCTTGATGCAGTCTATCTTGGTTTGGTGAAAGTATTTGCGAAAGAAAACCCAAATGTACATGTTAACAACTGCGTCGTTAACAGCGTAACGCATGGTGTGCTATCACGTTTAGACGAGCTCGAGAAATTCACAAATCAACTATCCCCTGTATTCCTTACGCAAGAAAGTTATGCTTTTATTGAGCTCGAGTCGATTGAAGTTACATCACATGTCAATCCTGTCGGATTCAAAAATAAAGGATGCTATCTCATTATAGGTGGTCATAATGGTCTGGATATTTTGTTGGCAAAATATTTGTGTCAAAACTATCAGGCAGAGATCATCTTGATTAACAGTTCTTCGATGGAAGAACAAGATGAGAGATGCGGCGGAGCGCAGATTAGACGTGAATATGGAGATTTAACTGCAGAAAATACCCTAAAAAACATAATAGAAAAATATCCTAACATCAATGGCATCATACATGCCGATTTTGCAATTGATCATTCTCCAATAATTGCGACGTCGCAAAAAAAACTAATCGATGTATTGACGCCACAAGTTAAAAGTACAATTAATTTAATGAAGGCGTTAGTCAACAAATCGCTTGATTTTATACTGTTTTTCTCTGCTATTCAATCATTTGTCACTAATTTAGGTCAAGCTAATTATACTGCTGCCTGTTTAGCTAGAGAGGCTATTGCAAATCTGATAAAGAATACTCTTGGGATCAAAGTAAGAATTATTAATTGGGGGAATTTAGGTGATCGTGGCATAGAAAGTCGTTTTTATCGTGACTTGATGGAATATAAGGGGATCAGAGAAATTCCGTCAGAAGAAATATTGAGTGTTATTGAACAATCTTTGCAGAAAGAATTAGATCAAGTTGTTGTGTTAAAAGCAACGGACAATGCCTTGTGCCGTATGGGGGTCATTAAAAAAGAAGAGATTGCAAATAATTTTGAAAAAAGTAGGTTGTTACCTGAGTTTGATTTCACTCAAGATCATATTTTGTATGCGAAGGGGATGATGGACTCCCTGGCAAATTACGCCAGAAATAAATTCTATCAGGTACAAACCACGTCTACAGCCCCACAAAAATATGGGAAGTTATGTGAAGCTTTGGCACATATTGAATACTCCCCATCACCAGCAAGGGCAGATTTGATTGATAGCTATCCGGAAATAGTAGGATATTTGAAATTAATGGATGCATGTATCGACAATTTGCCTTCCATTCTTTGCGATGAAATTAGTCCCCTTTCTATCATGTTTCCTGATGGAAGCTTTGAGTTAGTAGAGCCTACATATCGTAACAATCCAGTTTCAGATTATTATAACCAGCGTGTCGCGGAAGCTGTTGAAACTTATGTCAATAAGTATGCAAAAGATGGCAGGGTAGTGCGGATATTGGAGATTGGGGCAGGCACTGGTAGTACCAGTGAGAAGGTCTTACCCAAATTATTCGGCAAGTCGGTGCATTATATCTATACCGACATTTCCTTTGCCTTTCTAAATAAAGCTAAAGAAGAATTTTCAAATTACGATTTTATAGAATATAGAATTTTTAACGCAGAAAACCCTGAGGAAATTCAACCTGTCGATATAGTTTTAGCTACCAATGTTATCCATGCGACACAAAACGTGCAGCAAAGTATCAATAATATTTTCATGTTGCTTAAAAATAATGGGCTGTTGATTTTGAATGAAATGACAGAAAGATATGATTATGCAACGTTAACTTTTGGATTAACTGATGGATGGTGGCTGGGTGAAGAGAATTTCCGAATACCTTATAGCCCATTACTCAGCTTAGAGGCTTGGGAAATGGTGCTACATCAAGCCGGATTTAGTGAATTCTATAATCACGGCGGATATGGTCAACACATAATAGAGGCGCATAAAGGGTTTAGTAATGACTAACGAATTAGTGGAAATTCTTCTTAAGCGTTCAAAAGAGGCCCCAAATTTTGTCGCTTATAAAATGCTGAATGATCGTGGTGAGCAAATCGATAAAATAACTAATGTAAATCTTCTAAACAAAGCATCACTCATTGCATCAGAGATTCAATATCAAGTTCCAGAAACTGGCAATATAATTTTGCTATTTCAAAATAATAGTGATTTTATACATGCGCTGTTTGGCGTTCTTTATAGCAATACCGTAGCGGTTCCATTGCCAGCACCAAGTGAATTTTCAAAAGCTGAATATATTGGAGGTTTGTTGGCGGTCGCTAGAGACACAAATACCAATACGATATTAACAACACAGAAAATTTTAGATCAAATCAATAACCTAGCAGAAAATCATTTTGATTTGACTTCTATTAGATTCGTTGTTTATGAAAATATAAGTAGTAAAGAGCACAGTACGGCAGCGCAAAAAATAACTGAGGAAAAAAATAATACGGCGCTGATCATGCGCACGTCAGAATCGTCGCGATATATTCCGCATAGTCATGCAGACCTGATATATCACTCCAAAGAAATCCAAAATACTTTTGAACTATCAAAAGATAGTCGTGCATTAAACTGGGCCCCTTATCATCATTACATGGGGCTATTCTATGGAATATTGCAGCCTTTTTATTCTGGCATTACGTCCTATGTGTATTCCAACACGGGAGTTATTTTTTCCCCATCTGCTTGGCTCGCTGCCATTTCAAGATATGGCATCACATTCGCTGGTGGGCCAACATTTTTTTATGACATGTGTGGAACGCTTTTACCAGAAGAGCTTCCAGAAGATCTGGACTTGTCGACTTGGTCAGTCGCCTATGTTGGAGCGGAAGTTTTAAAACGTGAAGTAATTAATAATTTTAGTATTAAATATCAGCATTATGGATTTTGTATGCAATCTTTCTATCCTTGTTTTGGGATGGCTGAGATTCCGTTAATCAGTGCAAGTAGACTTGATCATTTTTATGACTCATCAGCTATTACAAGTAGCGGGAAAATATTAAGTCGAAATGATGTCAAAGTAATCGATATAGCTTCAAATAGGGTGTGCAAAGATGGCGAGATAGGTGAAGTACAAATCTATATAAAAAATGAGGTAAATAAAGAAATTATCAAAACAAATGACCTAGGCTATAAGAAGTTTGATCAGCTTTATATTTTAAATAGAATAGAAAATAAAGATTTACGTAAAAATATAAATGATAAATGTGTATCGGAAAAGGAAGATGATCCTATTGCTGTTATTGGCCTGGCAGGTCTATTTCCTCAATCAGACAATTGTGAAGAATTTTGGAATAATCTTGAGCAAGGCCGAGATCTGATTTCCGAGATACCTGGAAGCAGATGGGATTGGAAGGAAATTTACGGTGACCCAGATAATAAAAATAGAAAAACAAATATAAAATGGGGCGGGTTCATAAATGATGTCGAAACATTTGATGCTTCTTTTTTTAATATATCACCAAAAGAAGCCCAGCTTATGGATCCGATGCAAAGGAAACTGATCCAGGTTGTTTGGCAAGCTGTTGAAGACGCTGGATATCGAATGCGAGATTTATCAGGGCAGAAAGTAGGAGTCATAGTTGGTATTGGAACATTTGATTACCTGCAATTAGTTTTGGAAAATGATCAATTTACTCATGCATATGCTGCGACAGGAACTGTGCATTGCATGGCGTCCAACCGTATTTCCTATCTATTTAATTTCAAAGGACCTAGTGAATCTGTTGATACAGCTTGCTCATCCTCGCTTGTTGCTCTGCATCGCGCAGCGGGCTTGATAAGAAACAATGAGTGTGAAATTGCGATTGTTTGTGGCGCGAATTTATTATTGAGCTCAAGCATTTATGTGGCGTTATCAAATGCCAATATGCTTAGTCCATCAGGACAGTGCAAGACTTTTGATGAGTCCGCTGATGGTTATGTTAGAGGGGAAGGCATTGCAGCGATTGTTCTTAAAAAGTTGAGCTCTTCCATTTCGGATAAAGATCATGTTTATGGGTTAATAAAAGGGATTGCGGTTAATCATGGCGGCCATACTAATTCATTAACAGCGCCAAATCCTTTCGCTCAGGCGGAGGTTATTGAAGATGCTGTGAAGATGGCAAAAATATGTCCTAAAACGATAAGTTATGTGGAGACCCACGGTACTGGCACCTCTTTAGGGGATCCGATTGAAATAAATGGGCTTGTCTCAGCTTTTAAAACTTTAAGCAATCGTTCAAATATAGAAACAAGGCCGTACTGTGCTTTAGGATCTGTGAAAACAAATATTGGCCATTTGGAAGCTGCTGCGGGGCTTGCAGGAGTGATCAAGGTTTTATTGTCAATGCAGCATAAGAAAATTCCAGCACATTTACATCTATCAAAGCAGAATAAAAATATTTTTTTAGAAGAAAGTCCATTTTATCTGATTGGAAATACTACCGAGTGGGAAGCGCTTAAAGATCAAATGGGGGAGGATATTCCTAGGCGTGCAGGTGTTAGTTCCTTTGGATTTGGTGGTGTGAATGCACACGTTGTACTTGAGGAGTACGATGCAATTCATAGTGATGATCATATAGTGTCAGGTCCGAATATTTTTATTTTTTCAGCAAAAACAGAAAATGCATTGAGAAGTTATATAGATTACTATCGCGGCTTCCTATCTAAGCAAGACACAAAATTTAATTTGAATGATATGGCATATACCTTACAAACTGCTAGGGAGCCATTCGATTATAGATTAGCCGTAATTAGTAGTGAAAAGAATGATTTGATAGAGAGTTTATCTAGTTTTCTACGCGATGACATAAGTACAGACAAGCAAAAAAAAGTCAGTATATATTTTAATCAAGTGAAGAGTGAGTTATCGAATATTATATTTGGCTTTGATAGAAAAGGAATGTTAGATTTAGAAAAGCATTACTTAAATAATAATGATCTGTATCACCTGGCTCAGCTTTGGATTTTAGGCGCTGATGTAGAGTGGCGCGAATTATATAATAGAAATAGTCAAGCCAAAAAAGTATCTCTACCTAGCTACCCATTTGAAAAAGCATATCATTGGATAAATAAGATAGAACAAAAAGAATCTGCCGGCACTGAAAATTTAATACGAGATACCTATGATATAAATTGGTATGAAATGCCGCTTGTGGAAGGTGAGCTGATAAAGGATAAGGCGTATCTTTTGTTTTGCGATAATCAGGGCGTTGGTCAAGAATTTTATGATCTTCTTCGTAAAAAAAATATTCAGACATATAAAGTCAATTACAAAGGTACAGATGATCACTGTGACGATACTTATATTGTTACACCAGGGGATAAAAATAGCTATCTGAAGGCACTCCACGATATTGTTGCAAAGACGAAAAATAAAGCGCTATGTGTCATCAATTTTTGGCCTCTTGATATTAAAACTGATCCAGCAATCCCATCCTTAACTTCACTTTCGACAGATTACCGCTTTGCATGTCAGACAGCGTTGGAGCAACTTCAGTCGCTGGTAGCGGTACAACAAGAAATCAAATTATATCTCTGGACTATTTGTGCAAATGTTCAAAAAATTGCAACGGGAAAAGTAAATTTACATTGTGCACCTTTATGGGGCATGGCAAAGACGCTGCTAGTTGAGCATCCGTTTATATTTCGATCCATTATAGATGTTGATATTAGTGAGCGGTTAAATTTAAATCAACTCTATAAAGAAACAAGTAGTCTGTCGGAAGAGGGTGAAATTGTATATAGAAAAAATATCCGTTATGTTCCCCGCCTTACCCCAAGTAAAGTTGAACCTAAAAAACCGATAGAAATCAATCCAAACGGTGTATATCTCATTACAGGTGGTTTGGGTAGTTTGGGTTTATTGGTAGCTGAATGGCTTTCATCATTTAAGGTTAAGAAAATATTATTACTTAGCCGACGAGGAGTGGAGCAAGATGCACAGCGTGAAGCTATCAAGTTGATTGAAGGTCGGGGGACAACGGTTGAAACTATTCGAGCAGATGTGAGTAGCTTGGATCAAATGCGGGCCGTTAAAAACTCTTACATTAAGGGAAATGAATTAAGCGGTGTATTTCACTTGGCGGGATCATATAAAGAGTGTCTATTGCAAGATATGACATTTGATGAATTTTATAATGTTACGTCGATGAAAGTTGAGGGTACATGGGTACTGAATGAGGTGTTCAAGGTATGCCAATTGGATTGGTTTGTTATGTTCTCTTCATGCGCATCGGTTTGGGGGGCGGCGACTGGTGGCCACTACAGTGCAGCAAACTACTTTTTGGATGCTTATGCAGATTATGGCGAGATATATAACTTCCCAGCTATAAGCATTAGCTGGGGAGGGATGTGGAAAGACAGCGGAATTATTCCCGAGAATAAAGTTAGTTATTTCGGGTCCATTGGTATTAAAGAAACGTCACCAAAAGTGGGGCTGCAACAGCTAGAATCCATTTTGGCATCCTTTGACAGGAAAAAAGTTGTAGCGCCTGTGGAGTGGCCGTTATTTCTAGAGGTGATGAATACCAACAGGAAAGTAACACTGCTTGAAAAGCTTGGAATTTCGCCTGATGTTATAGAGATAAAAGCAAGTAGTGACAATCAATTTCCAGAAAAGCTATCTACTTATCTATCGAATGATGAAAAATACTTGTTCATTCTTGATGAGCTGAAATCTATCTTCGTCGAGATTCTGAGTATCTCACATAAAGACAGCATAGACGATAACACAGGTTTCTTTGATTTGGGCATGGACTCTCTGACTTCTATTGATTTTAGAAATAAGATCAAAAAAATTGTCGGTGTCAAGGTTACGACGACGGCATTGTTTGATTACAATACGTTAAGACTCCTCACAAATCATTTATTAATAGATCATTTCAAAATAGATATTTCAAATAATACAGCAGCACAAGAAAGCTCAAAAACTCATAATTTATCGGAATTTGATAATGTTGAGAAAGATGAATTATTAAATCTTTTAAAGTCCGAAATGGACAATATCACAGGTGAATGATCATGAGCACTATTCTGTCAAAAGATGAAAATGAGCTGTTGAAGAAATCTATTTTTGAAATTAGAAATTTAAAAAAAGAAATTACAGACTTAAAAACAAAGCAGATTGAACCAATAGCAATAGTTGGGATGAGTTGTGAGCTCCCCGGGAATGTGTCTAGCCCTGATGATTTTTGGAAATTCATTTCAGAAAAAGGTGATGGAATCAGAAGGCCAATTGAAAAAAGATGGAATCTGACAAATGTAAAAAATATAGATTATCGTGAGGTTTATTTTAATGGAGGATTTATTAGCTATGACATTTCTGAGTTTGATCCACTTTACTTTGGAATTCCTCCAAAAGAAGCAAATTATATGGATCCCCAGCATCGCCTTTTCTTAGAAAATAGTTGGAAGGCGTTGATAGATGCAGGGATCGACCCAAAAAATGTAAGCGGTAGCAATACAGGGGTTTTTTGTGGGATAACAAATAATGAATACCTGCAGCTAATGCTAAATGAGTTGTCGGAAGAAGAGTTTAATCCATATATCACTTCTGGAAATTGCCTAAATTTTTCAGCTGGGCGGGTTTCTTACATCTTGGGATTGAATGGCCCATCACTTGCGATTGACACGGCATGCTCCTCCTCTTTGGTTGCTGTTCATACCGCGGTACAAAGTTTGAGAACAAATAAGTGTGGCATGGCAATTGCTGGCGGCGTTAGTTTAATGTTATCGCCGCAGACCTTTTTGCTACTGAAAAATGGAAACATGCTCTCTGCTGAGGGGCGATGCAAGACCTTCGATGAAAGTGCGGATGGCTATGCTCGAGGGGAAGGCTGCGGCGTGGTAATTCTCAAGCGTTTGAGTGATGCTATCGCGGCCGGAGATAGGATATATGCCACAATTAAAAATACTGCTGTCCAGCATGATGGAAAGAAGAGTGGATTAACGGTTCCTATTTCTTCTTCCCAAAAAGTGTTGTTGAAAGAAGCCATATCCGAAGTCAATATTGAAGCAAAAAATATTACCTATAGCGAAGCTCACGGTACTGGCACATTATTGGGTGATCCGGTTGAACTTGAAGCTCTTCATGCTGTATATGGGCAGGGACGCTCAGTAGGACAACCATTGTACATCAGCTCTATTAAGTCCAATTTTGGGCATTTGGAATCTGCCGCGGGTATTGCAAGTCTGATTAAAGTTGCGTTGTCAATTTATCATAAAAAAATTCCTCCTCATTTTTCTATTGATAAGTTGAATAGCAATTTTGATTGGGAAAATAGTCAATTGAAAGTAGCAACCGATTGTTTAGATTGGCCGAAAAATAGTGAGAAATTGGCTACAGTAAGCTCATTTGGTGCCAGTGGCACAAATGCGCATGCAATTTTGGGGGCTAATGATGAGCCAATAAGCCAAGACTTTATCAATAGATTAGCAATGATTGATTACCCAAAATTTAAAAAACAACACTGCTGGTACAAATCATCTTCTATAAGTGAGAAAGTTGACACATCCAATGTTGTTAAAAAAATAAATAAGATAAATGTTGCTCCTTCAATTAATAAAGCAACCTACTTAGTTTCAGTGGATATAGATTCAGTTCCGACTATTAGGGAACACCGAATATTCGACTCTATTGTTCTTACTGGATCCATCGCACTAGATATTGCATTGACAGTTACAAAGGAGCTAGTTGGAAGGGAAAATTTAAAGACATTTTCATTTAGCAATGTTGTGTTTTTAAAACCGATTGTCGTCAGCTCTAATTTGATTAATTTCAAGGTAACATTTGAAGAACTTGATTTTGTTAATCAAGATAAATCCTACCGGATACAAATGTTTGAGCAAAATGAAGAAGGTTATTTTGATGATGTAATGTATTCAAGCATAGATATCCAATTTTTAAAAACAGATCCAGTTGAGATTGATGAGTCGTTTGTTGGCAATGCTATAGATAGCACTAATGAAGAACTAGTCGCCAGTGACTTCTACAGTGAATTCTGGAGTGGTAAATTCAGTATTGGAAAACCATTTCATATATTCGATAAAGTTTGGCGAAATGATGGAGTCATCGCTGTAGGCTTATGTCGGCCCAAAGATTTTATAACAAGAACTAATGCCTATGGGCTAGATCCTGAATCTTTGATCGCGTATCTAATTGGCTTGTTATTTAAATCAGCATTGCCACGTGATCAAATTCATGATTTAAGTTTAGAAAATAAGATATTCATTGGAGCTGGATATGATTTTGGTATGTTTTTGGATAGTTTGCTGCAGGAAGAATTATATGCCGTCGCTGAAATAAAAAAGTTTGAAGAGAGTAATTTACAATATAACGGCGACTTAACTATGGTTAGTCCGAGTGGACGCATTGTATGCAAAATGACAAATATCGCATTCCACGCCATTAGTAAAACTGAAATGCCACAAGGTGCTATACCAAAAGAAAAAGATGTAACAAAGGAATATTCCGCGAGTAGATTAAACGGCCATCCATTTTTGGGTGAAAAATATTCAAAAATTAAAGATTTGGTTGTTGCTACAGAAATAGAACGAGATACATACCCACTAATTGGGGATCATCTCACATTTAATTATGCTTTACTGCCCGCAATTGGATATATCAATCTTGCCTCGCAGGCAATTAGAAAAGTAAATCCAAAATATAAATTTACCAAACTTGAAAATCTAGAAATCACACAACCACTAATGTTGCATAAAGGAGATCGTTATGAGTTAAGAAGTTCGATCAGTAAATCATCACCCAATGATTATTCGTATGGTATTTATGCTTACTCATGTAAGAAAAACATCCTTAATAAAGAATGGTCACTAAGTTGCAAAGGTGATTTTACAGATGCGAAGCAGATATCGGATGAAAAGAGTGTTTTTAGTAAAGATTCTTTGTCAACTTTCGAAAAACAATATGATACGAAAGAATTCTTTAAATTATTTTGGGGTGATAACTTCTTTTTAGGAGACAGTTATCACTTTGTTCAAACTGTATGGAGAAAGCCGTATGAAGTGGTTGGTGTAATCAAACACTTTGAGAAATACAAAGAAAAAACGGGCATAACGGACCTATCAGGTGGTTTCTTGCAAGTCTATATGTCTTTACCGCTGGCTATGGCAGTGGTTCCCGATGATTATTTGGACAAAGTACAAAGAGCAGAAGCAACTTGTATTGCTAAGTCTGCTGAACGTTTTATTATTTATGATGACAATGGTTTAGATCAATATAACGAATTATGGGCGCATGGTGTATTGGTTAATAAAGATAAACTCGATGATAATTGGGTCACTGATTTCAAGTTTTATAACGAACGAGGGGATTTAGTTGCAAAAATTGATGGCGCTAAATTTCACATAATGAAAAAAGAAGCGCTTGAAATTTTAAAAGAGTCAATGGACCAGACTGAAATAAAAACGCCTGATAAAAAAATTGAAGTTTTACCATTTCTCAAGAAGGAAATCGGGGAAATATTAGGTATCAGTGTTGAACAGCTGACTGATGATATCAATCTTGGTGGCCTAATGGATTCTATTATGACATTAAAACTGAGGTCGAAAATAGAGAAAAATTTAGCAATACTTTTGCCACTAAACAATTTTGCTAATATCAAGTCAATTAACGAACTTGCTTATGAGATTACCACTCGCTCAAATGGCTTGCTAGAGTGATTATGCTGTTTGTAAAAAGGTTGCTAGGTACAGCTGTATACCAGATGTTATAGATATCAAATAATTGCATGATTTTAGGCTTAAAGTTTGTGTAAGAGTATTGCATTTTCTAGGGAAAGATACGAGAAAGCAGTTAAATAATCGTATCAGATGTTAATCTTGCGCTCGCATGCTTAATAGTTTTGTAATTATTGATTAAAAACAAGGAGGTCAGGTTGGATGAATAATAGGTAAAAGTTTTAGAAGTTTTTTGATGACGCTTTCTCATTATTAAATGGACCTTGACTTCATTCACCCTGACTAAATCGTCTTGTAACGGATTAGAGAGTAACCTAAATGAAAAAAGAAACTGTTGATATTGCAATTGTGGGTATGTCTTGCCGGTTCCCTGGCGCCAAAAACTATAATGAATATTGGGAAAATTTATTAAAAAATACTAATAGTATAAGTGAAATTCCTGCGGACAGATGGTCATGGCAAGATTATTATGAAGAATTGGAAGGAAATAAAAATACAACTAAAATAAAATGGGGTGGATTTATTCAGGATGTTGATAAGTTTGATCCGCTTTTTTTTAAAATATCACCTAAAGAAGCTAATTATATGGATCCGCAGCATAGACTTATTCTTGAGTCTATCTGGCATGCTATTGAAGATGCAGGATATAACCCTAGGAGTTTAGCAGGTAAGAAGATTGGTGTTTATGTTGGTGTATCAAAAAACGATTATGCTGAATTGATGCGTGAGACTAAAGAGTCAATCATTTCGTTTGTTTCTACTGGGACGGTGCACTCGATTATTGCAAACCGTGTTTCATATTTATTGGATTTCACCGGTAAAAGTGAAGTAGTTGATACTGCTTGTTCAAGTTTTATGGTCGCATTAAATAATGCGGTTAGAGATATTCAGTTGGGAATATGTGAATCTGCTGTTGTAGGTGGTGTAAATGCCATTCTCACTCCGACGATGTATATTTCGCATAGCAAATCGGGAATGCTATCTCATGACGGAGTTTGTCGTTCGTTTGATGAGAAAGCAAATGGTTATGTAAGAGGTGAGGGAGTGGGAGTTGTCTTTTTAAAGCCATTAGATGAGGCGAAAAGGGATGGAGATGACATTTGGGGAGTAATAAAAGGGATTGCTGTTGCACATGGAGGGAAATCCACTTCTTTAACGGCTCCAAGAGCTTCTTCACAAGCTGCAGTTGTTGATGACGCTATCAAAAAATCAGGTATACCTCCAGAGACTATTACTTATATTGAAGCACATGGAACAGGCACACCGCTTGGTGATCCAATTGAAATTGAAGCTTTAAAAATCGCTTATGCTGAGGTTAAAACTGATAATAATTGTGCTATTGGTGCAGTAAAAACCAATATTGGACACCTAGAAAGTGCGGCAGGCGTTGCAGGGTTAATCAAAATATTGCTAGCATTTAAGCATAAGTTGCTACCGAGTATGCTTAATTTCAATAAACTCAATCCATATATCGAGCTTCAGGGAAGCCCTTTCTACATTGTTGAAAAAAATACCGAATGGCATAACTTGAATAATGCTGGAAATGAGATCCCATTGAGAGCAGGATTAAGTTCATTTGGTATGGGAGGGGTGAATGCACATGCAGTATTTGAAGATAAACCACTCGAAAGAAAGCCTATTAAAAATAAGATAGAGAAAACAGCGATTCTCATTTCAGCTCAAACGGATGGCCAATTAAAAGACTATGTAGATTCCATTTTAAAGCACATCAAGTCCAATGTGGACATTAATTTAAACGATTTGTCATATACGTTGATGTTTGGCCGAGAGGCGATGGATTCTAGAGTAGCATTTATTGCTGATAATATAGAAACTTTACAAGAGGCTATGCAAGATTTTCTTGATGAAAAGCCTCACCCATGCATCGTCAACACTAACAAAAATCTAAAAAAAGAAAAAACAAAATTAGAAGTTACTGCACAAGATTGGATTTCTAGAGAATTGGTAGATTGGAGTGAAATTTACAAAACAACAAAGATGGAAAAAAGACGAATTCATCTACCTGTATATCCTTTTAAAAAGATACGATGCTGGTTCCAAGGCAGTACCATCAAGAATAGTTTTGCCGAAGAAAAAAATAAGCTGGATCAGGCTAATTTAACAAAAAATATCAATGAGAAAAACACATTTACAATTAATGACTATTACATACGCGACCATGTTGTAAAAGGTGAAAATATTGTTCCTGGGGTCAAGTATTTAGATATTTTTTTAACTGAGTCTGAGAGAGGTGTGTCGTCTGAAGTTAGTGAAATCAATGATGTTTTCTGGGTGAAACCGATAAAAGTGCGCCATGATATTTCTCCTAAAATCGAATTGAATAGAAATGTTGATACTGCTGAGCTATCTGTAAAGATTAATGATGCGATTTATTGCACAGGCAAAACAAAGCTTGGTAAACGTCCGATAGCAGAAGCAAAATTAAACATAGCAGAGGTAAAAAAACGCTGCAATGAAAATGCTTCTTCGGAATCGCTTTACGAATTGTTTATTAAAAATGGTTTAATGTATGGCGATACGTTCAGAGTAATAAAAAATTGCAATTTCAATAATGATGAAATTATTTGTGAGTTGCATCGTCACACGCAATCTCCTACGGAGAAAATAATTGAACCCTCTATTGCTGATGGTGTCTTTCAAACAGTCGCTGCTTTATATTTATTGAATAATTTGCATCAAGAAGAACAGCTGTTGCCATATTATTTGAAGGAAATGAAGGTATACGCTGCGATGCCTGATAAATGCATTGTCTATGCACATCGCAATGAAAATTCTGGTAAAGAAAATATTGAATCATACAATATGTATCTATGTAATGATTCGGGAGAATTAATTGCAGAGTTCAAGGAATTTATAAAACGAAAGTATGAAAAGAGCAAGGATGTTGACAATATTACATCGTTGCCACTATTAACGTATACGTCGAGATGGGTCACCAGATCGTTAGGGATGCACTGTGAAAATTTATCAGCGGTTATTGTATTTGAAAATGGTAGGACTTTCTTAGACAAAGCCAAAGACAGTTTTAAAAACGCTTTCATTATACAGGTGAAAAGTGGGCGGTCGTTTAAAAAAATTAGCAATAAATCATATATTGTTAATGCGCAGGATGCCGATTCATTCAGTAAACTTTGGAATTCACTAAAAGAAGACAATATTCAAGTTGAAGGAGTCATTTACGCGTGGAATATAAATGGCCAGGGTAATGTAAGAAACGTTCTGAATCTGGGTATTAAGGCTGTATTTTTCATAATAAAAACGCTAATTTTAGCGAAAAATAACTTTAGTACTCGTATTCTTTATTTCTATCAAAATCATTCAACAGTAGAAACAACAATACATTCAATGATTGGTGGATTTTCGAGAACATTAGCCTATGAAAACCCAAACATTATATTGGAGTCAATTGGCTATGACTCCGCTGATGATATCGATGTGGCAGCAATAGCATGTCAAGAACTTACTTATTACAACAATGCCCCTCTTTATGAAATTCGTTATCAAAAAGCTATCCGTGAAGCCAAAGTAATTACAGCAAGAAAAAAAAGTGACAAGAACGATGGTGTTTTGCTGAGGAAAAACGGCACTTATTTAATTACTGGGGGGGCTGGTGGTTTAGGTTTTATTTTTGCTACATACTTAGCAAAGGAATATCAGGCAAATCTCATTCTCGTTGGGCGTACAACGTTTAGCTTGTCACACGAGAGAAAAATAGAAGAGTTGATTAAGCTTGGTAGTCATGCTCAATATATCCAGTCAGATGTCGGTGATGGTGAGTCTATTAAAAAACTATCGGCGGCTTTGCAATTAAAAAATATCGAATTGAATGGAGTCATCCATTGTGCAGGAATGATTGACGATGCTTTTATTATAAAAAAAACATCGGAATCTTTTGATAAAGTAATCGCTGCAAAAGTGCTGGGAACCATCAATTTGGATGATATTACAAAAAAACACAAGCTTGATTTGTTTGTCGTTTTTTCATCCATAGCATCGATCATGCCTAATCAGGGGCAGTCAGATTATGCCTCTGCTAATGCGTTTTTAGATGAGTTTACTAATTACAGAAATTCACTGAGTCAAAAGGGGGAACGTTATGGTAAAAGTATTGGCATCAATTGGCCTCTTTGGAGAGATGGGGGAATTGGTGTTAATAATGATGAAGAAGAGCATTTGAAGAATTTTTTTGGAATGTTTCCTCTAGAAACTGAATCGGGAATTGAGATTTTCCTTGAAGCATTGGTTGAAAACAATGAAAAAACACTAGATGGTCAAGTTATTGCAATTAAGGGGGATGAAGAGAAGATTAATAAACATCTTCAAGTATTTAATGATACTGGTGAATTAAAAAATCAAACCGTCAGTGAAAAATTAAAAAAAGTAATTCATGCAATATTAAATCAAAAAAAGGTTATTAATAATGTTGAGAGTTTTTCTGAGTTAGGCTTGGATTCTATTGGAGTACTAAAATTTACTTCGACAGTTAACAAGCTATTTGATCTTGAACTAAAGCCTACTATTTTATTTGAGTATGATTCTATTTTTAAGCTTTCTAATTATTTACAGAATTTATCTGTAAATAAAGCCTCAATTCTAAACCCCCCTCCTTTACCGCTTTCTAGCAACTTTTTATGCGGCAGATCTTTGATTGATTTGGAACGATCAGACCTTGTTAATTTAGAGTTTTCCAAAGGTTTTTCACAAAAAGAATACTTCATGAAAGACCATATTGTCGACGGAAAATACAATGTGCCAGGTGCTTGTTACATCGAAATGGCTGTGGAATGTGGCGAGATGATACCAGGAAATGGTAAGGTATTTAGATTAGCAAATAATTATTGGGCTAAGCAATTATCGACTACGGGAGGCATAGTAGAAGCGAGATTAAAGCTTCTGGATAAAGGTGAGTTTTATGAGTATGAAATATCAAGTATGTCTAATGATGAAAGCGTACTTCATGCGGTAGGTCAGCTATATGTCAGTAATAATAGTCAAATTGATCTTGGATACATTAATCTTGCCGAATTGAAGTCAAAGTATCATATACATAGAAGGCCTCAGGAGATTTATCAATTTATACATGCAGAAGGTTTGCATGTCGGTCCTAGTTTTATGCCAATGCTAAATATTGCATTGAATGAAGAAGAAGCATTATCTCATTTGAAATTACCAGATTTAATATCGGAAACTGCTGTAGATTATATTTTCCATCCGAGCTTATTAACCGGGGTTTTGCAAACCGCATTACTAAATAATAAGCCAAATGGTATTGAGGATACGCACTTTATACCGATTGCCATTGATGAAATAGTTTTTGTAGATAAAATCCCGTCGGAATGTTATGTCTACACTCAAACAAAAAAGACAAATAAATTAAATAATGGAATTGCAAAATTTGATGCGAAAATCGTAAATTTGGAAGGTAAGGTTATTGTTAGTATTCAGGGATTGACGCTGCGTAATTTAACCGCTATGAAAAATTTTCCGATGCAACCAAGTGCAGAACAAAAAAATGGTTCAAGAAATATATTTAGTAGTGATGATTCTAATCGCCAAGTAGAGAATTTGCTAAAAGAAACGCTAAGAGATTCAATTGGCTTGCCCGTTTCAGATATTGATTCCAATGTAGATTTAGAAGCCTATGGAATCAACTCTGTAATGATTGTGGAGTTAAATAAAGCATTAGGTAAAATATTTGGAAATCTGTCTAAGACTTTATTTTTTGAATATAAAAATATCAAAGAACTAGCGGGATACTTTATTGAGAGTCATCAGAATATTTTATCTGACTTGTTGTCAAAAAATATGGAAATAGAATCTTCGAACGATACAGATAGTACATATCATGATGTGCGATCAGATGTAATTCAGGATGTGTTTATTCATGAGCCAAATAATGCGCAGACTTATACGCAAAATGAGGATATAGCCATCATTGGAGTTGGAGGAAAATATCCGCAAGCTGCTAATTTATCTCAATTTTGGGAAAATCTAAAGCTGGGAAAAGATTGTGTTACAGATATGCCGAAATGGCGCTTTGACTATGAGAAATTCTATCGTGATACAAATGATTCCTCCATGCTCTCTGCGAAATGGGGTGGGTTTCTTGATGATATTGATAAATTTGATCCACAATTCTTCAATATTTCACCAAAACGTGCGGATTTAATTGACCCGCAAGAACGATTATTCCTTGAGGTTGCTTGGGAAACAGTCGAGAGTGCTGGTTACAATCATGAGTCATTACGTGGTCGTTCAATTGGCGTATTTGTTGGTGCATTGTGGCAACCTTATACCGCGTTGGCAATAGAGCAAACTATTAATGGGAATCCACAAGCAGCGGATGGACTGCTTTACAATATTCCAAATCGTGTCTCATTCTTTTTTGATTGGTCTGGACCTAGTTTGGTAATCGACACTGCATGTTCAAGTTCATTGTCAGCTTTACATTTTGCCTGTGAAAGTCTTCGGCAAGGAGATTGTGAAGCGGCATTGGTTGGGGGAGTCAATCTTTCTTTTTCTTCAGATAAGTATTTTTGGCTCGCTAAGAATAATTTTTTGTCGTCTGATGGAAAATGTAGAAGCTTTGGTGCCGATGGCGATGGTTATGTGCCAGGAGAGGGGGTAGGTGCAGTCTTTATAAAAAAAATGAGTGATGCGATTAGAGATGGCGATAGTATTTGTGGGGTGATAAAAGCGACTGCAGTCAATCATGGGGGGAAAACAAATGGGTATACCGTACCTAACCCTAATAGGCAAGCCGATTTGATTTTTAACGCTCTCAATAAGAGCAATATATCGCCTGATCAAATTGATTATATTGAGGCTCATGGTACAGGCACATCGCTTGGTGATCCAATTGAAGTAGCAGGAATTAAAAAAGCATTTTCTAAGTATCCAGGAAAAGAGAATCGTTGCGCTATCGGTTCTGTAAAATCTAATATTGGGCATTTGGAGGCAGCAGCAGGTATTGCTGGGTTAACAAAAATATTGCTTCAGATGAAACATGATATGTTGGTGCCATCATTACATGCGGATGCATTTAACCCAAATATTGATTTCGAAAATTCATTTTTGGCTGTCCAGAGAGAACTGTCTATGTGGACACGAAAAAGAGATGAATTGGGGAGAGTCAAACCACATTGTGCAATGCTATCTTCTTTTGGTGCTGGTGGAAGTAATGCGCATGCGATCATTGAAGAATATATACCTAAGCTCGATACTGAGCACTCAAATGCTGAAGAGAGTTATTTTATTTTTCCAATTTCTGCCGTTAATAAAGACCGTTTGCAAGCTTATGCAGAAAAAATATTATACTTTATCGAGAATTATTCAGTTGAAGAAATCCGTTGTAAAAAATATGCGAATGATTCGCTCTATCTAAGAGACTTAGCATACACATTTCAGGTAGCCCGTAGCCAGCAGAATGAGCGACTGATAGTAATTGTGAAGAACTTTGATGAGTTGAAGGAGAGTATCAGAAAGTATTTACTAGCGCCTGATCAGAAAGTAGATGGAGTCTACACGGCAAACGTAAAAACTGAGCAGCCTGCTTTCAGGCTTTTATTTGCCGATACTCAGTTGAATCAAATATTTGATGCTTGGGTGAAAGGTAAAAATCACACGAAAATTGCCGGACTGTGGCTTAGTGGAATGGATGTGAATTGGAGCCTTCTATACAAAGAGAAGCAAGTCAAGCGTATTGATGCTCCAACTTATCCATTCAAGAGGGAAAGTTATTGGATGAAACAAATGACATCCCAGGCAGTTACTCATTCTGAAAGTAAACAGTCAAAACTTCACCCACTACTCCACCAAAATACATCGGACTTTTTTGGCCAAAAATACAGTTCTATTTTTAAGATTGGAGATCCAATCTTAGTTAAATATAATGATAAAGAAAAATATGTTTTACCAAATCTGATCACTATAGAAATGTTTCATGAGGCGATTCTCCTGGCTACTAGTAATAGAGAGAACATCTGGAGTATTGAAAATGTGCATTGGCGTAGCCCGATATTAATTGTTGATGATGCTCAAGAAGTACATACTAATCTTTCTGTTATTGAAGATGATGGAGAGAATGTAAGCGAGGTTTATTTTGAGCAATATTCAATATTGGAAAGCGATGTCGTCGAAAAGCTAATTCACAGTTCAGGCACAATCAAATCAATCAAAAACATTTGTGTAGAAAAGGTTGATATTCCGCGATTGGAAAAAGAAAATGATTTTGGAATAATTGAGATGCAAAGTTATTATCAAGATCTAAAAGAATGTGGAATTGAGTGTGGTGAAGAGAAAAGTAGACTGAGCGAGATAAAGTTTGGCAATGATCGGATCCTAGCAAAAATTAATACACAAAAATATGTACAAGTTGAAAATTTTTCGATACATCCCGAGCTGCTGCTTTCCGTTATGGAAATTATCAAATTTGTGATGATAAAAGTAGGTCAAAGCCCTAGTGAATTTGTAAATATAAAGTCAATTAAAAATGTAGAAGTTTTTAGAAAATTAAATAGCCCTTCCTATATTTATGCCCACGTCAGACCCGAAGTGGAAAGTATATTCAACATCTATATTTTGGATAGAGATGGAAATGTCAATATAAAGCTAACTGGTCTTGTTGTTGACGATAAAAAATTTTATAACGGACCGGAAATTACGTGCTCACCTGCGGTGGAAAATAATAAATCCCTTATTTGTGATGACTGTGTGAGTGAATTTTTGATAGATAGTCTTGCATCTGTATTGGGAAGCAGAGTTACAGATATTGAAATAGATAAACCTTTTATTGAAATGGGATTGGATTCAATTGGTGCGCTTACTTGGATCGAAGCGATTAATGAAAATTACGGTATTACTATTAATGAGACAAAAATTTACGATTACCCAAATATAAATGAATTTTCTCGGTATATTATCTCAATTGTAGATGAAGAGAAAATTAGTAATCTGGAATTTATTAAATCTGACGATCAAATTTCAAACGTTGAAGAAGTTAATGAGGGGCACTCATCAAGCCATGACTATGACTCTTTGTTGGATTTTTTAGTTGAAAGTGTAGCTTCTGCATTGGGAGTGCCAATTGTTGATATCGAAATTGATAAAGCATTTGTTGAGATGGGGTTGGATTCAATTAGCGCTGTAGTTTGGATAGATGCTATCAATACAAACTATGATTGCGCTATTAATGAAACAAAAGTTTATGATTACCCGAACCTTGTAGAGTTTTCTAAGTTTTTAATTAATGAAATAAGAGGAAATAAAGCTTCCGATAAACAGTCATTGGAGTCATTGTATGCCTAATAAGGGAGTAAGAAGAGTCATTGGTCAAAATAGACCCGCGTCGTTGCAAATTGATGCCGGTGCTTTATTCAAGAATAAGTTATTACTCGGAGAAAAAATTAGCGATGATAGCTCTCCGGAGGGTGAATTAGTTATTGGTTATAGGTTGAGTACGAAAAATAATGTCTGTTTTCGTGATCATATTGTAAATGATACACCCTGCATTTCTGCGGATGTTTATTTAGAATTAGTTTATGTCGCCTTCCAGGCTTATTTGGGATTGGACTGTATTGCGATGAGTAACGTCATCATGTCAAATCCGATTGTTGAAAATAAGAGAACAGATGTTTTTGTACGATTGTATATCAAACAAAGCAACGGTGATTACATATTTAAATTAGTTTCTAATGACGATGTATCAAAAAAAGAAAAAATACATGTAAGAGGTATTGCTTCTAATGTTGTGAATGGTTTGATAAAGAAAGGCATGAGTTTTCCAGAAGAGTCTATTATTGAGAATTTTGATGTTGAATATTTTTATCAAAGAGATGCAAATATTTATTTGGGGAGTTTCTATCGTTCGTTACGAAGTTTGAATTTTTTTAATGGGTATGCAATTGGTGAAATTTCGATTTTAGAACATGATCAACAGTTTTCAATGAGTCCACGGATCATCAATGCAGCAATAGGCAGTGCAATCACCTTTTCATCTCATTGTGTGAATGAGCCTTTTTATGCTGGTGAGAATTATTTTTTACCATATAGCATTGATGGTCTCAAATTGTATACGTCCTTTACGGAGAAAGAATATCGATGCATAGTTAAACTTGTGAGGGCTACTAAAAATATTACAGAATGTTGTCTGCAAATAACAAACGTCAATGGCGATCTTGTGTTTGAGATTACTAACTTTAAGCTACAAAAAGTTAATGCTCAAAAGATAATTAATTATAAAAATAAGATTACTGGTGAAATAGAGAATGTGTCGAATTTAGAGACAGTAAATGAAGATATTGCCATTATTGGCATAGCATGTCGATTTCCAAAGAGTAATAATTTCATAGATTTTTGGAGACTTCTTAAAACTGGGAAAGATTGTATAGAAGAAGTCCCTGCTGGAAGATGGGCTGAATTTGGTGATTGGTATCATCCTGAAGTTGAAAATTATGGAACGGCTAGCTCCAAATTTGGTGGATTTATTGAGAGTTATGATTGTTTTGATCCATTATTTTTTAATATATCTCCTGCCGAAGCAGAATTGATGGATCCGCAACAGCGGATATTCTTGGAAGAAGCGTGGAGTGCGATAGAAAATGCAGGATATGCACCAAGCTCGCTGGAGAATACAAAATGCGGTGTATATGTTGGTTGTGCGGAAGGAGATTATTTACAGGTTTTAACTAAAGCGAATAAACATTGGGAGGCTCAATCTTTTCCGGGCACCTCTTCTGCTGTGTTGGCTGCCAGAATATCTTATTTTTTGAACTTGAAGGGCCCATCCCTTGCTGTTGATACTTCTTGCTCATCATCATTAACAGCAATTCACTTAGCTGCTGAGAGCATTAGAAGTGGTGAAAATGATTTGGCAATTGCCGGTGGCATAAATATATTTTCCAGCCCATTAAAGCAGATATTAACTTCACAGATAGGTATGCAGTCAAAAGACGGTCGTTGCCATACGTTTGATCAGCGAGCAAATGGCACTGTTTTCTCAGAGGGGTGTGGTGTAATTTTGCTGAAGAAATTATCTCATGCAATCGAGGCAGGTGACAATATTTGGGGTGTTATAAAAGGAAGTGGTATTAACCAAGATGGTAAAACAAACGGGATAACGGCACCAAGTGCGATTTCACAGGAGAATCTCCTCAGGGATGTTTATAAAAAATACAACCTTAACCCAGAAAAAATTGGTTATGTGGAGGCGCATGGTACAGGTACTGTTTTGGGGGACCCTATAGAAATACAAGGACTAAAAGGGGCTTTTGAAAAATTTACTGATAAAAAAGAATACTGCGTAATCGGCTCATTGAAATCAAATATAGGCCATGCTGTTTATTCCGCTGGAGTCGCTGGGATAATCAAGGTGCTTTTATGCCTTAAGTACCAGGAGTTTGTACCTTCAATCAATTATAGCAATGTAAATAAGAATATTGATTTCACTAACTCGCCATTTATTGTAAATAAAGAAAATAGACCCTGGAGGACGACTGAAGGAAATAAGCGATTGGCGGCAGTTAGTTCTTTTGGTTTTAGTGGCAGTAATGCGCATATCGTTATTGAAGAATATGTTAATTAACCTAAAAGAGTTTTGATATGAAATATATTATTCCCTTTTCTGCAAAGTCTACTGCTGCGCTTAAACGAAATGCCTTTAATTTGTTTCATTTTCTTAGCGATGACGAAAATTTATCTGACAAAACTAGTATAGAAAATATTGCATATACGTTACAAGTTGGCCGCGATGCCATGAAATTTAGAATGGCATTTATTGTTGAAACAGTACCAGAGCTTATTAAAAAGCTTAATATTATTCTGAATGATAATGGCAAGCTTGAATTTTTAGACGATATTTTTATTGGTGAAATACAGGAAAATAAAAATCGTGAGAAAATGAAAGAAGTTCATAAAGATATTATTAAGGATTGGCATTCTCAGGGGAATTTGGTAAAAATTGTTGAGCATTGGATTTCTGGTAATAAGCTAAATTGGATGTTTTTGTATAGTGGTGTCATGCCAAATAAAATAAGCTTGCCTTCTTATTCTTTTGAGAGAGAACGGTACTGGCCAAATTGTACGGAGTCTTTTTCAATTCAGAATCACTCATCAGGTGGTTATAAGGAACTCTCATCGGAATCGAGGAGTATTGATGAATTGAATCTGCGGAAAAAAACAGAAAATGATTTAATAAAAATTGCTCACCAAATATTAAAAGTACCGCTTGAAAAATTGGATGTTAATACTAACCTATCAGATTTCGGTCTTGACTCAGTTAGTTTAGTTAAGTGTGCTAGAGGTATATCAAATCATTTTAATTTTCAGATTACGCCTGCCCAATTGTTCTCAAATTTGACGATTGGTGCGTTAACCAGTTATATGCATGAAGAGTATCATAAAGAGCTTTGTAAATTTTATAGTGCAATTGAATTGCTTGATGAGTTAGGTGTGGTTGAAGAGAATATTAGTATTACTTCTGTTGGAATTGATTTTAATCCTAACGCTAATAAAGGAAATGAGTCGGTCGCAATTATCGGTATGAGTGGAAAGTTTCCAAAATCCAATGATCTTGAGGAGTATTGGGACAACCTGCTATTAGGAAAAGACTGTATATCTGGAGTTCCGTATGAGCGTAAAGGTTGGATGGCTTATATTGATGAAGCTCCAGAGGAAAAAAATATAATGTGGGGTGGATTCATTGAAGGACTACAAAAATTTGACCCGGGATTTTTCGGCCTTTCTGATAATGAAGCTGAAATCATGGATCCGCAGCAACGCTTGCTGTTGACTTACGCGTATAAGGCTATTGAAGATGCAGGATATAATTGCAAGACATTGAGTAATATCAATGCAGGGGTGTTCGTAGCTATTGGGAATAATGGCTATGATGCCATTGTCGCAAACTCTGGGAGAGAATTAGATGCAAAATTTTTGACAGGATATATGCCTTCGGTGGGTGCAAATCGAGTTAGTTTCTTCTTCGACTTACATGGACCGAGCGAGCCGGTTGAGACGGCTTGTGCTAGTTCTTTGGTTGCCATTCATCGGGCAATTAATGAGATTAATAATGGCGTCTGTGATATTGCTATTGTTGGTGGTGTTAATTTGATAGTAACGCCATATGGGCATGCGAGCTTGAATAAAGCAGGTTTGTTGAGCAATGAGGGTAAATGTAAGCCATTTTCATCCAATGCTGATGGATTTGTCCGTGCTGAGGGAATTGGCGTTATTGTCTTAAAACGCTTGAGCATAGCAGAAAAAGATAATGATCAAATTTATGCGGTTATTCGAGGGAGCGGGGTAAATCATAATGGTAGGGGGAATTTCCTTACCGCTCCTAACCCAAAAGCTCAAGCTGCTTTGTTGGAAAGTGTTTACAAACGCGCTGGGATAGATATTAATACGGTCAATTATATAGAAACTCACGGTACGGGGACTGAACTAGGTGATGCGGTTGAAATTGAGGGGTTAAAATCAGCATTTAGAACATTGGGTTATGAGAAAGCTTCTGGTCAGAGCACAAAAAATTGTGCTATTGGATCTGTAAAATCAAATATTGGACATACAGAGTTGGCCTCTGGAATGGCTAGCCTCATCAAAGTTGTTTATCAAATGAAAAATGAGATGTTAGTGAAAACTATTCATTGTGATTCGATTAATCCAGATCTCAATTTAGATGAAAGCCCATTTTTTGTCGTTCGAGAAAACCAACGATGGAATATGATTAAAGATAAATTCGGTGCATCATTGCCACGTCGGGCAGGTATAAGTTCATTTGGATTGAGTGGGGTGAATGCGCACATAATATTGGAGGAGTATTTAAATGACCGTGCAGATGTGAAACGTGCCCCCCTCGCGAAACATCAGTTTAGCGAAAGTGATTACTGGATAAATAAAAAATTTGATCAACTTGTGTCCGGAGCGCTTGATGTAAATAAATTGAATACCAATGAGGATAAAAATTTATTTTCTAAATGGTATGGTAAGTTCTGATATATATGGTTATTTAAATATTTTATCCTATCGACTATGAAAAGCATCCACCGAATAGCTGGTCGTTGTGAATGATTTTCCATAGTCGCAAAAGAAGTATTAGTAGAGTTTAATATTGCCTTGTATTAAATAAACCATGATATTTTGCATATATTCAACTAACTTGTGGTTTGACATAATAGAAATGCATTTTATCCTCTCTCTGCCACTTCGAATATACATGACATGAAATCAATAACACTAATTGCGTTATGCCTTGGTTTTTTCATGGTTATCATGGATGTCACCATCGTTAATGTTGCCTTACCTACGTTAGCTACACAGTTGCATACGAGTGTTTCTTGGCTACAATGGATTGTTGACGGTTATACCCTGAGTTTTGCAGGTCTTTTATTAAGTGCGGGCTATTTAAGCGATCAATTTAATAGTAAACACTTGTTTCGTTTAGGTATTGCATCTTTTGCGATAACCTCATTGTTTTGTGGATTAGTTAGCTCTCCTACGCTACTGACGATATTCCGCGTTTTTCAGGGCATTGCTGCTGCACTTATAGTACCAAGTTCGCTAGCGTTGATTCATATGGGCTTTGATGAGCATACTGCTCGCTCCAAAGCGATTGGCATCTGGGCTGCAATCGGCGGCATTGCTGCTGCCATTGGCCCTATGGCGGGAGCTATCTTGACCAGCTCATTGGGCTGGAGAGCCGTATTCTTCGTTAATGTACCGATTGCTATTCTTTGCTTGCTGTTAACCTCGGGCAATTTTAAACAAAATATTCAATCTATATCTAAGCGTAAATATTTCGATTGGCTAGGGCAAATTTTTGCCATCCTCAGCATTACTTCACTTGCTTTGGTAATTATAGAACTAGGCCATCTTGGTTGGAAAAATCCATTGGTGCTGATAGGTTTTTTACTCTTTGTTTTCTCAACATTACTGTTTATTTTTGTAGAGTCTCGCTGTAAAAATCCCATGTTGCCGCTAAAGTTTTTTAAAGTGAATGGTTTTAGTATAGGTATTGTAAATGGATTGTTGCTGAATTTTGGAGTTTATGGAGAATTTTTTATCCTGCCTTTATATTTTCAACAGGTACGTGGTTATGGTGTGTTAGAAACAGGCTTATCTTTAACGCCTTTAACACTGGTCATGCCATTGGCAGCTTTTTTTTCTGGAAGACTGATTAGCAGCATCAACGCTACAAGGACAGCTCTTGTGGGGCTATGTTTGGCGGCATTGGGATTCATTAGTTTGTTGTTCGTGATAGATAATTTCTCTGATTACTATTATTTTATTTTGCCGTTGATGTTTTTAGGGTTTGGTATTTCAACTGCGATGCCAGCATTAACGAGTATTACTATGCACTCTATAACATGTGATTCCGTTGGTTTGGCTTCAGGAGCTTTTAATGCCAGCAGACAACTAGGTAGTTTAATCGGCGTTGGCGTTTTTGGCAGTATTATTGCCAGTACAACAAATTTCATGCATGGAATACGTTACACATTATACGTCGGGATATTGGCATATCTATTGGCTATCTTTTTGCTACTTTTTCCTATCGTTGGTTTTCCAAAATTTAAAAATATGGGACTAGTAAAAAATTAGTGTTTGAGAAATTGATTTTAATAAATAAGGCTTGACACAACATTATTTAGGAGCATGTATGAAGGTATATGTCTTCCCTGGGCAAGGCTCACAGAATATTGGAATGGGGCAGGGGCTATCAGCTAGGCCTTATAAGGATAGTGAGATTATTTTAAATCTTAGAAAGCAGTTATCAAGTTCTGTGCAATGGTTGGCTTCGATTCGTTATTTAAAATCCATCGGCGATGTAAAATTTGAAGAGATTGGACCTGGGACTGTTTTGAAGAAATTAATTGCAAATATAAAGGCCGGGAAATAAATATGGAACAATTAAAAAAAAGAACTGGCTATGATATTTTTTTGGAGCAAATTCTCTTTATTGTAAAGAAAACATTGAATAAGGAATCGCAAACTCTTTATTTAGACTCACCACTTAGTCAGTTTGGTTTGGATTCTATTATGGTCACGAATATTGTGTCCATGATAAATAATTTTTTTAAATTGAAGCTTTCACCTGTGACCGTGTATGGTCATAAAAATGTTCGCGATGTTGCTAGCGATTTGTATGATCGGTTTCGAATAGAGATTGATACTGCAAGGATAAGTTTGCAATCAATTAAATCGGCTTATGAAAATGTTAGTGACTATCCGATTGTTGTTTCTGATGTCTTTGCTGATCGACCTCGTCTAATATTTTTTTCTGCAAGTGACAATGGGCAACTGAAGAAAATCCTGCATGGTGTTGTCGATTTTTTAAATAATTCCTCGGATGACCCAAACTTAATTAAAGCTTTGGAGTTTGAGTTTATTTCCTTATGTAGACCCGGCAAGGCTCGTTTGGCAATTATTGCTAATGATCGTAAAGAATTGTTGGAGGAAATTAACTATTTTATTGCTGAACAAAGTAGTAACTATATTTATGCCGAAAATTTAAATGAAGTGGTTGGCAATATTGATATTTTTTCTTCATGTAACAATGCAAAAAAATTTTTACGAGATAGTATTTGTGATAATGGATTGAAAAAAATTGCTGGCCTTTGGTCGCTCGGAGTCGATATTGACTGGCATATGGTTTTGGGTGAGAGCAGGCACGTTGATAATAAGACTGGAATAATGGAAAAGCTGACATGCTTAATTTAGCTAAATCTATATTGATCGTTATTTTTATTGCTTTGTTTCAGTTGTCGATATATGGTTTTTTTGTGAGACCTAGTATTACAACGTGGGGGGCAACAGAAAAAGAAATTTCCATGCCAATGGCTGGCGATAATAAAGATTTACTGGTTACTGCGACCAGAGCTATAACAATTAACACTTCGAAAGCTGAAGTGTGGAAGTGGTTGATACAACTTGGGGCAGATAGAGGAGGGTTTTATAGCTATTCCTTTATTGAAGAAGCGCTTGGATATGAAACTCGTTATCAGAATGCTATTACCCCCGAGTTTAAAGAAATAAAGGTAGGAGACTTGGTTCGTGGGTCAATCAATGAAAAACATAGCATTGTTCCATACAGCTTTAAAGTTCTTTATGTTAAGCCAGAGGAAAGTATTGTGCTTGATAAGTGGGGAACATTTTTGTTGAAGAGTATATCTGATGAGCAAACCCGTTTGATTGTTAGAAGTCAGGAAGTTGCTAATAAAAAAAATATTTGGATGAGTATTTCAAGTTACTTAGAAATTCCTTTTCATTTTATTATGGAAAGAAGGCTTTTAATGGGAATTAAAGCTAGGGCAGAGGCTGGAGAAAGTGTGAAACTTTCTCCAGCGAAAGACATAATTTGGTTTTCTGGTGTTGTTATATCTGGTTTTTTAATTTGTTGGTTTGTTTATATAGCAATAGGTGTTGTGCAAAGCATTGTGATATCGTCAATTTTGAGTTTTTTTTGGATGTGCTCTATTTGGCTGGTGGATCCAATCCCTCTATATAGTGTATCCATGGTACTGGTGGTTTTTATTGCGATTTGGGTGACGATAAGGTCTAAAAGAGGTGGAGTATGAAGCCTGTTATATTTATGGCTTCTGGGCAGGGATCCCAATATTTTCAAATGGGAGTGGATCTTTATAATGAAAATGAATACTTCTATGAGAAAATTAATACGGTAGGTTTAATCATTGAAAACCGCTTTGGCATTTCCATTGTGGATATTATCTATGATGATAAACGGGATGGCTCAGAAATTTTTAGTGATCCAATTTTATCAAGTTTGGGAATTTATATAATAGAATATGCGCTTGTATCTACGCTTGAGAAATATGGTGTACAACCAACTAAAATCATTGCGTCAAGCCTGGGGATATTTATATCAAGTGTGATTTCAAGATGCCTTGATTCGAGCCAGGCGTTGGATACCATATACTCTATGATGTCGTTATTAAATAGGCGTTGTGATGAAGGATGTATGATTATAGTGTTAGCTGATCCAACAATGTATTACAGAAGTTCTATGTTGAAAGAGAAGACTGTCTTAGCTTCACGAGATGATGGGTTGAGTTTTGCTATTTCTTTGCAGTTATGTGATTTGATGGATGTTGAGAATTATTTAAATGACATAGGGGCTGCTTTTCACCGTTTGCCGGTTTCTAGAGCTTATCACTCACATTGGATGGATCATTTGAAAAATGAGTTTATGAGAATGGATTTAAATTTTTTATCTAATAAGCCATCGATTCCTTTGATTTGTTGTGCAAGAACAGATGAGTTGCTGACTATTGGAATGTCTGATTTTTGGAATGCTGTTAGAAGACCTTTGCTCTTTTCGGATACTATTGCGAAGGCTGAAAAAGAAATGGCAGCGTGTTATATAGATATAGGTCCTTCTGGTATGATGGCGACAAATTTGAAATATGTTCTACCCAAATCTTCCAAGTCAGAAATTTATACAATTCTTAACCAGCAGAGGAGGGCATCAAAAAATCTTGAAAATGTGATTAAGCACTGTAGATGACCGAATTGATAGATGTTTCTCAAAATGCAGCATAGTTACTGGGAATGTTACTGTGGCCTGCTGGGAATGTTAAATATAAATTGATATGAGACTCAAAGAGATTCTAATCTAGAAGTGTGATTGTCGGACATGAATCATTTCGATTCTTAAAGGTGGTGGTAGATGGTTTCGCTGTCGCAGTGCGCTGTTGTCAGTATCCTATCTCTAGTATGGCCTGGTTTGGTATGACTGGCGAAGCAAGTTTGACTGCATAATAGTATTGGAAGTCTTGCCATTGAAAGACCTCATGGAGAAAATATTAGGCTGAGAAGCTTGGTTATCAATCAGACTTTCGACATCGAAATGCTAGCGTTGGTGTTGGGAAGTGCGAACTTGGCTTGTGGCTGTATGAAGAAGGTAGGCAGTTCGGATGAACAAGTGATTGTCTTTTGAGTTGATAATGGCCACATGTTAGCTCTTCTGTTGTTAGCCGGTGCCTGGTCCTGATGCGTGACTAGGGCAACGCCTTAGAGGATTTGTCTAAGCAGGAATGATCTTTGGTTCTGCCGTTGTAAGTAATACTTAAATGATAAGACCTGTAAGTAAGCCATTTCCGTGGCGGGACTGTGCTATCTCAGCGCGTGTGCCGGTGGTGAAAATAAAAATTGACTTCTGTTCAGTTTTACCATAATCAATTTTATTGATCTGCATGAATTAATCGATTTTGTTGTTCATTGCTAGTGGATGGGCAGAGAGTTCCGGCTCTGACGATTAGCTTCGAGCCTCGCGGAGATTTTTTATTAGGCAAGTGTGCCGTCAAAGTATTGGACAGTTGATGCGACCATGGCCATTGTGGATTGAATGTGATTGATTTCACTATATATAGCCTAGTTCCATTGCCTTGGCGACAGCATGTGTCCGGCTGGATACATTTAATGTTCGCAGCAAGCTGGCGACATGATTATTAATGGTTCCACTATTGAGTTTGAGTTGCTCAGCAATCTGTTTGGAAGAATATCCACGTTGAAGAAGGCATAGAACGTCATATTGGCGTCGTGTAATTCCTGATGGCATCCTCGCGCAATTTCCAGAAGGAAAGGCCTTGTGGCCATCGACAACATCGCGCAGCGCTGACATGAAGTCTGTATATGGTGTTGTTTTTGCGATATAGCCAAGTATGCCCATCTCTTTTGCTGCGGCAATCCAATCTGGATTGGTGGCACCTGTTACTATGACGCAGCGCTCATGTGCGCCTTGTTGTGCAAAATATCGTACCAGGGACAAGCCATAGGCCTTAGGAACATCAAGGTCAACAAAAACGCGAAACCAGTTGACGTGGCGTAAGAATTCTTCGCGTGCGGTCTCTGCACAACTGCAAATCGTGACGTTAATTTTGCTATCCATTTTGGATAGATGAAATTTAATCGCAAACGCAAAAACCGGGTGATTTTCGATAATCAGGACATGCTTTTCTTCAAGGTTGCAGTGCATTAACACCTCCACATTATAAAGTTAAGCTAGCAATTTAAAATTGCTCCCAATTTTCTGTTGCGTGGTAAAAATGAAGCAAGGCCGTTCAGTTTTGTGAGGCAAGTTGAATTTGTTGTATAAGTCAGCTAATGAATGAATTTCCATTTATCTTGGAAAGGGCTATGACATAGTCGCTGTTTGTCACGCGCATCAAATAGAGTAAAGCGTTTTATGATAATTACTCTGATTCGAAGCTTGCGCGCTTAGCGCCCAAATTTGAACGCATCTACATGTTTAGAACGAGGTCCGATACAAAAATTGCAGCATGATGTAAAGGCGAGGGCTGTGAAGTAGCATTTTCCACGCTCTTGGTGTTAGCTCATCCACACGGGACGCAGTCTTTGCTTGATACGCTGCACTGCTTGTGCAGGCAATCGTCCGAGTTGGCCTCTTGTAATTGTCTCTGTGAGTCTTGACATGGCTAACAGCAGTTTTGCGCCAAACCTCATCTGCAGAACAGGCATTTGAGCTTTCTTGTTTAAATTACCTGTAAAGCTTGGCCCAGTTATTGGTACCCATTGGGTGTGAAAGATGGGAAACTGAGCTCGGGAAGTGTTTCTTGATTTGTGTTTGTCACCCGCGTTGGTTGCTGAGAATCTCTGACGCTAGTGGTAAAACGGCATGGGATGCACCAACTTGTCCGGCTGACGGCTGGCATGAGATGGTTTGGTTTATCACTAATTCTTGCATCCCGTGAGGTTTGTCGTAGTTTGCATATTTTCTATCATATGGAAATTTGCATGTCATTGCGAGCGTCGTGTCGATATTTTTTGAATCTAGTTTTGCTAGCGTGTTCATTTGTTGACATGCTGAAAGTGTCTTTTGCTATATTTCTTTTAAAATCAATCACTTGATTGATTTTGTTGCACATTTTGTTTTGTCTTTTTCTCGCAAATAGCCTCCAGTGCACCATTTCTTTGGGTGAGCGGCTTGCTTTGTTTGGTGGCTATTTTCTTCATCCATTGCATAAAACCTGCCAGGCTTGCGACCGAATTCACATTCGGTCTGGGAGAGTGTCATGGCGCGTTTGGAGCGTTCTTTTTTGGGGTGTGGGATCTATTGGTGGCGTGTAGTCGGCGCAGATGGCTGCGGTTTGCGCTATTGACGGCCTGCAGGATGCAAGTCGCTTAGCATAGTGGCTGGAATGGTACGTCTCGGGAAGCTGCAGTAGCTGTCCGTCGGCTGGGGTCTAGTCGTCCTGGTTCGTCGTGACCGGGCGAAGCAGATGGTGCCGCTTCGATTACTAAGGTAGTTCGAGCCAAAAGGACCGCGATTCGCGGGGCCAGGTCATTCGTAGCGCCAATGTGGGCGCTTAACCCAGGCATGATCGTCGCGGCGTGGAGGAGTTTCTGGCTGCGGGGGGCGCGTCTGCGGCTGATGCGGTGTTGCTCCAGGATGGCGTGCAAAGTCGGATGAGCCTTGGCGCGAATGGTGGAGGGCCGTTGCTGTGTGACGCGGTTGATGCTGCGGGTTTTCCGTTGAGGGACACCAAGGCAACGCTTAAATGGCATCAGGAATTCACCGATAGCAACTGGTTGTGCGGCGACTTCGCTAGACGATGGGCAGAGGCGCAGGTATCAGGCGCGGGCCGCTCATTCTCTAGGTGGCTGAACAGACAGGTGCGCTTTCCGCCTGGAATGCCGATCCTATGCAGGGTCCAGCCGCTGATATTCGCGGCCTGGATTGTCGTCCTATTAGTCCGAGGAGCCTGCATGATGTCGCCAGCCGAAGCCCGCAGCATAGTGGAAGCCCTCGCCATTGGAGTGGACCCGCTCAGTGGCGAGCTATTGTCACAACACGCCGTTCTCCGGCAGCCGGAAGTGGTGCGCGCGCTATTCCTGGCCAGCCGGGCGTTGGAAGCCGCCCTGCGCGGCGATGAGGAGCGGGAGAATGGCGAAGCCGCGCCGGCAGCGTTTGTGTCGTCTGTTGTCGCTGCCAGCCGGCGCCGCGCGCGAGCGCTGGCAGCCTGAGTCCGATTGAAAACAAAAAACGGAGCGCTGAGGCTCCGTTAGACAATGCCCGCGCTATAACGCGGCGCCGGGCGACACGCCCTTGGGCAGCAGCAGCCACAGGCTGCCTTGTTGCTTCATCCGGCCGGCGTACATGCCGGCCTCGGTGCCGTAGCCCCAGAACAGGTCGGCGCGCAGCGCGCCCTTGATCGCGCTGCCGGTATCCTGGGCATGCACCAGCCGGGTCAGCGGCTCGCTGGAGTGGGGCCAGGTGGTGGACAAGTAGACCGGCGCACCCAGCGGGATGTAGCGCGGGTCCACCGCGATGCTGTAGCCGCCGGTCAGCGGCACGCCCAGCGCGCCGATCGGCCCGCCGTTGTCGCCGGGCAATTGCTTGAAGAAAATGTAGCTCTGGTTGACCGCTAGCAGTTCGTCACGTCGCTGTGGGTTTTTCGCCAGCCAATCCTTGATCCCCTGCATCGATGCCTGCCCCAGCGTCATTTCTCCCTTGTCCACCAGCCATTTGCCTATCGACTGGTAGGGATAGCCGTTCTGGTCGGCGAAGCCGACGTGCAGGAAGCTGCCGTCGTCTAGCTGGATACGGCCGGAACCCTGCACCTGCAGGAAGAACAGCTCCACCGGGTCTTCTACCCAGGCGATCACCGGCGCGCTGCCGGCGATGCTGCCCTGGTTGATCTGGCCGCGGGTGAAGTAGGGCAGCAGGCGGGAGCCGGACAGTCTGCCCTTCATGCGGATGCCGCGCGGGTCGGCTGGGAAGTCGGCCGGGTTGATTTCGATATTGCCGCCTGCTGCCAGCGCCAGCCGGCCGGGGCCGGTCTGTTTGGCGCGCAGCACGCCGCGATTGCGCTGGCTCATCGGGACGTCGACGCTGACCATGTCGCGCGGCGCGCCGTAGATCGGCCACGGCGTGCGTTCGGAGCGGTTGAGGCTGCCGTTGAGCAGCGGCTCGTAGTAACCGGTGATCAGGCCGCTGTCGCGGCTGCCGTCGCGCAGCCTCCAGGCGGTGAATCGGTTTTCGAAGAAGCGGCGAGCGGCGTCGGCGTCGTTTTCCGCCAGCGCGCCGGCCTCGCGGCAGACGCCGCTCCAGGCTGGTTTCTTCTGCAGGGTCCGGCAGCTTTGGCGCAGGCCTTGGATCGTATCGCCTACGGCCTGGTCGTTCCAGGCGGGAAGGGCGGCCGGGCTGGCGCTGTCGGCGCCGGAAGGGATGGCGGGCGCGGGACGTCCTGGCGTGACGGACGGGGTGGTGGTGCAGCCGGCCAGCGCCAGCAAGGCCAGCCATAGCGGCCAGCTTTTCTTGAACAGTGTCTGCTTCATGCTTGGGGCCGATGGCCTTCCCGTGGTAGATGGTCTGGATTGTAACCTGATGGACGACCCGGCGTGATGCCGGTCAGATGTGAAGTCATGGAGCTGAAACAAAACCGAAAAGTTTCATCGTTAACATGGACGGGTCCCATGGATATGGTCGTCGGCGCGGATGCCGAACGGCCATCGTCGCGAGAAATTTGGAGAAAACGATGAAACGAATCGCAAGCCGTTCCCTGCTGTTGGCCGCTCTGGCCTGCTCCGGCGCTTTCGCCACCCACGCCGTTTACGCCGATGACGCGGCCGTCGCCGCGCCGACCGACGAGCAACTGGCCGCCAGCGTCAAGCAGGCGCTGGACGCCGAGCCGGCATTGAAGCCGTTGGACCTGAAGGTGTCGAGCAAGAAGGGCGAAGTGACGATCGAGGGCACGATGACCGACGATCAGCAGATGTTCCAGGCCGGCCAGGCGGCCGAGAAGGTGCCGGGCGTCAAGTTCGTCATCAACAAGATGGAACAGAAGGGCTGATTCCGGCCTTGGGTTGACGGAATGTGCGAAAAAGCCGGACTAGGTCCGGCTTTTTTGCGTTCTGCGTTGGGCTGCTCAGGCTTCCAGCGCCAGCAGCTCGGCCATGGTCTGCCGACGGCGGATCAGCTTGGGTTCGCCGCCATCCATCAGCACCTCGGCCAGCAGCGGCCGACTGTTGTAGTTGGACGACATCGAGGCACCGTAAGCGCCGGCATCGTGGAATACCATCAGGTCGCCGACCGTTGCCGGCGGCAGCGGCCGGGTTTCCACGGTGCCGCCTTCCTGTTGGGTGAATACATCGCCAGATTCGCACAGCGGCCCGGCCACCACGGTGTCGACGGCTCCGGTTTTCTCATTGCCGTCGGCGTCTAGCACGGTGATGTGGTGGTAGCTGCCGTACAGCGAGGGCCGCATCAGGTCGTTGAAGCCGGCGTCCACCAGCGCGAAGCGGCGGCTCCCCATATTCTTCACCGCGCGCACTTCGGCGAGCAGCGCGCCGGATTCCGCCACCAGGAAGCGGCCAGGCTCGATTTCCAGCCGCACCGGGTGGCCGAGGCGTTCGGCGATCCTCTGCCGCGCGGCGTCCCATAATTGGAAATAATGCCCGGTGTCGATGCGCGGCTCGCCGTCGCGGTAGGGGATGGACAGGCCGCCGCCGGCGGAGATGGCCTCGATATCGCAGTCCAGCTTCGCCACCAGGTCCACCATGGCGCCGCACACCTGTTCCAGGTGGCCGTAGTCGACGCCGGAGCCGATGTGCATGTGTACCCCGACCAGCCGCAGCTTGAACTGGCGGATGGCCTGCAGCGCTTCGTCCAGGTCGCCGTGCCAGATGCCGTGCTTGCTGTTTTCGCCGCCGGTGTTGGTTTTCTGGCTGTGGCCGTGGCCGAAGCCGGGATTGATGCGCAACCATACCGGATGGCCGGGCGCGGCTTCGCCCAGCTGGCGGAGCATGTCGATGGAGCCGGCGTTGACCGGGATGCGCTCGGCCACCACTCTGGCTAGCGTCGGCCGGTCCAGTACGTCGGCGGTGAACACGATGTCGGCGTCCTCGCCGCCGCCGTAGCCGGCGGCCAACGCGCGCTCGATCTCGCCCAACGAAACCGCGTCGACCTTCACGCCCTCGGCGCGCATCAGCCGCAGGATGTGGGTGTTGGAGTTGGCCTTCTGCGCATAGCGTATGGTGTCGAAGGCCTTCAGCTGAGCGATGCGCTGGCGGATGGCCCCGGCATCGTAGATCCATAGTGGGGTGCCGTATTGGCGGGCGATATCGGCGAGTTGGCGGTGGTCGAAGGCGTGCATGGCGGGCATTCCGGTTGAGATTTCATTCGATGATCCACCGGCTTGATGCAAAAATAAAATAGCAATTTGTTGCCAATCCTTTCATTTATGATATGGATTGGATTCAGAAGGGGGAGCGGCGATGTCGATCAATCTGCGCCACGTCGAAGTATTCCGGGCGGTGATGACCAGCGGCAGCGTCAGCGGCGCCGCGCGGCTGCTGCATACTTCGCAGCCTACGGTCAGCCGCGAGCTGGCGCGTTGCGAGCAGCTATTGGGCTTGGCTCTGTTCGAGCGCGGCCACGGCCGGTTGCGGCCCACCCAGCAGGCGCTGCAATTGTTTGCCGAAGTGGAGCGCAGCTTTGTCGGCTTGGAGCGCATCGTCGCCAGCGCGGATGCCATCCGCCAGTTCGCCGGCGGCCAGCTGGCCATCGCCTGCCTGCCGGTGTTCGCGCAGGCCTTGTTGCCGGCGGCCTGCGCCGACTTTGTCGCCGATTTTCCCGACGTGGGGGTGGATATCAGCCCGCAGGAGTCGCCGTGGCTGGAGGAGTGGTTGGCGGCCCAGCGTTTCGATCTGGGGCTGACCGAGCAGCAGCAGGCGCCGGCCGGTTGCCTGGCGCAGCCCCTATGGCAGGGGGACGAGTTGTGCGTGCTGCCGGAGGGGCATCCGTTGGCGGAAAAACGCCGGCTGGAGGCGCGCGATTTCGTCGGCCTGTCCTTCATCAGCCTGGCGGCCAGCGACAGTTACCGGCAGCAGGTGGATGCCTGGTTCGCGCGCGAAGGCGTGGCGCGGCGGCTGCAGCTGTCCAGCCACAGCGCGGCTTCGGTGTGCGAGATGGTGAGGCTGGGCCTGGGCGTGGCCATCGTCAATCCGCTGACGGCGCTGGCCGAGGCGGGACGAGGGGTGGCGGTGAGGCCGCTGGCCGAGGCGATTCCGTTTTCGGTGCAGCTGGTATTGCCGCAGTTCCGTCCGGCGTCGCCGTTGCCGCTGCGTTTTGTGGATGCCTTGCGCCGGCGGGGTAGCGAGCTGGACAGCAGGCTGGCGGCTTTGTGCGGATGAGGGCTGAAGTTGGCGGCGAATGGATGTTGGTTTGATATAAAAGCAATTATATTGCCTATTAATGACATTGGATTGTATTTATTCTTTTAATAATCGATTTGGCAGCATTCTGATTTGTAAAATACTGTCGCATTCTCGAATCCCGTCCTTGCCATGCGGGTATTTGCGCCTGATTTCCTCCGCTTGCATTGACAGGTCCGACTACTTCGTTCATCAATAGTTCCTGAGCGCTATCTTTCATGGAGCAAAAGCGCTATTTGTCGTGCTTTTTCGAATGATGGCAAGAGTTTGCCTTATTTTTCAGTAGTGACCACTGTCTGTCTCACCCTGGCGTGACTGGCGATGGCCGGCGCCGCGAGTGTCTGTCTTTCCGTCATTCCGCCACGCAGGATTTTTTCCCGGGTCCGCGGCAGTTCTGATTACAAGGAACCCATAATGACGTCGTCTGCGCTCAATCCCTTGCGCCAGCCCAAGCCGTTTTACCTGATCTTCTCGATCGAATTCTGGGAGCGTTTCGGCTTCTACGGCCTGCAGGGCATCCTGGCCGTCTACCTGGTGAAGGCCCTGGGCCTGCGCGAGGCCGACTCCTTCACTCTGTTTTCGTCCTTCATCGCGCTGGTGTACGGCCTGATCGCCGTCGGCGGCTGGCTGGGCGACAAGGTGCTGGGCACCAAGCGCACCATTCTGCTGGGCGCGCTGGTGTTGACCGCAGGTTACGCGATGGTCACCGCGTCGGCCGACCACATCGGCCTGCTGTACCTCGGCATGGGCACCATCGCGGTGGGCAACGGCTTGTTCAAGGCCAACCCGTCGTCGCTGCTGTCCAAGTGCTACGAGGAGAACGATCCTCGCCTGGACGGCGCGTTCACCATGTACTACATGGCGATCAACATCGGCTCGCTGCTGTCGATGCTGGCCACGCCGTGGCTGGCCGACAAGTTCGGCTACGCCCATGCCTTCGCGCTGTCGGTGGTGGGCATGCTGATCACCGTCGCCAACTTCATCCTGATGCAAGGTTGGGTGAAGGAATACGGTTCCGACGCCGATTTCCGCACGCCCAAGCTGTCCACCTGGCTGGCGGTGCTGGCCGGCGTGGTGGTCGCCTGCGCCGCCGCCGCGCTGCTGTTGAAGCACGAGATCATCGCCAACGTGGTGCTGGCGGTGCTGTCCATCGGGGTGGTGGGCTTGTACGTCAAGGAAACGCTGCTGCTGAAGGGCGCGGAGCGCAAGAAGATGATCGTGGCCGCCATCCTGATGCTGCAGGCGACGGTATTCTTCGTGCTGTACAACCAGATGCCGTTGTCGCTGAACTTCTTCGCCATCCACAACACCGAGCACACGCTGTTCGGCATCCCGGTGCAGCCGGAGCAGTTCCAGTCGCTGAATCCGTTCTGGATCATGCTGGCCAGTCCGCTGCTCGCTCTCTGCTACAACAAGCTGGGCAACCGCCTGCCGATGCCGCACAAGTTCGCGATCGGCATGGTGCTGTGCGCCGGCGCCTTCCTGGTGCTGCCGCTGGGCGCCAAGTACGCCAACGCCCAGGGCCTGGTGTCCTCCAACTGGATGGTGCTGAGCTATCTGCTGCAGAGCGTGGGCGAGCTGCTGATCTCCGGCCTGGGCCTGGCGATGGTGGCGCAACTGGTGCCGCAGCGTCTGATGGGCTTCATCATGGGCGCCTGGTTCCTGACTTCGGCCGCGTCGTCGGTGATCGCCGGCTGGGTGGCGGGCCTGACCGCCGCGCCGGACAACGTCACCAGCCCGCTGGCCACGCTGGAGATCTATAGCCGCGTGTTCACCCAGATCGGCGTGGTGACCGGCGCGATCGCGATCGTGACCATCATCATCGCGCCGTGGCTGCACCGGATGACGCTGGACGAGAAGCCGGAGCATCCGGAGCACGAAATGGCGCTGGACGCCCGCTGAGCGCGGCATCCGCCAAATAGCAACGGGGGCCGAATCGGCCCCCGTTTTGCTTGCCTAGCCGTCCAGCCGGCGGCTCCAGTCTTCCAGTTGTCCGCTTTCCAGCCTTTTCTCGATCAGCTGTCGCCAGGACTCCACCAGCGGCAGCCGGGCGATCTCCAGCAGCAGCTCCCGTTCCAAGCCGCGGCGGTAGAAGACGTCGGCCAGCCGCGCCAGCGTCCATTCGGGATGCGGGCGCGTTAGCAGGCGGATGTCGTCGCCGGCGCCGACATCGCCCTCGCGCAGCACCCGGCAGTACCAGCCGGTGCGGCCGCTGTCCTGCAAGCGTTTGGCCATGTCGCGTTGCTCGAAACGGTGATTGAGCTTCCAGCAAGGTTGGCGGCCCTGGGAAATCTCCAGCACCGTGGAGCCGATAGCCAGCTGGTCGCCCAGGCACAGCGTGGCCTCGTCGATGCCTAGCGTGCTGAGGTTTTCGCCGAATCCGCCGGGGTGCCCTAGCGCCGGACGCGGGCCGATTTCGTCGCGCCAGCGGGCGTAATGCTCGAAGGCGTACAGATGCACCGCCTTGTGCGGGCCGCCGTGGTAGCGGGGATCGCCTTGCTCGTCGCCAGCCAGGCCCAGCGCGCCCAGGGGAGCGCGTCCAGCCAGCGGCTGCTTGGCGATGGCGCTGACCGCGCCGGGGCGGACGAAGGGGACGGCTTTGCCGGTCAATACCGCCAGCACGCTGCCGATGACGGTTTCCCGGCTCATTCCGCCAACTCCACCACCACCCGCTTGTTGCGCGCGCCCTTGCTTTCTATCTTTTTCACCCGGACCCGGCCCACTTCGCCGGTGCGCGTGACATGGGTGCCGCCGCAGGGCTGCAGATCCACGCCCTCCACCTCGATCAGCCGGATCTCCGGCAGATGCAAGGGCGGCGTCACCGACATGGTGCGGATCAGTTCAGGCTGCGCCTTCAGCGCTTCGCCGCTGGTCATTTTCACCGCGAGGGGCAGGTCGGCGGCCACCAGCCGGTTCAGCTCGGCCTCGATATGCTCCTTGTCCAGCTCCATGCCTTCCGGCAGCGCGAAGTCCAGCCGGCCGGATTCCGCGGTCATGTTGCCGCCGGTGACGCCGGCCTTGATCACCACGCCCAGCAAATGCAGACAGGTGTGGATGCGCATGTGGCGGTAGCGGCGATCCCAGTCCAGCTCCAGCGTCACCTCGGTTCCCGGCGCGAGGCGGGCATCGCTCTCGGTCTGGTGCAGGATGGCGCGGGTCTCGCGGTCGCGGCGGGTGTCTGCGATGCGCAGCGTCGCGCCGTCGGCCAGCGTCAGGGTGGCGCTGTCGCCGGGCTGGCCGCCGCCCAGCGGATAGCACAGCGTGTCTTCCAGCGTCAGGCCGGCGTCGTCGTGGCTTAGCACGCGGGTGGCCAGGCGGGTCTGGTAGGGGTCTTGATAGAATCGTTCCGTCATGATGCGTCCTTTGTCGTCTTGTCTGGACAGGGTGACGGCTGCCGGGCGGGATTTCAAGTGACAGCGCCGCGGAGAAAAGACGGTAACAGCTTGTGGCGCAAGGCTTTAACGCCGATAATCGCCGCCAATCGATTTTTAAAGCCGTTAGCCATGCAAAGACACAATCTGGAACACTACAATCCGCCGCCGGACACCGGCCTTTCCGTGATCTACGCCGACAGCTGCCTGCTGGTGCTGGACAAGCCCAGCGGCCTGTTGTCGGTGCCGGGGCGGGGCGAGGACAAGGCCGATTGCCTGATCAGCCGCGCGCAGAAGGTTTACCCGGACGCGCTGACCGTGCACCGTCTGGACATGGATACCTCCGGCCTGGTGGTGATGGGCCGCGGCCCGGAGATGCAGCGCGCGCTGTCCATCGCCTTCATGGACCGCAAGGTGAAGAAGCGCTATATCGCGGTGGTGGACGGCATCGTGGAAAGCAATAGCGGCACGGTGGACCTGCCGCTGATCATCGATTGGCCGAACCGGCCGCGGCAGAAGGTGGATTTCGACGAGGGCAAGGAAGCCATCACCCATTACCGGGTGATTCTGCGCGACACCGGCCGCAACATCAGCCGGATGGAATTGGATCCGCAAACCGGCCGCGCCCACCAGCTGCGCATGCACATGCTGCACCTGGAATCCGGCCACCCCATCCTCGGCGACGACATCTACGCGCCGCCGGAGGCGCAGGCCAAGGCCGACCGCCTGTTGCTGCACGCGTCGCGGCTGGTGTTGCGCCATCCGGTCACCTTCGAGGAAATGGAATTCGAGGCGCCGGCGCCGTTCTGAGGCCGGGCCTGGTCCGCAAAAAGGGATGCTCTTCGGCATCCCTTTTGTTTTGGCCGGCCGGGCCGCTTACTGCCGCGCGGCGCGGGCGTTGTCTGTCGGCGGGGTGTCCGCATTGCTGCGCCACGGATTGATGTCCAGGCCGCCGCGGCGGGTGTAGCGGGCGTAGACGGTCAGCTTTTGCGGCGCGCAGGCGCGCAGCACGTCGACGAAGATGCGCTCCACGCATTGCTCGTGGAATTCGTTGTGCTGGCGGAAGCCGATCAGATATCTCAGCAGAGCTTCTCGGTCTATCTTCGGCCCGGTGTAGCGGATGGACACGCTGCCCCAGTCCGGCTGGCCGGTGACCAGGCAGTTGGATTTCAACAGATTGCTGCACAAGGTTTCGCTGACGATGTCTGCGGCGTCGGCCTTGAGAACTTCGGGGCAGGGCGCGTAGTTGTCGACCTCGATGTCCAGCTCGTCGATGTACTCGCCTGCCAGCTCGCGTACCTGTTCGGCGGCGAAGGCCTGCGGCAGCGCGATGGAAACCGAAACCTCCGCGCCGGCGGCGGCGGACAGGTCGCGCGCCAGTTGGGCTGAGAGGGCGTCGACGCTGTCCATCCGCGTCTGGTTGTAGCTGTTCAGGTAGAGCTTGAACGACTTGGACTCGATCAGCCTGGGGCTGGCCGCCGGGATGCGGAAGGTGGCGATGCCCACCTGCGGCTTGCCGCGGGCGTTGAGCCAGGACAGCTCGAAGCCGGTCCAGATGTCGACGCCGGCAAACGGCAGCGCGGCTTCGTCCACGCCGATCTCGTCGCGCTTGGCCTGGCGCGCGATCGGGAACAGCAGAGAGGGATCGTACTGGTCCTGGTAACTGACGGTCTTGCCCAGCGGCGAATGTTCGGGGGTGAGATGGCTCATGGTTGCGACTTTCTAACCGAATGCTGATGAATCATAGGCCGGCGGCTCAATGCTCGCGGCGCATGAACTGGCGCGGACGGAAGCCCTGCGCGAACAAGGCGGCGAAGTAGACCGTCGCGCCGACGCCGACCAGCAGCAGCAGCCACAGCGCGCGCTGCCAGGCGTGGCCGTGCCAGTCTATCGGCAGCCACTGCAGGCAGGCCAGCAGCGCGGCCGCCATCGCCGCGATGGCGACGATGAGCTTGGCGAGGAAGGATTTCCAGCCGGCCTCGGGCCGGTAGATGCCGCGCTTTTGCAGCGTGTACATCAACAGGCCGGCGTTGATGCAGGAAGCGAGGCCGATCGACAGCGCCAGGCCGGCGTGCTTCAGCGGAAACACGAAGGCCAGGTTCATGACTTGGGTGATGAGCAAGGTGGTCACCGCGATGCGCACCGGCGTCTTGATGTCCTGGCGCGCGTAAAAGCCCGGCGCCAGCACCTTGACCAGGATCAGCCCAAGCAGGCCGAAGGAATAGGCGATCACCGCCTGCTGCGACATCAGCGCGTCGTGGGCGCTGAACTTGCCGTACATGAACATAGTGTACAGCAGCGGGCCGGACAGCAGGCCCAGTCCGACGGTAGCCGGCACCGCCAGCAGCAGCGACAGCCGGATGCCCCAATCCAGCAGCACGCTGAACTCGGCGTCGGACTTGCTGGCCGCGTGCTTGGACAAGGACGGCAGCAGGATGGTGCCGAGCGCCACGCCCAGCACGCCGGACGGGAATTCCATCAGCCGGTCGGCGTAATACATCCACGACACGCTGCCGGTGGGCAGGAAGGAGGCGAAGGTGGAGTTGATCAGCAGCGAGATCTGCGCCACCGAAACTCCGAAGATCGCCGGCCCCATCTGCTTGATCACCCTCCACACTTCCGGATCGCGGAAGGCGAGGATAGGGCGGGCCAGCATGCCGACCTGCTTCAGGAAGGGCAGCTGCCACACCAGCTGGATCAGGCCGCCGACAAACACCGCCCACGCCATCGCCATGATCGGCGGATGGAAGTAATGGGTGAAGCACAGCGCGAACACGATGAAGCTGAGGTTCAGAAAGGTGGGTGTGAAGGCCGGGATCGAAAACTTGCCCCAGCTGTTCAGAATGCTGCCGGTCATCGACGACAGCGAGATGAAGAATATATAAGGGAAAGACACGCGCAGGATGTCGGCGAACAGCGCGGCCTTGGCCGGCTCGCGGTAGAAGCCGGGCGCCGAGATCCACATGATGGCCGGCGCGGCCAGCATGCCTATCGCCGTCACCAGCAGCAGCACCGAGCCCAGCACGCCGGTGACCTTGGCGACGAACTCGCGCGTTTCCTCATGGGTCTTGTTCTGCTTGTACTCGCCGAGGATGGGCACGAAAGCCTGCGAGAACGCGCCTTCGGCGAACAGCCGGCGCAGCATGTTGGGAATCTTGAAGGCGGCGTTGAAGGCGTCGGCGGCCATGCCGGCGCCGAAGATGCGGGCGACCAGGGTGTCGCGCACCAGGCCGAGGACGCGGGACACCATGGTCATGCTGCTGACTGCAGCCAGGGCCTTGAGCAGGTTCATTTTGGTTTGACGGCCGATACTGGACGGATTGAGCAAGCCCGCTAGTTTACGCTGGCGGGTTTATTGTTGCAAAACCTGAGTTTAGGGCTTAGAATCGCGGGTTTCAGATTCCGCTATCAGGAGAAAGATTCATGGCTAACAGCGCACAAGCTCGCAAGCGTGCACGCACAGCCCTTAAGCAGCGCGCGCATAACGCCAGCCTGCGTACTGCGTTCCGTACCGCAGTGAAGAAAGTGCTCAAGGCAATTGAAGCCGGCGACAAGGCCGCCGCTCGCGTGGTGTTCCAGGCTTCGGAAAAAGTGATCGACCGCATTGCTGACAAGGGCGTGTTCCACAAGAACAAGGCTGCTCGTCACAAGAGCCGTCTGTCCGCTCAGATCAAGGCCATGGCCTAATCGATCGACAGCCCAGGCTGCAAGAATACGCAGAGGCTCCGCAATAGCGGGGCCTTTTGTGTATCCGCGCCCCCGTCGCAGCGATGCGGCGGGGGCGTTGTCCTTTCCCGCGTCGACAAGGGCAAGGGGCTTATGCATACTCGATGAATCCGCACGCAGAAACGGGAGCGCCGCCGATGAAAACCGCCATTGCGATTCGCCATGTCGCGTTCGAGGATCTCGGGTCCTTGCGCCGCCAGCTGGAAATGCGCGGCTACCGCATCGAATACCGCGAGGCCGGCGTAGACCGGCTGGACAGTCCGGCTCTGGAGCAGGCCGACCTGCTGGTGGTGCTGGGCGGTCCGATAGGCGTCGGCGACGACGATCTGTATCCGTTTCTCCAGCAAGAGCGGCTGCTGCTGGAGCGGCGGCTGAGGCGGCGCCGGCCGACCTTGGGCATCTGTCTGGGAGCGCAATTGATGGCGAGCGCGCTGGGCGCGCGGGTGGCGCCGATGGGGCATAAGGAGATCGGCTACGCGCCGCTGCGTCTGACCGATTCCGGGCTGGAGTCGCCGCTGGCGCCGTTGGCAGATGCGCAGGTGCTGCACTGGCATGGCGACCAGTTTGCCATTCCCGACGGCGCGCAGAGCCTGGCGAGCAGCGAGCTGTGCCCGCACCAGGCTTTCGCCATCGAGGATTACGCCCTCGGTTTGCAATTTCATCCGGAAGTGGAGCCGGAGCAGCTGGAACGCTGGCTGATCGGCCACAGCGGCGAGCTGGCGGCGGCCGGCATCGATCCGCGCGAGCTGCGCGAGCAGAACCGGCGGCACGGCGACGCCTTGCCCGCGCTGGCCGCCCAGATGCTCACCCGCTGGCTGAGCGGCGTCCGCGCCTGACCAGAGCCTACAGCAGCCGCGCCGCCTGGCGGGCCATCTCGCCTTCCTCGTCGGTCGGCAGTACATAGGCCGGCAGGCGGCTGCCGGCGGCGGTGAGCCGGCGCGCGTGGGCGAGGTTGGCCGCGTGGTCCAGCTCGAAGCCCAGCCAGGACAGCTGCTGCAATATCCTGGCCCTCACCTCCGCCGAGTGCTCGCCTATGCCGGCGGTGAAGACAAGCCCGTCCAGGCCGCGCATCGCCGCGGCCAGGCTGGCCGCCTCCCGCGCCGCCCGGTAGCAGAACAGCTCCACCGCCTCGCGTGCCTCCGGCAACTCGCTGGCCAGCAGCTCGCGCATGTCGGCCGACACGCCGGACACGCCCAAGAGGCCGGAGTTCTTGTACAGCTCGCGCCGCACGTCCTTCACCCCCATGCCTTCATGCTCCTGCCAGTACAGGATCACCTCCGGGTCGATATAGCCGGGACGGCTGCCCATCATCAGGCCGTCCACCGCCGAAAACCCCATGCTGGACGCCACGCTCTTGCCGGATTCGATCGCGCAGGCGCTGGCGCCGCTGCCAAGGTGGCAGACCACCACCTTGCCGTGGGCGAGGCCGATTTCCGGCAGCCGCCGCGCGATGGCGGCGTAGGACAGACCGTGGAAGCCGTAGCGGCGCACGCCCTCGTCATGCCAGTGGCGGGCAATGCCGAAGCGGGTGGCCACCGTCGGCTGGGTGGCGTGGAAGGCAGTGTCGAAGCAGGCGATTTGCGGCAACTGCGGATCTATCCGGCTGAAGGCGTCTATCACCGCCAGGCTGACCGGCTGGTGCAGCGGCGCCAGCGCGATGTAGTCGTCCAGCGCCGACCGCGTGTCGGCATCCACCCGCGCCGGCTGGCGGAAGCGGTTGCCTCCATGCACCACGCGGTGGGCCAGGGCCCGCGCCTCCAGGCCCTGGTCGGCCAGGCCGTTCAGCGCCGCCGCCAGCGCGGTGTCGTGCGCGGCGTCGGCCAGGCCGCGCTCGGCCAGCTTCTGGCCGTTGGCGTCGGCCAGCGAGAACAGGGCTTCGCGGCTGCCGAAGCGGTCCACCATGCCGCGCGCCAGCAGCGTCTGGCCGTCCAGCGAGAACGCGCGGAACTTCAGCGTGGCGGAGCCGGCGTTGATCGCCAGCAGGCAGCGGTTCATGGACGTCCTCCCTGGCGGCGCTTCTGGTGGGCCAGCAGGCTGGCGATGGCGCTGGAGGCGAGGCGGCCGCTGGCGTCGTCGGCGCGGCTGGTCAACACCATCGGCACCCGCGCGCCCATCACGATGCCGGCGGAGGCGGCCTGGGCGAGGTAGGTCAGCTGTTTGCCCAGCATATTGCCGGCTTCCAGGTCCGGCACCAGCAGGATGTCGGGATCGCCGGCCACCGACGAAACGATGCCTTTGCTCTCTGCGGCCTCTTTGGAGATGGCGTTGTCGAAAGCCAGCGGGCCGTCCAGGATGGCGCCGGTGATCTGGCCTCGGTCGGCCATCTTGCATAGCGCGGCGGCGTCCAGCGTCGAGCGCATGTCGGGGTTGATGGTCTCCACCGCGGCCAGGATGGCCACCTTGGGGCAGGGGATGCCCAGCGCGTGGGTCAGGTCGATGGCGTTCTGGCAGATGTCGCGCTTGGTGATTAGGTCCGGCTCGATGTTGACCGCGGCGTCGGTGATGAACAGGTAGCGCGGATAGCTTTCCACCTTCATCACCCAGACGTGGCTGATGCGGCGGTCGGTGCGGATGCCGGTGTCGCGCGCCAGCGCGGCGCTCATGAATTCGTCGGTGTGCAGGCTGCCCTTCATCAGGATGTCGGCGTAGCCGTCGCGGGCCAGTTGCACCGCGCGGGCGGCGGCGGCGTGGCTGTGCTCCACGTCTATGCATTCGAAGCGTCGAATGTCGATTTCCAATTCGTCGGCCAGTTTCTGCAGCCGAGCCTGCGGCGCCACCAGAATGGGGGTGGCGATGCCGTTGTCGGCGGCCTCAACCGCGCCCAACAGGGATTCGCGGCTGCAGGGGTGGGCCACCGCCATCGGCAGCGCGCCCAGCTGGCGCGCCTGTTGCAGGATGTCGTCGAATGCGTGGGTATCGTGAATCATGCCGCTCTCCTCAAGCCTTGATGTGGTGTCCGCCGTCTACATAGATGGTTTGGCCGGTGAGGCCGCTGGCGGCGTCGGAAATCAGGAAGGCGCAGGTCATGCCGACTTCTTCGATCTCCACCAGGCGATTCTGCGGCGCGCGGGAGATGGCGTCCTCGATCAACTGGTCGAAATGCGCGATGCCGGAGGCTGCGCGCGTCTTCAGCGGGCCGGGCGACACCGCGTGCACGCGGATGCGCTTGGGGCCGAGTTCGTTGGCCAGGTAGCGCGACACGCTTTCCAGCGCCGCCTTGACCGGGCCCATGATGTTGTAGTTTTCCACCACCTTGTCGGCGCCGTAGTAGCTCATCGTGATCAGGCTGCCGCCGCGTTTCATCAGCGGCTCGGCCAGCCGCGCCATTTCGATGAACGAGTAGCACGACACTCGCATCGCCTGCTGGAAGCCCGCCAGCGAACAGTCGGTGACGCGGCCGTGCAAGTCTTCCATCGGGCAATAGGCGATGGAGTGGATGATGAAGTCCAGTCCGCCCCAGTGCTTTTCTATCTCGGCGAACACGCTCTCCAACTGGCCGGCTTGCTCCACGTCCAGCGGCAGCACCAGCTTGGCCTGCAAAGCTTCGGCCAGCGGCCGCACGTATTTCTCGGCCTTGGCGTTGAGGTAGGTGACCGCGCATTCCGCGCCCAGTTGATGCAGCACGCTGGCGCAGCCGTAGGCGATGCTGTCTTCATTGGCGATGCCGACGATGAGTCCTCTCTTGCCGGCGAGGATGTTGCGTATGCTTTCCATCTGACCTTCTTGGTAAACCATTTGGACCTCCGGGATAGCGTTGCAGGGCGGTGTTGCAGCAGAATGATTAAAAGTGGTTTTTGTATTGCCGTTTCAGTCGGATATAATGGTTGGTTTGCAGGCGGCGCACTTGTGTTTGAAAGCTGGCGGCCGCATCTGTACAGTCAGACCTGTCCTGAGTTTAGTTCCGGATGTGGTGCAGTGCAGCAATCATGCGTATTATGCCATTGTGGTCAATTGGCGGGAAAGTAAAGCTATGCCGATCTATGAATATCGTTGCGGCGCCTGTGGCGTCGCCAAGGAACACCTGCAGAAACTGAGCGACGCGCCGGTGGCCGCCTGTCCGGAATGCGGCAGCGCCGACTACAACAAGCAGCTGTCCGCCGCGGGCTTCCAGTTGAAGGGCTCGGGCTGGTACGCCACCGACTTCAAGGGTGGCGCTTCCTCGTCTTCGTCCTCGTCCGGCGACTCCGCCTCTTCCGGGGGCCATAGCTGCGGCGCCGGCTGCGGTTGCGACTGATGTCGGTTCCCCCGCAAATCAAAATGACCCTGAAGGGCTATCTGATCGCCGGCCTGCTGATCTGGCTGCCGCTGGCGATCACCCTTTGGGTATTGAACCTGATCATTGGTTCGCTGGACCAGACGCTGACGCTGCTGCCGGCCGAGTGGCGCCCCGAGCAGCTGTTCGGCATGCACATCCCCGGCCTGGGGGTGGTGTTCGCGGTATTGGTGGTGATGGGCACCGGCATGCTGGCCGCCAACGTGCTGGGCCGCCGCCTGGTGGAGTTCTGGCACGGCCTGCTGTCGCGCACGCCGGTGGTCAATTCCATCTACAACAGCGTCAAGCAGGTCAGCGACACGCTGCTGTCCGATTCCGGCAACGCGTTCAAGAACGCGCTGCTGGTGCGCTGGCCGCATCAAAATGCCTGGACCGTGGCTTTCCAGACCGGCACGCCGGCCCAGGAAATCCTCTGCCACGCGGAGAATGGCGAGGAACTGGTCAGCGTTTACGTGCCGACCACGCCGAACCCGACCTCGGGCTATTTCATCGTGGTGCCGCGCAGCGACACCCGCGAGCTGAACATGAGCGTCGACGAGGCGCTCAAGTACGTCATTTCCATGGGCGTGGTGGTTCCGAACCCGCCGCCGCAGGCTCAGCGCCCGCGGCTGAATGATGAACATAATCGGCAGGGCTAGGCCGTCACCCTGTCTAGCCCCTAAGCATGTCGTCCCCTAGCGGGAACTTCGAAGAATTCAATCAAAAAGGTTTACCCAATGCGCACCGATTATTGCGGACTCATCGACAAGAAATACCTCGGTCAAACCGTGACCGTCAAAGGCTGGGCCCACCGCCGCCGCGACCATGGCGGCGTGATCTTCATCGACCTGCGCGATCGCGAAGGCCTGGTGCAGGTGGTGATCGATCCGGACACCCCGGAAGCGTTCAAGCTGGCTGACAGCAGCCGCGGCGAGTACGTGTTGTCCATCAGCGGCATCGTGCGCGAGCGCCCGGCCGGCACCGCCAACAGCAAGATGATCTCCGGCGAGATCGAAATCCTGGCCAAGGAAATCGAAATCCTGAACGCCGCGGCCACGCCGCCGTTCCAGATCGACGACGAGAACCTGTCGGAAAACGTCCGCCTGACCAACCGCGTGATCGACCTGCGCCGCCCGGCGATGCAGAAGAACCTGCGCCTGCGCTACAAGGTGGCGATGGGCGTGCGCAACCACCTGGACAAGCAGGGCTTCATCGACATCGAAACCCCGATGCTGACCCGCTCCACTCCGGAAGGCGCCCGCGACTACCTGGTGCCGTCCCGCGTGCATCCGGGCGAGTTCTTCGCGCTGCCGCAATCGCCGCAGCTGTTCAAGCAGCTGCTGATGGTGGCCGGCTTCGACCGCTACTACCAGATCACCAAGTGCTTCCGCGACGAAGACCTGCGCGCCGACCGCCAGCCTGAATTCACCCAGATCGATATCGAGACCTCGTTCCTGAACGAGGACCAGATCATGGACATCACCGAGACCATGACCCGCGAGATCTTCAGCGACGTGCTGGGCGTGACGCTGCCGACCTTCCCGCGAATGACCTACGGCGACGCCATGTTCTACTACGGCTCCGACAAGCCGGATATGCGCGTTTCGCTGAAGTTCACCGAACTGACCGACGTGATGAAGTCGGAAGAGTTCAAGGTGTTCCGCGGCGCCGCCGACATGGCGAACGGCCGCGTGGTGGCCCTGCGCGTGCCGAACGGCGCGTCGTTCAGCCGCAAGGAAATCGACGACTACACCCAGTTCGTCGCCATCTACGGCGCCAAGGGCCTGGCCTACATCAAGGTCAACGACGTGAGCAAGCTGAACGAAGAGGGCCTGCAGTCCCCGATCGTCAAGTTCCTGTCCGCCGACGGCCTGAAGCAGATCATCGAGCGCACCGGCGCGCAGAACGGCGACATTGTCTTCTTCGGCGCGGACAAGGCCAAGGTGGTGAACGAGGCGATCGGCGCGCTGCGCATCAAGATCGGCCACGAGCACGGCCTGGACAACGGCTACTTCGTCAAGGAATGGCGCCCGCTGTGGGTGGTTGACTTCCCGATGTTCGAGCACGACGAGGAAGCCGACCGCTGGACCGCTTGCCACCATCCGTTCACCAGCCCGAAGCCGGGCCACGAGGACCTGATGGCCACCGATCCGGCCAATTGCTTGGCACGCGCCTACGATATGGTGCTGAACGGCTGGGAAATCGGCGGCGGCTCGATCCGTATCCACCGCGCCGAGATCCAGGAGAAGGTGTTCGGCGCGCTGAAGATCAGCCCGGAAGAGCAGCAGAACAAGTTCGGCTTCCTGCTGGACAACCTGAAGTTCGGCGCCCCGCCGCACGGCGGCCTGGCATTCGGCTTGGATCGCCTGGTGACGCTGATGTGCGGCGCGGAATCCATCCGCGACGTGATCGCCTTCCCCAAGACCCAGCGCGCCCAGTGCCTGCTGACCAACGCGCCGAACGCGGTGGACGACAAGCAGTTGCGCGAGCTGAACCTGCGCTTGCGCCAGAAGGCCGAGCCGAGCGCCTGACTCTTTGGGGGCGCGTAGAAAAACGGACAGCTAGCTGTCCGTTTTTTTTTTCGCGCTGGCCCTGCCGACGGCCGTCGGCTTGAAACTTCGGCCAGCCATCCCCATCTGATTGGATAGTCCCCGCTTGGCCGGGGCGGTCCCGCGTCCGGCAATTGCAAAACTTTATCGCAACGATATCGATTTACAATTGGCCGGGCCGGGACGCAGTGTTTTATAAAGCTCCGCAATCCACGGCGTTTTCCGATGCCCGATCAGGAACGCGCCGTCATATCAAGACCCTTAAGGAGATCAAAATGGCCGTACTCGTTGGCAAGCAAGCCCCGTTCTTCGCTGGTGAAAAGACTTTCTCCGCCGTGCTGGGCAATGGCGAGATCGTAGACAACTACTCTTTCAAGCAAGCCACTGCCGGCAAGTACGCCGTGGTGTTTTTCTACCCGCTGGACTTCACCTTCGTCTGCCCGTCCGAACTGATCGCCTTCGACCACCGCCTAGCTGAATTCAAGGCCAAGAACGTGGAAGTGATCGGCGTGTCGATCGACAGCCAGTTCACCCACGCCGCATGGCGCAACACCGCGGTCGACAAGGGCGGCATCGGCCAAGTCGGCTACACCCTGGTTGCCGACATCCAGCACGACCTGTGCAAGGCCTACGACGTTGAAGCCGACGGCGGCGTCGCTTTCCGCGGCTCCTTCCTGATCGACAAGTCCGGCGTGGTGCAGCACCAAGTGGTGAACAACCTGCCGCTGGGCCGCAACGTCGACGAAATGCTGCGCATGGTTGACGCGCTGCAATTCACCGAAGAGCACGGCGAAGTGTGCCCGGCTGGCTGGAACAAGGGCAAGAAGGGCATGAAGCCGTCCGCCGAAGGCGTGGCTTCCTACCTGGCCGAGAACGCCAAGGACCTGTAATCCGCGACATCGTCCGGATTTCGTTCCGCACCCCGCCCGCGCAAGCCGGCGGGGTGTTGTTTTATCGGCTGTCCCGGCCCTCGATGGCTGCGGGGCTCCCGCAAGGGTGAAGCGTGAGCCGTCTAGCGGGTTTCCGCCGCGGGGGCGAGCATGGTTTTCAGCGCGCCGTGCTGGATGGCCACGCTCAGGCAGGCGGCCAGCGCGCATAGCCACCACAGCGCCGCGCCGCCCAGCTGGCCGTACAGCGCGGTGCCCAGCGCCGGCGCCACCAGCGTCCGGCCGTTCCAGGCGGCGTTGTAAAGTCCCAGATAGCTGCCGCGTAGGCGGCCCTCCGAGCGATGCATCACCAGCTGCGCGTAGCTGGGCGACAGCAACAGCTCGCCGAAGGTCAGCGTCACCATCATCAGCACCGCCCACTGCGCGCCGTGGCCGGCGTTCAGCCACAGGAAGGAACAGCCGGTCAGCAATACGCCCAACTGGGTGCTGCTAGCCAGCCCCCAGCGCAGGATGCGCCGGCTGACCGGAATCTGCAGCGCCACCACCATCAGGCCGTTGATGGTGAACAGATAGCCCACCCATTGCGGCTCCAGCTGGTAGTGCTCGCGCAGGAACAGCGCCAGCGTCACGTACATCTGGTCGAAAGCCAGCGTGACCAGCACCAGCGCCAGGATGGCGCGCAGGAAGCTGGCGTCGCGCCAGGGGCCGGCCAGCGCTCCTTCATCGCCGGCCTGATGTTGTTGCGGCCGGGTGTCTTCCCGATGGCGGCTGTAGGACCAGGCCATCCAGCAGGCGCCAAGCAGCGTGCCGGCGGCGTTGGCGGCGTACACCCACTGGTAGCCGTAAGCGGCGAGGAAGCCGCTGGTGACGCCGGCGATGGCCACGCCCAGGTTGAAGGCCACTCGCATCATGCCTTGGGCGACCGGCCGTTGCTGCGGGGAGCAGGGCTCCAGCGCCAGCCGCTGGTTGATCGGCCGGAAGCCGCCGTCCGCCATGCCTGACAGCACCAGCAGCGGCATGAACATCCACACCGGAATCTGCAGCGCCAGCAAGGCCATGCACAGGCCGGACAAGGCGAGAGCCAGCACGCCCAGCGCCCGGCTGTCGAAGCGGTCGCTCAGGCTGCCGCCCTTCAGCGAGCCGGCCAGCATTCCGGCGCCGTAGAAGGCCATCAGCGTGCCGATCTGGCTATAGGGCAGGTGGTAGTTCTCGCGCAGATAGAGCGGCAGGAACAGCTTGGAGATGCCGCCTACGTTATTGATGAAGCTGCAGACGACTTGGATGTAGACGCTGGGCGGCAGGCCGCGGTAGGGGCGGGCGAGGCGGTCAAGCAAAGCGGTTTGGGGCATGGCGCGGCAACGGCCGTTCGGCCTGGTTCCGTCTGGGCGGCGGAAGCAGATTGGCGGATCGCTGCATGGTTATGCAATATGCTTATTCTTCTATTTAAAACAATAACCAGTCAATGGCTTTGTTGCATTATTTCACTGGCAGTTTTGCCTTGACCGTGCGCATCATGGTGGCCTGCTTCTCCGCGCGGGGATGCAGGCCGTCGGGCTGGAAGGCGCTCAGATCGCCGGCGAAGCCGTCGACCAGCAGCGGCACGTAGGCCAGGCGGTTGCGCCGGGCCAAATCGTCATAAACGCCGCGGAACTCGGCGCCGTAGCGGGGGCCATAGTTGGGTGGCAGCGCCATGCCCACCAGCAGTACCTTGGCCTTGCGGGCCTGGGCCATGTCTATCATTTGCTGCAGGTTGCGCCGCATCTCGGCCATCGGCAGGCCGCGAAGGCCGTCGTTGGCGCCCAGCTCCAGCACCAGCACGTCAGGTCGGTGTCGGACGAGCGCGTCGGGCAGCCTGGCTAGGCCGCCGGCGCTGGTTTCGCCGGAGACGCTGGCGTTGACGACCTGGTGCCGGGGCGCGAGGTCGCGCGCCAGCAGCGCCGCCCAGCCCTGGCCCGGCGCCAGGCCGTAGCCGGCCGACAGGCTGTCGCCGAACACCAGCACCGTGGCGGCGAAGGCGGGCAGCTGCCACAGCAGCAACAAGGGGAACAGCATTTTGCAGACGATAGAGCGCATGAACCATCCTGAGAAAAAGAAGGCGGTATTGGCCGCCAGCGAATTGGCGAAACAAGTGCATTTCCGCGGCGACGTGCTGCACATCCTGCGCAGCGCGTCGCTGACCCTGTATTCCGGCGAGAGCGTGGCCATCGTCGGCACCTCGGGTTCGGGCAAGTCCACGCTGCTGTCGCTGCTGGCCGGCCTCGACCACCCCAGCGACGGCGAGGTGGCGCTGTTCGGCAAGCCGCTGTCGCGGCTCAACGAAGACGCCCGCGCGCTGCTCAGGCGCGACAGGGTGGGCTTCGTGTTCCAGAACTTCCAGCTGCTGCCGCAATTGACCGCGCTGGAAAACGTCATGCTGCCACTGGAGCTGGCCGGGCGCAACGACGCGCGCGAAGCGGCGGAGAGGATGCTGGAGCGCGTGGGGCTGGCGGCGCGGCTGGGCCATTATCCGCGCCACCTGTCCGGCGGGGAGCAGCAGCGGGTGGCGCTGGCGCGCGCCTTCGTCATTCATCCCGGCCTGTTGTTCGCCGACGAGCCCACCGGCAATCTCGATCCGCACACCGGCCGCCAGATCATAGACCTGCTGTTCCAGCTGAACGCCGAGCAGGGCACGGCGCTGGTGCTGGTCACCCACGACAACGAGCTGGCCAGCCGCTGCGACGCCATCTACCGGCTGGTGGATGGCAAGCTGAACGGAGCGCGCGCCGAATGACCCTGCTTGGACGTTTCAGATTCGTCATCCGCTTCATCCGCCGCGAGCTGGCGGCGGGCGAGCTCACCATCCTCGGCCTGGCGCTGCTGGTGGCGGTGGCGGCGATGAGCAGCGTCGCCTTCTTCTCCGACCGGGTGGAAAAGGCGCTGACCACCCAGGCCACCCAGCTGCTGGCGGCCGATTTGGTGCTCTCCGGCAACGAGACGGCTCCGGACGCGGTGCGGGCCGAGGCGAAGCGCCGCGGCCTGCAGACCGCCGACAACATCACTTTCCCGTCCATGGTGTTCGCCGGCGGGCAGGCGACGCTGGCCCAGTACAAGGCGGTGAGCGCCGGCTACCCGCTGCGCGGCGAGACCACGGTGCGGCTGGCCGACGGCGCCGAGAAAAGCGGCCGGCTGCAGCCGGCGCCGGGCACCGCCTGGGCCGACGCCAGGCTGATCAGCCGGCTCAAGCTGAAGCTGGGCGACGAGATCGGCGTCGGCAACGCCCAGTTGAAGCTGGCCGGCGTCATCGTCCGCGAGCCGGACGGCAGCATGGACATCTACAACTTCGTGCCGCGGCTGATGTTCAACAGCGCCGACCTGCCGGCCACCGGCCTGGTGCAGGAAGGCAGCCGCATCCGCTGGCGGCTGTTGTTCGCCGGCGAAGACCGCCAGGTCGCCGATTTCCGCGTCTGGCTGCGCGCGCACAAACCCAAGGGCGCTCGGCTGGAAAACGTAGAGGAAATGCGGCCGGAAATCCGCACCGGCCTGGAGCGGGCGCGGCGCTTCCTCGGCTTGACCGCGATGCTGACCGTGGCGCTGGCCGCGTCGGCGGTGGCGCTGGTGGTGCGCCGCTACCTGCAGCGCCATTGGCAGCAGGTGGCGGTGCTGCGCTGCCTGGGCCTGGGCTCCGGCGAGGTGTGGGGGCTGTTCGTCGGCTTGTTCGCGCTGGTGGGGCTGCTGGCCGGCCTGCTCGGCACGCTGGCGGGCTTTGGCGTGCAGCTGGGGCTGATGCGGCTGTTCAGCGGCTACGTCGGCGAGATTCTGCCCGATCCGGGCTGGCAGCCGTGGCTGATCGGCCCGCTGGCGGCGCAATTGCTGCTGGCCGGCCTGGCGCTGCCGCCCTTGATGGCCATCCGCGACGTGTCGCCGGCGGCGGTGCTGCGCAACGAGCTGCCGCCGACGCGCCAGGGCGTGATCGCGCCGGTGCTGGCCTTGGTCACGCTGCTGGGTCTGGCCTCGTGGCAGGTGGGCGAGTGGTCGCTGGCCGGCTGGCTGCTGGCGGCGATGCTGGGTTTCCTCGGCGTGTCCGGCGCGCTGGCGCTGGGCCTGGTGCTGTTGTTGCGCCGGCTGCCGCGCGGCGGCAAGGTGGGCTGGCGCTTCGGCATCGCCAACCTGGCGCGGCGGCGCTGGCTGGCGGTGCTGCAGATCGCCTCGCTGTCGGTGGGGCTGATGGCTCTGCTGACGCTGACCGTGGTGCGCGACGACCTGATCGGCGCCTGGCAGCGCAGCGTGCCGGCCGACGCGCCGAACAAGTTCGTGATCAACATCCAGGGCAATCAACTCGACGGCGTGCGCGACGCGTTCGCCGCCGCCGGGCGGCCGCAGCCCGAGCTCGCGCCTATGGTCCGCGCGCGGCTGATCGCCATCAACGAGCAGCCGGTGCGTCCGGCAAGCTATGACAACGAGCAGGCGCGGCGCCTGGCCGAGCGCGAGTTCAACCTGTCCTGGCGAGCCGAGCCGCCGCCGGGCAACCAGGTGGTGTCCGGCAAGTGGTGGGACGAGGGCAAGCGAGTGAAGCCGCAGTTTTCGGTGGAAAAAGGCCTGGCCAATCTCTTGGGCATCAAGCTGGGCGACACGCTGGCCTTCGATCTGGCCGGCACCGCCTACCGCGCCAAGGTGACCAGCCTGCGCGAAGTGCCCTGGGACAGCTTCCGCGTCAATTTCTTCGTGATCGGCACGCCGGGCCAATTCAGCCGGCAGCCGGCCAGCTGGATCACCAGCTTCCGCCTGGAGCCGGCGGACGAGGCTTTCGCCAATCAGCTGGTGGAGCGTTTTCCCAATCTGTCGGTGATCGACGTCGGCAGCATTCTGGCCGAGGTCAGGGCGATGGTGGACAAGCTGACGCGCGCGATCGAGGCGATGTTCCTGCTGGCGCTGGCGGCCGGGGTGCTGGTGTTGTGGGCGTCGCTGACCGCCACCCGCGACGAGCGGCTGGCCGACGTGGGTTTGATGCGGGCGCTGGGCGCGTCGCGCAGGCAGGTGCGCAGCGTGGTGCTGGCCGAGCTGGTGTGGCTGGGCGCGGTGTCCGGCCTGCTGGCGGCGCTGGGGGCGATGGGCATCGGCGTGCTGGCGGCGGTGAAGCTGTTTTCCTTGCCCCTGCTGCTCAACTGGTGGCTGCTGCCGCTGGGGATGGCCGGCGGGGTGCTGGTGGTGACGCTCGCTGGCTGGCCGCTGGTGGGCAAGGTGACGAGAACGCCGCCGCTGACGGTGCTGCGCGCGATAGGCTAGCGGCGGAACAAGCGGGACGAACCCGCGGAAGGAGAGGCGATGGACGAAATGGTGTTGGCGGCGCTGGCCAAGTGGCCGAACGTGCCGGCGGTGTTCGGCTGGCTGCGGCTGGACGCCCGGGGCCAGTGGTGGATCAAGGACGCCAGGCTGCAGCATGAGGGGATGGTGGAGTTCTTCAACCGCAACTACAGCCGCGACGGCCAGGGCCGCTGCTATGTGCAGAACGGTCCGCAAAAAGTGTATGTGCAGCTGGACGCCGCTCCCTTGGCGGCGCGGCGCACGCCCAAGGGCTGGAGTACAGTGCCTTACGACGACGACGTGCCGGCGCGCGCGGCCTGGTTGACGCCGGACGGCATGCTGCTGCTGGAGATCGGCGGCGAGCTGGCCGCGGTGGACGACCGCGATCTGGCCGCTGTGCTGGAGGAGGCGTTGCCGGATTGGGACGGCGACGCGGCGTCGCTGCCCGCTGTGTTGAAAGTGGGCGAAGCCGGGCTGCCGCTGGCGACTGAAACCTTGTCGGCGCTGCAGGCGCGTTACGGCATAATCGCCCGGCCTAGGTGAGTCGTTTGTCTGGATGAGAAAAAGCCCCGCCGAAACGGCGGGGCTTTTTCATGGCGCGGCAGGGTCAGACCGGTTCGGCCTTGACGCCGACCAGCCGCTTGCGGCCGGCCAGCATGCCGATGGATAAAGCGGCTGCGGCGATCATGCTGAACAGCAGCGCCAGCGGCCAAGCCTCATGGCTGTGGCCGCGGATCAGTCCGACGGCGAACGGGCCCATCGAGGCCAGCATATAGCCTATGCCCTGAGCCATGCCGGACAGGCTGGCTGCCACATGCTGGTCGGGAGAACGGTGCGCGAGCAGACTCAGAGCGGTGCTGAACAGGCCGCCCTGGCCGAAGCCCAGCAGCGCTGCCCACAGGATCAGGCTGTCGGTAGGCGCGTACAGCATGCCCAGCAAGCCGGCGATGACCATCAGCAGCGTGGCTGCGATCGGCGGGCGTTGGTTGCGGCAGCGGTGGGCCAGTATCGGCACCAGCAGGGAAGCCGGCACCTGTACCATGGTGGACAACGACAGCATCAGTCCGCCCTGCATCGCGGTCAGGCCGCGGTCCATCAGGATGGACGGCAGCCAGCCGAACACGATGTAGGCCAGCGAGGATTGCAGGCCCATGAACAAGGTCACCTGCCAGGCCAGCGGGTCGCGCAGCAGGCCGCTGACCCGCCACTGGCCGCGTCCGGCGGCGTGGCGGGTGTTCAGTTGCGGCCACCAGACGGTTAGGGCCAGCGCCGCCGGCAAGGCCCACAAGGCCAGCGCGGGCCGCCAGTCGTGGTTGAAATGCTCGGCCACAGGCACGGTGAAGCCCGCGGCCAGCGCCGCGCCCAGGCACAGCGCCATGGTGTAGACGCCGGTCATCAGGCCGGCGCTGCTGGCGAAGTCGCGTTTGACGATGCCGGGCAGCAGCACGCCGATCACGCCGATGGCGGCGCCGGCCAGCGCTGAGCCGACGAACAGGCCGAACAAACCCAACTGGGTGCGCAGCAGGATGCCGGCGGCCAGCGCCAGCAGGACGACGGCGATGGTTTTCTCGCTGCCCAGGCGGCGGGCCAGATGCGGCGCCAGCGGGCCGAAGAGGCCGAGGCAGGCCACCGGCAGCGTGGTCAGCAGCCCGGCCATGGCCGGGCTGAGGCCGGTATCGGCGCTGACCATGGCCAGCACCGGCGCCAGGCTGGACAGCGCCGGCCGCAGGTTGAGCCCCACCAGCACCAGCCCCAGCAACAACAGCAGCGCGCGCTTGCGGCTGCCGGTTTGCGGCACGGCGGAGGGAGTGTCGTCATCGATCAACAGTTCGTCGGCGATCGCTTGGGGCCGACCCGTATTTTCTTGCATCGTGCTTCCTTCTTATCGTTGCTTGTCCAGCAGCCGGTCCAGCGTGGCCAGCAGCGGACGGGTGATGGCGGCGGCGGCTTGGCCGGCTTCGTCAGGCCGGCCTTGCCGGATCGCGTCGAAGATGGCGGCATGGGCGGCGAAGCCCGGATCGGGCAGCGCTTCGTCGCGGATCGAGTCCTGGACGCTCTGCCGCACCGCGCGCGAGAAAAAGTGGTAGAGGCTGGCCAGCGCTTGGTTGCCGCTGGCGTCGGCGATGGCGACATGAAAATCGAGGTCGCGCTCGGCGTAGCTTTCCGGCGTTTCTCCATCCTGCGGCCGCAATCCTTCCAGCGTGGCGGCGATACGGGCGATATCGGCTCCGCCGGCGCGCTCGGCGGCCAGCCGCGCGGCGCTTTCTTCCAGCAGGCAGCGCACTTCCAGATGCTCGCGCAGACTGGCGCGGGTGATCGCGCGCATCGCCTCGCCAGGATTGACGATGGCCCGCACATAGGTGCCGTCGCCCTGGCGCACTTCCAGCAAGCCGGCGTACAGCAGCACCCGCACCGCCTCGCGTACGGTGTTGCGGCTGATGCCCAGCTCGTCGGCAAGTTCCGGCTCGGTGGGGATGCGGCTGCCAACCGGCCAGCGGCCTTGTTCCAGTTGGCGGCCCAGATTGTCGACGGCGATGTCGACCAGCGAGCGTTTCACTGCGGAAATATTCATAGATCCCGGCTTAAACATCCAATCATCCGATGAATTTTACCGATAAACGCCGGGAAGGGCAAAACCAAGGGGAACGGTTCAGGCGGTGGCGGAAAAACCGCTGCTGGACAGGCCCAGCCCCTGGCCCACCAGCAGCGCGTTCAGCGTGTAGGGCGCGCCGATCGAGTACACCAGAGCGTACATCGCGAGGCCGCTGATCTGCTGGGCGGACAGCATGCTGTTGCCGGACGGGTAGCTGAGCAGGTTCTGCAGGTTGAAGGGGAAGGTATTGGGTGTTTGCGGCGTATGGATCACCAATTGCCGGTTGCGTTGCTGGGCTTGCAGCGCGCGGGTTTCATTGACCAGCGAGCCGCTGCCCTGCGAAGTGTAGCTGTTGGCCAGCGCGTTCAGCGATTGCGCCACCGTGTACAGCAGGTTGGCGGCGCCGCTGGAGTCGCTGTTGTATGCCGCCTGCAGCGAATTGACATTGAGGCTGAGCGTGCCGCCCAATCCATATTGCGCCGGACTCTGGTAGCTGAGGCCGACTTGGCTCAGCATCGTCAGCAGCGAGCTGCCGTTGCTGTAGCTGTTTTGCGCCTGCTGGTTCAGCATTCGCGGCAACATGGCGGCGATCGGATCATTGCTCGGCCGCACTTGGTTGCCCAGCAGGCTATTGATGGCGCCCTGAGCGGTATTGAAGGCGCTGGCCAGCGACTGGGCGTTGGTGTTGAGCTGGCCGAAGTCGACGTTGACCGAGATGTTGCTGCTGCCGGTCGCCAGCAGGTTGGCCGACACGCCGCTTCCCAGCTGGATGCCGAAATTGCTGGCGTTGGAGCCGGATGCGCCGTTGACGGTGTAGCTGGCGTTCAGCGCGGCCTGGGTCTGGGTCAGGTTCTGGCCGCTGCCCACCGCCTGGGTCTGGTCGAATGCCAGCCGCGACAGGCCGTTCTGGTCGGTGTTGTTGCCATCGTTGTCGCTGACCGTGATCTTGAAATTGTTGCTGGCGCCGGTGCTGGCTTGGCTGATCTGCAACTGATAGGCGCCGGACGAGTTCTGCACCACGTTGGCCACCACTCCGGCGCCGGCGCCGTTGATCGAACTGGCGATGCTGGACAGCGTGCCGTTGCTGATGCTGATGGTCACCGGCGTATCGTTGGCGGTGAAGCTGGTGGCCGAGGTCGAGCTGGTGTAGGCATAGCTGCCGGTGGTGATGGTCAGGCTGCCGCTGCCCACCACGGTGGTGCCGCTGTCGGACAGCGAGAAGCTGGTGGTCGCGCTGTGCGCTTGCGCCAGTTGGGAGACATTGAGCAGGTAGCTGGCGTTCTGCGCTCCGGCGGAGGTACTGACGCTGGCCACGGCGGGATTGCTGCTGCTGGCGGTGCCGCCGCCGAATCGTATCGACGGCGTGTAAATCTGCTGCAGGCTGCTTTGGAAGGTGCCGAGAATCGACATCAGCTGGCCCAGCGTGGACAGCTCGATCTGGATCGGATCGGTTGCGCTGCTGCTGGCGCTGCTTTGGCTGGCTGCGCTGGACGAACCCAATAACAAGCCGCTCGACAACAAACTGCTCAAGTTTGGCAGCAAGCTGTCGAAAGACGAGAAAGAGGAGTTGTATCCGGACAGGGGGTTCATTGCCAACACTCGCAAGCCACACCTTGTTCCAGTGTAGATCAAATCGCTCAAGTCATTGCTTATTCAGCGTTTTTGTCGATCTTGGCCGTGTGCGCGCATGTGGGATTTGGCGTAAGCGAGACACAAAAAAACGGCATGGCGCGAGGCGGCATGCCGTATGCGGGGGAGGGCGCTTACTTGGCCATCGCGTCCTTCACGCATTTCTTGGCGAAGCTCTGCTTGGCGGCGCCGGCCAGTTTCTTTTCCGCAGCCTTGGCGTCACAGCTGCTCTGGGCGGCGGCGGTGTCTTTTTCGCATTTTTTCAGGAAGCTTTGCTTGGCGGCGCCGGCCAGTTTCTTTTCGGCGGCTTTGGCGTCGCAGGCGGCGTCGGCCAGCGCCAGATTGGCGCTGAACAGGGCGAGTACGGCGATCAGCACGGATGTGCGCATGATGGTTGGTCTCCAGTGAAGGCCCGCGGCGCGGGCGGATGTCATTCCGATTGTTTTTGTCTGGCGTTCAGCCAATAAACGGCGCTCAACGCCGCCAGTGAAAATAGCAGCAACATCAGCGCCAGTTGGTGGGCCGCGCCATAGTTGGCCTGCTCTACTTGATTGTACAGCGCGATCGATATCACGCGCGTTTCGCCGTCGATGTTGCCGCCTATCATCAACACCACGCCGAATTCGCCGACCGTATGCGCGAAGCCCAGGCAGGCCGCGCTCAACAGGCCGCTGCGGCAGGATGGCAGGATCACGTGGCGCATCCGCTGCCAGCGGCCCGCGCCCAGCAGCAGCGCGCTTTCCAGTTCTTCCTGCCGCACCGCGCGGAAACTGGCCAGCAAGGGCTGCAGCACGAAGGGCAGCGAGTACAGGATGGAGGCGAGCACCACGCCGGGAAAGGTGAAGGCGAGGCCGGGAAGGCCCAGCGAGGTGGTCAGCTTTCCGACCGGCCCGTGCGGCCCGAAAGCCAGCAGCAGATAGAAGCCCAGCACCGTCGGCGGTAGCACCAGCGGCAGCATGGCGCCGGCCTCCATGAAGGGGCGCAGCCGGGAGCGGCTATGCGCCAGCCACCAGGCGCAGGGAATGCACAGGGCCAGCAGCAGCAGGGTGCTGATGCTGGCCAGGCGCAATGTCAGCGCGATCGCGCTCCAGTCCTGGGGACTCACGGCTTGAAGCGATAGCCGGCCTGAGCCATCAGCGCGCGCGCCTGCTCGCCTTTGAGGAAGGCCATCAGCGCGGTCGCCGCCGGGGTGGGCTTGATCAGCAGCGCGTCCTGGCGGATCGGCTGATGCAGTTTTTCAGGCACCAGCCAGTAGCGGCTATGTATGCCTTGCTCCAGCAATTGGGAATAGGCGACGAAGGCGAAGTCGGCGCCGCCGACATCTGCGAACTGCATGGTCTGGCCGATATTGTCGCCGGTCAGCAGCTTGGGTTTCACCGCCGCTTCCAGCTTCAGCGCGTCCAGCGTTTCCATCGCGGCGCGGCCGTAGGGCGCGGTGGCCGGGTTGGCGACGGCCAGCTTGGCGAAATTTCCCTGGCGCAGCGCCGCTTCGCCGGCGTCGTCGCGCTGCTTGCTCCACAGCGCCAACTGGCCGTAAGCATAGGTGAACTGGCTGGAGGCCTGGCCTAAGCCGGCCTTGGCCAACTCGGTCGGGCGTTCGTCGTCGGCGGACAGGAACACCTCGAACGGCGCGCCCTGGCGGATTTGCGCGGCCAGCTTGCCGGACGCGCCGGCGCTGGCCTTGACGTCGTGCCCGGTGGCGGCCTTGAAGGATTTGGCGATCTTGTCCAGCGTCTGCTGGAAATTGCTGGCGACGGCGACATTGACGGTGTCGGCGAGAGCGAGGGGGGAGAGGATCAGGCACAGCAGGGCAAGGCGCAGGCGCGGCATGGCGGACTCCGGGGACAGGATCATCCGCCCATTATGCTGCCAAAGGCCGGCGGCTAGCCAGCCGCCCGGCTGGCGATCTTGAACTGGAGCAACTGTTGCCAGTCACAGCCTAGCAGGTCCTGCCAGTCTTCCCCGCGGACGCCGGAGGGGTGGGAGGCCGCGCTTTGCAGATTGACCACGCCGCCCAGCAGATGGCCGTCGCGCGAGTCCTCGAACTGCGCGATGCTGGCCACCTGCTCCAGGTAAGGCGCGATGCCGCGGACCAGCGGCGACTGGCCGTCTATCGGCCGGCCGGGGGTCGGGCCGGCATCGATGCCGGGGACCACCAGCCGCAGTCTGACGATGCCGGGCGCCGGCTCCGCCACCTGGGGAATGGCCGGCATCCAGGCGCGCAACAGCGTTTGCAGGCGAAGGTTGAGGCTGTGTCCGAGCGCGGTGGCCACCAGTTGCCAGCGCCCGTCGCGGCGGGTGTCGAGCAGCCACAGCGGCTCCAGCAGCAGGCCGTGGTAGGGAGTGAGCAGCCGGGGTGACTCGGCGTAGACGAACTGGCGGTTGTGCCTGCCCTGGCAGAAGCCGGGGCGGGCGGTTTGCGGGTCGCTGTCGCCGCCGCGGGCCACCCGGCACAGTTCGTTCCAGGCGACCAGCGCGCATCCGAGATTGAAGAAGGGTTTCATCGTTTGTTCTACCCTGGCCGTATCTTGTTGAATAAAGTGAAGGAGCGTCCGGCGCGAGGCCGGTTGTCTAGGCTGAAAAATAGGCAAAAAACGGCAAATGACTATTGATTTGGCGCAAACTACCGGGCTTGTGGCCAGTGCAAGCTGTCATGTCGGACAGCCTCGCTTGCTGGTATGATTCCGCCTTCGTCGCCGTGGCGGCCGTCACATCTGGATTTGCGAAGCGTTTAAATGAAGAAAATTTCCCGCGTTCTGTTGTTGCTGCTGCTGTGCGCGGCGGGGTGGCTGGCCTGGGCGCTGCTGCTGCCGGTCGAGATGCCGGCGGGTGGTTACAAGCTGCTGGTCGGCCCCAACCGCACGATGAAGCAGATCGCCCATTCTCTGGCGAAGGATGGTGCGATACGCGACGGCCAGCTGATGGTCGCGCTGGCCAGGATCACCGGCTCGGACCGCAAGGTGAAGGCCGGCCTGTACCGTCTGGACGGCAGCCAGTCGATGCTGGACGTGCTCGATCGGCTGGTGCAGGGGCATCCGGACGAGGCGAGCCTGACCACGATCGAGGGCTGGACCTTCCGCCAGCTGCGCCAGGCGGTGGAGCGCAACCCGGATATCCGCCACGACGCGCGGAAACTGAGCGATGTGGATCTGGTGGCGCGCATCGGCCTGGGAGACGCCAGCCCCGAGGGCCTGTTCTTCCCCAGCACCTATCTGTTCACGCCTGGCACCTCCGATCTGGACTTGTACCGCCAGGCCTATGCCACGATGCGGCAGCACCTCGACGCCGCCTGGGCGGCGCGCAAGCCCGGCTTGCCCTATACCTCGCCGTATGAGCTGTTGACCATGGCCAGCCTGATCGAGAAGGAAACCTCCAGCGAGGCGGACCGGTCTATGGTGGCGGCGGTGTTCGTCAATCGCTTGAAGAAGGGCATGCGGCTGCAGACCGATCCCTCGGTGATCTACGGCATGGGCGCCAGCTACCAGGGCAATATCGGCAAGGCCGACCTGCGCCGCGATACGCCTTACAATACCTATACCCGCGCCGGCCTGACGCCGACGCCGATCTCGATGCCGGGCAAGGCCGCGCTGTACGCGGCGGCCCAGCCAGCCGAAACCGACGCGCTGTACTTCGTCGCCCGCGGCGACGGCAGCTCCGAGTTTTCCAGCACCCTGGAGCAGCACAACCAGGCGGTGCGCAAATACATTCTGAAGAAAGGCCAGCAATGAGCACGCAGCAGGTCCGACGCGGCCGTTTCATCACGCTGGAGGGCATAGACGGCGCGGGCAAGAGCACCCACCTCTCCTTCATCCGCGACTGGCTGTCCGGACGCGATGTCGGCGCCGCGTTCACCCGCGAGCCGGGCGGTACGCCGCTGTCGGAAAAGATACGCGACCTGCTGCTGGATCCCGGCACCGTGGCTTCGCTGGACGCCGAGGCGCTGCTGGCCTTCGCCGCGCGCCAGCAGCACATCGCCGAAGTGATAGAGCCGGCGCTGGCCGCCGGCCGCTGGCTGGTGTCCGACCGCTTCACCGACTCCACCTACGCTTTCCAGGGCGGCGGCCGCGGCGTGCCGTTCGAACGCATCCGCGCGCTGGAAGACTGGGTGCAGCGCGGCCTGCAGCCGGACCTGACCCTGCTGTTCGACCTGCCGACTGAAGTGGCCGCCGGGCGCATGGCCGGCACCCGGGTGCCTGACCGTTTCGAGCAGGAAGCCGCCGATTTCCACCGCCGCGTGCGAGCGGCCTACCTGCGCCGGGCCGAGGAGGCGCCGCAGCGCATCGTCGTGCTGGACGCCGGCCGCGGCATCGCCGACATCCAGGCCGACATCGCCGTCCACCTGCAACGCTTGCTGGAGCGCGGCTGATGCTGTACCCGTGGCAGGGCGATGACTGGGCGCGGCTCTCCGCCGAGCGCGAGCGCATGCCGGGCGCTTGGCTGTTCACCGGCGGCGCCGGCATCGGCAAGCTGGCCTTCGCCGAACACCTGTCGCTGTCGCTGCTGTGCGAGAGCCCCGCGGCCAGCCACCAGCCCTGCGGCCAGTGCCAGGGGTGCCGCTGGTTCGCCAGCGGCACCCATCCGGACTTCCGCCGCCTGTCGCCGTTCGCCGACGAGGAGGAAGAGGGCAAGGAGGCCAAGACCACGCGCAAGCTGCCGCAGATCAAGATCGAGGCGGTGCGCGAGGTGATCGATTTCGCCCATCTGACCGCGCACCGCGCCGGCCGCCGGGTGATCCTGGTGGAGCCGGCCGAGAACCTGAACCTGGCCGCCGCCAACGCCTTGCTGAAGATACTGGAGGAGCCGCCAGAGGCCGTGTTGTTCCTGCTGGTGTCGCACGCGCCGCAACGCCTGCTGCCCACCATCCGCAGCCGCTGCCGCCAGTTCGCGCTGACCCGTCCGTCGGAGCCGGCCGCGCTTGCCTGGCTGAAGGAGCAGGGCATCGCCGGCGCCGAGGCGGAACTGGCGCACAACGGCGGCGCGCCGCTGTTCGACCACGACCCCGATCTTGCCGCGCTGCGCGCCCAGTTCGTCCGCGGTCTGGGCCAGCCCAGTTTCGCCGGCATGCTGCAACTGGCGGAGTTGATCGACAAGAACAAGCAGCTGTCTTTGGCGCAGCCGCTGGCCTGGCTGCAGAAATGGCTGCACGACCTGGCCGCGCTGTGCCTGGCCGGCAGGGTCCGCTATTATCCAGATCAGGAGAGGGCGCTCGCCGCGCTGGCGCCGCGCTGCGACGTCGTTCTGCTGATGGCTTGCCAGCAGGCGTTGACCGCGCTGGCGCCGTTCTCCCAGCATACCTTGAACATTCGCCTGCAACTGGAGGCGGTGTTGATGGATTACCTGAAGATCTTCGCCGGCGGCAAGGCCGGCTAAGCAAAAGGGGCCTGAATGGATGCCGCCAAGCCGGATCTGAACAATCCCAATCGCCCCGGCGTGCTGTCGCTGCATATCAAGGAGCGCAGCGCGCTGTTCGCCGCCTACATGCCTTTTTTGCGCAACGGCGGCATTTTCATTCCCACCAACAAGGAAATGCAGCTGGGCGAAGAGGTGTTCCTGCTGCTGACGCTGATGGAGGATCCCCAGCGCATCGCGGTGCAGGCCAAGGTGGTGTGGATCACGCCGGGCGGCGCCAACAACAGCCGGGTGCAGGGCGTCGGCGTGGAGTTCGTTTCCGGCGAGGCGGGCAAGCAGGCCAAGGACAAGATAGAGACGCTGCTGGGCGGCGTGCTCAACTCCAGCCGCCCCACCCATACCATGTGAGGTCCGGAAGGAGGACGTGATATCCTGTGAGCCGGATTCACGTTTTTCTGCCCACCGACCATGTTGATCGATTCCCACTGCCACATCAATTTTCCCGACCTCGCCGAGCGCATGCCCGATGTGCTGGCCAATATGCGCCAGAACCAGGTGACGCACGCCCTGGTGATCGGTGTCAGCCGCCCCAAGTACCCGCAGGTGCTGGCCCTGGCCGAGGCGCATCCCAATCTGTACGCCACCGTCGGCGTGCATCCGGATGACCCAGAGGCCGAGGAGTACAGCGAGGACGAGCTGGTCGAGCTGGCCGCCCATCCGCGCGTGGTCGGCATCGGCGAGACCGGCCTGGATTATCACTGGTGCAAGGGCGATCTTGGTTGGCAGCATCAGCGCTTCCGCACCCATATCCGCGCCGCCCGGCGCGTGGGCCTGCCGCTGGTGATCCATACCCGGGAGTCCGCTGAGGACACCATCCGCATCATGCGGGAAGAGCATGCCGAGCGATGCGGCGGCGTGATGCATTGCTTCACCGAGACCTGGGAAGTGGCCGAGGCCGCGCTGGCGCTGGGCTTCTACATCTCCTTCTCCGGCGTGGTGACCTTCAAGAACGCCAAGCAGGTGCAGGAGGTGGCGCAGAAGGTGCCGCTGGAGCGGATGCTGATCGAAACCGACTCGCCCTATCTCGCGCCGGTGCCGTTCCGCGGCAAGACCAACGAGCCGGCCTATGTGCGCCACGTGGCGGAGTTCATCGCCCAGCTGCGCGGCATCCCGTTCGAGGAGGTGGCGCAAGCCACCACGGACAATTTCTTCCGCCTGTTCGCCAAGGCGGCGGGCTGAAGCGGAGAAGGATATGCGGCTGCCCGCATTGGGTTTGATCGGATGCTTGATCGCGCTGCCGGCGCTGGCCAATTGCGTCAGCCTGGGCGGACGCAGCTACTGCGCGCCGCCGGGCGGCCAGGCAGTATTGCACCAGGGCCAGCCCTACTGCGGCGCCGGCGCCTGCGTGTCCGACGAATTCGGCAATCTGTTCTGCTCGCCGTATCCCGGCGGCGGCGTGGTCCGCGCCCGCGGCGGTTTTTACGCCGGGCCCGGCCTGTGCTTGCTGGGGCCGGACGGCGCGCCGAACTGCGCGGCGCAGCCGGGCGGCAGCTGCGTGATAGGCCCGGGCGGACAGCCGGTTTGCGAAGGCGGTTCCGTCGCCGTGCCCGCGGCGCGGGCGCAGCCGTGCCAGTGATCAAGCAAGGAGAGTCGTGAATACGCTAGAAGTCACCATCCTGGGTTGCGGCTCCAGCTCCGGCACGCCGGCGATAGGCTGCGGCTGCCCCACTTGCCGCTCGGACGACGTCCGCAACAAGCGTACTCGCGCCAGCGCCTATGTGCGGGTGGGAGAGCTCGGTTTCCTGATCGATACCGGGCCGGATCTGCGCCAGCAGGCGCTGCGCGAAGGCTTGAGCCGGCTGGACGCGGTGCTGTACACCCATCCGCACGCCGACCACCTGAACGGCATCGACGACCTGCGCGCCTTCTGTTACCTGAAGAAGGGGCCGATCTCGCTGTATGGCAACGACTTCACCATTTCCAACATCCGCGAGCGCTTCGGCTACGCGCTGCTGCCGCCGTCCAAAATGTGGGACAAGCCGGTGCTGTTGCCGGAAGTAGTCAGCGGCCCGTTCCAACACCAGGGCGTGGCGCTGACGCCCATTCCCTTGCTGCACGGCAGCTGGCCCTGTCTGGGCTGGCGCATCGGCGACGTGGCTTGGCTGACCGACCTGTCCCACATTCCCGACAGCAGCCTGCCATTGCTGGAAGGGCTGGAGCTGCTGTTCCTCGATTGTCTGAACCAGGATCCCTACCCATCCCACCTGTGCGTGGACCAGGCTTTCGAATGGGCGGGACGCATCGCCGCGCGCCGCACGGTGCTGATCCACATGACCCACAAGCTTGAATACCTCGATCTCAGCGAGCGCTGCCCGCCCGGCGTGGAGGTCGGTTTCGATGGCTGGCGCGCCGAAGTGGCCATGAAATGATGGTTGTCATGTTAAAAAACATGATTTTTTTCAATGGCTTGTGATATTTATTTTTTGAGCGGGATCTTCTGGTCCAGCACCGCCACCGCGGTGATCGCATTGTCCGGGCTGCCGTCCACCAGCTTGTCCGAGTAGGTGAGGTAGGTCAGCACATTGCGCTTGGCGTCGACGATGCGCACCACGCGCACGTGCTTGAACACGAAGGACGCGCCCTCCTTGAAAACTTGCTCTTGCGGCGGAATCGGCTTGCTGAAGCGGATCGCGCCCACCTGGCGGCAGGCGACGGAGAAGCGGGACGGATCCTTGGCCAATCCCATCGCGCCCTTGTAGCCCCCGGTCTTGGCGCGCGACACGTAGCAGGCGACGCCTTGCACCGAGGGATCGTCAAAGGCTTCCACCACCACCTTGTCGTTGGGACTGAGCAGCTTGAAGGTGGTGGACACTTCGCCCACCTCTTCGGCCAGGGCCGGCAGGGACAGGCAGGCGAGCAGCAGCAGGGCGGCTTGTTTCATCGGTTTTCTCCGGCGTGGGCCGGCCGCCTGGAGCGGCCGGACAGGGTCACAGGACGGGACGATTGTAGGCAAAGCCGTTCGCCGCCTCAATCTCCGGCGGCCCGTTCGCGGAAAGCCGCCATCTCGTCGGCGACGAAGTACTCTATCATCGTGCGGTAGACCGCCGCGGTCAGCGCGGGGTCCGCGCCCAGTTCGCCGGCCAGCCGCTCGACGCGGCGCATCACCTGGTCCACCCGCTTGCCGCCTTCCACTTCTTCGCGGCTGTGTTTGAACGCCGCCGCCTGGCGCACGTAAATGCCGCGCTCGGCGATCAGCGCCACCAGCGAGCGGTCGACGCGGTCTATCTGTTCCCTGACTTCAGCTAGGTCCTGGCATTGAAAAACGCTGTCCATACATGGTCTCCTTGAAAGCGCGGCATCGGCGCTTGCGCATGAGCGGCTGGCGAAGCCCTGAAGCCCGCCAGCCCGTGGCGCGTCAGTAGTAGTTGAGGCCCATCGCGGCCTTCACCTCGGCCAGCGTGCGGGCGGCCACGTCGCGGGCGCGGCGGGTGCCGGTCTTCAGCATTTCCAGCACGGCTGCGGGGTCCTGGGCGTAGCGTTCGCGGCGTTCGCGGATCGGCGCCAGCATCTCCTGCAGGCAGTCTTCCAGGTGCTTCTTGATCACGGTGTCGCCCAGGCCGCCGCGTTGGTATTGGGCTTTCAATTCCGCCACCAGCGCCTGGTCCGGATGGAAGGCGTCCAGATAGGTGAACACCACATTGCCTTCCACCTGGCCGGGGTCGGCCACCCGCAAGTGGTTCGGGTCGGTGTACATCATCTTCACAGCCTGGCGGATGTCGTCCGGCGTGGCCGACAGCGTGATGGTGTTGCCCAGTGATTTGGACATCTTGGCCTTGCCGTCTATGCCGGGCAGGCGGGAGCCCACCTCCGGCACCACGGCCCGGGTTTCCACCAGCACCGGCCGCTCGACGCTGGCGTTGAAGCGGCGGACGATTTCGTTGGTCTGTTCGATCATCGGGATCTGGTCTTCGCCGACCGGCACGATGGTGGCCTTGAAGGCGGTGATGTCGGCGGCCTGGGCGGCCGGGTAGGTGAGGAAGCCGGCCGGGATGTCGCGCTCGTAGCCGCGCTGCTTGATCTCGTCTTTGATGGTCGGGTTGCGCTCCAGCCGCGCCACCGTCACCAGATTGAGATAGTAGGACGCCAGCTCGGTCAGTTCCGGCACCAGGCTCTGGATGAAGATGGTGCTCTTGGCCGGATCGATGCCGACGGCCAGATAGTCCAGCGCCACCTGCAGCACGTTGTCGCGCACCTTCAGGTAGTTGCCCATATTGTCGGTCAGCGCCTGGGCGTCGGCCAGCAGCAGGAATTGTACGCAGCGGTTCTGCAGGATCACGCGGTTGCGCAGCGAACCCACGTAATGGCCCAGATGCAGCTGGCCGGTGGTGCGGTCGCCGGTGAGGATGATGTCTTGCGAGCTGATGTTGTCCAGATTCATTTCGATCTCCACTGTTGGAATGAGGAGACCGGCAGGGCGGACTGGGGGGAGGTGAGGCTAAAAACAAACCCGGTGCGCCTTGTCGGCAGCCTCCGGGTTTTTATTGCATATGCGTTCGCCGGCGCCGCCTAGGAGAGGCGCCACCACCAAAATCGGATTGCGAATGCGGGTGCGGTTTTCATTCCTTCATCAAAACACGGGGCCGCGCGCCGCGTCAAGCCCCTTGCGCTTCAGTGGCGCGAGCCGAGGTCATGGTCGGCGGCCGGGCCTTCCAGTTGGCGGGTCAGCTCGTCGCAGGCGACGATTTTGCCGTCGCGCAGCGTAATATGGGCCTGCACCTGGAAGCGGGCGGCGCTGCCGTCTTTTTTGGCGACATGCACCTGATGGTGGGTCAGCACGCAGTCGTCGTCCTGGGCGACGGCCAGGAAATGCACCGCCATTTTTTCCACGACTTCGCGCTGCATGCGCAGGTGGCTCTTGAAGCCGGCCAGATCCAGCTCGCGGCCGTCGACGCGCTGGCGGTAGCCGGGCGCCATGTAGCGGGCGATGCTGTCGTCGTCGACGCGGCCGGCTTCGATCAGCTCGGCGAACATGCCGCGGACGATGGCGAGGTTGTCGGGGGCTTGGAGGGAAGAGCTCATGGTGCAGTCTCCTGAGGTGGCGCGCCGCGCCGATGGTGGATGACGACACTGTAGGAGCTTTACGGTTTGATGCGTTAGCGGCAAAGTATCAAGTATTGTCTCAATCGGATCAATCATGGATACGGTCAATCTGCCGTTTCGCTGTCTGGCGGTGCAAGGGGTGTCGCGCGGCGGGGTCGCCAGCCATGTCCATGAGGTCGGCCAACTGATTTATCTGCGCCGCGGCGCGATGCTGTGCCAGAGCGAGACCATGCGCTGGCTGATGGCCGCGGGGCAGGTCGGCTGGATTCCCGCCGGCATGGCGCATAGCGCCGAACCGCTGGCGGAGCTGGATGGCGTGACGGCCTATGCCGACCGCGCCGCCTACCCGGATCTCCCCGCCGAGGCGAGAGTGGTGCCGGCCGGCGGCATGATGGGCCTGCTGCTGGAGAGGCAGTTGAGCTACGAGGCGGAGCCGTGGACCGGCCGCCGGCAACGGCTGGCCGGAGTGATCGTCGACGAGCTGCTGCAATTGGCTCCCTTGCCGCAGCAACTGCCATTGCCGGCCGAGCGCCGCTTGCGCGCGTTGTGCCGGCGGGTGTTGGCGGATCTGAGCCGGGGGTGGCTGCTGGACGAGCTGGCGGCCGCGCATGGGTTTTCCCGCGCCAGCCTGACGCGGGCGTTCGCCAGGGAAACCGGGGTGTCGTTCGGCAATTGGCTGGGACAGGCCAGGCTGCTGGAGGCTGTGCGCCTGCTCAGCGGCGGCGCGGCGGTGGGGGAGACCGCGTTACAGGTAGGGTATCAGTCCCTGAGCGCGTTTGGCGCGGCGTTCCGTCGCCATCTGGGTATGGCGCCGGGCGAATTCCAGCGTGCTCAGGCCCGCACTTGAGTCCAACGGGGCTGAGCGGGATTGCGCAGGACTGGGCGCGGCCTGCTGGCTGTTCAGCAGCCGGCGGAACAGCATTTCAGCCAGTTCGCGCTGGGCAGGCGTTTGTCCCTGGTTCGCGGCGGCGACGCCGTCGACCCGCCGCGGAGCGGGCTGCCGCAATGCCGCGATGGGCGATAGATTGGGATCGGGCAGATTCATGGCGCTCTCTTTGGCAATATTCACAATATTGGAGAGCGAATAGTTGCTATTGTTCTGCTTTTTTCAGGAAATTTACAAATAAACAATGGCATAGCGTCTGTCGACGCCTTGCCTGGATGGCATGGGTGTTCATGCCGGGAGCGAGATGACGATGGCGAGAGAGAGAACGGGCGGATTGGTGTATTCCACCGAGCATGGCCGGATGTGTCCGGAATGCGGGCAGCCCGAGGCCCAATGCCGCTGCAAGGCGCCGGCCGCGCCAGCCGGCGATGGCATTATCCGAGTGTTCAGGGAAACCAAGGGACGCGGCGGCAAGGCGGTGACAGTGGTGAAGGGGCTGCAGTTGACGGCCGACGAACTGGCCAAGGTGGGGAAGCAGCTGCGCGCGCGCTGCGGCAGCGGCGGCACGGTCAAGGACTGGACGCTGGAGATCCAGGGCGAGCACGTGGAGATCGTGATTTCCGAGCTGGCCAGGCTGGGCTTCAAGGCCAAGCGCGCGGGCGGTTAGGCGCCGCCCGCGCCGGGATCAGAACTTCCGGCCCAGCGAAGCCTTGTGCATGATGGTGGAAGCGATTTCCTCAATCGACTTGTGGGTGGTACTGATGAAGGGCACGCCGTGATGGCGGAACATCGATTCCGCCTCGTTCACCTCGCGGCGGCAGTTGTCCATGCTGGCGTACTTGGAATCCGGCCGGCGCTCCGAGCGAATGTGGTGCAGCCGGTTGGGATCGATGGTGAGGCCGAACATCTTGTCCTTGAACGGCAGCAGGATCTTGGGCAGGGTCGGGCTGCCCAGGTCTTCCGGCGTCAGCGGGTAGTTGGCGGCGCGGATGCCGTATTGCAGCGCCAGGTAGAGGCAGGTCGGCGTTTTGCCGGAGCGGGACACGCCCACCAGGATCACATCGGCTTCGTCCAGGTCTTTCAGCTTGACGCCGTCGTCGTGGTTCAGCGAGAAGTTCACCGCCTCGATCCGGTGATCGTATTTCTCCTCGTTGACCATGCCGTGGGCCTTGCCCACCGTCAGCGTCGCCTTTTGCCCGATCTCATCCTCCAAGCGGCCGATGAAGGTCTCGAAGAAGTCGATCAACACCACGTTTTCCAGCCGCAGCGCCTCGCGCACCTCCGGGTTGACGATGCTGGTGAAGACCAGCGGGCGCAGGTGGTCGCGTTCGGCGATTTCGCTGATCCGCTCGGCCAGCGCGCGCGCCTTTTCCACGGTGTCGACGAAAGGCACGGTCTCGCGCTGGAAGTCCAGCGCGTCGAACTGGGTCAGCAGCGTGTGGCCCAGCGATTCTGCGGTGATGCCGGTGCGGTCTGAAATGAAGAAGGCTGAACGGTGGTGCGACATGGATGACCCTGCGGATGGTGGATTTGCCTGCTGCAAAGTGTATACCGGCGCGGGCGGCGGCGATATGGCGTGAGCCAGTTCGTTTTCTTCATGTAATCATAAAATTACATGACAAATAACTATTACGAACAGTCATTTTCAAAACAACTGTTTGATTGTATTGATTTTGTCGACCATCCTGTCGCAAAAAGTCTTGTGCAGCGCAAAAGATGCTACGCAATTCGCACGTAATTCGGCTAGAATGCGGCCCATCGTCCCAATCCCAACACAGGAAGTGAAGTGATGGCAGACAACTACGTCATCTGGTTCGAGAAGCTGCGTATGACCGACGTGGAAGAGGTAGGCGGCAAGAACGCCTCCCTCGGTGAAATGATCAGTCAGCTGGCGGGTTCCGGCGTTCGTGTTCCCGGCGGCTTTGCCACCACCGCCCAGGCGTACCGGGATTTCCTGCAGCATAATGGCCTGGCCGACAAGATCAGCGCCGCGCTCGCCAAACTCGATATCGACGACGTCAGCGAACTGGCCCGGGTGGGCAAGGAAATCCGCCAGTGGATCATCGACACCCCGTTCCCGGCCAAACTGGATGCAGACATCAAGGAAGCCTGGGACAAGATGGTGGCCGACGCCGGCGGCGCCGACATCTCCGTAGCGGTCCGCTCTTCCGCCACCGCCGAAGACCTTCCCGATGCCTCGTTCGCAGGCCAGCAAGAAACCTTCCTGAATATCCGCGGCCTTGACAATGTCAAGGATGCGATGAAGCACGTTTTCGCCTCCCTCTACAACGACCGCGCCATCTCCTACCGCGTGCACAAGGGCTTCGCCCACGATGTGGTGGCCTTGTCCGCCGGCGTGCAGCGCATGGTGCGTTCCGATATGGGCGCGGCCGGCGTGATGTTCACCATCGACACCGAATCCGGTTTTGAAGACGTGGTGTTCATCACCGCCTCCTACGGCCTGGGCGAAACCGTGGTGCAGGGCGCCGTGAACCCGGACGAGTTCTACGTGCACAAGCCGACGCTGAAAGCCGGCCGCCCGGCAGTGCTGCGCAAGACCATGGGCTCCAAGCTGATCAAGATGGAGTTCACCGACGCCTCGCAAGCGGGCCGCTCGGTCAAGACCGTGGATGTGGAGCCGGCGCTGCGCAAAGAATTCTCGATCAACGACGCGGAAGTGGCCGAACTGGCCGAGTACGCGCTGATCATCGAAAAGCATTACGGCCGCCCGATGGACATCGAGTGGGGCCGCGACGGCGTGGACGGCAAGCTGTACATCCTGCAGGCGCGTCCGGAAACCGTTAAGTCGCAGGAAGACCGCAAGGACACCCTGCGTCGCTACCGCCTGAACAGCAAGTCCGAAATCCTGTGCGAAGGCCGCGCCATCGGCCAGAAGATCGGCCAGGGCACCGTGCGCACCATCCGCGACGCGTCCGAGATGGATCAGGTCAAACCCGGCGACGTGCTGGTGACCGACATGACCGACCCGGATTGGGAACCGGTGATGAAGCGCGCAGCCGCCATCGTCACTAACCGCGGCGGCCGCACCTGCCACGCGGCCATCATCGCGCGCGAATTGGGCATCCCGGCCGTGGTCGGCTGCGGCGACGCCACCCGCGTGCTGAAAGCCGGCATGCAGGTCACCGTGTCCTGCGCGGAGGGCGACACCGGCAACATCTACGACGGCCTGCTGGATGTGGAAATCATCGATCTGGAACTGGACAAGATGCCCAAGGCGCCGGTCAAGATCATGATGAACGTCGGCAACCCGGAACTGGCTTTCGACTTCGCCCAGCTGCCGAACGAAGGCGTGGGCCTGGCGCGGATGGAATTCGTCATCAACCGCCAGATCGGCATCCACCCGAAGGCGCTGCTGGAATTCGACAAGCTGAGCCCGGAGCTGAAGGAAACCATTTCCGACCGCATCGCCGGCTACGCAAGCCCGGTGGACTTCTACGTCGACAAGATCGCTGAAGGCGTGTCCACGCTGGCCGCGGCTTTCTATCCGAAGAAGGTCATCGTGCGCATGTCGGACTTCAAGTCCAACGAGTACGCCAACTTGATCGGCGGCCAGCTGTACGAGCCGCACGAAGAAAACCCGATGATCGGCTTCCGCGGTGCCGCCCGCTACGTGGCCGAATCGTTCCGCGATTGCTTCGAGCTGGAATGCCGCGCCATCAAGAAGGTGCGCGACGTGATGGGCCTGACCAACGTGGAAGTGATGATCCCCTTCGTCCGCACGCTGGCCGAAGCCGAGAAGGTGGTTGAGATCCTGGCTGAAAACGGCCTGAAGCGCGGCGAAAACGGCCTGCGCCTGATCATGATGTGCGAACTGCCGACCAACGCGGTGCTGGCGGAGAAATTCCTGCAGCACTTCGACGGCTTCTCGATCGGCTCCAACGACATGACCCAGCTGACGCTGGGCGTGGACCGCGATTCCGGCGGCCCGATCGCTTCCACCTTCGACGAGCGCAACGAGGCGGTGAAGGCGATGCTGCACATGTCGATCCAGGCTTGCCGCAAGCTGGGCAAGTACGTGGGCATCTGCGGCCAGGGCCCGTCCGACCATCCGGATTTCGCCAAGTGGCTGGTGGAAGAGGGCATCGAGACCGTGTCGCTGAACCCGGACACCGTGGTGGAAACCTGGCTGTACCTGGCCAAAGAACTGAACAGCTAAGGCTGCCAGTCATCCATCGGTGAATGAGAAACCGCCCGGAAACGGGCGGTTTTTCTTTATCTGCGGCCGGCGGGGCTCAGCGTCCGGCGCCGCCGTTCCGATTTAGCTGATCCTGGATCAGCTTGGCCTTTTCCAGCAGCCGCTCGGTGCCTTTTTCCCGCTCCGCATCCTGCTCCTGCCGCGCTTCCGCGGCCTCGCGCTCGGCAGCCATCGCTTGCTGCTCGCCTTCCTGCAGCAGCGCATCGATGGCGTCGAAATTGAAGAAGTCGCGGGTATTCGCCAGCCGTTCCGAGTAATGGACCACGTTGGCGGCGTCGGCCAGGATGATGGACGGCGAGGTGTAGCCGCTCAATGGGTATTCGGTGATCAGCACGCCGTAACGCTTGTGGAAATCGCGGCCGCGCAGCGTGGACAGCAGCGCGATATTGGGCAGGCCGTGCTCGTGCCGCGCGCGCGCCAGCGACGACGGCGAGTCGACGGTGATCACGATCAGCTTCAGATGGGGCCAACTGTCCAGAAAGCGCCGGGTTTCCCGCAACAGCAGCAGGCCGGCGTGCTCGTCCTCGTCGACCGACAACAGGGTGACGATCAGCTTCGGCGTGTGGGAAAAGCCCTCCAGCGGCGCGTCGCGCTTCTGGTCGTCCACCAGCATGAAGCTGGGCAAATAGCTGCCTTGGCGTGGGAAATCGCCGATGACGGGCAGCATTTCATCGCCGTATTGCACCCAAAAGTCTTCCATTTCCACTCCTCCTAGCATTTTCATCGTGGACGAGCGGACAGCGAAATCAAGAATTTCGTCCTAAATGAAACGAAAAACCCGCCTGGCGGCGGGTTGGCGGCAACGGACGCGGGCGCCTCAGGAAGTCTGCAGCGCCGGTTCCGGCGCGGCTTCCTGCCGGTTTCTGGGCGGGGCCGGCGGCTCGGCGCCCTCCAGCACCTGGCGCATCTTTTCCACGTCCAGAGCCTTTTCCCACTTGGCGATCACCACGGTGGCGACGCCGTTGCCGATCAGGTTGGTGATGGCGCGCGCTTCGGACATGAAGCGATCGATGCCGATCAACAGCGCCAGGCCTTCCACCGGCAGCTTGCCGCCCAGCGTCGCCAGCGTGGCCGCCAGCGTGATGAAGCCGCCGCCGGTCACTGCCGCCGCGCCCTTGGAGGTCAAGAGCAGCACGCCGATGATGGCCAGCTCCTCGCCCAGCGTCAGGTTCACATTGGTGGCCTGGGCGATGAAGATCGCCGCCATGGTCAGGTAGATGGAGGTGCCGTCCAGGTTGAACGAGTAGCCGGTGGGCACCACCATGCCCACCACCGGTTTGGAGCAACCCAGATTCTCCAGCTTCTTCATGATGCCCGGCAGCGCCGATTCGGACGAAGACGTGCCCAGCACCAGCAGGATCTCTTCCTTGATGTAGACCAGGAAACGCCACAGGCTGAAGCCGGAGAAGCGGGCGATGGTGCCCAGCACGATGAAAACGAAGGCGAAGCAGGTGAGATACACGCAGGCCATCAAAAAGCCCAGCTGCTTCAGCGAGCCGATGCCGTACTTGCCGATGGTGAAGGCCATCGCGCCGAAGGCGCCGATCGGGGCCAGCTTCATCAGCATATTGATCACGCCGAACAGCGCGTGGGAGAACTCGTCCAGGATGTGGACGATGTTCTTGCCGTTGTCGCCCATCTTGGTCAGCGCCAGGCCCAGCAGCACAGAGAAGGTCAGCACTTGCAGGATCTCGCCGCTGGCGAAAGCGCCGACGACGGTGTCCGGGATGATGTGCAGCAGGAAATCGACGGTGTTCATTTCCTTGGCGCCGGCGGTGTATTTGGCGATGTCCTTGGCGTGCAGCGTGTGCGGGTCGATGTTGAGGCCTGCGCCCGGTTGCAGCAGGTTGACCACGACCAGGCCGATCACCAGCGCCAGCGTGGTGACGGCTTCGAAGTAGAACAGCGCCTTGACGCCGACGCGGCCTACTTCCTTCATGTCGCCCATCTTGGCGATGCCGACCACGACGGTGGCGAAAATGATGGGGGCGATCATCATCTTGATCAACTTGATGAAGGCGTCGCCCAGCGGTTTCATCTTGGCGCCGAGGTCAGGCGCGAGGGCGCCGAGCGTGACGCCCAGCGCGATGGCGATCAGCACCTGGACGTACAGGCGCGAAAAGAAGGGGGTCTTGGTTTGCATGGTTCTCCCGACTGGCGTTGGTTGCTTCGGACGCGGACTCTTGGATGGTCCATTTGCATCCGATGCTAACAACAGCCATCAGCCGGGAGCATTGTCGATATCCCTATCGGGGATAACCCTGATGCCGTATCTGATTTGAATATTCAGTGCAGCTGCTTCAGATAGGACGCGAAGCCGCTGAGCAGCATCTCCACCGAGATGGCGGTCAGCACCAGACCCATCAGCCGCTCCAGCGCGGTGATGGCCTGCTCTCCCAGCAGCTTCTGCAGCTTGCCGGAAAACAGGAACACCACGGTGGTGACCAGCATGCAGATGGTCAGCGCGCCCATCCATTCCAGCATCCGGCCCGGCTCACGGGTGGACAGCAGGAGCACGGTGGCCATCGCCGACGGGCCGGCGATCAGCGGAATGGCGATCGGCACGATGAAAGGCTCGCCATGTAGCTTGTCGCCGCCGAACACGCTGCCTTCGCCGGGGAAGATCATCTTGATCGCGATCAGGAACAGGATCACGCCGCCGGCGATGCGCATCGATTCGTCGGTCAGGTGCATCAGTTCGAGGAAATTGCGGCCGAACAGCATGAAGATGGTCAGCACCAGGAAGGCGATCAGGCATTCGCGGTAGACCACGCGCTTGCGGCGCTCGGGCTTGACTTGCTTCAGCGCGGAGATGAACAACGGGATATTGCCCAGCGGGTCGGTGATCAGGATCAGCAGGATGGTGGCGGACAGAAACGAGGTTTGCATGGTTTGAGGCTTGGGTGGGTTCGGCCGCAATTATCTCATGCCGGCCGAATGGCGGCGAGCGGGGATGCGACTGGAAATTAATCGTTTTCGCGCTTTTTTGCGGCGAACGTCCGTAAAAATGCCGCCCGGCCATAGGCGGGGCGGCATGTTGCCGGAGTGTTGGCGCTTATTGCTCGCCGCCTTCGGATTCGATTTCGCTGTCGCCGGTGTCTTTCTGCTTGCGCGCGCTGCCTTCCACCATATTGATGACGAACAGGCGGCATTGCAGCGAGCCGTTGAACAGCGGCGTGCGGCGCTTCGGCGCCAGATGGATCAGCTTGCCCAGGCGCAGGTCGCCGCTGAACAGGCAGGCGGTCCAGCCGGCGAAGTGGGCCTTCAGCCAGTCGCCCAGCTCCGGGTACCAGGCCGCCAGCTGGTCCTGCTCTTCCAGCCGCACGCCGTAGGGCGGGTTGCTGACGATCAGGCCGTGCTCGGCGTGCGGACGGGTGTCGGCCACGTCGGCGGCCGCGACTTCGATCAGGTCGGCCAGACCGGCGCGCTCCAGGTTGGCGCGGGCGATGTTGATCATGGCCTGAGAGCGGTCGGAGCCGCGGATGGCCAGCGAAGCGGCAGGCTGCTCGGCCTTGCGCGCGTCCAGCTGCAGCTTTTCCCAGGCGGCGGAATCGAAGCTGGACAGCGCTTCGAAACCGAAGCCGCGGGCGCGGCCCGGCGCGCGGTTCAGCGCGATGTCGGCGGCTTCCACCAGGAAGGTGCCGCTGCCGCACATCGGGTCCAGCAGCGGCTGGCTGCCGTCATAGCCGGCCAGCAGCAGGATGCCGGCGGCCAGGTTTTCGCGCAGCGGCGCCTCGCCGGTTTCCTCGCGCCAGCCGCGCTTGAACAGCGGCTCGCCGCTGGTGTCCAGATAGATGGTCGCTTCGTCGGCGGTCAGGAACACGTTGACGCGGACGTCCGGGTGGCGGGTATCGACACTGGGGCGGCCCTGATGGGTCTGGCGGAAGCGGTCGCAGATAGCGTCCTTCACCGTCAGGCCGATGTAGTCCAGGCTCTTGACCCGAGCGGCGATGCCGTCGGCCTTCAGCTTGATGGTGCGCGACACGTCGAACCAGCGCGGCCAGTCCACGCTCATCGCCAGCCGGTAGATGTCCTGGTCAGCGTGGTAGCCGCCATGGGCCAGGCGCAGCAGCACGCGGCTGGCGGTGCGGCTGTGCAGGTTGACGGCCATCATCAGCCGCGCGTCGCCGGCGAATGCCACGCCGCCGTCAGTCGGCGCGATGTCGCCGGCGCCCAGCGCCAGCAATTCGTCGGCCAGGATCTGCTCCAGGCCGCGCGGGCAGGGGGCGAACAGCGACAGCCGGCTATCCAGGCGATTGGTGATCACGTTTTCGGCGCGGGGGGCCGGAGCGTGGCCGTGGCCGCCGTCATGCGGGCGTTGTTCGAAAGCGCGGCGTGGCTGGTCGACGCGATGGGTGTCGCCGAAGGTCTGAAAGCCGCGCGGACGATGCTCGTTCCTGTCGCCGCGCGGGTTGCGGTCTTCGCGCGGCTGCCACTGCGGCTTGTCGTCGCGGCGGGAGCGGTTGTCGCGCTCGCCGTCCTCGCGCTTGGAGAACAGCTTGCGCGGCGCGTCGCCGTCCTGGCGCGGGGCGCGGTCTTCGCGCGGCTGCCACTGCGGCTTGTCGTCGCGGCGGAAGCGGTTGTCGCGCTCGCCATCCTCGCGCTTGGAGAACAGTTTGCGCGGCGCGTCGCCGTCCTGGCGCGGGGCGCGGTCTTCGCGCGGCTGCCACTGCGGCTTGTCGTCGCGGCGGAAGCGGTTGTCGCGCTCGCCGTCCTCGCGCTTGGAGAACAGCTTGCGCGGCGCGTCGCCGTCCTGACGCGGGCCGCGGTCTTCGCGCGGTTGCCATTGCGGCTTGTCGTCGCGGCGGAAGCGGTTGTCGCGCTCGTCGTCCTCGCGCTTGGCGAACACCTTGCGCGGACCGTTGTCGCCATAGGGCGCGCGGTCCTCGCGGGCTTGCCACTGCGGCTTGTCATCGCGGCGGAAGTCGCCTTCTGCGCGCGGCTTGAATTCGCGCGGCGGGGCGTCTTCGGTATGCAACGGCTTGCGGCCGGACGGGCCGCGGTCGCGGCTGTAGCGCTTGTCCTGCGGCGCGCCGTCGCGGCGGAATTCGGAAGCGCGTTCCACGCCTTCCGGCAGCGGCTTGCGGCTGGACGGACCGCGGTCGCGGTCGTAGCGGCGCTCATGGCCGGCTTCCGGCTGGCGCTTGTCGAAACGGCGATCATCCTGGCGCGGCTGCCAGGCCGGCTTGTCGCCGTCGCGGTTGAAACGTTTCTGCTGGCCTTCGCCGCGCTCGTCCGAACGCTTGTCGAAACGGCGGTCGTCCTGACGCGGCTGCCAGGCGGGCTTGTCGCCGTCGCGGTTGAAGCGCTTTTGCTGGCCTTCGCCGCGGCCGTCAGGGCGCTTGTCGAAGCGGCGGTCGTCCTGGCGGGGCTGCCAGGCCGGCTTGTCGCCGTCGCGGTTGAAGCGTTTTTGCTGGCCTTCGCCGCGGTCGTCAGGGCGCTTGTCGAAACGGCGTTGTTCCTGGCCGGGCTTCCAGTCCGGTTTGCCCGGGCCGGGACGCTGGCCGGAGTAGGGCGCGCGCGGTTTGCCATCCTGAGGCTGCCGATCGGGGGCGCTCGGGTTTCCGCCTGCCGGCGAGTTGGCCGCGCGTTCGCGGCTGGTTTGATCGCGGCGCTGGCTGGCGCGTTGGCGGGAGCGGAAACTGGACATGAAACGACCTCGAATGGACAAGCTAAAATAAGTAATCCTTTAATTTTAACGTATTTGGCCGCCGCCTGCTTGGTGACGCTGCGGCTTTCCGCTACCATAACCGGTTCGATTGGATATTGGATTGCGATGTTGCACAGCAGTTTCGCCTCCCGGCTGGTGGCCTGGCAACGGCGGCACGGCCGCCACGACCTGCCCTGGCAAGTGAAGGACCCATACCGGGTATGGCTGTCGGAGATCATGCTGCAGCAGACTCAAGTGAAGAGCGTGCTCGATTATTATCCGCGCTTCCTGGCCCGTTTCCCGGACGTGGCGGCATTGGCCGCCGCGCCGGCGGACGATGTGCTGGCGCAGTGGAGCGGCCTGGGCTACTACAGCCGCGCGCGCAATCTGCACAAGGCGGCGCGGATGGTGATGGACGAGTTCGGCGGCGCGTTTCCGGCCGAGCGCGAGCAATTGGAGCGCTTGCCGGGCGTTGGACGATCCACCGCCGCGGCGATTTCGGCTTTCGCCTTCGGCAGGCGCGAAACCATCCTGGACGGCAATGTCAAACGCGTGCTGGCGCGCTGCTTCGGCATAGACGGTTTTCCCGGCGACAAGGCCATTGAGAAACGGATGTGGGCGCTGGCCGAGCAGATCCTGCCGGCCGACGCCGCCGACATCGGCCCCTATGTGCAGGGCCTGATGGACTTGGGCGCGACGGTATGCAGCCGCGGCAAGCCCGGCTGCGCCGCCTGTCCTATGGCGGACGGCTGCGCGGCGGCGCGCGAGGGCCGCACTGGGGAGCTGCCTACGCCGCGGCCGAAGAGGGCGGTGCCGACGCGCCACACGGCGATGCTGCTGGCGCGGCACGAAAACAAGGTATGGCTTGAGCGCCGGCCGCCGACCGGCATCTGGGGCGGGCTGTTGTCGCTGCCGGAGTTCGGCACCACGCTCGATATGGAAGGCTGGCTGAACGGCCGGGGCGATGGCGACATGCTGCCCGCCTGGCCGGAGCTGGAGCATGTATTCACCCATTTTCGCCTGATCATCACGCCGCAGCCGGTCCGGATCGACCGCCTGGCCGCGGCGGGAGTCGCCGAGGCCGATGGCCAGTGGCTGGAGATCGATCAGGCGGTGGACGCCGGCGTGCCGGCGCCGGTGCGCCGATTGCTGCTGAGGCTGGCGGCGCATGATTGAAAGAGGGCAGGCTAGCCCTGTCCGCGTGGCCAATCCGCTGGCTGGGCGCGCCCGGCCGCGGTTTTGAGACGGCGAGTCCGTCCAGATAGAACTGATATGGTTTCCGTAGTCCGCACCGTTGCCGATACCCTGGCCGACGCCGCCGACCCGGCGCGCTGGCTGGAGCGCATGTCCGCCGTCTTTCCCCATGAGGAAGGCGCGCTGCTGGCGCGCGCCTTCCACGCCGCGCGGGAGCTGTACGCCGGCAAGACCGTCCCTTCCACCGGGGAAGACTTGTTCACCCACGCGGTGGCCGCCGCCGCGGTCGTCGCCGATCTGAATCTGCTGCCCGACGCCATCGTCGCCACGCTGTTGTTCTCGGCGCCGGACTACCAGCCGGAATGGCAGGCCTGGCTGGCCGAGGCCTTCAACCCGACTGTGGCGATGCTGGTGGACGGCGTCGGCGGCGTGCGTCGCATCACCGAGTTCGCCCGCATCGACAGGATGGCCACGCCGGAAGACTGCGCGCGCCAGGCCGAGACCATGCGCAAGATGCTGCTGGCGATGGTGGCGGACATCCGCGTGGTGCTGATCAAGCTGGCCTGGCGCACCCAGACCATGCACTACCTGGCCAACGTGCCGGACGAGGCGGTGCGCCGCCGCATCGCCGGCGAGACGCTGGAGCTGTTCGCGCCGCTGGCCAATCGCCTGGGCGTCTGGCAGATCAAGTGGGAGCTGGAGGATCTGGGCCTCAGGCACACCGAGCCGGACACCTACAAGAAGATCGCCAAGCTGCTGGACGAGCGCCGGCTGGAGCGCATCGACTACATCGAGCGGGTGCTGGACGTCCTGCGCGAGGAGTTGAAGAAGGCCGGGGTCCGGGCCGAGGTGGCCGGCCGGCCCAAGCACATCTATTCCATCTGGAAGAAGATGAAAAAGAAAAAGCTCGATTTCACCGAGCTTTACGACATCCGCGCGGTACGCATCCTGGTGGACAAACTGCCGGATTGCTACACCGCGCTCGGCATCATCCACGGCATGTGGCAGCCGATCCGCGGCGAGTTCGACGACTACATCTCCCATCCCAAGGCCAACAATTACCGCAGCCTGCACACCGCGGTGGTCGGTCCGGAGGACAAGGCGCTGGAGGTGCAGATCCGCACCTTCGAGATGCACGAGCACGCTGAGTTCGGCGTCGCCGCTCACTGGCGCTACAAGGAAGGCGGCAAGGGCGACGCGGCTTACGAGGAAAAGATTTCCTGGCTGCGCCAGCTGCTGGATTGGCGCGAGGAAATGTCCGACCGCGAAGGCCTGGCCGAGGCGTTCAAGACCGAGCTGTTCGCCGACACCATCTACGTGCTGACGCCGCAGGGCAAGGTGTTGGCGCTGCCGCAGGGCGCGACGCCGATCGATTTCGCCTACGCCATCCACTCCGGGCTGGGCAACCGTTGCCGCGGCGCCAAGGTGGAGGGGCAGATCGTGCCGCTGTCCACGCCGCTGCAGAACGGCCAGCGAGTGGAAGTGCTGGTGGCCAAGGAAGGTGGCCCGTCGGTCAACTGGCTGCACGACGGCTGGGTGAAGAGCCACCGCGCCATCTCCAAGATCCGCCAGTACATCCGGCTGCAGAACGCCGACACCGTGCGCGAGACCGGCAAGGCGCTGTTCGAGCGCGAGCTGGCGCGGCGGCCGCATATCCAGCCCAATCTGCAGCAACTGGCGGAAAAGCTGGGCTACGACAAGCTGGACGAAGTCTACGGCGCGCTGGGGCACGGCGAGCTGACGATACGCGCGGTCAGCAACGCGATCACCAGCTTCGCGCCGCCGCCGGCGGTGGAGGTGCAGCCGGAAAGCCTGATCCGCGCCAGCAAGGGCGGCCATGACGCCGGCGGCGTGCTGATCGAGGGCGTGGACAATCTGATGACGGTGCTGGCCAAGTGCTGCAAGCCGGCGCCGCCCGACCAGGTGATGGGCTTCGTTACCAAGGGCCGCGGCATCTCCATCCACCGCAGCAGCTGCCTGACCTTGAAAAAACTGTCGCAGGAAGTGCCGGAACGGCTGATCGCCGCCGAGTGGGGCGAACAGAAGAACAGCGTGTTCCCGATCGACATCGAGGTGATGTCGCAGGACCGGCCGGGCCTGCTGCGCGACATCTCCGACGTGCTGTCGCGCGAGAAGCTGAACCTGATCGGCGTCAATACCCTGTCGCGCGACCTGAAGAGCCGCTTGCGGCTGACGGTGGAAGTGCGCCAGGTGCAGGACATCAGCCGCGTGCTGTCGCGCCTGATGGAACTGTCCGGCGTGCAGGAGGCGCGCCGGGTCTGAGCGGTAACGGAGAAGCCGGCTGGAATGCCCGCGGGACGGGCGTTGCGGCCGGTTTCGCTTTTGGCGCGGGCGCGTGGCCGGCGCCGGACGGTTTGCGTTTAAGCAAGTCGCATCGATTCGCAATTTGCTTTCATGTGAAGAAATTTTCATAATCGTGGGCATTGCCCTGGGTAAACCGCCGTCATGCGGTTTGCGCCTTTTGGACGCATACGAGAGAGATCGATATGTCTGCACTGATTGAAGCCGCGCGCCGCGCGCTGTCCTTGATGGACCTGACCACCCTCAACGATGACGACACCGACGAGAAGGTGGCCGCGCTGTGCCGCAAGGCCAAGAGCCCGGACGGCACCGTGGCGGCGGTATGCGTGTACCCGCGCTTCGTGCCCATCGCCAAGAAGACGCTGCGCGAAGCGGGTTGTCCGGAAGTGCAGGTGGCCACCGTCACCAACTTCCCTCACGGCAATGACGACATCTCGATCGCGGTGGCTGAAACCCGCGCCGCCATCGCCTACGGCGCCGACGAAGTGGACGTTGTGTTCCCGTACCGCGCGCTGATGGCCGGCAACCGCGACATCGGCTTCGAGCTGGTCAAGGCCTGCAAGGAAGCCTGCGGCGGCAAGCTGCTGAAGGTGATCATCGAGAGCGGCGAGCTGAGGGATGCGGCGCTGATCCGCGCCGCCAGCGAGATTTCCATCCGCGCCGGGGCGGACTTCATCAAGACCTCCACCGGCAAGGTGCCGGTCAACGCCACGCTGGCGGCGGCCGAAACCATGCTGGCCGTGATCAAGGAGCTGGGCGGCGAATGCGGCTTCAAGGCCGCCGGCGGCGTGAAGAGCGCCACCGAGGCAGCCGAATATCTGGCTCTGGCCGCGCGCCTGCTGGGCGAGGGCTGGGTAAGCGCCCGCCATTTCCGCTTCGGCGCGTCTAGCCTGTTGGCCAATCTGCAGATCGAGATCGCCGGCGGCGTCGCCAAGCCGACTTCCGGCTACTGATCCATTCAAGAATTCGCGGGGTTACCGCACTCTGGCCGGGCGATTTCCCGGCCGCACCGCCCATTGCCGTTCCGTGTTTCAGCGCAATGGGTTTCAGGCAGGAGAATGCCATGTTTTTGCCGCAGGAAATCATCCGCAAGAAACGCGACAACCTGACTTTGTCGCAACAGGACATCCAGCAATTCGTCGCCGGCATCACCGACAACAGCGTCGCCGACAGCCAGATCGCCGCCTTGGCGATGGCCATCTACTTCAACGGCATGGAGCTGGACGAGAACGTCCACCTGGCGCTGGCGATGCGCGATTCCGGCCGCCGCATGCACTGGAAAGATCTGAACCTGCCGGGCCCCATCGTGGACAAGCATTCCACCGGCGGCGTCGGCGACGTGGTGTCGCTGATGCTCGGGCCGATGGTCGCCGCTTGCGGCGGCTTCGTGCCGATGATTTCCGGCCGTGGCCTGGGCCACACCGGCGGCACGCTGGACAAGCTGTCCGCGGTGCCCGGCTATAACCCGTTTCCGGAGCCGGAGCTGTTCCGCAAGGTGGTGAAGGACGTCGGCGTGGCCATCATCGGCCAGACGTCCGACCTGGCGCCGGCCGACCGCCGCTTCTACGCCACCCGCGACGTCACCGCCACGGTTGAGTCGATCGCATTGATCACCGCGTCCATCTTGTCCAAGAAGCTGGCGGCGGGGCTCGACGTGCTGGTGATGGACGTGAAGGCCGGCAGCGGCGCCTTCATGCCGACGATGCAGAAGTCCATCGAGTTGGCTGAGCGCATCGTCAAGGTGGGCAACGGCGCCGGCGTGGCCACCACCGCGCTGATCACAGAAATGAGCCAGCCGCTGGCCTCCACCGCCGGCAACAGCATCGAAACCCGCGAGGCGGTGCGCTACCTGAAGGGCGACGAGCGCAATCCGCGCCTGCACGAAGTGACGATGGCGCTATGCGCGCAGATGCTGATCGGCGGCAAGCTGGCCAGCGACGAGGCCGACGCCCGCGCCAAGCTGCAGGCAGGTCTGGATTCCGGCCGCGCCGCAGAGATTTTCGGGCGCATGGTGACCGCGCTGGGCGGTCCGGCCGACTTCATGGAAAACTACGACCGCCATCTGGTGCCGGCGCCCATCGTGCGCCCGGTGTACGCCGACCGCTCAGGCTACGTCGGCGCGATGGACACCCGCGGCATCGGCATGGCGGTGTGCGCGTTGGGCGGCGGACGCCGTCTGGCCACCGACGTGCTGGATTTCCGCGTAGGACTGTCGCAGTTCGTCGAACTGGGCCAGAATATCGGCAAAGACACACCGCTGATGATGATCCACGCCGCCGACGAGGCGAGCTTCGAAGACGCGGCGCGCCGCGTCAAGGCCGCCATCCGCGTTGACGAAGCCGCGCCGTCCGAGCTGCCGCTGGTTTATCAGATCATCCGCGGCGAATAAGGCCGGGGAGGCATCATGAAACGCGCAATCATTCTGATACTGGACTCGCTGGGCATCGGCGCGGCGGCCGATGCGCCGGCGTTCGGCGACGCCGGCAGCAACACGCTGGGCCACATCGCGATGGAGGCGGCCGCCGGCCGCGCCAACGTCGGCCGCAGCGGCCCGCTTAAGCTGCCCAATCTGTCCAAGATGGGCCTGGGCCACGCCTGCCGGCTGTCGTCCGGCTATTTCCCGGAAGGCATGGACCCGGCCGATCCGGTAGCCGCCTACGGCTACGCCCGCGAAATCTCCAGCGGCAAGGACACCCCGTCCGGCCACTGGGAGATCGCCGGCGTGCCGGTGCTGTTCGACTGGGGCTATTTCAGCGACCACGACAACAGCTTCCCGCAGGAGCTGCTGGACGCCATCGTCGAGAAGGCCGGCCTGCCGGGCTTCCTGGGCAACTGCCATGCTTCCGGCACCGAGATTCTGGACCGTCTGGGCGAGGAGCACATGAAGACCGGCAAGCCGATCTTCTATACTTCGGCCGACTCGGTGTTCCAGATCGCCTGCCATGAAGAGACCTATGGCCTCGACAAGCTGTACGAGCTGTGCAAGATCACCCGCGAGCTGCTGGAGCCGTACAATATCGGCCGCGTGATCGCCCGGCCTTTCGTGGGCGAAGGCAAGGGCAAGTTCGCCCGCACCGGCAACCGCAAGGACCTGGCGGTGGAGCCGCCGGCGGCCACCGTGCTGAAGAAACTGGCCGACGCCGGCGGCGACGTGGTGTCGATCGGCAAGATTGCCGACATCTACGCCCACGTCGGCATCACCCACAAGCACAAGGCCACCGGCTTCGACCAATTGTGGGACGCCACGCTGACGGCGATGGACCAGCATCAGGACAAGCCGGCCATCATCATGGCCAACTTCGTCGATTTCGACTCTAGCTACGGCCATCGCCGCAACACCGCCGGCTACGCCGCGGCGCTGGAGGAGTTTGACGCGCGTCTGCCCGAGGTGATGGCCGCGATGGGCGACGACGACATCCTGATCCTGTCCGCCGATCACGGCTGCGACCCCACCTGGCCCGGCACAGACCACACCCGTGAGCACATCCCGGTGCTGTGCTATGGCAAGAAGGTGAAGGCCGGTCCGATAGGCGAGCGCGCCACTTTTGCCGACATCGGCCAGAGCGTGGCCAGCCATCTGGGCCTGCCCGATATGGATTACGGCACGTCCTTCCTGGACTGACGCCGCCACCCGGGCCGCCGCGCGCGGCCCGGCGCCATTTTTCCCCATCCGCGCAAGCGCGACGGGAGCAGAATCATTTAGAGGAGACCTTGAATGGCAACCCCGCATATCAACGCCAAAGACGGCGCCTTCGCCGAAACCGTACTGATGCCTGGCGACCCGCTGCGCGCCCAGCTGATCGCCGAGACCTTCCTGGAAGGCGCGGAGCTGGTCACCAACGTGCGCAACGTGCTCGGCTACACTGGCACCTACAAGGGCAAGCGCCTGTCGGTGATGGCCCACGGCATGGGCATTCCGTCCGCCAGCATCTACACCACCGAGCTGGTCAAGGACTACGGCGTCAAGAACATCATCCGCATCGGCTCCTGCGGCGCGGTGACGCCTGACATCAAGCTGCGCGAGCTGTTCGTCGCCATGGGCGCGTCCACCGACAGCAAGGTCAACCGCATGCGCTTCAACGACCATGATTACGCCGCCATCGCCGATTACACGCTGCTGCGCACCGTGGTGGACACCGCCGCCGAGCAGGGCAAGTCGATCACCGTCGGCAACGTGTTCTCCGCCGATCTGTTCTACGGCGTGCAGCCGAACATGCTGGACGTGCTGTCCAAGATGCAGGTCAACGTGATCGAGATGGAGCTGGCAGGCATCTACAGCGTGGCCGCGCAGTACGGCGCGCGCGCTGTCGGTATCCTGACCGTGTCCGACATTATCCCGACCGGCGAGGCCACCAGCGCCGAAGAGCGCCAGACCTCGTTCCGCGACATGATGGAAGTGGCGCTGGACGCAGCGATCAAGCTGTAAGCCACTGATATCCATGATTAAACGGGCGCCGGATGGCGTCCGTTTTCGCATTGCGGAACGGAGTGTGGCATGCGCGCACATCGTTTATCGTGCAGTGCACAAAAAATGCTTGCCTAATCCAGATGGGATACCGATAATCGGTATTGCATCAGGGCGTTGCGCACTGTGGCGTTCCTGGTGTTGTCTCCTCCATCCTCCTTCTTTAGGTGGAACTTGGCGCAACACGCTTGAGCGTTGCGCTTTTTTTTTGCCGCCGTTTTTCGCCCGGATTCCACCGTTTCCCGCCTGCTGGAAATCTGTTGTGTCACAAGGGTTTGACAGCTACCCGGCCACTGCACTAGAATCCGTAACTTTCAAGAATTACGATGGAAGAGTTCCATGAAGACCTTTTCTGCCAAGGCGCATGAGGTAAAGCGCGAATGGTACGTGGTCGACGCCGCCGATAAGGTGCTGGGTCGCCTGGCTGCCGAAATCGCCCGCCGTCTGCGTGGCAAACACAAGCCGGAATTCACCCCGCACGTTGACACTGGCGATTTCATCGTCGTAGTGAACGTCGACAAGCTGCGCGTGACCGGTACCAAGGCACAAGACAAGAAGTACTACCGTCACTCTGGTTACCCGGGCGGCATCTACGAACGCACCTTCACCGAACTGCAAAACCAGTTCCCGGAGCGCGTTCTGGAAAAGGCCGTGAAAGGCATGCTGCCGAAGGGTCCGCTGGGCTACGCCATGATCAAGAAGCTCAAGGTATACGCCGGCGCTGAGCACCCGCACGTCGCCCAACAGCCCAAAGTGCTGGAAATCTGATTTTAAGGCTTAACAATGAACGGTAAATACTACTACGGCACTGGCCGTCGCAAGAGCTCCGTCGCTCGCGTGTTCATGCAGAAGGGTTCCGGCCAGATCATCGTTAACGGCAAGCCTGTTGACGAGTATTTCGCCCGTGAAACCGGTCGCATGGTTATCCGCCAGCCGCTGGTTCTGACCGAAAACGTCGAATCCTTCGACATCAAGGTGAACGTTGTCGGCGGCGGCGAAACCGGCCAAGCCGGCGCGATCCGCCACGGCATCACCCGCGCCCTGATCGACTTCGACGCTGCTCTGAAGTCCGCTCTGTCGGCAGCTGGCTACGTGACTCGCGACGCTCGCGAAGTTGAACGTAAGAAGGTCGGCCTGCGCAAAGCTCGCCGCGCCAAGCAGTTCTCCAAGCGTTAATCGCGGATTGCTGCTCGAAAAACCGCCCGGCTTCGGCCCGGCGGTTTTTTCTTTTGCTGTGCACTTGCCGCCACAGCGTCTACTGCCTAAACTGTCGCTTTTGCGACATTTTTTTACATAAAGGGCAGTCCACATGATCAAGGTTGGGATCGTCGGGGGCACCGGTTACACCGGAGTCGAGTTGTTGCGTTTGCTGGCCAAGCATCCGCAGGCGCGCGTGACGGCGGTGACTTCGCGCAAGGATGCCGGCATCCGCGTCGACGAGATGTTTCCCAGCTTGCGCGGCCGCATCGATCTGGCGTTCAGCACGCCCGACGAAGCCAAGCTGCAGGACTGCGACGTGGTGTTCTTCGCCACGCCCAACGGCATTGCGATGCAGGAGGCCGCCGCGCTGCTGGACGCCGGCGTGCGGGTGGTGGACCTGGCGGCGGACTTCCGCATCAAGGACGTGTTCGAGTGGGAGAAGTGGTACGGCATGCCGCACGCCGCGCCGCAGCTGGTGGCCGACGCGGTTTACGGCCTGCCCGAGGTGAGTCGCGAGGCCATTCGCGGCGCCCGGCTGGTGGCCAATCCGGGTTGTTATCCGACCGCCGTGCAACTGGGCTTCCTGCCGTTGATCGAGTCGGGCGCGATCGACGCCTCCAGCCTGATCGCCGACTGCAAGTCCGGCGTGTCCGGCGCCGGCCGCAAGGGCGAGATCGGCGCGCTGCTGGCCGAGGCCGGCGACTCGTTCAAGGCTTACGGCGTGGCTGGCCATCGCCACTTGCCGGAAATCCGTCAGGGTTTGGCGCGCGCCAGCGGCAAGCCGGTGGGGCTGACTTTCGTTCCGCACCTGACGCCGATGATCCGGGGCATCCACGCGACGCTGTACGCTAGGCTGTCCAAGGATGTCGATCTGCAGCAGCTGTTCGAGGCCCGTTATGCCGGGGAGGCCTTCGTCGATGTGCTGCCGGCGGGCAGCCATCCCGAAACGCGCTCGGTGCGCGGCGCCAATCTGTGCCGCATCGCGGTGCACAGGCCGCAGGGCGGCGACACGGTGGTGGTGCTGTCGGTGATAGACAACCTGGTCAAGGGCGCGGCGGGCCAGGCGGTGCAGAACATGAACCTGATGTTCGGCCTGCCGGAGACGGATGGTCTCGATGTGGTGCCGCTGTTGCCGTGATCGCGGGGCTGGGGCTTGAACGCTCGCCATTCGCCCCGATATCCGACTAAAATAGTGGGTGAATGGCCGCGACCGGCCCGATTGAATTGCGAGGTTACACATGACAGAAGCTGCTACCGAAATGCCGTGCCCGATCAACTTCACCGAAAGCGCCTGCGCCAAGGTGCAGGATCTGATCGCTGAAGAGGGCAATCCCGACCTGAAGCTGCGCGTGTTCGTCACCGGCGGCGGCTGTTCCGGCTTCCAGTACGGTTTCACGTTCGATGAAATCGCCAACGAGGACGATACCGCGATCGAGCGCCAGGGTGTGACCTTCCTGGTGGATCCGATGAGCTACCAGTACCTGGTCGGCGCCGAGATCGATTACCAGGAAAGCCTGGAAGGCTCGCAGTTCGTGATCCGCAATCCGAACGCCACCACCACTTGCGGTTGTGGTTCTTCGTTCTCGGTGTGATACTGAACGCAGGTAAGAACCAGGCCCGGGCCCTTGCCCCGGGCCTTTTTGCTGTGGAATCCAGAACATGAACAAGCTGCCGCCGGTGGTATTGCCCAAGATCGAATTCAATCGTGAATTCTCTTTCACGGATGCCGACTTCGAGCGCATCCGCAAGCTGATCTACAAGGAGGCGGGGATTTCCCTGAATCCGTCCAAGAAGGACATGGTATACGGCCGGCTGGTGCGGCGCATCCGCGAGCTCAAGCTACCCGGCTTCGCCGCCTATGTCGATTTCCTGGAGTCGATTGGCGGCAAACGCGAATTCGAGCAGTTCGTCAACGCGTTGACCACCAATCTGACTTTCTTCTTCCGCGAGGAGCACCACTTTCCCATTCTGTCGGAGCATCTGAAGAAGAAGGCGGCGGCCAGCGGAGAGCTGGCGATCTGGTGCGCGGCGGCGTCCACTGGCGAAGAGCCTTACTCGCTGGCGATTACGGCGCTGGAATCCTTCCCGGGCGCGTCGCGGCCGAATATTTCGGTGCTCGCCACCGATCTGGACACCAGCGTGCTGGAGACCGGCCGCAAGGGCATTTATCCGGCTGACAAGATCGCCCGCCTGCCGGCCGGCCATGCGGTCAAGTATTTCGACAAGCAGCCCGACGGCAGCTACCAGGCCAAGCAGGCGCTGCGCAATATGATCACTTTCCAGCGCTTGAACCTGGTCGAAAGCAACTGGAGCGTGCGCAAGCAGTACGACGCGATCTTCTGCCGCAACGTGATGATCTACTTCGACCGCGACACCCAGTTCGCCGTGCTCAAGCGCTTCGCGCCATTGCTGAAGCCGGATGGATTGCTGTTTGTCGGCCACTCGGAAAACTTCTATTTCGCGTCCGATTACTTCCATCTGCGCGGCAAGACCGTGTACGAGCACGCGAAAAAGTAGGCATTTGTCCGACAAAACAGTCGCCGCGCCGCGCGATTGCCATTACCATTTCGTCTCTAACGGGCAAGCGAGTCTTGCCCGTTGTCTTTGCGCGGGGAGGCGGTATGCGAGTGGCGGTTCTCGGGGCCGGGGTGGTGGGCGTGTCCACTGCCTGGTTCCTGGCCAGGATGGGACATGAGGTGGTGGTGCTGGAGCGCGCCTGCGGCGCGGCTAGGGAGACCAGTTTCGCCAATGGCGGCCAGCTGTCGGTCAGCCAGTCCGAGCCCTGGGCGAGCCCGGGCGCGCCGTGGCAGGTGCTGCGCTGGCTGTGGCGCGATGATGCGCCGCTGCTGTTCCGGCCGAGGATGGACCCGTCGCAATGGCGCTGGATAGCCGGATTCCTGGCTGAGTGCCTGCCAGGCCGCCATCAGCGCAATATGCGGCAGATGGTGGCGCTGGGGCTGTACAGCCGCGACGCGATGCGCCAGCTGCGCGAGGAAACCGGCATTTCCTACCGCCGCCTGTCGCGCGGCATTCTCAGCCTGCATTATGATGCCTGTCAGCTGCGCCATGCCCGGCGTTCGGCCGAGCGGCTGCAGGCGCTGGGGGTGGACAAGCGGGTGCTCAGCCCGATGCAGGCGCTGGCGCTGGAACCGGCGCTGGAGCCGACGTTGCCTGGCTTGACCGGCGCCAGCTGGTGCCCGGACGACGAGTCCGGCGACGTGCATCTGTTCACCCGTGGACTGGCCGAGGCCGCCGCGGGCCTGGGAGTGGAGTTTCGTTACAATACCCGGATCAACGCGCTGGAAACGGCGGACGGCGGCGTGTCGGCAGTATCGGTGACGGGACCGGACGGCGGCTACCAGCGGGTGACGGCGGACGCCTACGTGCTGGCGCTGGGCAGCCACTCGCCGCTGCTGGCCGCGCCGCTGGGCTTGCGGCTGCCGGTTTATCCGGCCAAAGGTTATTCGGCGACGGCGCCGGTGAAGAGCCTGATCGCCGCGCCCATGGTCAGCCTGACCGACGAATCCCATAAACTGGTGTTCAGCCGCTTGGGCGATGAGCTGCGCATCGCCGGCACCGCTGAACTGTCCGGTTATTCGTCCAGCCTCGATCCGCTGCGCTGCGAGGCCTTGCTGCGGCGGGCCAGGACGCTGTTTCCCTTGGCCTGCGACTGGGAGGCCGCTCGCTTCTGGAGCGGGTTGCGGCCGGCGACGCCGGGCAATGTGCCCTTGATAGGCAGGAGCCGAATCGGCAGGCTGTTCCTGAACACCGGCCACGGCACCTTGGGCTGGACCGAGGGCGCGGGTTCGGGGAAGGCGCTGGCGGAGATCATCAGCGGCAGGACGCCGCAGCTGGATTTCGCGTTTTGCGGGCACTGAGGCCGCGAAGCGATTGATGAATGGTTTTGGCCGGCGCGTTTTGCGCCGGCGCTTGGAGCGTGAATGAGCGAAGTGCAGGAAATGACGCCGTACCAGCTATTGGGCGGCGAGGGAGTGGTCCGCTGGCTGTGCGACCGGTTCTACGACATCATGGATAGCGAGCCTTCGGTGAAGCCGCTGCGCGACATGCATCCGGCCGATCTCGCCGGCTCGAGCCAGAAACTGTTCATGTTTCTGTCCGGCTGGCTGGGCGGCCCTTCGCTGTATATGGAAGCCTTCGGCCACCCTCGGTTGCGCATGCGCCACATGCCGTTCGCTGTGGACGAGGCCGCGCGCGACCAGTGGATGTTCTGCATGCGCAAGGCGGTGGGCGAGCTGGTGGCGGAGGATTGGTTGAAGGACAAGCTGCTGGAGGCGTTTTACAACACCGCGGATTTCATGCGCAACCGTTGAGTTGAGCACGCGCTGGCTGAAATGGCTGGCGTTTCAGACGATGCATCCAGCAGTCTTTGGCTGCGCTTGAAAGAGGCGCTTGAAGTTGTAATCGCTTTGTCCATGATTAGAGTATCCACACCTGGAGTCTGGACATGGGCCGCCTTCTGCTGCTGCTTGTCATCGGATTGGGCGGCGAATCCGCTCTGGCCGGGTGTTTGCCGCAGGCCATGATGTGCGCGTCGCCGCGCGATCCGGAGGTGAAGCGGCCGGAGCTGGCCGAGCAGGGCTTGCAACTGGGGCCCTTGAGGCTGGAGCGCGAGCCCGGCAGCCAGAGCCTCAGGCTGACGCCGGCGCTGGATATGGGAAAGCGCACCCACCTGTCGGTGCGCATGCATCACAAAGACGTTGGTCTGAGGCTGAAATTCAATACCGATTAGACGCCGGGCTCAGCTTGGCCGATGGCCGCGCTCGATCTGCACGCCCACGCGTTTCACGCCGGGCAATATCCCCAGCTTGGTGACCGCCACTCTCACCCACGGCGCGCCGAACTCCTCGCGCACCATCTTCGCGATATGCTCGGCCAACGCCTCAAGCAGCAGGAAGTGCTGCTCCTCCAGAGACTGGCGCAGCCGCTCCACCACCACGCCGTAGTGTATGGTGTCGCCGATGTCGTCGCTATGGCAGGGCGTGTCGCTGGGAATGCCGATTTCCAGGTCGATTTCAATGGTCTGGGCGGCTGTGCGCTCCCAGTCGTACACGCCGATCACGGTGTCGGCGCGCACTTCGCGCAGGAATATGATGTCCATCTGTCAGTCAGGTGGTTGGGCTTTGGCGCCCGATACCGTAAAATCCGAAGCTCTCTATTCTAATGCAACGGATACCGCTCCACCATGACCACGACCGCATTCGCTTTTGTTCTGGCGGCCTATTTGATCGGATCGCTGTCTTTCGCCGTGATCGTCAGCAAGGCGATGGGCATGGCCGATCCGCGCAGCTACGGCTCCGGCAACCCCGGCGCCACCAATGTGCTGCGCACCGGCAAGAAGCTCGCCGCCGCGCTGACGCTGCTGGGCGACGGCGTCAAGGGCTGGGTGGCGGTGGCGCTGGCCTCCTGGCTGGGGCCGCGCTACGGCCTGGGCGAGCAAGGCATCGCTTTATGCGCTCTGGCCGTGCTGTTCGGCCACATGTGGCCGGTGTTCTTCGGCTTCAAGGGCGGCAAGGGTGTGGCCACCGCGGTGGGCATCCTGTTCGGCATCAATCCATGGCTGGCGCTGGCCGCGTTGGCCACCTGGCTGTTCATGGCCTTTGTGGTGAAGATTTCTTCGCTGTCGGCCATCATCGCCTGCGTATTGGTGCCGGTGTACGCTTTTTTCATCCTGGGGCCGCAGAGCGTGTATTTCGGCACTTGCATCATCATCGCCATCGTGGTGGTTCATCGGCACAAGTCCAACCTGATCAAGCTGATGACCGGCAAGGAAGACAAGATAGGCAATAAGGGCGACGCCGGTTGAGCCGCGCGTCGGGAATGAAAAAAGCCGTCCTTCTGGACGGCTTTTTGTTTGTCCGGCGCCTCTGTCAATGAAAGCCGCTGGCGAAACGGCTCCAGCGCGGCATCCAGTTGGCGGTGATGTCGGCGGAGGCGATCACGCCGACGGCGCGGCCGATCAGCAACTCGCGCGGCACCAGGCCGAAGTAACGTGAGTCGGCGCTGTCGTCCCGGTTATCGCCCAGCATCAGGTACTGACCGGCCGGAATGACGATGGGGCCGAAGTCGCTGCGGGCGTTGACGCCGGATAGCCACTGCACGCGGTGAGGCGGCAGCGCGCCGCTTTCCCGCAGGCGCAGCGCGGGCAGCGCCACATTGTCCGCCACGGCCTCGGTCAGCCGCTCCAGCGGCTGGTAGCGTGCGGCTTGGCCATTGAGGATCAGCCGCTCATCGCGCATTTCCACCGTGTCGCCCGGCAGGCCGATCAGGCGCTTGATCAGCCGCGTGCCGTCTTTGGGCGACGAGAAGGTGACGATGTCGCTGCGCAGGGGCTCGCCGGTGCGATGCAGGATGACGTGGGTCAGCGGCAGCTTCAGGTCGTAAGCCAGCCGGTTGACCAGCACCACGTCTCCTTCCAGGACTGTGGGGCGCATCGAGCCTGACGGAATGGGGTTCCAGTCCGCGATGGCGGTGCGGAACAGGCCAAACACCAAAAGGAAAACCAGGAATCCGCGGTTATTGCGCAGCCAACGGCTCATGCTTTTTTCCAATCATGTCGATGTTTGAAATAATGTCCCGGCCGAGGGCGGCACAGGCCAAAAACTGCGGGCTTCCGCGCAGGAGCTCGGTTGGGACTTGGCGGCGACAGGAACGCTCAGCCGTCGGACAACACGCGGATATGGGCGGCGACGCTGCGGCCCAGCGCCGACAGGTCGTAGCCGCCCTCCAGCACCGATACGATGCGGCCGGCGCAGTATTGGTCGGCGATTCCCACCATATGGCGGGTCACCCACTCGTAGTCTGACTCGATCAATCCAAGCGAACCCATGTCGTCCTCGCGGTGGGCGTCGAAGCCGGCCGAGATGAACAGCATCTGCGGCTGGAACTCATGCAGCAGCGGCAGCCAGACGTTTTCCACCGCTTCGCGGAATTCGCGTCCGCCGCTGCCTGCCTTCAGCGGCACATTGTGCATGTTCGGCCCCATAGGCTCGTCGCCGCTGTACGGATAGAACGGATGCTGGAAGATGGACACCATCAATACCCGTGGATCGTCTCGCAGGATTTCTTCGGTGCCGTTGCCGTGGTGGACGTCGAAATCCACCACCGCCACCCGCTCGAACTTGTAGTGGGCCAGCGCGTGGGCGACGCCGACGGCGATGTTGTTGAAGAAGCAGAAACCCATCGCCTTGTCGCTTTCGGCGTGATGTCCGGGCGGACGGATCGCGCAGAAGGCGTTGGGCGCCTTGTCCTCGGCCACCAGTTCCACCGCCTTCACCACTGCGCCGGCCGCGCGGCGGGCCGCCTGCAGCGTGCCGGGCGACATCGCGGTGTCGGGGTCCATGCGGAAGGTGCCCACGCTGGGCGCGCAGGCTTCCAGGTATTCGACGTAGCGCGGCGGATGCACGCGAGCCAACTGCTCGTAGCCGACTTCGGGCGCTTCCACCTCTTGCAGCGAGTCGAAAATCTGCGAGGCCATCAGCTGGTCGCGGATGGCGGTCAATCGTTCCGGGCACTCTGGGTGGCCCACCCCCATATTGTGTTGCAGACAGTCGGGATGGGTGACGTAGGCGGTCAACCCGTTCCGCTGCAGGCGGTTTTTCAGCCAAGTGAACACGAATGCTCCCCGCGTGCTTACAATGGGATTGCGATATGTGAATTTGATAAATACTGCGCGCAAGCGGGGTCAAATGCAATCACTCTCCCAGGCCTACCGGCAACTGAACACGCTGATATTGGGTAAGCCGCAGGCGATCCGGCTGGCTTTCGCCTGCCTGATCGCGCGGGGACATCTATTGATTGAGGATGTGCCCGGCGTGGGCAAGACCACGCTGGCGCACGGGCTGGCCGCCGTGCTGGGGCTGGAATACCGGCGGGTGCAGTTCACCAGCGACCTGCTGCCGGCGGACATCCTGGGCGTCAGCATCTACCAGCGCGACAGCGGCCGCTTCGAGTTGCACAAGGGGCCGGTGTTCACCCAGCTGCTGTTGGCCGACGAGATCAACCGCGCGTCGCCCAAGGTGCAGTCGGCGCTGCTGGAGGCGATGGAGGAGCGCCAGGCCTCGATAGACGGGGACACCCACCCGTTGCCGGCGCCATTCTTCGTGATCGCCACCCAGAACCCCGGCGAGCAGATGGGCACCTTCCCCTTGCCGGAATCTCAACTGGACCGTTTTCTGATGCGGATCTCGCTCGGCTATCCGCCGCGCGAGGCCGAGCGTGCGCTGTTGATGGGCGAGGACCGCCGCGCGCTGCTGGAGCGTTTCCAGGCGACGATGGTGCCTGGCGAGCTGCTGGCGCTGCAGCAGAAGGCGGCCGCGGTCACAGTGTCGCCGGCGCTGGCCGATTACCTGCTGGCGCTGCTGGAGGCGACGCGCAGGCCGGGCTTGTTCGCCACCGGGCTGAGCCCGCGCGCCGGGCAAGCGCTGGCCGCCGCCGCACGCGGTTGGGCGCTGCTGGCGGGGCGGGACCATTTGCTGCCTGAGGATGTGAAGGCGATTTTCACGCCGGTGGCCGCTCACCGGCTGCAGTCGGCGTCCGGCGCGCCGGTGGAGCCGGAACTGGACAAGCTGCTCGCCCATGTCGCTATTCCGTGAGCGTCTGCGGCGCTGGTGGTGGTCGCGCCTGCCGCAGGAAGACCGCTGCGAGTTGTCGCAGCGCCGCATCTATCTGTTGCCCACCCGTTTCGGCCTGCTGTTGATGACGGTAGCGCTGGCGGTTTGGCTGGGCGCGCTCAATTACCAGGTCAGCCTGGCTTACGCGCTGGCGTTCTGGATCGCCGGCCTGCTGCTGGTGGCGGTGTTGATGGCCTACCGTCAGCTGGCCGGGCTGAGGCTGAGCGCCGACGGCGGCCCGGCCGTGTTCGTCGGCGAGGCCGCGCGTTTTTCCCTGTTGCTGGAGAACCGGACGCCCGCCGCCAGACGTTTGCGCGTATCCGCCGAGGGAGGCGAGCCGCAGGCGTGCGAGCTGGAGGGCATGGCCGATGCCCGGATGGCGCTGGAGCTGCTCGCGTCCAGGCGCGGCTGGCTGCCTTTGCCGGCCTGCGTGGTGGAAAGCGACGCTCCGTTCGGCCTGGTGCGGGCGTGGGCGGTGCTGAGACTGCGCGCGCGGGTGCTGGCCTATCCGGCCCCGCTGCCGGACGCGGCCAGGGGACGCCGGGAGGCGGAAGCCGGCAAGGGGGGAGGCGAGGGCATCGGGGATGAGGATTTTTCCCATCTTGACGCCTATCGCTATGGCGATACGCCGCGGCAGATCGCCTGGAAGGTGATGGCGCGGCGCGATCTGCTGGCCAGCAAGCGTTTTTCCGCCGAGGCCGGCGCCGGGCTGCAGCGCTTGGGCTGGGACGACTACGTCGGCGAGTCCGATCCGGAGCGCCGGTTGTCCCGCCTAGCCTGGCGGGTGGAACAGTGCGAGCGCCGCCGCCAGCGCTACCGGCTGTGCCTGCCTGATGGCGAGATCGGTCCGCAGCCGCGCCAGCGGGAGTTGGCGCTGGGCGCGCTGGCGCTGTTCGGGAGCGCGCGGTGACGGCGGCGGTCGTTTCGGAGCCGAACCGCTGGCCGGTGCTGTTGGCCTTGCTGTGGATCGTGTCGCCGCTGGCCTGGCATCTGCCGTTCTGGCTGCCGGCAGGCTGCGCGCTGGCCCTGCTGTGGTGCGGCTGGCGGCCGGCGTTGCCGCCGCGCTGGCTGCTGCTGCCGGCGCTGCCGATGGCGGCCGCGGCGCTATGGATGAGCCTGGGCACGCTGGTGGGGCGGGAGGGCGGCGTCGCCTTGTTGACCATGCTGATCGCTTTCAAAGCCTTCGAGACCCGCACGCTGCGCGATTGGCGCGTGCTGACGGCCTTGGGCTTTTTCCTGGCGGCGACGCCGCTGCTGTTCGACCAGTCGCCGTTGATGGCGGCCTGGCTGGCGCTGGCCATGCTGTTGCTGACCTGGGCCGCCGCGAGGCTGGCCGGCGCGTTGCCGCGCGGCAGCTGGCGCCACGCCTGGCAGGCCTTGGCGCTGTCGCTGCCGCTGATGCTGGCTCTGTTCGTGGCGATGCCGCGGCTGCCGCAGCCGTTGTGGAGCCTGAATACGCCGCCGCAAACCGCCTCCAGCGGCCTGGGCGACGATATGGAGCCGGGCAGCATCAGCCGGCTGATCCTGAACCGGGAGCCGGCGTTTTCCGCGGTGTTCGACGGCGCCGCGCCAAGGCAGGATCAATTGTACTGGCGGGTGGCGCTGTTGGACGATTTCGACGGCCGCCGTTGGCAAGGATTGGGAGGCGAGCGGGATGAGCGGGATGAGCCGGCGGCGGGGCGCGTTCTGCGCTATCGCCTGACGCTGCGGGCTGACCGCGGGCGCTTGCCGGCGCTGGAGCAGGCATTCGGAGCCGGACCGGGCAGCCGCCTGGAAGGTGGCGGACTGTTGCGCCAGGAGCCGCGCAGCGACGAGCTGCTCGGCTATGCGCAGGAAAGCCGGCAGGGAGAGCGCCGCCGGGTGGTTCTGAGTCCGGCCCGGCGGGCCTTCTACCTGCGCCTGCCGCCGGGGAATTCACAAAGCCGCGCCTTGGCCGTCCAATTGGCAGCGGCGGGCGGGGATGGCCGCGGATTCCTGCGCGCGGCGCTGGACTTCCTGAAGCGCGGCGGCTTCCGCTACACCCTGCAGCAACCGCTGCTGGGCGATCAGGCGGTGGATCATTTTCTGTTCGCCAGCCGCCAGGGCTTCTGCGAGCACTACGCGTCCTCGTTCGCTTTTCTGGCCCGTGCGGCGGGGTTTCCTGCGCGGGTGGTGGTCGGCTATCAGGGGGGGGAATACAACCCGGTCGGCCGTTTCTGGCAGCTGCGCTCATCGGACGCGCACGCCTGGGTGGAGGTCTGGCTGGACGGCGCGTGGCAGCGGGTGGATCCGACGGCAGCGGTATCGCCGGGACGGCTGGCGCTCGGCGCGGAGCAGACGCTGCCCGCGCTGAGGACGGAAAGCGGCATGGCGGCGGCACTGCCGTCCCAGTGGCTGAGGCGGGTCCGCCAGCAGTGGTTTGCGGCCAACTTCGTCTGGCAGCAGTGGGTGGTCGGCTATGACGCGGAACGCCAGCAGGGGCTGTTCCGATGGCTGGGACTGGGCGAACGGGTGGATTCCGCCAGCGTGTTGCGCGCGCTGGCGGCCGGGATGGCGCTGGCGATGATGCCGCTGGCCCTGTGGTGGCGCGGGAGACCGGTGGAGGAGCCGCTGCCCGCAGGTTGGGAGGCATTGCGCAGGCGGCTGGAGAAGAGGGGCGTCGAGGCGCCGCGCGCGCAGGGGCCGCTGGAGCGGCTGAAGGCGGCGCGCGGGCTGCCGCGCGACGATTTCAACCGCCTGAAAGCGCTGGTCGATGAATACATCGAACTGCGTTATCGGCTAACCGCTGCCGACGGCGCGCGCGAAAAACGGTGGCTGAGGCGGGCGCGGCGCTGGAAATGACAAAGCCCGGCGGGAGGCCGGGCCGATGGCTGCGTCTGGCGGACTTCAGAGCAGGAAGTCGCGGGAGATGCCTTTGCGGCGCAAGATGCGGCGCAGCTGCTCCAAGCCCTCGATCTGGATCTGGCGCACGCGTTCGCGGGTCAGGTTCAGCGAGGCGGCCAGCTCCTCCAGCGTGCAGATCTCGTAGCCGTTGAGGCCGTAGCGGCGCTCGATCACCAGCCGCTGCTTCTCGTTCAGCTGGCTCAGCCAGTCATGGACGAACATTTCCAGCTGGCTGTTGTGCAGCTGCAGCTCAGGCTCCTCGTGTTGCTCGTCGGGGATGGATTCGCCGATCGACAGCATCGGATCGATGTCCAGCGGCGCGTCCAGCGAGGCCATGCGCTCGTTAAGGTTCAGCACCTTGCGCACGTCCTCCACCGGCTTGCCTACCAAGTGGGCGATCTCCTCCACGCTGGGTTCGCGGCCGATCTGGCTTTCCAGGTGGCGCGAGGCGCGCAGGTAGACGTTCAGCTCCTTGATCACGTGCACCGGCAGGCGGATGGTGCGGGACTGGTTCATGATCGCCCGCTCTATGCTCTGGCGTATCCACCAGGTGGCATAGGTGGAGAAGCGGAAGCCGCGCTCGGGATCGAACTTCTCCAGCGCGTGCATCAGGCCGATATTGCCTTCCTCGATCAGGTCGAGCAGGGCCAGCCCGCGGTTGATGTAGTGCTTGGCGATGTTCACCACCAGCCGAAGATTGTGCTCGATCATCTTCTGCCGGGCTTCGAACTCGCCAGCCACCACCCGCCTGGCCAGCGCCAGTTCTTCCTGCGGCGTCAGCAGCGCGTTGTTGCCGATGTCGTTCAGATAAATCTGGGTGACGTCGGCGACCACGTCCTCGAAGACTGCTGGGCTTTCGGCGCTTTCCTCGGCCTCGGCTTCGGCTGCGTTTTCTTCGCCATTGTCTTCGTCAAGAATGTCATCCTCGTCGAGGATGTCTATTTCGTTGCTCATCTCTCTACCCCCGTCGCTGTCTTGTCCCGACGGGGGTGGGTGGCCACGCCCGATCAGGACTTGTGTTCAAGATACTGCATCGGGTCCACCGGCTTGCCGAAGCGGCGGATCTCGAAATGCAGCTTGACTTGGTCGGCATCGGAATTGCCCATTTCGGCAATCTTCTGCCCTTTCTTGACAGACTGTCCTTCCTTGACCAGCAACTGGCTGTTGTGCGCGTATGCGGACAGGAAGGTCTTGTTATGTTTGATGATGATCAGCTTGCCGTAACCCCTCAGTCCGGCGCCGCTGTACACCACTTTGCCGTCGCCGGCCGCCAGCACCGGCTGGCCCATCCGGCCAGTAATCTCGATGCCTTTGTTGCTATCCGAATATCCCTTGGTCATCTTGCCTTCGGTAGGCCATGCCCAGGGCACCGCGTCTTCTTCCTGCTTGGCGCTGGGTGCGCTGGCTTCCTTGGCCGGGGCCTGCGTGACCGCGCTGGCTTCCGGCTTCTTCGCCGGCGGCGTGACAACCGCGGGAGCGGATGTTTGAGCGTTGTTGTTGTTGGCTGCGCGTCCCTCGCTCTGGGCCGGCAGATTCTTCACCGCTTCGCTGCTGTATGGCAGCTTCAACGCCTTCGGATAAGCCTTGACGCTGGAGCCGCCGGCATTCTTCGCCGTCTCGCCCGCCGCCACGATCGGTGCGGCTGATGGCTTGTCCGCCGCGGGGGCTGCCGGGTTTGCCGCGCCTCCGCCCGGAGGAGACAAGCGCAGAACCTGGCCGACCTTGATGCTGTTGTCGGGCAGATTGTTCCAGGCTGCCACGTCCTTGTACTTCAGCCCGTGGTTCAGGGAAATCCGGAACAGGTTGTCGCCGGGTTTCACTACGTAAGTGTTGCCGTTTTCAGCGGCCGCGTCATCCGCCACCGGCTGGACTTTCAGACTGCCCTGGTCCCGATAGGGGGCGGCCACGGTGGCGTCATGCGGGGCGGATGGCGTGTCGACCTTGGCCGGAGCCGCCTGGGCGACCCGCGCCGGCGCGGCGCTTTCCACCGGAGCGGCCTGTTGCACCATGCTGCTGCAACCGGCCAAACCGGCCGCTATTGCGGCGACTACTATATGCGCATACCTGCAATGCATTTTTAGCATGTTTTTTTTGTTCAAATGTTGAATAAGTGTTTTGATTGATTGTCTGACAGATCAAGTGTTGCGTTTTTGCAGTCTTAACTGCGTCCGTTCAGCAGCGGAACGAATTTGACCGGGTCCAGCCGGGTCTTTTGCAGGCCTTGAGCCGTCTTCTCCAGCAGCCACAGGTGCTGCTCGGCCTCGCCCAGCGGCAGCACCATGCGGCCGCCGTCGGCCAGCTGGTCCACCAGCGGCGCCGGCAGCGCCCGCGCGGCCGCGGTGATGATGATGCCGTCGAAGGGCGCGGCTTCGGGCAGGCCGACGTTGCCGTCGCCGTGCACCAGCCTGGCGTGGACCAGCTTGGCGGCGCGCAGATTGCGTCTTGCTTGGTCAAGAATCGCGCCCAGTCGTTCAATCGAATAGACCTCGGCGCCCGTCTTCAGCAGTACTGCTGTCTGGTAGCCGCAGCCGGTGCCGACCTCCAGTATCTTGCCGGGCTGCCGGCCCTGGATCAGCAGCTCGGTCATCCGCGCCACGGTCAGCGGCTGGGAGATGGTCTGGCCGTGGCCGATCGGCAGCGACACGTCGTCGTAGGCGCGGGTCGCCAGCGCCTGGTCGACGAACAGATGGCGCGGCACCTCGTGCATCGCCGACAACACCCGCTCATCGTTGATGCCGTGCTGGCGCAGGCGGTCGCTCATGCGGCGGCGCGTGCGTTCGGACAGCATGCCGTAGGCCTGGGCGTTCGGGGTCAGCGGTGCAGCCATGTGGAAATCCTGTCCAGTTGCCCATAGGCGGTCAGATCCAGCATCAGCGGCGTGACGGACACCTGTTTGGACGCGACGCAGCCGAAGTCGGTGCCGGCGCCGGCATCCTGCACCGCGCCGACCGGTCCTACCCAGTATATCGTCTCGCCGCGGGGATTCTGTGATTTGATGACCGGCTGGGCGGCATGGCGGCGGCCCAGGCGGGTGACCTGGATGGAGCCCAGCTCCTCCGGCGGCAAGTCGGGAACGTTGACGTTGAGCAGAACCGGCTGTTGGAACGGATCTGCCTGGCAGCGCTCAACCAACTGCTCCACCACTTTGCCGGCGCTGACGAAATGCTTGCCGCTGTGGCCGGCCATCGAGACGGCGATGGAGGGGATGCCCAGCATGAAGCCCTCGGTGGCGGCGGCGACGGTGCCGGAATACAGCGTGTCGTCGCCCATGTTCGGGCCGTGGTTGATGCCGGTGAAGATCATGTCCGGCTTGAAGTCGAGGAAGCCGGTGACTGCTAGGTGGACGCAGTCGGTCGGGGTGCCGTTGACATAATGGAAGCCGTTGGCGGCCTTGCGCACCGTCAGCGGGCGGTCCAGCGTCAGCGAGTTGCTGGCACCGCTGCGGTCGCGCTCAGGCGCCACCACCGCCACTTCGCCGTAGCGCTGCAGCGTCTGGGCTAGCATGGCCAGTCCAGGCGCGAAATAACCGTCGTCGTTGCTGAGCAGAAACTTCATACTGTCTTTCCGTGTGTATCGCCCGATTGTAGCGCCGCCAGCATGACGGCGGATAGCGCGGCGTGGGCGCGGGGACCGTAAAAAAACCCGCGGAGGGCGGGTTTGTCTAGCCTGTTCAGGCGTAGTAGCGTTTGCTGAATTCCAGCATCCGTTCGATGGGCACGCGCGCGGCGTCCATCTGCTCTGGGCTCAGGTAGTCGATGGCCAAGCCTTCGCCCTGTTGCGCGCGCTTCACCGCCTCAATGGTGTTCATCTTCATGTAAGGACAGGAGTTGCACTGGCAGCCGGCGTAGATCGGCGCCTGGCGCAGGTCGAGATCGGGACGGGCCAGGCCCATGTTGTACAGGATGCCGTCCTCGGTAGCGACGAAGATCACCGCTTTGGCGTCGCCCTGGTAGGCCTTCACCCAGTTCAGCATGCCGGAGGTGGAGCCGACGTAATCGGCTTTCTTCAGCACCGGCAGCGGGCTTTCCGGGTGGGCGATCAGGTATTTCTCGCCGGGCACTGCCTCGAACGCCTCGTTCAGCGCCGCCTCGTTGAACTTGTCGTGCACCTCGCACACCGCCGACCACAGCGGCATGTCGTAGCCGTACTGGTCGTTGAGGTAGCCGCCCATATTGCGGTCAGGCGAGAAGATCACCTGCTTACCCTCGGCGTACAGGTGGGCGATGATGTCGTCGACGTTGCGGCTGGTGACGATCCAGTCCGACACCGCTTTGTGTTCGGCGCTGGAATTGATGTAGGACACGTGCACGTGGTCAGGATAGCGCTTGCGCCACAGGGTCAGCTCGGCGACGTCGGTCTGGGTCACCAGCGAGCAGGTAGAGCCTGCGTCGGGCAGGATCACGGTGGCGTCCGGGTTGAGGATCTTCGCGGTCTCGGCCATGAAGCGCACCCCGGCGAACACGATGATGTCGGCCTGGGCCTCCTTGGCGTACAAGGACAGTTCCAGGCTGTCTCCCACCTTGTCGGCCATCTGCTGGATTTCCGGCTGGGTGTAATAATGAGCGAGGGTGACGACGCGTTTCGTCATGGTGTTTCGGCTCCTGCCAGACCGGGGAAGGGACCCGGCCGGTTGAATGCTGCGGCGCAATAAACGTTTGTTGCGAAACTGTAAAGGTTAGCAATATTGTAAAGCTTGCGCCACTGGCTGGGTATCGCACCGGGTTAATTTCACCGGGCGCCGTGGCTGAAATGCATCTGTCAGTGGTTTGTCGGAGGTCAAAATGACGCCTGGTTTCCATCTGCATGATGAGGACGGCGTGGATCACGCCCACGACGACGATCACGACGCCAACCACTCGCATCTGCACCGCCACGGCGGTCCGGAGGGCGGAGACGGCAGGCGGCTGAGCAGCCGCGCGCTGGCCAAGGTGTTGGCGTTGACTTGCGGTTTCGCGCTGGTGGAGGCGCTGGGCGGCTGGTGGAGCGGCTCGCTGGCGCTGCTGTCCGACGCCGGCCACATGCTGACCGATTCGCTGTCGCTGCTGCTGGCGCTGTGGGCGGCACGCATCGGCAGCCGGCCGGCCACAGACCGGCTGTCGTTCGGCCATGGCCGGGCCGAGGTGCTGGGCGCGCTGCTGAACAGCCTGCTGCTGTTCGGGCTGTCGGTCTTTATCGTCGCGGAGGCGGCGGAGCGGCTGCTGCGGCCGCATGCGGTGAACGGAATGGGTGTGATGCTGATCGCCGCGATCGGCCTGGCGGTCAATGTGCTGGCGGCCTGGGTGCTCAGCCGCGGCGCGCATTCGCTCAACAGCAGGGCGGCGCTGTTGCATGTGCTGGGCGACCTGTTCGGCTCGGTGGCCGCCATCGCGTCCGGTGCGATCATCTACCTCACCGGCTGGACGCCGGCGGACCCGCTGCTGTCCATCCTGGTGGCGCTGCTGCTGCTGGCGGCGGCCTGGCGATTGATCCGCCAGGCGGTGATCGTGCTGATGGAGGGCGTGCCGGCGCATCTGGACTACAACCGCGTCGGCGAGGCGCTGTCAGGCATCGCCGGCGTCCGCTCGGTCCATGATCTGCACGTGTGGACGATGTCGGCCGAGCGGGCGGCGCTGTCGGCCCACGTGCGCATCGCCGCGCCGCAGGACTGGCCGCGCATCCTGGCCGCCTGCCAGCTGATGCTGTCGCGCGAATTTTGCATAGATCACGTAACCTTGCAGGCGGAATGGCCGGCGTCCGCGCCCGCCGGCAAGCCGGTACCGATAGATATCATCTCCGAGGACAAGCATTCATGAGGCCGCATTACCTGACCCCGCTGTTTTCCCCGCGCACCGTGGCCGTGGTCGGCGCCAGCGACCGGCCGGGTTCGATCGGCCAAGCGGTGTTCGCCAATCTGCTGGCCAGTTCCTTCCAGGGCAAGCTGTTCCCGGTCAATCTCAATCACAAGGTGGTGGGCGGCATGCCGGCGGTGGCCTCAGTGCGGCAGATCGAGGAGCCGGTGGACCTGGCGGTTGTGGTGACGGCGATCCGCTCGCTGCCAGCCGTGATCAAGGATTGCGGCAAGAAGGGCGTGAAGGCGGTGCTGCTGGCCAAGGAGTTTTCCGACAGCGAGCAGCTGGAGCAGGAGCTGATCAACGAGGCCCAGTCCATCGCCCGCCATTTCGGCATCCGCATCCTCGGCCCCAACGTGCTGGGCCTGATGCGCCCGGTGGCAGGCTTCAACGCCAGCAATTACAACGGCAAGGTGCGGCCGGGCAATCTGGCGCTGGTGTCGGAGTCGTCAGCGCTGTGCGCGGCGATGCTGGACTGGGCCGACAGCAAGGAGATCGGCTTCTCCAGCGTGGTGCCGCTGGGCGGGGCGCTGGACGTCGGCTTCGGCGAAATTCTCGATTACCTGGTGGCCGACAACGCCACCCAGGGCATTCTGTTGCATGTTCACCACATCCACGACGCCCGCCGCTTCATGTCGGCGCTGCGCGCCGCCGCCCGCACCAAGCCGGTGGTGGTGATCAAGTCCGGCCGCTTCGAAAACGACGCCAGCGGCCTGACCCACGCCAGCAATCTGGTGGCCAGCGGCGACGCCTTCGACGCCGCGCTGGCGCGCGCCGGCGTGCTGCGGGTGTCGTCCATCGCCCAGCTGTTCACCGCCGCCAAGGTGCTGGCCGCCAATTACCGCGTCGGCGGCCGCCGGCTGGCCATCGTCACCAACGGCTTCGGTCCGGGCATGCTGGCCGCCGACAGCGCCGTCGACTACGGCGTGGAGCTGGCCAAGCTGAGCGAGGGCACGGTCAAGCTGCTGGACAGCGTGCTGCCGCGCAACTGGTCGCACGGCAATCCGCTGGACATCATCGGCGACGCCAGTCCGATGCGCTTCCGCACCGCGGTCAAGGCCTGCGTCGACGATCCCGGCGTGGACGGCGTGATGGTGATCTTCACCCCGCAGGCTGGCACCGACCATCTGACCACCGCGCAGCTGATGATAGGCCTGCAGCGCGAGACCACCAAGCCGCTATTCCTGTCCTGGCTGGGCGACGCCAAGGTGTCGGAAAGCCGCGAACTGTTCTCCAAGGCCAAGTGCGCCCACTTCCGGGCGCCGGAATACGGCATCGAGGTGTTCCGCCATCTGGCCGACTACCAGCGCAACCAGCAACTGTTGTTGCAGACGCCGGGGCCGCTGGAGGGGCTGCGCAACGATCCGGACGTCAACACCGCGCGCAAGGTGATGGACGCGGCGCTGGCCGAAGGCCGCACAGTGCTGTCGGAGCGCGAATCCAAGCAGGTGCTGGCGGCCTTCCATATTCCGGTCAATCCGACCACGCTGGCCCGCACCGCCGACCAGGCGGTCAAGCAGGCGGCCAAGATCGGCTATCCAGTGGTGCTGAAGATCGACTCGCCGGACATCATCTACAAGTCAGACGTCGGCGGGGTGGAGCTCAACATCAGCAATGAGGAAACGCTGCGCGCCGCCTTCGACGCCATCATCGCCCGCACCCGCCAGGCGCGGCCGGATGCGCGAGTCGACGGCGTGTCGGTGCAGCCGATGCGCAAGCGCCGCTTTGCGCGCGAGCTGATGGTGGGCGTGGCGCGCGACGCCGGCCTCGGCCCGGTGATCGCCTTCGGCGCCGGCGGCATCGCGGTGGAGGTGATGCGCGACCTGGCGCTGTCTTTGCCGCCGCTGAACGATTATCTGGTGGACAGCATGATAGGCCAGACCCGCATCGGCCAATTGCTGGGTCCATTCAAGAATCTGCCGCCGGTGGATGTGGACGAGTTGCGCCACGTCTTGCTGCAGGTGTCGGAGATGGTGTGCGAGCTGCCGCAGCTGCGGGAGATGGACATCAATCCGCTGGTGGCGGACGAGCAGGGCGTGATCGCGCTGGACGCGCGCATCTTCGTCGGCCCCGCGCGCGCGGACCAGAAACGCTACGGCCACATGGCCATCATGCCTTATCCCACTCATATGGTGGTGTGCGCCAAGCTGCGCGACGGCACGCCGGTGATGACCCGGCCGATCCGGCCCGAGGACGCGGACATGCAACAGGCCTTCGTCCGCAATCTGTCCGAAGAGAGCCGCTACAACCGCTACCTTTCCAGCATCAAGCAGCTGTCGCAAAGCATGCTGGTCCGCTTCACCCAGCTCGACTACGACCGCGAGATGGCGCTGGCGATGACGCGCGAAGGCGATGGCGGCGAGGAGATGCTGGCGGTGGCGCGCTTCATCACCGATCCGGACAACGAGGCCTGCGAGTTCGCGCTGGAGGTGGCCGACGACTGGCAGGGGCGCGGCATCGGCACCTTGCTGTTGCAGGCCTTGTTCGACGCGGCGCGCGAGCAGGGGTTGAAACTGATGCGCGGCGAAGTCCTGGCCGGCAACAAGGGCATGCTGAAACTGATGCATAAACTGGGATTTAGCGTCGAGCCGCACCCAGAGGACAGGGCGCTGACGCTGGTGCTGAAGACGCTGTAAGCGGACGCTTCGGGACGGTCTTGCATTAAGCGCTTGCAAGATAAGGGAAATCTGCCATAAAATCGTGGGCTTTTCTATATCCCGTTTTTTTCAAGGACAATCGACAATGGTAGTGATTCGTCTGGCCCGCGGCGGCGCCAAGAACCGTCCGTTCTACAACATCGTGGTGACCGATTCCCGCAACCGTCGTGACGGTCGCTTCATCGAGCGCGTTGGCTTCTACAACCCGGTAGCCAACGAGAAGCAAGAGCGCGTCCGTTTCACCATGGACCGTCTGAACTACTGGGTCGGCGTTGGCGCACAGCTGTCCGACTCCGTTGCCAAGCTGCTGAAAGAGCAGAAAGTCGTAGCCGCTTAATCCGGCTATCCGACATCAAGACGGAATTGGGCGCATGCGCGACGAAGATCTCGTAGTAATGGGCTTTGTGCGCGGCGCCTTCGGTATCAAAGGCTGGGTGAAAATCCACGCCGATACCGAATACGCTGACGGCCTGTTCGATTACCCGGTCTGGTGGCTGGGCAAGAACGGCAGCTGGAAGCCGTATACATTTGAGAACGGCGCAGTCCAGCCCAAGGCGCTCGCCGCCAAGCTGGAAGGCGTCGAAGGCAGAGATGCAGCCGAGTTGTTGCGCGGTTCGCAGATCGCGGTTCCGCGCAGCGAACTGCCGGCTCCCGCCGATGACGAGTACTACTGGAACGACCTGATGGGTCTGACCGTGGTCAATCAGCAGGGCGAAACGCTTGGCAAGGTGGATAATCTGCTCGAAACCGGCGCCAACGACGTGCTGGTGGTGAAGGGCGACGATGGCCAGCAGCGGCTGATTCCGTTCGTGGAACAGTATGTGCTGGACGTGGTGCCGGCCGAAGGCCGCATCCTGGTGGACTGGGGTCTGGATTACTGATGCAGATCGACGCGGTGACGCTGTTCCCGGAGATGTTCGATTCAATTGCCCGCTTTGGCGTCAGCCAGCGGGCGCTTGACTTGGGTCTCTGGCATTTCAAAGCCTGGAATCCGCGCGATTTCACCCACGATAACTATCGTCGGGTGGACGACCGGCCTTATGGCGGCGGTCCCGGCATGGTGATGCAGATCGAGCCGCTGGAGCAGGCGATAGACGCCGCGCGCGCGCGCCAGCGCGAAGCCGGCGTCGAGGCCAGCCACGTGGTCTACCTGTCGCCGCAAGGCGTCAGGCTCAGCCACGCCAAGGCGGCGGAGCTGTCGCAGCGGCAAGGCCTGATCCTGCTGTGCGGCCGCTACGAAGGCATAGACGAACGTCTGATCGCCACTCAGGTCGATGAGGAAATCTCGATCGGCGATTACGTGCTGTCGGGCGGCGAATTGCCGGCGATGGTGCTGGCCGACGCGGTGGTCCGGTTGCTGCCGGGCGTATTGAACGACGCTCAATCGGCTTACGAAGACTCATTTGTGGACGGTCTCTTGGACTGCCCGCATTACACCCGACCCGAAGAGTATCGAGGCATGCGGGTGCCGGACGTGCTGTTGTCCGGTAATCATGCCCTGATCGCCAAATGGCGGCTCAAGCAGTCGCTGGGGCGGACGTGGAAGCGTCGGCCCGAGCTGCTGCAAGACCGCGTTTTGACAAAACAGGAATCTCGGCTGCTGGCGGAGTACCAGCAGGAACAAGATATCCGCAAAAAACCGGAGTAAAACATGGATCTGATCCAGAAACTCGAGCAAGAAGAAATCGCACGCCTGGGCAAGACCCTGCCGGCATTCGCCCCGGGCGATACCGTCGTGGTTCAAGTCAAGGTAAAGGAAGGCAACCGCGAGCGTCTGCAGGCTTACGAAGGCGTTGTGATCGCCAAGCGTAACCGCGGCCTGAACAGCGCGTTCACCGTGCGCAAGATGTCCGCCGGCGAAGGCGTTGAGCGTACCTTCCAGACCTACTCCCCGCTGGTGGCTTCCGTTGAAGTGAAGCGCCGCGGCGACGTGCGTCGCGCCAAGCTGTACTACCTGCGTGGTCGTACCGGCAAGTCCGCACGCATCAAAGAAAAGCTGCCGGCCCGCAAGCAGGGTTAATCCTGCCGGCGACAGCCGCTATCATCAAAGCGCAAGGCCTGGCCTTGCGCTTTTTTTATTGGGGGAAGGGGAATGGACTATCAGGTGGTGATCGCCGCGCCGTTCGGGCGCTTGGGCGTGCGCTGCGAAGCCGGAGCGTTGCGCGAGCTGCGTTTCCTGCCGGCGGGCGCGGCCTTGCGGCCGCCCGAGCCGTGCAGCCTGGAGGCCGAGGTGGCGAGGCAGCTGGATGCCTACTATGCCGATCCGCGCCATGTCTTCACCGTGCCGCGGCGGCTGGCCGGCACGCCGTACCAGCTGCGGGTGTGGGAGCGGATTGCGGCGATACCCTGCGGCGACACTCGCCGCTACCTGGACCTTTCCCGGGAGTTGGCGTCGTCGCCGCGCGCCGTCGGCGGCGCTTGCGGCCGCAACCCCATTCCCATCATCGTGCCCTGCCACCGGGTGGTGGCGAGCGCCGGCCTAGGCGGCTTCAACCAGTCTACCGGCGACGAGACGCTGGACATCAAGAAATGGCTGCTGCTGCATGAGCTCGGATAAGGACAGCATCGACGCCTTCCTCGATCAGCTGTGGCTGGAGGACGGACTGTCGCAGAACACGCTGGCCGCCTACCGCCGCGACTTGTCCAAGCTGGCCGGCAGGCTGGCCGAGCAGGGGGCGACGCTGGAAGCGGCCGGGCAGGCGGATCTGGAGCGAGCGCTGCTGGCCGGCGTGGCCAGTGAGAAGCCGGCCACCCGCGCGCGACTGATTTCGGCCCTGCGCCGCTATTGCCAGTATCTGCTGCGCAGCGGCATCCGCTCCGACGATCCCAGCGCCAGGCTGGCGTCGCCCAAGCGCGGGCAGCGTCTGCCCAAATCGCTGTCCGAGGTCGACGTCGAAGCGCTGCTGGCCGCGCCGGATGTGGAGACGCCGCTTGGCCTGCGGGATCGGGCCATGCTGGAGGTGCTGTACGCCAGCGGCCTGCGGGTGTCGGAACTGGTGGGCATGACGCTGAACCAGCTGAACCTGCTGGATGGCGTGGTGAAGACGATAGGCAAGGGCAGCAAGGAGCGGCTGGTGCCGCTCGGCGAAATCGCCCAGGACTGGCTGCTGCGCTACCTGAAGGAGGCGCGGCCGCTGCTGCTGGCCGGCCTGCCGTGCGACGCGGTTTTCGTCACCCAGCGCAAGGCCGGGATGACACGGCAGATGGCTTGGCACCTGATTTCGCAATACGCCAGCCGCCAGGGCCTGTCCAAGGTCAGCCCGCATGTGCTGCGCCACGCCTTCGCCACCCATCTGGTCAACCACGGCGCCGACTTGCGGGTGGTGCAGCTGCTGCTGGGCCATTCCGACATCTCCACCACCCAGATCTACACCCATGTGGCGCGCGAGCGTCTGAAGCAGCTGCATGCCCGCCATCATCCACGCGGTTGAGGCGGAGCCGGGCAGGCTGAAAATAAAAAGACCCGGCATGGCCGGGTCTTTTGCTGAGCATTACGAGGTTAGACGGGTTCCGCCGCCAGCGCGCTCTGGTCGAACAACAGTTCCACCTTGTCGTCGGCGACCGTGACGGTGACTTCGCCGCCGGCGACCAGCCGGCCGAACAGCAGCTCGTCGGCCAGCGCCTTGCGCAGCGTGTCCTGGATCAGACGGGCCATCGGGCGGGCGCCCATTAGCGGGTCGAAGCCGTTCTTCGCCAGGTAGCGGCGCAACTCGTCGGTGAAGTGGATGTCGACATGCTTCTCCGACAACTGCTGTTCCAGCTGCATCAGGAACTTGTCCACCACTTGCAGAATGATCTGCTCGTCCAGCATGCCGAAGGGGATGATGGCATCCAGGCGGTTGCGGAACTCGGGGCTGAACATCCGCTTGATGTCGCCCATCTCGTCGCCGGCGGCCTTGGTCTGGGTGAAGCCCAGCGAAGGCTTGGACAACGATTCGGCGCCGGCGTTGGTGGTCATGATCAGCACCACGTTGCGGAAGTCCGCCTTGCGGCCATTGTTGTCGGTCAGCGTTCCGTGGTCCATCACCTGCAGCAGCACGTTGTAGATGTCCGGATGCGCTTTTTCGATCTCGTCCAGCAGCACCACCGCGTACGGATGCTTGTTGATGGCCTCGGTCAGCTGGCCGCCCTGCTCGAAGCCGACGTAGCCGGGAGGCGCGCCGATCAGCCGCGACACCGCGTGGCGCTCCATGTACTCGGACATGTCGAAGCGGATCAGCTCGACGCCGAGGATGTAGGCCAGCTGGCGCGCCAGTTCGGTCTTGCCGACGCCGGTGGGGCCGGAGAACAGGAACGATCCGATCGGCTTCTGCGGATTGCCCAGGCCGGAGCGGGTCATCTTGATCGCGCTGGCTAGGCCTTCGATCGCCTTCTCCTGGCCGAACACCACGTTTTTCAGATCGCGCTCCAGGTTCTTCAGCACGTTCTTGTCGTCGCTGGAGACCGTCTTCGGCGGAATGCGGGCGATCTTGGCGACGATCTCTTCGATCTCCGACTTGTTGATCACCTTCTTCTGCCGCGACTTGGGCAGGATCTTTTGCGCGGCGCCGGCCTCGTCGATCACGTCGATGGCCTTGTCCGGAAGGTGGCGGTCGTTGATGTAGCGCGCCGACAGCTCCGCCGCGGTGGACAGCGCCGATTGCGTGTACTTGACGCCGTGGTGGGCTTCGAAGCGAGACTTCAGACCCTTCAGGATTTCCACCGTTTGCTGCACCGTCGGCTCGGTGACGTCTATCTTCTGGAAACGGCGGGACAGCGCGTTGTCCTTCTCGAAGATGCCGCGGTACTCGTTGTACGTCGTCGCGCCTATGCAGCGCAGGCTGCCGTTGGACAGCGCCGGCTTGAGCAGGTTGGACGCGTCCAGCGTGCCGCCCGAGGCCGCGCCGGCGCCGATCAGCGTGTGGATTTCGTCGATGAACAGGATGGCGTTGGTGTCCTCGGTCAGCTGTTTGATCACCGCCTTCAAGCGCTGCTCGAAATCGCCGCGATACTTGGTGCCGGCCAGCAGGGCGCCCATGTCCAGCGCGTAGACGGTGGACTTGGACAGGATCTCCGGCACCTCGCCGCCGACGATGCGGCGAGCAAGGCCTTCGGCGATGGCGGTCTTGCCGACGCCAGCCTCGCCGACCAGCAGCGGGTTGTTCTTGCGGCGGCGGCACAGGATCTGCACCGTGCGCTCAAGCTCATGCTCGCGGCCGATCAAGGGGTCGATTTTGCCGTCGCGGGCCATCTGGTTGAGGTTCTGGGTGTAGTTTTCCAGCGCCCCTCCCGGTCCGGTGGCCTGCTCTTCGCCGTCCGCGTCGTTGTTGCCGCTGTCGCGCGGCTCCTGCGGCGGCTGCTGCGACCGCTGCTTGGTGATGCCGTGCGAGATGAAGTTGACGACGTCCAGCCGCGAGATGCCTTGCTGGTGCAGATAGTACACCGCGTGCGAATCCTTCTCGCCGAAGATGGCGACCAGGATGTTCGCGCCGGACACTTCCTTCTTGCCCGACGACTGCACGTGCAGGATCGCGCGCTGGATCACGCGTTGGAATCCAAGCGTTGGCTGGGTTTCGACTTCCGCCTCGCCGGGCACGGTGGGAGTGTGCTCATCGATGAAGTCGGTCAGCTGCTTCTTGAGTTGGTCGATATTGGCGCCGCAGGCCCGCAAGACTTCTGCGGCCGACGGGTTGTCGGTCATCGCGAGCAGCAGATGCTCCACGCTGATGAACTCGTGGCGCTTGCGCCGTGCGTCCATGAACGCCATGTGCAGGCTTACTTCAAGCTCCTGGGCAATCATCAGTTTTCCTCCATTACGCACTGAAGCGGATGCTGATGCGCTTTCGCATATTGCAACACCTGCTCGACCTTCGTTGCAGCCACGTCTTTGGTATAAACGCCACACACGCCGTGACCTTGCGTGTGGACTTGCAGCATGATCTGGGTGGCCTTCTCTCTGTTCATGTAGAAGAACTGCTGGAGAACCTGCACCACGAAGTCCATTGGGGTAAAATCATCGTTCAATAACAACACCTTATACATCGGGGGTGGGTTTTCCCTAACCCGTGACGCCTCAAGCTGGGCATCGTCTTTGACCGAGGTGGACATGTCGACTTTCACTGAAACGGTGCCTCACTTCAATTTTGGTTCCCCCAGACTTTTTTTCAAGGGGGCTCTCAAGACCGCAATCACTTGACGCCGTCGCCGCGCTTGCGTAGAAATGCAGCTGGTGCTTGGCTTAACTGTTTGGCATTTTGCGGCACAGCATTTTGTCAAACTCTATTAAGCTCTAAGTTGGTCGGCTTCACCAGCCTTTTTTTCGCAAGGAAGTTAAATGGCATTTGGTACCGTGAAGTGGTTCAATGACGCAAAAGGCTTCGGCTTTATTACCCCGGACGAAGGTGGCGAGGATCTGTTCGCCCATTTCTCGGCCATCAACATGCAAGGCTTCAAGACCCTGAAAGAGGGTCAGCGTGTAAGCTTTGAAGTGGTGTCCGGCCCGAAAGGTAAGCAAGCGTCCAATATCCAGAACGCGTAAGTCTGTTCTGGACTCAGTCCCGCCGCGTGGTGGGCTGCAAGGCATATTTCAAAGCCCGCCTCAGGCGGGCTTTTCATTTTCATGGCGGCCTACTTGGCCGGTGCACGCGAAATATAGACCAATGACGCCGGCGCGGCTGGGATGTCGCGCAGGCTGCCGTGATGGCTGAAGCCGGATCGAAGCAGCACTCGGATCGAAGGCAGATTGGCTGGGCGGACCTTGGCGAACACGGCAGGCGCGGCCAGGGCTTCGAACGCGCATTGCAGCGCTTGCCGGGCCATTTCGCTGGCCAATCCCTTTCCCCAGGCCGAAGGCGCGAAGCGATAGCCCAAATTCAGCCTGTCTTGGCCGCCGTAGTCGCCGTAGCTGAGGCCGCCGAAACCGATGATCCGGCCAGGCTCCTCCCGACAGGCCACTGACCAGCGGCCGAAGCCATGGCGTTTCCATTCCTCCGTCCATCCAGCCAGCGCCATGCGGGCATGCTCGATGGAGGAATGGGGGCCGTGTGGATTGTAACGGTTGGTTTCGGGGTCGCCGAAGATCGCGTACAGCGCTTCGGCATCGCCGGCGCTGATGGCGCGCAGCAGCAGGCGTTCGGTCTGGATATGCCGCATGTGTTTCTCATCTGTTTCCGTCGATTGGAAGTGAGTCCATTGTCGGAGGCGAAGAGCTATGATGTAACGCGTTGGCTGAAATATTTGCCATGGATTTTTATTATGTCTGTGAGTCTGGATGATCTTGAGTTGCTGTTGGACGTGGCCGCATTGGGCAGTTTCAGCCAGGCGGCGGCGCGAAGAGGCTGGTCGCAGCCGCAGGCCAGCCAGCGCGTCGCCCTGCTGGAGACGCGGCTGGGGGTGAAATTGTTCAGCCGGCACCGCCGGGGCGCGGAGCCTACCGCGGCCTGCATGGCGTTTTTGCCCGCGGCGCGAGCGGCACTGGACGCGCTGGCCGAGGGGCGGGAGCGTTTGGCGGGGGCGGAGGGGTTGCCGAGGGTGCGGGTGGCTTGCCTGCCTTCTTTGGCGGGCGTGGTGTTTGGTCCCTTGCTGGCGAAGCTGGCCGAGGCGCCGCTGGAAATCCGCTGCGATACCGATCATTCGCCCCAAATACTGCAGCAGTTGCTGGGCGGCGAGTTGGATATCGGTTTTGTGTTGCAAAGGCCCGCTGTCTCAGGACTGGAAATGGAGGCCTTGTGCGATTCGCCGATTGTGGCGGTGGCGGCTCCTTCTCATCCGCTGGCGGGCGATGGGCGGGAGCTGCCACTCGGCCGATTGGCGGAATATCCGCTGGCGCCCCAGAACTGGGGAGACGGCGCCGAGGAATTGGTTCGCCGTCTGAGGCGGCTGCGCGCGCCAGGCAGGCCCATCCATCTGCCGCAACCGGCCTCGGCCGCGCGCGATCTGGCCCTCTGGCACGGTTATGTTGCCTTCGTGCCGCGCTTGGCGGTGCGGCAGGAGCTGGAGTGGGGCGCGCTGCGGGAATTGCCGTTGCAGGAGCCGGAGCTGGGCCGTTGGCGGCTGATGATGGCTTGGCGCGGGGGCAAGCGGCCGGATGCGGCGAAGACGATGATGCTGGAGGCGGCGCGGACGCTGGCCGACGATTGGCGTTGATTGGCGGAGCCACGCGCGGAGAGGGCGCGGGCATGAAAAAGCCCCCGGGAACCGGGGGCTTGTGGTCTGCTGGCCAGGTTTTAGGCCTGCACGGAGGAGATCGCCGCGTTGAAGGTGGCGCTGGGGCGCATCACCGCGCTGCACTTGGCGGCGTCCGGCAGGTAGTAGCCGCCGATATCGGCCGCTTTGCCCTGCACGGCCTTCAGTTCGGCCAGGATCTTCTGCTCGTTGTCGGCCAGTTGCTTGGCGACAGGCGCGAAGCGGGCTTGCAGCTCCTTGTCGTCAGTCTGCGCGGCCAGCGCCTGGGCCCAGTACATCGACAGGTAGAACTGGCTGCCGCGGTTGTCCAGCTCGCCGGTGCGGCGGGACGGGGACTTGTTCTCGTCTAGCAGCTTGCCGGTGGCCAGGTCCAGCGTCTTGGCCAGTACTTTGGCTTTGGCGTTGCCGGTCTTGATGCCCAGATCTTCCAGCGACACCGCCAGCGCCAGGAATTCGCCGAGCGAGTCCCAGCGCAGGTGGTTCTCTTCCAGCAACTGTTGCACGTGCTTAGGCGCAGAGCCGCCGGCGCCGGTTTCGTACATGCCGCCGCCAGCCATCAGCGGCACGATGGACAGCATCTTGGCCGAGGTGCCCAGCTCCATGATCGGGAACAGGTCGGTCAGGTAGTCGCGCAGGATGTTGCCAGTGACCGAGATGGTGTCCAGGCCGCGCGCCACGCGCTCCAGCGTGAAGCGCATCGCGCGCACCTGGGACATGATGTGGATGTCCAGGCCGTTGGTGTCGTAATCCTTCAGGTAGGTTTGCACCTTCTTGATCAGTTCGTTCTCGTGCGGGCGATACGGGTCCAGCCAGAACACCGCCGGCATGCCGGAGTTGCGGGCGCGGGTCACGGCCAGCTTGACCCAGTCGCGGATCGGCGCGTCCTTGACCTGGCACATGCGCCAGATGTCGCCGGCTTCCACGTTTTGGCTCAGCAGCACTTCGCCGGTGGCGAGGTCGACGATGTTGGCGACGCCGTCGGCCTGGATTTCATAGGTCTTGTCGTGCGAGCCGTATTCTTCGGCTTTCTGCGCCATCAGGCCGACGTTGGGCACGGTGCCCATGGTGCGCGGGTCGAAATTGCCGTGCCATTTGCAGAAGTTGATCATCTCCTGGTAGATGCGGGCGAAAGTCGATTCCGGCATCACTGCCTTGCAGTCGTAAGGCTTGCCGTCGGCGCCCCACATCTTGCCGCCGGTGCGGATCATCGCCGGCATCGAAGCGTCCACGATCACGTCGTTCGGCGAGTGGAAGTTGGTGATGCCCTTGGCGGAGTCAACCATTGCCAGGCGCGGACGGTGTTCCTGGCAGGCGTGCAGGTCGCGGATGATTTCTTCGCGCTTGGAGGCCGGCAGGGTTTCGATCTTCTCGTACAGCGTGGCCATGCCGTTGTTGACGTTGACGCCCAGCTCGTCGAACAGCTTGCCGTGTTTCTCGAATGCGTCCTTGTAGTAGATCTTGACGCAGTGGCCGAACACGATGGGGTGGGACACCTTCATCATGGTGGCCTTCACGTGCAGCGAGAACAGGATGCCGGCCTCGCGGCAGTCTTCCATCTCGCGTTCGTAGAATTCGCACAGCGCTTTCTTGCTCATGAACATCGAGTCGATGATTTCGCCGTTCTGCAGCGCCACCTTGGGCTTCAGCACGATGGTCTGGCCGCTCTTGGTCACCAGCTCCATCTTGACGTCGCGCGCCTTGTCCAGTGTGATGGACTTTTCGCCGTGGTAGAAATCGCCGTGGTGCATGTGGGAGACGTGGGTCTGCGACCACTGCTTCCATTCGCCCATCGAGTGCGGGTGCTTCTTGGCATAGTTCTTCACCGCCAGCGGCGCGCGGCGGTCGGAGTTGCCTTCGCGCAGCACTGGGTTGACTGCCGAGCCCAGACACTTGGCGTAGCGGTCCTTGATCGCCTTTTCTTCGTCGTTGGCCGGATTTTCCGGGTAGTCGGGCAGCTTGTAGCCCTTGGATTGCAGCTCCTTGACGCAGGCGGCCAGCTGGGCCACCGAGGCGCTGATATTCGGCAGCTTGATGATGTTGGCTTCCGGCTGCAGCGTCAGCTTGCCCAGTTCGGCCAGGGTGTTCGGAACCTTCTGTTCGTCGGTCAGATAATCGGGGAATTCGGCCAGCACGCGCGCGGCCACGGAGATGTCGGCGGTATCCACCTGGACGCCGGCCGAGCCCGCGAAGGCCTGGACGATGGGCAGGAAAGAACTGGTGGCCAGCGCCGGCGCTTCGTCGGTGAGGGTGTAGATGATTTTCGATTGTTCTGCTGGCATTACTCTATCTCCATGTTGATCTTGTGACGACAGAACGATTGCGCGAAGAGTTCAACGCTCGGACGACGTCCCGGGGAACATCGGAGCGGGCGGCCGGCCTGACGCGGGCGTCTGGCGGCTCTTGGGCAATTTTCAAAAGCGAATTATACCTCTTCTCACAGGCTTGGTTGGCGGCGCAACTGAAACTTTTATGCCTGATAACTGGCGGATGGACGTTCGGATGCGAATAAAACGCTTGTTCGAACCGCCGAATGGCGGCGTTCGGCGCACGATATCGATCACGGCGCAGCGCGGGCTTGCTATCATTCGCCTACCTTATGTTTCCTCGCGTTGTCCGCATGCCCCAGCTCATCCTGCTCAACAAGCCTTACGGCGTGATTTGCCAGTTCTCTGAACATCCTACTCACTCCACGCTGAAATCCTGCGTGGCGCAGTCCGGCGTCTATCCGGCCGGCCGGCTCGATACCGACAGCGAGGGCTTGCTGCTGTTGACCGGGGATGGCGCGCTGCAGCACCGCATCGCGGATCCGCGCTGGAAGCTGCCCAAGACTTATTGGGTGCAGGTGGAGGGCGAGCCCAAGGACGAGCAGCTGGAGATACTGCGCCGGGGCGTGGACCTGGGCGATTTCGTCACGCAGCCGGCCCAGGTGAGGCGCATCGACAGTCCGGAGCTGTGGCCGCGCAATCCGCCGGTGCGTTTTCGCAAGACGGTGCCCGACTGCTGGCTGGAAATCATCATCAGCGAAGGCAAGAACCGCCAGGTGAGAAGGATGACGGCCAAGGCGGGCCTGCCGACGCTGCGCCTAGTACGGGTGGCGATCGGTCCCTGGAAGCTGGATGGATTGCAGCCCGGAGAGGCGCGCGCGATCGAGGTTTCGCTTCAGGATTTGCCGCGGGCGCAGTCAGCCGGCCGTGTCGGCAAGCCGCGGACCAACGCGCCTCAGGCGCCGAGTCCGGCCAAAACGGGGAAAAAACCTGCCTTCCGTTTCGCGCGCGGCAAGAAACCCTAAGCCGCCGGGGCGGTGTTTTGGCGGGAATGGCGATTGGCGCAGGGAGGCGCGGACCGAGATTGCCGTATTTGCCGGGCTGAAATGCGGAGCGGGAAAGCTTTCGCTTTCCCGCTGGGGTGTTGCGGCGCCGATGCCGCGCGCCGATCTATTGGGTCACGGACCAAACAGCTAGTGGTTATGATGATCCTCGAAATAAGCGATCGGACCCGCGCTGGTTAGGCCGATATGGAAGTTCGAGCTTTCCGAGAACACCTCGCCGGCGCTTTCGGCAGCCCGTACGAATTCGAACAGCACTTCAACTTCCTTGAACTTGCGCGCCAAGATCAGATTTCCATCCAGCCAATTGTGAATCTCGTCCGAATGCGGGTGCTGGTTTTCCAGCGAGAGCTGGAAGCCTTCACCGCTGATCAAGCTGATGGCCGGCGGCATGCTGATGTCGAACTGGCTCAATTCCTTTTGCGCCAGCTCCGCGAAGCTGGACAGTTCGAGGTTGGCCTTTTCCCGGATATCGGAAAGGGCAATGGACCCGTCGTCCCCGATGTGGCCAAGCAGCTGGCTCAAGCTGGGAATGGCGGAGGTGGTTTCAAACGACATCACTTGCTCCTCTTCTGAACGTTACCATCTAGTAATAATAGGAAACGATTCCTCGAGTGAGCTGGTCAATTGGCCAGTTTTTTGAGTTCGAACAGCAGATCCAGCGCCTGGCGCGGGCTCAACTCATTGGGATCAATCTCGTGTAGACGGTCCACTGCCGGATTAAGTTCCGGCTCGGGAGCCGGCGCCGGCGCGGCGAACAGATCCGGCTGCACGCGGGCGGCGGACTGGTTTTCCAGGTCGGCCAGATGGCGGCGGGCATCGCGGATCACCTTGCCCGGCACGCCGGCCAGCTGCGCCACCGCCAGGCCGTAGCTCTGGCTGGCCGGGCCGTCTTCCACGTGGTGCAGGAATACGATGCGGTCCTTGTGTTCCACGGCGGACAGGTGCACGTTGGCCACCGCCGGGTATTCGCCGGCCAGCGTGGTCAGCTCGAAATAGTGGGTGGCGAACAGCGTGTAGGCGCGGTTTTTCTCGATCAGCGCGCGGGCGATGGCCCAGGCCAGCGCCAGGCCGTCGAAAGTGGATGTCCCGCGGCCCACCTCGTCCATCAACACTAGCGAGTGCTCGCTCGAGTTGTTGAGAATGTTGGCGGTCTCGGTCATTTCCACCATGAAGGTGGAGCGGCCGCCCGCCAAGTCATCCGACGCGCCGATGCGGGTGAAGATGCGGTCGATCGGACCGATCACGGCGCTGTCGGCCGGCACGAAGCTGCCGACATGAGCCAAGAGCGTGATCAGCGCGTTCTGCCGCATATAGGTCGATTTACCGCCCATGTTCGGGCCGGTGATCAACAGCAGCTTGCGTTCGGCGGACAGCTTGGTGTCGTTGGCGATGAAGCGTTCCACCTCGGCCTCCACCACCGGGTGGCGGCCGGCGACGATGTCCAGCCGGGGCTCGGGCACGAATTGCGGCTCGGCGTAATTGCCGATGGCGGCACGCTGGGCAAACGCAGCCAGCACGTCCAGGGCTGCGACGGCCTGGGAGATCAGCTTCAGTTCGGCGATGTGCGGCGCCAACTCGTCCAGCAGCGCCTCGTACAGCTGCTTTTCCAGCGCCAGCGCCCGGTCTTGCGCGGTCAGCGCCTTGTCTTCGAATTCCTTCAGCTCCGGCGTGATGTAGCGCTCGGCGTTCTTCAGCGTCTGGCGGCGGCGATAGTCGTCCGGCACCTTGTCCGATTGGGCCTTGGACACCTCGATATAGAAGCCGTGCACGCGGTTGAATTCCACCTTCAGCGTGGTGATGCCGGTGCGCTCCTTCTCGCGCGCTTCCAGTTTCAGCAGGAAATCGCCGCAGTCGGTCTGGATGGCGCGCAGTTCGTCCAGCACCGGGCTGAAGCCGTCGTTGATCACGCCGCCGTCGCGCAGGAAGGTGGCGGGTTCCGGCAGGATGGACGCGGCCAGCATCTTTTGCACCGGCGAATCGACCGGCAGCACGCCGGAGAGCTCATTCAGCAGCTCGGAGTCCAGCGAGGCCGCCAGCGTCTTGACGCCGGCCAGCGCGGTCAGCGAGTCGCGCAGCGCCGACAGGTCGCGCGGGCGGGCCGAGCGCAGCGCCACCCGCGAGGTGATGCGCTCAATGTCGGACACCTGGTCCAGCTCGGCATGCACGTCCTGGTAACGCGCCAGCAGCGCGCGCACCGCGCCGTGGCGGCGGGCCAGCTTGCCATGGTTGCGCATCGGGTGGTGCAGCCAGTGGCCGAGCAGGCGGCTGCCCATGCTGGTGGCGCAGGTGTCGAGCAGGGAAGCCAGCGTCGGCGAGGCTTCGCCGCGTATGGTTTCGGTCAGCTCCAGATTGCGGCGGGTGGCGGCGTCCATGCGGATCAGCTCGCCGGCTTCCTCCACCGACAGCGCGGCGATGTGGGCCGGGTTCACGCCCTGGGTGGACTTCACGTATTCCAGCAAGGCGCCGGCCGCGCCGACGGCCACCGGCAGCGTGTCGGCGCCGAAGCCGGCCAGGTCGCGGGTGCCGAAGTGGCGGGTCAGCGCCAGCTTGGATGATTCGATGTCGAACTGCCACGGCGGCAGTTTTTTCTTCGGCGTCGAGATGCCTTCGAAGGCGGCGAGGCCGGTGTCGTCCGGGATCACCAGCTCGGCCGGCTTCAGCCGCTCCAGTTCGCTGGACAAGTCCTCGACATCGGCCTGCATCACCTTGAACTCGCCGCTGGCGAGCGACAGCCAGGCCAGGCCCAGCACGCCCTTGACCATGTTGACCGCCAGCACCAGGTTGTCGCGCTTGTCGTCCAGCAGCGCGGCGTCGGTCAGCGTGCCCGGCGTGACGATGCGCACCACCTTGCGCTCCACCGGCCCCTTGGCCAGCGCCGGGTCGCCGATCTGTTCGGCGATGGCCACCGATTCGCCCATCTTCACCAGCCGCGCCAGGTAGCCTTCGGCGGCGTGGTAGGGAATGCCGGCCATCTTGATCGGCACGCCGGCGCTGGCGCCGCGCGCGGTCAACGTGATGTCCAGCAAGCGCGCCGCTTTTTCCGCATCCTCGTAGAACAGCTCGTAGAAATCGCCCATGCGGTAGAACAGCAGCTTGTCTGCGTGGTCGCGCTTCAGGGCGAAATATTGGGCCATCATCGGGGTGTGCTGGGGCGTGCTCATCGGGTGTCGGGCTCTGCTCTTGTGTCGGTCTGGATAAATGCTGAACGCCCCGGTGAAGGCGGGGCGTTGGAATCGCCGCCATTCTAACGCGCGGCGGCGGGGGTGTCAGCCGCCGCCGGCTGCGGCAGAATGGCGTCATCGCCATTGGAGAACCCGTCATGTCCTATCTCGACCCGCAATCCACGCTGCGCCGCCTGTTTGACGCCGCCGTCGCCAGCGCGATGCCGCAGCGGCTGGCCGATCATCTGCCGCCGCCTCCCAAGGGGCGCGTCGTGGTGGTCGGCGCCGGCAAGGCCGCCGCGGCGATGGCGCGGGAATTGGAGCGGGTGTGGCCGGGGGAAATGTCCGGCGTGGTGGCGACGCGTTACGGCCACGCGGCGCCGACTGAGCGGATCACGGTGCTGGAGGCCTCGCACCCGATTCCGGACGCGGCCGGTTGCGTGGCGGCCGAACGCATTTTGCGAGCTGTTCAAGGGCTGAGCGAAGACGATTTGGTGATCTGCCTGCTGTCCGGAGGAGGATCAGCCTTGCTGACCTTGCCGGCCAGTGGCGTCAGCCTGGAGGATAAACAGGAGGTGAGCCGGCAATTGCTGGCCTGCGGCGCGGGCATCGACGAGATGAACGCGGTGCGCAAGCATCTCTCCGCCATCAAAGGCGGGCGGCTGGCCTTGGCCTGCGCGCCGGCCAAGCTGGTGACGCTGGCGATTTCCGACGTGGTGGGCGACGATCCGGCGGTGATCGCCTCCGGGCCGACCGTGGCCGACCCCAGCACCTATGCCGACGCCCGAGCTGTCATCGCCAAATATGGCCTGGCCCTGCCGCCCGCGCTCACGGCTTTGCTGGAGGCGGAGCCGGACGAAACGCCTAAGCCCGGCGACGCCCGGCTGGCGCATGCCGAGTACCGGCTGATCGCCACTCCCCAGCTGGCGTTGCAGGCGGCTGCGGAGGAGGCGAAGCGTATGGGGTTGAACGTGCTGCTGCTGGGCGACAGCATAGAAGGCGAGGCGCGCGAGGCGGCCAAGGTCCACGCGGGCATCGCGCGCCAGATCGCCGCGCATGGCGCGCCGGTGGCGAGGCCGGCGCTGATCCTGTCCGGCGGCGAAACCACGGTGACGCTGAAAGGCCGGGGCAGGGGCGGGCGCAACAGCGAGTTTCTGCTCTCGCTGGCCATCGCGTTGAGCGGCTTGCCGGGCGTATACGCGCTGGCGGCGGACACCGACGGCATAGACGGCAGCGAGGACAATGCCGGCGCGTTGATGGCGCCGGACACGCTGGCGCGGGCGGCGGCGCTGGGCGTGGATGCCGGCGCGCGCTTGGCGGACAACGACGGCTACGGTTTCTTCGCCGCGTTGGGCGATCTATTGATTACTGGCCCGACGCATACCAACGTCAACGATTTCCGCGCGATTCTGCTGTTGTAAGTGCCTGTCTGAGGCGTTTGGGGCGGGGAAATCGCGCGAGTAGGCGCTCAGACCGTAAAACGACCGGCCAGGCTCACCAGCCGCTGGGCAATCGCTTGCAGCTCGCCTGCCGTTTCCGCGCTGTCCCGGACCGCCATGCTGTTCTGTTCCGACATCTTCGACACTTGCTCCACGTTCTGCGCCAGCGCCTGGCTGGCGTGGCTCTGTTCTCGCAGCGAAGACGTGATCTGATGGATGCTGTGCAGCACGTCGTCCACGCAGTGGCGGATATTGTCCATGCTGCTGCCGGCTTCGCGGGCGCGCTGTTGGCCGTCCATGATGGACTTCATCCCCAGCTGCATGCTGTCGTTGCCCTTCTGCGCGGTGTTTTGGATCTGACTGACGATATTGCTGATCTCGGTGGTGGACAGCGCGGTGCGCTCCGCCAGCTTTCTCACTTCGTCGGCCACCACGGCGAAGCCGCGGCCCATCTCGCCGGCGCGCGCCGCCTCGATCGCCGCGTTCAGCGCCAGCAGATTGGTCTGGTCGGCCACGTCGCGGATCACGTCGACGATGCCGGCGATGGATTCGGATTGCTTGCCCAGATCGGCTATGGTGTTGGAGACCGATGACACGTCGCGCACGATGCCGTCCATGCTGCTGGCGGTGGCGGCGATCACCTGGTTGCCGTCCGACGAGCGGCTGGCGGCATCGGTGGACAGGCGGTTGGCTTGCTCGGACTGTTCCGCGCATACCGACAGGCTGGTGCTGAGCTGCTCTATTGCCGCGGCCATGCTGCAGGCGGCCTCGCTCTGCTGGGCGCTGCCTGCGGTGATGCTCTGCGCGCTGTGCGCCATGGCGTCGGCGGCTAGATTGACCTCGCGCGAGGTGTCCAGCAACTGGGCCACGGTCTCGCGCAGCTGGTTGCGCATCTGGCGGATCGCCGCCAGCAGGCTGAGGTCATCCCGGTCGCGCAGATGAATGCGGGTGTCCAACCGGCCCGCAGCCAGCTGTTCCACCACTTGCTGCACGTAAAGCGGTTCTCCGCCCAGTTGCAGCGTGATGGATAGGTAGAGCTGGTGGAACAGAAAGATGGCCAGCAGCATCGACGCGACGCCGATGGCGATATAGGTGTCGCGCTGGCTGGCGGTGCGGTCTATCCGCGCCTGCAGCAGCAGGTCCAGCTGTTTCAGGCCGGCGGCGATGTAGGCGGACACCGTTTCGGCCCCGGCGGCGCTGTGTCCCGACACTTTCAGGCCGGCCGCGCCGGTCTTGCCGCCGACCGCGTCGTCTATCGTCGGCAGCTGGGTTTTGAGCGTCGCCGCCAGCTTGTCCGCCTGGGCTGACATGTCCGGCTTCAGGCCGGCGTTGTAGGCCACGGCCTTGGCGATGTCGCTGGCCAGGCCGTCGTTGACCTCGGCGATCAGCGGCCGCAGCTCCACCAGGCGGTCGCGTTGGGCGGGGTCAAGCGGATGGTTGGCTTCAGCCAGCGTGGCGATGGCATTGGCCTCGCCCAGATGGCTGACCAGCGTGGTCAGCTTGGCGGTGGCGGCGTCCATCAAGTAATAGGTGTCGATGTCCGGGTCAAGCGTCAGGTTGGAGTTGTCGCTGATGACGCCGATCAGATTGTTCAGCTTGTCGCTGAGATTGCCGTAGGCGGCGATCCATTGCGTAGGCTGGGCGGACTGCGTGGCCTTCAGCTTGTCCCAGGCCGCGGCGGCGTCCTTCCAGGCGGCGTCGCTGGCCAGTTCCAGGCCCAGCCGGCCGTTGGCGTCTTGCAGCGCCTGCCATTTGGCTTGCAACTGCTGGGCGGCGGCGGGAAAGCCGCTTCTGGCCTGGGCGTCGCCCAGTGCCGCGCGCACGGCCAGCTCCTGGCCCTGCTGGGTCTGGGCCAGCATCGCGGTCAGCGGCTGCATGTAGGCGACGCCCACCTTTTCCTTGGCGGTGGAGTCGATATTGTCCTGGTTGCTGCGGTACAGGCCGTAGACCAGATACAGCAGCGCCGCGGCGAACAGCACGCCGATCACGGCGAAGCGTTGCGGATAGCTCAGGCGCTGCATCAGCCTGACGATGGGTGTGGACATGGCGCGGCTCCTTGCGAAAGCGGGTTGCCGCGCCATCTGTTGCCCGGCACGCTTGCATACCCTTTGTATAAGTGATTTTGCTTATCTCACAGGGAAAAATATCCGCTACTGGCTTTACTGGCAGTTCCGTACGGAACGGAATGGCGCGCCGGGGCGGCCCCGGCGCGGAGGGAAGAGAGTTTCAGATGGTTTTGGAGTAGTGGGCGTGGGTTTCGCGTTCACGCAGATGGCGGTCGAAGATCATCGCGATATTGCGGATCAGAAAGCGGCCCTGGGGCTCCACCATCAGGAAGTCTCCGTCGAAGGAGAGCAGGCCCTGTTGCTGGAATTCGCGTATCTGTGGCATTTCCGCCGCAAAATACTGGGCGAAATTGATGCCGTGGATTTCTTCTATCGCTTCCACCGATAGTGCGAAACGGCACATCAGGCTCTGGATGATGGTCCGGCGCAGCACATCGTCGTTGTCCAGCGTCAGTCCGCGCACCACCGGCAGCCGGCCCTGGTCCAGCGCCGCGTAATAGCCATCCAGCGTTTTGTCGTTCTGGCTGTAACAGGAGCCCACCTTGCCGATGGAGGAGACGCCGAAGGCCAGCATGTCGCAATCGGAATGGGTGGAATAGCCCTGGAAGTTGCGTTGCAGCCGGCCCTGGCGCAGGGCGATGGCCAGCTCGTCGTCGGGCTTGGCGAAATGATCCATGCCGATGAACACGTAGCCGGCGTCGGTCAGCGTCTTCACCGCGTCCTGCAGGATGTCCAGCTTGACCGCGGCCGGCGGCAGATCCGCCTCGTTGATTCGCCGTTGCGGCATGAACACGCTGGGAAGGTGGGCGTAGTTGTACAGCGACAGCCGGTCGGGGTCCAGCGCCAGCGCCTTCCGCAGCGTGTCGCGCATGGTTTCGCGGCTTTGCAGCGGCAGGCCGTAGATCAGGTCCAGGCTGACCGATTTGAATCCGCCTTCGCGCGCCGCTTCGATCACCGCGCGGGTTTCCTCTTCGGTCTGAATCCGGTTTACCGCGCGCTGCACCGCGGGATCGAAATCTTGTATGCCCACGCTGACGCGGTTGAAACCATATCCTGCCAATTTCAGCATGGTTTCACGTTTTACCTTGCGCGGATCAATCTCTATGGAATATTCTCCGTCGCTCAGGAATTCGAAGTGGGTGCTCAGGATGCCCATCAGCCGCTCAAGCTGGGCATCGGACAGGAAGGTGGGCGTACCGCCGCCGAAGTGCAGCTGTATCACTTTTTCCCGGATGCCCAGCTCCGCGGACACCAGGCGGATTTCCTTCTCCAGATAGTCCAGATACTGGTCCGCCTTGCCGCTATCTTTGGTGATGATCTTGTTGCAGGCGCAGTAATAACAGATGGTGTTGCAAAAAGGTATATGAGCGTACAATGATAGAGGCTTGCGGTTGGCGCCGATCTGGCGCTGACGCAATTTGTCCAGATAGTCTTGCGTCGAGAAATTAGACGTAAAACGATCTGCCGTCGGGTAGGATGTGTATCTAGGCCCCGCGCCATCCAGCCTCTCGATCAACTCGCGATCGAAGACAAAATGGGCGGGAGAGAAGGGGTGGGTAGTTTTCATGTCGTATTCGGATGGTAAAACTTCTGGAGGACTGGTAAATTTGCGAAAAATTAGTGAATTCCGCCTTGATAAGGGTCAAGCTTCGCCGGCTTGCACATACAGCATGTCTGAACAAAACCAAACCTCCCTGCATACGCTGAAAATTTCCTGCTCCAGCTGCAGCCTGCGCGAGCTATGCCTGCCTGTCGGTCTGAACCGCGAGGAAATGGGCCAGCTGGACGCGGTGATCCGCCAGAGCCGCCGCCTGAAGCGCGGCGAATACCTGTTCCGCAGCGGCGAGTCCTTCAAGTCGCTGTACGCGATCCGCACCGGCTTCTTCAAAACCTGTGTCGCCAGCCAGGATGGCCGCGAACAGGTGACCGGCTTCCTGATGTCGGGCGAGCTGATGGGCTTGGACGGCATTTCCTCCAGCAACCACAGCTGCGACGCGGTGGCGCTGGAGGACAGCGAAGTATGCGAGCTGCCGTTCACCCGGATGGAGTCGCTGTCCCGCGACATCCCCAGCCTGCAGCACCACTTCTACCGCCTGATGAGCCGCGAGATCGTGCGCGACCAGAACGTGATGCTGCTGCTGGGCAATATGAAGGCGGAGGAGCGCATCGCCGCCTTCCTGCTGAACTTGTCGCAGCGGCTGTCCACCCGGGGCTTCGCCGCCAACGACTTCATCCTGCGCATGAGCCGCGAAGAGATCGGCAGCTTCCTCGGCCTGAAGTTGGAAACGGTCAGCCGCACGCTGTCCAAGTTCCAGCAGCAGGGCTGGATCACCGTCGATCACAAGCACATCCAACTGGTGCTGGTAGACGAGCTGAAAAACCTGATTTCAGGCTGCATGCACGCCGACGGCCACTAAGGCTGTCCGGAATCGGCAATCAAGGCAGGCGCGACGCCTGCCTTTTTTCATGTCCGCGAGATTTTGAGCTTCAGCGCCGCCAGGCGCGCCGGGTCCGGCCAGCCGGGCGGGACGACGAAGCCGCGCGCGATCTCGCGCCACATGCCGCGGCCGACCGCTCGCAGTTCGGCCAGCAGCTGCGGCGCCGGTATCGCTTGCAGCCGCGCGCGCAGGGCCGCCTCGTCCAGCGTATCGGCTTTGGCCAGCAGCGCCGGGGCGAGCCATGACAGCCTGGGCAGCCAGGCCCAGCGCGAATCGCCGCCGGCGCGCGGCCAGGGGGCGTCCCTCGGCGCGAGCCAGCCGCGCAGCTGATGGGGGTTGAGCGGCGCGGGCGGAGATTGGTCCGCCGGATAGAAGAACCAGCCGCAGAGCCGGGCCGCGGCGCGGCAGCTCTGGAAACCGTCCGGGAGGACGGACTGCGCGTCTGGATGGCGGGAAAGCCGCAATTGTGTTGTGGTTTTGGTCGCTTTCAAATGCCAGGCGTCATTGAGGCCGGGACCGACCAGATCGTCGGCGGTTTCGCCCAGCGAAAGGTAAAGCTTGCTGGCTGTTTCCAGATGCCAGGGCTCGCCGTCCAGCAGCAGCAGGAAGTCGAACTCTCCGATGGTCCGGCGCTCCCTGTTTATGACTTTAAGATTTTCTGCGACTGGTTTGATGTGCGGGGCTTGATGAAACCAGAAGGAAAAAAGCCGTTCGGCATATTGCCCCAGCCGCTTGGCGGCGGCGACAGCCAGCCAGGCCTCCAGCTTGGCTGGCGCATGATCCAGCCGGGCCAGCAGCGCCTCGCCGTCCGGCCCCAGCAATCGTTCCGGCGGCAGATCGGCGCCGCACAGCCAGGGCGAAGGAGAGGTCAGCAGAAAGGCGAGGTCGCGCACCGCGGGGCGCGCGTAGGGCAGGGCGAGGCCGGGCTCAGTCGGCATCCCCGGGACGGCCGGAGGCGGTGCGCTGCACCTGTTTGTAGAAGCCGCGCAGGATGTCGATCTCCTCGCGCAGCATCCCGGCGCGGTGGAACATGGTGCGCATCCGGCGCATCAGCCGCTCGCTGTTGCGGCGCTGGAAGTAGCCGATCTCGTCCATCGCCTGTTCCAGGTGGCCGCACATGCCGTCCACCTCGCTCTGGGTCGCCGCTTCGCCCTCGGCGCGCAGGTATTCCACGTCCACGTCGGTGTGGCTGAACAGTTCGTAGGTCATCACCTGCACCGCCATCGCCAGGTTCAGCGAGAAGTAGTCGGGGTTGCCGGGAATGGTCACCAGGCGGTTGCACTGTTCCACTTCCTCGATGGACAGGCCGAAGGTCTCGTTGCCGAATACCAGGGCCACTTGTTCGCCGTCGCGGGCGCGGGCGATCAATTCCGGCGTGGTCTGGCGCGGGGTGGACAGCGGCGTGGTCAGTTCGCGGCGGCGGCTGGTCAGTGCGCAGGCGACGGTGACGTCGGACAGCGCCTCGGCCAGCGTGGAAACCACGGCGGCGTTCTCCAGCAGATCCACCGCGCCCGAGGCCAGCGTGTTGGCCTCGTCGCTGGGGAAGACCTTGGGTTCGACCAGATACAGGCGGCTCAAACCCATGGTTTTCATCGCGCGCGCGGCCGAGCCGATATTGCCCGGATGGTTGGGCCGGGCGAGCACCACGCGGATGTTTTTCAGAAAATCAGGTACTTGGGGTTTATTCATTGGCGTTTTCACATTAAAATAGCGGGCATATACCAAAAGCCCGCGCCCAGGCGTCGGGTTTTTTTGTTCCTTAACCCAGATTGTTACCGGCGGGTGTCGCGTCATCGACGGACACCCGCCCATCGTTCAAGTGTAGAGGCCGTCAATGCATCCGATGCTCAATGTCGCGGTTAAAGCCGCTCGCCGCGCAGGCAGTGTTATCCAGCGCGCGTCGCTCAACCTCGACGCCATCCGCGTAGAGAAGAAAAAGCACAATGACTTTGTGACCGAGGTGGATCGCGCCGCCGAGGAAGCGATCATCAACGTCATTCTCGAAGCCTATCCGAAGCACGCGATTCTAGCAGAAGAGTCCGGCGCCAAAGGCATGGGTTCTTCCGAATACGAATGGATCATCGACCCGATCGACGGCACCACCAACTTCCTGCACGGCCATCCCCAGTACGGCATCTCGATCGCGCTGGCGCACAAGGGCCAGGTCCAGCAGGCGGTGGTCTACGACCCGAACCGCAACGATCTGTTCACCGCCTCGCGCGGCGTCGGCGCCTTCCTCAACGATCGCCGCATCCGCGTCTCCAAGCGCTTCATGATGAATGAGTGCGTGATCGGCACCGGTTTCCCGGTTTCCGACCAGAGTTACCTCGACCAATACCTGGGCATGCTGAAAGACGTGATCGGCAAGACCGCCGGCGTGCGCCGGGAAGGCGCCGCGTCGCTGGACCTGTGCAACGTCGCCTGCGGCCGCACCGAAGGCTTCTTCGAGCTGAACCTGAAGCCGTGGGACATCGCGGCCGGCAGCCTGATCGTGCAAGAAGCGGGCGGCATCGTCACCGACCCCACCGGCGAGCAGGGCTGGTTCGAGTCCGGCGATATCGTCGCCGGCAGCCCGAAGGTGCTGGCCCAGTTGCTGCATCTGCTGGCGCCGCACGTAAGCAAGTAAGCGGATAGATTATCCCGAAAACGGCAGACCACCCGGTCTGCCGTTTTTTTATGCCTGCAAGCACAGAGAGCGGAACTGTTGCCATCGCCGGCACTCTAGGTTCAATATACCTGATGGGGGTATTAAGGCCTTAGATAGGCCCTCAATGGAGCGCGCGATGCAAAGACGTCAAATGATGCGATGGGGGGCCGCGCTGGCCCTGGCGCCGTGGTGGCTCAGGCCGGCGGCGGCCGAGTCCGCCCATGCCGGCCACGGGGCGATGGCGATGGGAGAGGAGATGAGAGAGGCGATGCCGGATGCGGCGGCCCTGGGTTTGGCCAGGGGCTTGCCGTTGCCGGAGCTGAAGCGGTTGCCGCTGGAGCGCAAGGACGGCGCGTTGCAGGGCTGCCTGACCGCGGCCGCGGTGAGCCTGCCCTTGCTGCCCGGCAAGTCGGCGACGGCGTTCTGGGCTTACAACGACAGCGTGCCCGGTCCGGCGATCGAGTTGTCCGAGGGCGAGACGCTGGCCCTGCGCTTCGACAACCGCCTGCCGCAGCCTACCACCGTGCATTGGCATGGCCTGCCGATTCCAGCTGACCAGGACGGCAGTCCGCATGATCCGGTGCAGCCTGGCCAGGGGCGCGATTATCGATTCACGCTGCCGGCGGGAAGCGCCGGCAGCTACTGGTACCACCCGCATCCGCATGGCCATACCGCCGAGCAGGTGTACCGCGGCCTCGCCGGCGTGTTCGTGGTGAGAAGCGGCGACGATCCGCTGGCCCATCTGCCGGAGCGCTGGCTGGTGTTGTCCGACCTCAAGCTGGATGAAGACGGCAAGATCGCCGCCAATAGCGATGCCGACAAGATGGATGGCCGCGAGGGACAGTTCGTGCTGGTCAACGGCGCTTGGCAGCCCAAGCTGGCGTTGGGCATCGGCGAGCGCCAGCGCTGGCGGATCTGGAACGCCACCAGCGCGCGGGTGCTGAAGCTGGCGCTGCCGGCGCACGAGGTCTGGCTGGTCGGGACCGATGGCGGACTGATCGAAAAGCCGCGCCGCGTCGAATCTCTCGTGCTGCCGCCGGGGGCGCGCGCCGAGCTGGCCGTCACCGGCCGCTTCGCCGCAGGCAAGCCGGCCGGCCTGGTAGCGTTGCCGTACGCGCGCGGCAAGATGATGGGGCCGGAACAGGACAAGGCATTGCCCTTGCTGGACATCGAAGCCGGGAGCGCGGTAGTCACCGCCTCTTTGCCGGCTAGCCTGCGCCGGATCGATCCGCTGCCCAAGCCCTCGGTGACGCGACGCGTGGTCTTCAGCGAGGATATGGCCAATCCGGCGGCGATGTTTCTGATCAACGGCAAGACCTTCGACATGGACCGGATGGACTTCACCGGCAAGGTCGGAGCGGTGGAAGAGTGGGAAGTGGACAACCGGGCCGACATGGACCATCCCTTCCATTTGCACGGCACCCAGTTCCAGGTGACCGAGCGGCATGACGGCAAGGGCTGGCGGCGCGAGCCCTACCTTGCTTGGCGTGATGTGGTCAACGTGCCGCCGGCGCAGAAGGTGAGGCTGCGCTTCCGTCAGGACATTCCGGGGCCTCGGATGTTCCACTGCCACATCCTGGAGCATGAGGATGCCGGCATGATGGGGACGCTGGATGTCCGTGCCTAGCGCGATGGGATGGGCGATAATGCCGATATGAAAAATCCAGGAACCGTCATGGGCGATACACATTCTCCCCAGGAGTGCTGCCATGAAGCGGCGCAGGCCGAGCGCAGCGTGGTGCAGCCCGGCAAGGCCGCGCTGCTGAAGCGCCTGGCGCGGATCGAGGGCCAGGTGCGCGGCATCAGCGGCATGATCGAGTCCGACCGCTACTGCGTGGACGTGCTGACCCAGGTGGCGGCAGTGAAGTCGGCGCTGGACGCGGTGGCGCTGCAGTTGCTGGAGAACCACATGAAGGGCTGCGTTTCGCGCGCGCTGCAGCAGGGCGACGCCACCGGCATGGTGACCGAGCTGATCGATGTGGTGAAGAAGGTGCGTTGAGCCCAAGTCTTGAGCAAGCCCGCGTTCGCGGGCTTTTGTTTTCTTCGGGGAGTTGGCAATGAAAAAATTGGCATGTCTCGCGCTGCTGTTCGCCGGCGCCGCCCACGCGGCGCCGATTCCGTTCGAAACCTACATCAAGCTGCACAACGGCATGCTGGAAGCCGAAGTGGTGTCCATGGTCGGCGCGCCCGATTACAGCAGCGACAGCAATCAGGGCCAGTTGACCGGCGGACGGGTGACGACCGTTTCCACCACCCGCCAGCTGTCCTGGCTGGCCAACGGCCAGATTCCCTACACCACCATCGTCACGCTGCGCGACGGGGTGGTGGTGGATATCAAGCGCGACAAGAAGTTGTAAATCCGCCGCGGTTTGCCGGCGCAGCGCGTTGATGTTCCTGAATAAATGCGCCTAAAGTTTGCTTGGTCGCGGCAAAGTGCGTAGAATGCTGCGGTTTACTACCTTGCCTTTCGCAATCGCATGGCGGAAGGCTACGAATAGCCAAAAGGAGTTCACATGCGCCATTACGAAATCGTGTTCATCGTGCACCCGGACCAGTCCGAACAGGTCCCGGCCATGATCGAACGCTACAAGGGTATGGTTCTGGCCGCCGAAGGCAAGATCCACCGTCTGGAAGACTGGGGCCGCCGCCAACTGGCTTACCCGATCCAAAAGCTGCACAAAGCTCACTACGTTCTGATGAACGTTGAGTGCCAGTCGGAAACCCTGGCCGAGATCGAGCACGCCTTCAAGTTCAACGACGCTGTTCTGCGTCACCTCAGCATCAAGCTGGACCGCGCCATCACCGACGCGTCCCCGATGATGAAGGACGAAAAGGCTAAAAACCTGCTGGACGCCCAGCAGCCGGCAGCCGAGGCCGAAGCTTCTGCCTAATAGGCAGAGGTAACGGACTTGCAGAACCGTCTGGTATTGACCGTCACGGTTGAACGCGAGGATGCGCTGAGATACACGCCCGCCGGCTTGCCGGTAGTGGAAATGTGGCTCAAGCATCAGTCTAGACAGACAGCTGGCGGATTCGAACGCGATGTGGCCTGCGATATACAGGCCGTGTGGATAGGCGACGACGCCCGGAAATATTCCGGGAAACTGGCGGGACAGGTGATCAACGTCACCGGATTCCTCGGCCAGCGCAGTCTGCGCAATCCGCGGTTGGTACTCAATATCGAATATGTTGAATTTGTAAAAGGTTAGTCAAAATGGCTCGTCAACTCTTCAAGCGCAAGAAGTTCTGCCGCTTCACGGCAGAAGGCATCAAGGAAATCGACTACAAATCCGTTGATCTCCTGAAAGATTTCATCGCCGAAAACGGCAAAATCATCCCGGCTCGCATCACCGGTACCAAGGCTCGCTACCAGCGTCAGCTGACCACCGCTATCAAGCGTGCTCGCTTCCTGGCTTTCCTGCCGTACACCGACCAGCACTAAGACCGGGAAAGGAACTTAAAAGATGCAAATCATTCTGCTCGAAAAAGTTGCCAACCTGGGTCAACTGGGTGACGTGGTCAACGTGAAGAACGGCTTCGCCCGTAACTTCCTGATCCCGCAAGGCAAAGCCAAGCGCGCTACCGAAGCCAACCTGAAAGAGTTCGACGCTCGCCGCGCCGAACTGGAAGCCAAGCAAGCCGAAATCCTGGCCGACGCCAAGGTTCGCGCTGAGAAGCTGAACGAAGCCGTGATCACCATCGCCCAGAAGGCTGGTGTGGACGGTCGTCTGTTCGGCTCCGTGACCAACGTGGACGTGGCTGAAGCCGTTACCGCGTTCGGCGTGGAAGTGAAGCGTTTCGAAGTTCGCCTGCCGAACGGCCCGTTCAAGGCCATCGGCGAGTACGACATCGAGATCGCCCTGCACCACGACGTGGTTACCCCGATCAAGATCGTTGTGGTCGGCGAAGCTTAATTCCTGTTTCAGGAATCTTCGAAAAGCCCGCTTCGGCGGGCTTTTTTACGTCTGGTGGAAATATGGTTGCGTATCGCAACTTATATCGCTTATGGTTGCGTATCGCAACTTTAGAGAAAAGCATGATGGACGAGCGGGAACTGCGCGCCTTGTCGCGCGACATCGTCAGGGAGCTGGGCATGTTGGCCGGCCGCTGCGGCGAGGTGGAGCTGAGTCCGGTGGAGGCGCACCTGCTGATCGAACTGGAGGCGGGGCCGGCCAGCAATCAGCAATTGGCCGGACGTCTGCGGGTGGACAAGTCCAACAGCAGCCGGCCGCTGCAGCGGCTGGCCGAGCGGGGGCTGATCGCCTGGTTGGCGCACCCGGCAGACGGCCGCAGCAAGCAGGCCGAGTTGACCGACCAGGGCCGCGACTGGCTGCGGCGCCTGCACGCGGCGATGGATGCCGACATGGCGCGGGTGCTGGCGCAGCTGGACTTGCCGGAGCGGGCGGCGCTGGAGGACGGCTTGCGCGTCTATCGCCGGGCGTTGCTGCATGCCGACCGGCAGCGCGGTTACGCGATCCGGCCGCTGGCGGCGGCGGACAATGGCGCGTTGGCGGCGCTGATCCGGCGGGTATCGGCTGAATACGGTTTGGGGGAGGGCTGCAGCTTTCTTGATCCGCAGCTCGACGCGCTGCATCCGGTTTACGACCGGCCGGGCTCTCGCTACTTCGGGGTGATCGCCCCCGACGGCCGGCTGCTGGGCGGCGGCGGCATCGCGCCTCTGGCGGGCGGCTCGACTGGGGTCTGCGAGCTGCAGAAGATGTATTTCGATGCGGCGCTGCGCGGACGAGGCCTGGGGCGGCGCTTGTTGCGGCTGTTGCTGGACGAGGCGCGGGCGCAGGGCTATCGGCAGTGCTATCTGGAAACCACCGCCGCGCTGGGGGAGGCGACGGCGCTGTATGCGTCGGAAGGCTTTGTCCAGTTGGACGCGCATTGGGGCGATACCGGCCATGGCGCTTGCGAGATCGCGATGGCGCGCGATTTGTAGGAATATCAGAATACCCTGATCATGGACAATCCGCGGACGTTGGCTTATTGCGACAATATGAGCCTGACAATGCAGAAAGTCGCATCATGGTATACCTGCAACTCGTAGTGGTGCTGGGGCTGATCTTCCTCGGCGTGCGCATGGGCGGCATCGGGCTGGGCGTCACCGGCGGCGCCGGCCTGTTCATCCTGACCTTCGTCTTCGGCCTCAAGCCAGGCCACGCGCCGATAGACGTGATCCTGATCATCATCTCGGTCATCACCGCGTCGGCGGCGCTGCAGTCGGCGCGCGGGCTGGATTACATGGTGGGCGTGGCCGCGCGGCTGTTGCGGCGCAATCCCCGCCACATTGTATTGCTGGCGCCGCTGGTGGGCTGGCTGTCCACCTTCCTCGCCGGCACCGGCTTCATCGCGCTGGCGCTGATGCCCATCGTGGTGGAGGTGGCCGAGAAGACCGGCATCCGGCCGGAACGGCCGCTGGCCGGCCTGACCGTGGCGTCGCAGAACGCCATCGTCGCCTGCCCGGTATCGGCCGCCACGGTGGCGCTGGCCACGGTGCTGGCGCCGCACGGCGTCGCGCTGACCGACATCATCATGATCAGCATTCCGGCGACGCTGCTGGGCGCGCTGGCCGGCGGCGCGGTCATGCTGCGCTACGGCTGCGAGCTGGCCGACGACCCGGTCTACCGCCGCAGGCTGGAAGAAGGGCGCGTCAGCCGGCCGCAAACCAGCTCGGACGAGGCCTTGCCGCACACCGCCGCCTGGTCGGTATACGGTTTCCTGCTCACCGTGGCGCTGATCGTGTGTCTGGCCGCCATGCCGCAGCTGCGGCCGGCCTGGCCCGGCGCCAAGGGCATGGAGCCGGTGGCGATGGTGGATGTGATCCAGATGTGCATGCTGGCTTATTCCGCGCTGGCGGTATTGGCGTGCAAGGCGGATCTGCAGGCCATGGTGTCGGGCAGCATGTTCCGCTCCGGCGCGGTGGCGGCGGTGACCATCCTGGGCGCGGCGTGGATGAGCGACACCTTCATCCAGGCCAATCTGCCGCTGTTCAAGCACAACATCGTCGGCATCATCGAGTCGGCGCCGTGGCTGTTCGCCTTCGCGGTGTTCACGATGGCGGTGATTCTGTTCAGCCAGGGGGCCACCACCAAGGTGATGATGCCGCTGGGGGTGTCGCTGGGCATCGCGGCGCCGGTGCTGATCGCCATTTATCCGGCGGTGGTGGGCGTCTATGTGCTGCCCAGCTATCCCAGCCTGATCGCCGCGGTGGAGATGGACTACACCGGCACCACCCGCATCGGGCGCTGGGTGTTCAACCACAGCTTCATCGTGCCGGGCCTGGTGAGCACCGCGGTGTCGATCGCGGCGGGGTTCGGGCTGATGGCGCTGCGGTGACTCAGTCTTCGGCCTTCAGCACTACGCGGGCGCGCAAGCCGGGCGCGCCTTGTTCGGCGATGGCCAGCAGTCGGTCGATATTGGGATGGCTGCCGGGATGGGCGCGGGCGGAGGCGGTGTGTTCGGCGAACAGCTCCAGCCCCTCGCGCGCGGCCTTGCGGTCGATGTGGCCGTGGCGTTTGACCAGCGCGTGGTAGACGCGCAGTGAGCCGGCGGTGCCGGGCAGGTTTTCCAGCCGGTGCATCGCTTCGCCTTCCGGGTTGAGCAAGACGATGGCTTCGATGCCGTCGGTGGCTGGCAGGGTTTGCAGCAGGTCCTGGAACGGGGTCATGGTCATTCTCCTTGTTATGTGTGTTGCCTGTCCGTCTAGGATAAGGGCTAAAGATGACAGTTCTAGTAGAATGCATTCATTAAACTGACAGCAAGTGTTAACGAATGTTTCATATTGGTGCGTTTTCAATCGGCATTGCACTGTAATGGTGCCATTTTTTGACGCAAGACCTTGATATGTTTGTTTGAAACGATGTTTTCAAACGCAGTGCGGGCTGGCACGCTGTTTGCTTTATGCATCTGGAGCTGTGAGCAGGGTCGGGAGGCCCGCGCGCCAGTCTGCAAAGGGGAGGATGAGAGCGGCAAAGCCGCCCTTGAACGGGGTTGTCGAAGAGGTAAGCTTCGACAACCCCGATTCATTTTAGCGGCTCCGGTTTGCGCCGGCGGCTGACATTGTCGAAACCTGTTCGAAGGATGGCACGGCGGCGCGCTGTTTGCGATGCGGGCATCCGGCAAGGCGAGGAGAGCTATCGGGAGTAGGGCGGACGGGCAGCGAAGCGCCGCCAATCAAGCCGCGCCGGCGCGCGCGGCCTGCCACTGAAACGCGGGTGCAGCGTGTTGCCTATGGCATCAAAGCGCGGGTTTTCACGATCAAGGCCATGCCATGCATGGCCTTTTTTGCGGCCTTCATCATGACGTTGGCTTGCGGTCAAGCCTGCAGATCAGACTTTGTTCATCTTGACCCGAACTATCTTCGGCAACTATGATTCATATCAAAGTTTCAGAAATTCCTGAAAGTTGAGAATGTCATGAATATTCCACCTCTGGTGCAGGCCTTCGTGCTGCACTTCGGCGAGATGGGCAGCCGCTGGGGCATCAACCGCACCGTCGGCCAGATCTACGCCTTGTTGTACGTATCGGAAAAACCGCTGAACGCCGACGAGATCGGCGAGGCGATAGGCTGTTCCCGCTCCAATGTCAGCATGGGGTTGAAGGAGCTGCAGTCGTGGCGGCTGGTCAAGCTGCAGCACTTTCCCGGCGACCGCCGCGAATACTTCTCCACGCCGGAAGACGTGTGGCTGATCTTCAAGACCCTGGCCGAGGAGCGCAAGAAGCGCGAAGTGGAGCCGACGCTGACCATGCTGCGCGGCGCGATAATGGAAAGCCCGGCCAGCGAGGCAGAGCAGCACGCGCAGGCCAGGATGAAGGAGATGTACCAGCTGATCGAACTGGTCACCACTTGGTTCTCCGACATCCAGCACATGGACGTGGAAACCCTGCAGCGGCTGATGAAGCTGGGCTCGCAGGTGCAGAAGGTGCTGCAGTTCACCCAATCCCTGTCCCGCTTGGGCAACCGCGATCATGATCGGGAGCACGCCGAATGATGACTGAAATCGATCCCGTCACGCTGGCGCGCATCCAGTTCGCCACCAATATCAGCTTTCACATCCTGTTTCCCACCATCAATATCGCGATGGCCTGGGTGCTGCTGTTCTTCAAAGTGCGTTTCCGCCAGACCGGCGATCAGGGCTGGATGGATGCCTACGGTTTCTGGGTGAAGATCTTCGCGCTGTCGTTCGCGCTGGGCGTGGTGTCCGGCGTGACGATGAGCTTCCAGTTCGGCACCAACTGGCCGGGCTATATGCAGACGGTGGGCAATATCGCCGGCCCGCTGCTGGCCTATGAAATTCTGACCGCCTTTTTTCTGGAGGCGGGTTTCCTCGGCATCATGCTGTTCGGGCGTAGCCGGGTGCCGGAGAAGGTGCATACGCTGTCCACCTTGCTGGTGGCGGGCGGCAACACGCTGTCGGCTTTCTGGATCATCGCGCTCAATTCCTGGATGCAGACGCCGACCGGCCATGTGATGCGCGACGGCCGCGCCCATGTGCTCAGCTGGTGGGAGGTGATCTTCAACCCGTCCATGCCGTACCGGCTGACCCACATGTTGCTGGCCTCCGGCCTGACGGTGGCCTTCCTGATCGCCGGCCTGTCCGCCTACCGCTACCTGCGCGGCGAGCGCGGCCGCGGCATGATGGCGGCTTTGAAGACCGGCGTGTTCCTGGCGGCGCTGCTGATCCCGCTGCAGATGTTCGTCGGCGACATGCATGGCCTCAACACGCTGAAGCACCAGCCGGCCAAGCTGGCGGCGATAGAGGGCATCTGGCATACCGAGAAGGACGTGCCGCTGCTGCTGTTCGCGCTGCCCAACGCCGAAACCCGCAGCAACGATTACGCCATCGGCGTGCCGCAGCTGGGCAGCCTGATCCTCACCCACCAGTGGGGCGGCGAGATCAAGGGCTTGAACGAGTTCGAGCAGCATCCGCCGGTGGCCAAGGTGTTCTGGAGCTTCCGCGTGATGGTGGCGATGGGCGGGCTGATGCTGCTGGCGTCGTGGCTGGCCGCCTGGCAGCTGAAGAAGCGCGGTGAACTGAACCCCAAGCTGGCGCGCCTGTTGGTGGCGATGACCTTTTCTGGCTGGATCGCCACGCTGGCCGGCTGGTTCGTCACCGAGATCGGCCGCCAGCCCTGGCTGGTGACCGGCATCCTCACCACCGCGCAGGCGGCGGGGGCGGCCACCGCGCCGATGCTGTTCACCTCGCTGGGCACCTATCTGACCTTGTACGCGCTGTTGCTGGTGGCCTATATCTCGGTGCTGTTCCACCTGGCGCGCAAGGCCGGCGCGCCTGAACTGGCGGCCGCCGCCCAACTGAAGGAGAAACTGGCATGAGCGAGGCTTATTACCTGCCGGCGGTATTCGCCGGGCTGATGGCGCTGGCGATGCTGGTGTACGTGGTGCTGGACGGCTTCGACCTCGGTGTCGGCATCCTGCTGCCGCTGGCCAGCGACGAGGAAAAGGATCTGATGATCGCGTCCATCGGGCCGTTCTGGGACGCCAACGAAACCTGGCTGGTGCTGGGCGCGGGACTGCTGCTGGTGGCCTTCCCGCTGGCGCACGGCGTGGTGTTCGGCGCGCTGTATCTGCCGGTGCTGGCGATGCTGGTGGGGCTGATCCTGCGCGGCGTGGCTTTCGACTTCCGCGTCAAGGCGCAGGACCCGCACAAGCCGTGGTGGAACGCGGCCTTCGCCGGCGGCTCGATGCTGGCGGCGCTGGCCCAGGGCGTGATGCTGGGCCGCTATCTGACCGGCTTCGCCGACAGCTCCACTTCCTGGCTGTTCTCGCTGGTGGTGGGCATCGGTCTGGCGCTGGCCTACGCGCTGCTCGGCGCTTGCTGGCTGGTGATGAAGACTCATGGCGGCTTGCAGGCCAAGGCGATACGCTGGGCGCAACTGAGCCTGTACGGCGCCGGCACCGCGGTGGTGGCGGTGTCGCTGGTGACGCCGCTGGCCAATCCGGCCATCGCCGCCAAGTGGTTCGCGCTGCCGCAATTCCTGCTGTTGCTGCCGCTGCCGCTGGGCACGCTGGCGCTGTTCGTGCTGCTGATCGCCTGCCTGCCCAGGCTGGCCCGTCGCCAGGCCGCCGGCAACGACAGCTTCTGCTGGCTGCCGTTCGCCGCCAGCGTCGGCATCGTGCTGCTGTCGTTCTGGGGCCTGACTTACAGCGTGTTTCCCGAGGTGGTGCTGGGCAAGATGACCATCTGGCAGGCGGCGGCCGATCCGGAGGCGCTATGGGTGATACTGTGGGGCGCCATCGTGGTGCTGCCCTGCATCATCGGCTACACCGCCTTCGCCTACCGGGTGTTCTGGGGCAAGGCCGACAAGCTCAGCTATCAGTAAGAAAGCGAAGGAAAAACAAAAAAGCGCGCCTGCATGGCGCGCTTTTTTTGCGGCTTCATTCCATTTTTGCGTCTTGATGCAAATTTAATGTCATATTATCGTAACGATACTGTCATTTTGCCCGGCCACAATCCGCCGCGTGAATGCCAGCCGCCATAACGATAAATGGAGAAGCCGATGTCCCGAGCCCTGTCCCCCACCTTACGCCGCGCCGCCGCGCTCGCGCCGCTGACGCTGGCCCTGTCCCTGCCGGCGCAGGCCGCCACCGAAATCCAGTTCTGGCATTCGATGGAAGGCTCGCTGGGCGACCGCGTCAACGCCATCGCCGCCCAGTTCAACGCCAGCCAGAAGGACTACAAGGTGGTGCCGGTGTACAAGGGCCAGTACGACGAGTCTCTGGCCGCGGCCATCGCCGCCTACCGCAGCGGCAACGCGCCCGCCGTCGTCCAGGTGTTCGAGGTGGGCACCGCCACCATGATCCAGGCCAAGAAGGCGGTGAAGCCGGTATACCAAGTGATGGCCGACGCAGGCGAAAAGCTGGACGAGAAAGCCTTCATCCCGGCGGTGGCTAGCTACTACAGCGACGCCAAGACCGGCCATCTGCTGTCCTTGCCGTTCAACAGCTCCACCCCGGTGCTGTACTACAACAAGGACGCGTTCAAGAAGGCCGGCCTGCCGGACGCGCCGCCCAAGACCTGGCCGGAACTGGCTGCCGCCGCCGCCAAGCTGAAGGCTTCCGGCATGCGCTGCGGCTACAGCACCGGCTGGCAGGGCTGGGTGCAGCTGGAGAACTTCAGCGCCTGGCACAGCCTGCCGTTCGCCAGCCAGGACAACGGCTTCGGCGGCAGCAATGCCACGCTGCAGTTCAACGGACCGGTCCAGGTCAAGCACATCGAATTCCTGGCCAAGATGGCCAAGGACGGCACCTTCAGCTATGCCGGCCGCAAGGACGAGGCCACGCTGAAGTTCTACAGCGGCGAGTGCGGCATCATGACCGGCAGCTCCGGTTCGCTGGCCAATATCCGTAAGAACGCCAAGTTCAACTTCGGCATGGGCATGATGCCCTACGACCCGGCGGTGAAGGGCGCGCCGCAAAACGCCTTGATCGGCGGCGCCAGCCTGTGGGTGATGGCCGGCAAGTCTCAGGCCGAGTACAAGGGCGTGGCCCGATTCTTCAAGATGCTGACCTCGCCGGAAGTGATGGCCAAGTGGCACCAGGACACCGGCTACCTACCGGTGGTGAACGCCGCCTATGAGCTGTCGCGCAAGCAGGGCTTCTACGACAAGAATCCGGGCGCGGACATCGCCACCCGCCAGATGCAGAACAAGCCGCCCAAGTCCTACACCCGCGGCCTGCGCCTGGGCTATATGCCGCAGATCCGCACCGTGATGGATGAGGAGCTGGAGGAGGTGTGGACCGGCAAGAAGACCGCCAAGCAGGCGCTGGACAGCGCGGCCTCGCGCGGCAACGAGCTGCTGCGCCGTTTCGAGAAAACCGCCAACTGATCCCTCCGGAAACGGGCGCGCCGCGAGGCCGCCCGTTTTTCTCGATAGAGTCCACGCATGCAGAATCGCATTCATTTTTCCAATCGTTGGCTGGGCTTCGCCTTGATGGCGCCGCAGCTGGCGATCACCTTGATCTTTTTCCTGTGGCCGGCGCTGGAGGCCTTGTGGCAGTCGGTGCAGCAGCAGGACCCGTTCGGCCTGGACAGCCAGTTCGTCGGCCTGGCCAATTTCAGTCTGCTGTTTCATGACCCGCTGTATCTGGGCACCATCCAGACCACGCTGCTGTTCAGCGCGCTGGTGACCTTGCTGGGCACCTGCAGCGCGCTGATCCTGGCGGTGATGGCCAACCAGATCACGCGCGGCCGCCGCATCTACCAGACGGTGCTGATCGCGCCGTACGCGATCGCGCCGTCGGTGGTAGCGGTGCTGTGGCTGTTCCTGTTCAACCCCAGCCTGGGCTGGATCAGCTACCTGCTGCGCGAGGCCGGCTACGAGTGGAACCACGCGCTCAACGGCGGCCAGGCGCTGCTGCTGGTGGTGCTGGCCTCGGCCTGGAAGCAGATCAGCTACAACTTCCTGTTCTTCTACGCCGGCCTGCAGGCGATACCGGCGTCCTTGATCGAGGCCGCGGCGATAGACGGCGCCGGCCCCTTGCGCCGCTTCCGCGACCTGGTGTTTCCGCTGCTGTCGCCGACCAGCTTCTTCCTGCTGGTGGTCAACTTGGTGTACGCCTTCTTCGATACCTTTGCGGTGATAGACGCGGCCACCGGCGGAGGGCCGGGCAAGTCCACCGAGACCATGATCCTCAAGGTGTACCTGGAAGGCTTCAAGGGCCTGGACCTGGGCAGCTCGGCCGCGCAGTCGGTGGTGCTGATGGCGGTGGTCGGCCTGTTGACGCTGATCCAGTTCCGTTACGTGGAAAGAAAGGTGCAGTACTGATGGTGGAGAACCGCAAAGGGCTGGACCTGTTCTGCCACGCGATGCTGATCGCGGGCATGCTGGTGGTGGCTTTCCCCTTGTATTTGATGTTCGCCGCGGCCAGCCAGGACGCCGATCAGGTGACGCGAGTGCCGCTGTCGCTGCTGCCCGGCAGTCAGCTGTGGGCCAATCTTTCCACCGTGCTGTGGAACGGCAGCGGCGGGCTGGCGGTGCCGCTGGCCACCACCTTGTGGAACAGCTTTGTGATGGCGATGCTGATCGCCGTCGGCAAGATCGTCATTTCCTTCCTGTCGGCTTACGCCATCGTTTATTTCCGCTTCCCGTTCCGCAAGACCGGCTTCGCGTTGATCTTCGCCACGCTGATGCTGCCGGTGGAGGTGCGCATCTTCCCGACGGTGGAAGTGGTGACCAAGATGGGGCTGATCAACAGTTATACCGGCCTGACGCTGCCCTTGATTGCATCCGCCACCGCCACCTTCCTGCTGCGGCAGTTCTTCATGACGCTGCCCAAGGAATTGATGGAGGCGTCGCGGGTGGATGGCGCGGGGCCGATCCGCTTCCTAATCGACGTGGTGCTGCCCTTGTCGCGCACCAATATCGCGGCCTTGTTCGTGATCACCTTCATCTACGGCTGGAACCAGTATCTGTGGCCGCTCTTGGTCACTCATGATCCGGCGATGTCCACCTCGGTGATCGCGATCAAGGGCATGCTGGGCGAGGGCGCGGTGCAGTGGCACCTGGTGATGGCGTCCGCGTTGCTGACCCTGCTGCCGCCGCTGCTGGTGGTGATCGGCATGCAGCGCTGGTTCGTCAAGGGCCTGGTGGACAACGAGAAATGAGAAAGAGCGCCAAATGGCAAAACTGAGTCTGAAGAATATCGCCAAGCGCTATCCCGGCGCCGAGCGCCGGGTGCTGGAAGAGATTTCGGTGGAGATCTGCGACGGCGAGTTCGTGGTCATCGTCGGCCCGTCCGGTTGCGGCAAGTCCACGCTGCTGCGGATGGTGGCCGGGCTGGAGAGCACCGAGGACGGCGAGATCCGCATCGGCGAGCGGCTGGTCAACCAATTGGAGCCCAAGGACCGCGACATCGCGATGGTGTTCCAGAATTACGCGTTGTATCCGCACATGACGGTGGCGGAAAACATGGGTTACGCGCTCAAGCTCAAGGGTCTGAAAAAGGCCGAGGTGATGGAGCGGGTGCTGAAGGTGGCGGCGGTGCTGGAGCTGGAGCAGCTGTTGCAGCGCAAGCCGCGCGAGCTGTCCGGCGGCCAGCGCCAGCGCGTGGCGATGGGCCGCGCCATCGTGCGAGAGCCGGCGGTGTTCCTGTTCGACGAGCCGCTATCCAATCTGGACGCCAAGCTGCGCGGCCAGATGCGGCTGGAAATCCAGCGCCTGCATCGCCGGCTGGCCACCACCAGCCTGTACGTCACCCACGATCAGGTGGAGGCGATGACGCTGGCCGACCGCGTGATCGTGCTGAACAAGGGCCATATCGAGCAGATAGGCGCGCCGGACGATATCTACGACCGGCCGGCCACCACCTTCGTCGCCGCCTTCATGGGCTCGCCGGGGATGAATCTGTTCGACGCGCAGGCGGACGAGCGCGGCGAGCGGCTGCTGTTTGGCGACGGCGTGTCGCTGCCTCTGCCGGCGGCCAACCCGGCGCTGGCCGGCCGCAGACTGAAGGTTGGCATCCGGCCGGAGCATTTGCGGATGGCAGGCGAGGGCGGCCAGGCGCTGAGCCTTCGGGTGGACAGCGTGGAGATGCTGGGCGCCGACAATTACGTCTATGGCCTGTTGGCCGGGCAGAACGTGGTGGCGCGGCTGGCCCACGGCCATCGGCCGGAGCCGGGCAGTCGGCTGGAAGTGACGGTGCGCGCCGAATCGCTGCACCTGTTCGACGCGGAAACACAGAGGAGAATCGAGCATGCCGCAGCATCCCAAGCAAGCCTGGCCGTATCCTGAGTTTGTCGCCCACCGCGGCGGCGGCACGCTGGCGCCGGAAAACACCGTAGCCGGCTTCCGCGAGGGCATTCGCTACGGCTACCGCGCCGCCGAATGCGACGTGAAGCTGTCGGCCGACAACGTCTGCTTCCTGCTGCACGACGACACCGTGGACCGCACCAGCAACGGCAAGGGTGCTGCCCGGGCCAAGACCATGGCCGAGCTGTCGCTGCTGGACGCCGGCGGCTGGAAGGGCGCGGCTTTCGCCGGCGAGGCGCTGCCGACGCTGGCCAATGTGGCGGCCTACTGTCGGGCGCAGAGCATGCTGCTGAACATCGAGATCAAGCCCTGCCCGGGGCGTTTCGAGGAAACCGGCCGACTGGTGGCGCAAGAGGCCGCGCGGCTGTGGGCCGGCGCGTCGGCGCCGCCGCTATTGTCCTCGTTCGAGATCGACGCGCTGCGCGCGGCCCAGGCCGCCGAGCCGGCGCTGCCGCGCGCCTTTTTGTGCGAGGAAATCCCGGCCGACTGGCGCGCCATTCTGGCGGAACTGGATTGCGTGGCGCTGCATTGCGACCACAAGACCCTGACCGAGGCGCTGGCCCGCGACATCAAGGCCGCCGGCTACCAGCTGTTGTGCTACACGGTCAACGATCCGGCCGATGCCCGCCGCCTGCTGGCCTGGGGCGTGGACAGCCTGTGCACCGATAGGCTGGACCTGCTGCCGGCGCGCGGCTAGCGCTCACTGCGCCCAGCGCTGGAATATCGGCTGCAGCGCGCCGCTCTGCTGCAGCCGTTTCAGCGCCGCTTCGAATTGCCGCGCGCGCGGATCGCCCTTGGCGAAGGCGACGTAGCGCGGCATCTCCACCAGCGGCCTGGGCAGCACTTTCACCAGGCCGGCCGCCTTTTGTTCCTGAACGAAGTACATCAGCTGCACCTTGTCGCCCACGATGACGTCCACCCGGCCGGCCAGCAGCATCGCCACCAGCTGGCGCGGCGAGCCGGCGTGGTCGTCTCGGGTGAGCGGGGCCTTGTCGAATTCGGTGTCGTAGCTGTAGCCGCGCACCTGGCCGATCACATAGGGCTTGAGATCGTCCAGGCCGCGCCAATCCGGCAGCGGGTTGCGCTTCATGGCGACGAATACGGTCTGGCCCTTGCGCAGCGGGCCGGCCAGATCGTACTGCGCGCGGCGCTCCGCGGTGCCGGTGAACACAAAGCCGGCATCGGCCTCCTTCAGCGCCAGTTGCTGTTTCACCCGCTCCCAGGGCAGCAGGCTGATGCGAAAGGGCTGGCCGGTTTCGCGCATCACCGCGCTGACCAGCTCCACGTCCAGCCCTTGGGGCTCCATATCGTCGGACAGATAGCTGTATGGCTCGAAATTGGCGTCCGCCGCCAGCCGCCAGGGCGGCTTGTCGGCGGCCAGGGCGGCCGCGGCGGCCAATAGCAACACGCACCAGAGCAGGGACTTCATCCGAGCCTCGATTCCTGTGTCGGCGGGCCATCCGGATGGCCGGATTCGGGCCGAATGCTTCAGCTTAGCATTTGGATAGGGCGGCCAAGCGTTCCCCTGAATACATTTTTCAGACAGTCTGTTTGCAATTCGTTTACTTATTTTTGATTGTCAGCATGGGAACTTTATTGCTAGATTTTTGCGCATTCCAGCCCGCCCAGGGCGGAATGATGCGGCTGACATCCCTGCCAGTGTGACTTTCCCCCCACTCGAGCCATTCCGCGCGCGGCCCTCCGCCGGCCTGCCTATCCTTACTATTTTGTTAGGCGCAGCATGAAACGGGGGCCCTGCGGCCGCTCGCAATGATTTCACCCGGCGTCAGACCGGGAGATTGTCCCGCGGCTTCGCGCCGGGGACGCCGATACGCTCAGGACAACAAGGAAAACCATGGAGTTGCTTCATTCTTTGATCAATGCCGTCAACGACGTGCTGTGGGGCAAGGTGCTGATCGCCCTGCTGTTGGCGGTGGGCCTGTATTTCTCGCTGCGTTCCGGCCTGCTGCAGCTGAGGCTGTTCTCGCGCGGCTGGCGCGAAATGATGGGCGGCCGCGGCGGCCATGTCAGCAAGAATGACATCTCGCCGTTCCAGGCCTTCGCCACCGGCCTCGCCAGCCGGGTGGGCACCGGCAACATCGCCGGCGTCGCCATCGCCATCGCCGCCGGCGGACCCGGCGCGGTGTTCTGGATGTGGCTGACCGCCTTGCTTGGCATGTCCAGCGCCTTCGTGGAGTCGACGCTGGCCCAGCTGTTCAAGACCAGCCACCATGACGACACCTTCCGCGGCGGCCCCGCCTATTACATCCAGAAAGGCCTGGGCCTGCGCTGGCTGGGCGTGCTGTTCGCGCTGTGCCTGATCCTGGCTTTCGGCCTGGTGTTCAACGCGGTGCAGGCCAACTCCATCGTCGCCGCGACCGAAGGCGCCTGGGGCTGGAACCGCTACGCGGTGGGCGTCGGCCTGGTGCTGCTGACCGCGCCGGTGATCTTCGGCGGCGTGCGCTCGGTGGCGCGGGTGGCGGAATGGCTGGTGCCGGTGATGGCGCTGATCTATCTGCTGATGGCCTTCTACGTGCTGGCCATCCACGCGGCGGAGCTGCCGGGCCTGGTGGTGCTGATCGTCAAGAGCGCGCTGGGCCTGGAGCAGGCCGCCGGCGGCGTGGCCGGCTACGCGGTCAGCCAAGCGATGATGCTGGGCATCAAGCGCGGCCTGTTCTCCAACGAGGCCGGCATGGGCTCGGCGCCGAATGCCGCCGCGACCGCCACTTCCAAGCATCCTGCCAGCCAGGGCGCGATCCAGATGTTCGGCGTCTTCATCGATACCATGGTGGTATGCACCGCCACCGCGGCCATCATCCTGCTGTCCGGCGTGCACGATCAGGGCTTGAGCGGCGTGGCGCTGACGCAGAAGGCCGTCGAGTCGCAGTTCGGTCCGATAGGCGTGTCCTTCCTGGCGGTGGCGATGTTCCTGTTCGCGTTCTCGTCCATCCTGGGCAACTACGCCTACGCCGAGGGCAATGTCGAGTTCATCCGCAGCAACAAGCGCGCGCTGCTGGGCTTCCGCCTGGTGGTGCTGGCCATGGTGCTGTTCGGCGCGCTGGCCAGCCTGCCGCTGGTGTGGGACATGGCCGACCTGGCGATGGGCCTGATGGCGCTGATCAACCTAGTGGCCATCGTGCTGCTGTCGCGCTACTTCTTCACCGTGCTGGGCGATTACCAGCGCCAGTTGAAGGCCGGGGTCGCCGCGCCCGAGTTCAAGGCGGACAAGTATCCGGAACTGGCCGCCAAGGTGGAAAAGGGCATCTGGTAAGCCCGCTGGCGCGATCCGCGCTTTCCATGAGCAAGCCCGCCGTTTCCGGCGGGCTTTTGCGTTTAGGGCCGTTCGAAAGACCGCGAGCAGACGTTAGGGTTGATCGCCCAGCAGGTAGCGTTGGCTCATCGCCTTGAAGTGGTCGCCGCCCGATTTCTCAAGCAGCTCGAACAGCACCATCTCGCGGCTGACGATGACCGCGCCGGCCGCGCGCATCCGCGTCGTTGCCAATTCGATGTCGGCGGGCTTGCGGCTGGAGATCGCGTCGGCGACGACGAAGACCCGCTTGCCGACGGCCAGCAACTGCAGCACGGTCTGCAGCACGCAGACGTGCGCCTCCATGCCGCAGACGATGATCTGCTTCTTTTCCGTCAATGCCGGCGGCAGGCAGTCGGCCGCCACGCAGGAGAAATGCAGCTTGTCGACTGTCTGCGCGTCGGGCGCCGCCTCCCGCAGCGCGGCCAGCGTGCCGCCCAGGCCGCGCGGGTATTGCTCGGAAAACACAATGGGCAGGCCGTGGTCGCGCGCTACGCCTATCAGCCAGCGGCTGCGCGCCAGCAGCCCCTCCGCATCGTGCACCGCCGGCAACAGCTTGTCCTGGATATCCACTACCAAGAGGCCGGCTTCCTGTCTTTGCATCAGCATGTTCCGCTCCTATCGATTCGAGGCTACAGCTTAACGCCAAAACGGAGGCGAGGGGCTGGGGCGGCGCGGAAATATGCCTATGTGTTTTTCGATTGGCCAGCCTGCCAGCGGCTGGCCATTTCGCCGACCAGCTGGCGGCCGGGATTGCCCGCCCGGATCCATTCTTCGGGCGGGAACAGATCGAACAGGCCCACCTTGAACAGCGTCGGCACCGCCAGTTCCAGCTGGCGCTCCACTTCGCCGCGCTCGCCCTGGTTGTAGGCGGCTATGTTGAGCAGCATGGTCGCGACAGTGCCGGTTTGCACCGTGCTGCCGTCACGAAGCTTCACCGCCGGCAGCGTCTCGCCGTCGGCGATGACTTTGCGGTTGATCGCGGACAGGGCTTCGGTGTGTTGTACGTGTTTCATGGCCAACTCCTTGCGTGGAATGAGCGCCCAGTATCGCGCTGGCGGGATTGGCCTGCTTTCCATATAGTGCCAATAGATATCTGTAAAGGGCCAATATGGAGCGAGCCATTCTGCCGGGACTGACGGTGGCGGCGTTGCGGCGCGGCGTCGGCGACCATACCGCGCGCCACGTCCACGCCGAGGGGCAACTGGCGTGGGCCAGCGAAGGCGCGCTGGAGCTGGAGGCGGATGGCCGGCGCATCTTGCTGCCCGGCGGCTGCGTCGGCTGGATTCCGCCGGGCATGCCGCATGGCGCGCATTACCATGGCGAGTTGCGCGGCTGGAGCCTGCAATTGGATGCCGCCTGGCTGCCGGATCTGCCGGCGGAGCTGCGCGTGTGGCGGGCTTCGCCGCTGCTGCAGGGCGTGTTCCAGCGGCTGGGCGCCTGGCCGGCGCAGGCTGGCGCGGACGCCGCCCGGCGGTTGATCAGCGTGCTGGCGGACGAACTGGCCTGCGCCGAGCCCTATCCTGCCAGCCTGGCCTGGCCGCGCCATCCGGCGCTGCGCAAGCTGGCGGGAGCCTTGCTGGATGAGCCGTCTCTGGATTGGGATCTGGAACGCTGGGCTGGCCGCATCGGCATGTCGCGGCGCAGCTTGATCCGCCACTTCCGCGCCGAAACCGGCATGGGGGTGGCCGAATGGCGCGAGCGGCTGCGCATGCTGCGGGCCAGGGCGCTGCTGGCCGAGGGGCGGTCGGTCAGCTACTGCGCGGCGGAGCTGGGCTATGCCGGCAGCAGCGCCTTCATCGTCGCTTTCCGCCGATGCTTTGGGGAGACGCCGGGGCGTTACTTGTCTGCATAAAAATTATATTGCAATGCACAATAGTTATTTGGCATGATGATCTGCCGGGCCTGGCGACGATCCCGCCTGCGCCCATCAACTCAGAGCCTGTCCGCCATGGCTCCCAGGAGACCATCATGTCCCAGTCTTACCTGATCCGTTCCGTCGAACCGTCCGACGCCGCCGCCATCCACCGCATCAAGACCGCGCCGGGCGTTTATCCTGATACTTTGCAGTTGCCGCACCAGCCCCTGTCTGTCACCGAAAAGCAGCTGAACGAGCGGCCGGCCAATATCCATCATCTGGTGGCCTGTGCCGATGGTGAGGTGGTCGGCTCGGCCGGACTGATAGTCAACGAAGGCATGCGGGTGCGCCACAGCGCCGACCTGTTCCTGATTGTGCGCGACGACTGGCAGGGCAAGGGCGTGGGCGGGGCCTTGATGCGCGCCGTCACCGATCTGGCCGACAACTGGCTGGGCTTGATCCGCATCGAGTTGAAGGTGATTCACGACAATGCCCGCGCCATCGCCCTGTACGAGAAGTTCGGCTTCGAGTACGAGGGTCGGCTGCGCCAGGAGCAGCTGCGCGCCGGCAAGCTGGAGGATGTGCTGGTGATGGGCCGCCTGAACTGGCCGCGGAGGGCTGAGGCATGAGCGACTATCGAATCCGCCATGCGGAACCGTCCGACGCCGAGGCCTTGAACGCGATGTTCAGCGACCCGGCCGTGTTCGGTACCCTGCTGGGCCTGCCCTGGCCATCTTTGAGCAAGCGGCGCGAGTGGCTGCAAAAAAACGAGCATGGCAGGGTCGTGCTGGTGGCGGTCGACGGAGACGGCAGGGCGCGGGGCTGGGCCGGACTGATACCGCTGGGCCGCGAGCGCCTGCTGCGCGCGGCGGAGCTCGGCATCGGCGTCGACGCCGGCCTGCATGGCCAGGGCATAGGCTCGTTGCTGATGGCTGCGGCGCTGGAGCAGGCAGACGACTGGCTGGGCCTGCGCCGCATTGAGCTGACGGTGTTCGCCGACAATGCCCGCGCCCAGAGTCTGTACCGCAAGTTCGGTTTCGTCGAGGAAGCCAGGATGCGCGCCTACGCGCTGCGCGACGGCGCCTACCACGACGTGCTGGCGATGGCGCGCTTGCGAGGGGAGCGGGCGCGATGAGCGAATTCCGCATCCGCCACCTGGAGCCGGACGACGCGGCCGATCTGCGCGAGCTGGCCGCCGACGCCTCGGTATACGGCAATACCTTACAACTGCCTTTTCCGTCCGGAGCCGCCATGGCGTCGAGAATGGGAAAAATGCTGGGCGCGGGCCGCTGCCAGTTGGTGTGTGAAACGGCGGGCGGCAAGGTGGTAGCGAGCGCCGGGCTGTGGCGTTTCGACGAGCAAAGGCTGGCCCATATCGCCGGGCTCGGCATCAACGTCCACCGCGATTGGCAGGGGCGGGGCGTCGGCAAGCTGCTGATGGCGGCCTTGCTGGACCTGGCCGACAACTGGATCGGCCTGGAACGGATTGAGCTGACGGTCTATCCCGACAACCTGCCGGCGCAAGCCTTGTACCGCCGTTTCGGCTTCGTCGAGGAGGCGAGGATGCGCGCGCACTCGTTCCGCAACGGCGCCTATCACGATGCCTTGCTGATGGGCCGCTTGCGAGGCGACCGAGCCTGAACTGAAATAAAAAAAGCGCCGCAGACCTTTTGGTCCGCGGCGCTTTTTTCTTGCCGGCAGGCGGCGATTACTTCTGGGCCGGAGCCTGTTGTTGCACTTGCTGTTGGGACTGGCCTTGCAGCTGGGCATCCATGCGGTCGCGCATGGCTTTCATATTGTCGTTGCCTTCGCCGGCGATGGCGGCGCCGGACAGCAGGATCAGGGACAGGGCGGCGATGGCGGTTTGCTTCAGCATGGTGGTTTCCTTTCAGTGTGTGGATCGCCAGCATTTGCTTATGCATCAAAAATATTGATGTCCAATTTGGGGTGTTGCTGGCTTCTTGTTACGGAGACCATTCTATTGCGGACGCTTCCACGATAAAATCGAAAAGAACCGAACAAAGTATTCAAAAAAATTGAATTAGGTGTGCGAATGAAACTGACTCTGGAAGCGTTGCAGGTGCTGGATGCGATCGAACAGCACGGCAGCTTCGCCGCGGCGGCCGAGGCCTTGTTCAAAGTGCCTTCGGCGCTGACATATACCGTGCAGAAGCTGGAGCAGGGCCTGGGCGTGGCCATCTACGACCGCAGCGGCCACCGCGCCCGGCTGACGCCGGCCGGCGAGCGGCTGCTGAAGGATGGCCGCCACCTGCTGGACGCGGCGCGGCAGCTGGAGCTCAGGGTCAGCAAGCAGGCACAGGGCTGGGAAGACCGGCTGCGCATCGTGGTCGGAGATCTGGTCGGTTTCGAGCAGCTGCTGCCGTCCATCGCCGATTTCGACCGATTGCAGTCGGACACCCGGCTGCATTTCATCCGTGAAAGCTTTGGCGGCATATGGGATGCGTTGTACGACGACCGCGCCGACCTGGTGATCGGCGCGCCCAACCAGCCGCCGCCGGGGGATTACTTCACCCGCGACATCGGCGACTACGATTTCGTGCTGGTGGCCGCGGCCAGCCATCCGCTGGCGAACGAGCCGGAGCCGGTGCCGCCGCATGCGCTGCGCCGCTACCGCGCGGTGGCGGTGGGCGATACCTCGCGCCGGCTGCCGGCGCGGACTGGCGGCCTGCTGGAAGGGCAGCAGGTGCTGACCGTGCACAGCAGCCAGGCTAAATTGAAAGCCATCGTCGCGGGACTGGGCACCGGCCACCTGCCGCGTTCTCACGTGCTAGCCCATCTGGACAGCGGCGAGCTGGTGGAGAAGGCTGAGGAGGAAAGCGGAAGCTTCCCGCCGATGTGCTTCGCTTGGAAGCAGGAACAGCCGGGGAGGGCGATGCAGTGGTTCATCCAGCGGCTGGAGTTGGCGGTGGAGCGGGGCGAGCTTTATATCTGATCATGCCGCCGCCACCGGGGCGGCGGCGGGACTGGGCTCAACCGTTGGACGGGATGGAATTGTTCTGCGGAATCATCGGCGCGGGCTGGCCGTGCAGCTGGGCGTCCATCCTGCCGCGCATCGCCCACATCACGGACAGGCCATCGCCGGCCATGACGGAGCCGGAAAGCGTCAAAAGCGCGAGAGCGGTGACAACGAGGGTTTTCAACATGGCTTTCTTCCTTGTTCTTGGCTTGGAATCAGGCCGCGTCAAGCCGCTGTGGGCAGGTGTTGCTGGTTTGGGCAGCAGTTTGGCTACGGTCTACCGCGCCGCGGCATGAGGCCGCGGCGCTGATTTGCAGTGTAGACCTTGTCAGGCGCATTGACGTGTGCCCAGTTGTGAAAGATTTTTAAATCCAAGAGTTTATGTAAACGTGCTGAAGCCGCGCTAGATGTCCTGTCCCTCGACGATGCCGTCATGGCTGGCGGCCTGGCGCGGCAAGATCAGGTTCAGGATGATGGCCAGCAAGGAGCACAGGCCGACGCCGGACAGCGCGAAATCGCCCAGTTTCAAGGTCAGGCCGCCGATGCCGGCAGTCAGCACCACCGAGATGATCACCAGATTGCGCGGCTCCATCAGGTCCACCTTGGCCTCGATCAGCGTTTTCAGGCCGATGGAGGCGATGGTGCCGAACAAGAGCACCATGATGCCGCCCATCACCGGCATCGGAATGGACTGCAGCAGCGCGTTGAACTTGCCGAAGAAGGCCATGCAGATGGCGAACACCGCAGCCCAGGTCATGGTCACCGGGTTGAAGTTGCGGGTGATCATCACCGCGCCGGTCACTTCGGCGTAGGTGGTCACCGGGGGGCCGCCGATCAGGCCGGCCACGCATACGCCCAGGCCGTCGCCGGCCAGCGTGCGGTGCAGGCCGGGCGTCTTGGTGTAGTCCTTGCCGGTGACGCCGCCGATGGCCATCACGCCGCCGATGTGTTCGATGGCCGGGGCGATGGCCACCGGCAGCATGAAGGCCGCCGCCGCCCAGTTGATTTCCGGGCTGTGGAAGGCGGGCGCGGCGAACCACGGCGCGGCGGCCAGTTTGGCGAAGTCCACCGCGCCGAGGAAGGCGGCGGCGATGTAGCCGACGACGACGCCGGCCAGAATCGGCACCAGCTTGAACATGCCGCGGGCGTAGATGGACACCACGATGGTGGTGGCCAGCGAGATGGCGGCCAGCAGCAGCGAAGTTTCATACGGCAACACCTGTTTGCCGCCGGCCTGGCCCATGGCCATGCCGGAGGCTGCGGTGGCGACCGACAGGCCTATGATCATGATCACCGGGCCGATCACCACCGGCGGCAGCAGCTTGTTGACCAGCGCCATACCGCGCCAGCGCACCACGGCGGCGAACACGAAGTACATGAAGCCGGCGGCGAACAGGCCGAACATGGTCGCGCCTTGGCCCCAGGTATGGATGGAGTAGATGATGGGGCCGATGAAGGCGAAGGAGGAGCCGAGGAAAATAGGCACCTGGCGGCCCGTGCATGCCTGGAACAGCAGGGTGCCGAGGCCGGCGCCGAGCAGCGCCATCGCCGGATTCAGGCCGGTGAGCAGCGGCACCAGAACCAGCGCGCCGAAGGCGACGAACAGGATCTGGGCGCCGGACACCGCCAGCTTGAGTTGTTGCATCATCATTCTTCCTTGTTTTGGTTTTGTAATCTTGTAGTCTTCACACGGCGCAATACATCACCGCCTGCGCCAGCGTATTGTCCACATCGGTGGCCACCATGCTGCGGCTGCGGAAATCCAGCACCATCCGCTGCACAGCCAGGTAGCATTCGTAGTTCGGCCTGGACTGGTAATGGATGTCCACGCCCAGCCGCGCCGCCACTTTCTTCACCGTCGTCGGCTTGATGCAGACGTGGAGCTGCGGATCGAAGCAGGCCAGAAAGCAGCTGACGATCGGCCACTTGGCGGCGTTGGCCTTGGGATCCATCCGCGCCATCGCCAGCGTGTCGACATAGGCGGCGAAGCTGTCCGGGCCGAAATCATGAAGCACGTCGCGCAAGGCCTGGACGAAGGGCAGGTTCAGGTCGCGGTTGTCCATGTAGTTGCGGAAGGCGATCTTCTCGAAGGTGCTGACGGTGGTGGCCAGCGAGATGATCTGGCGGCAGGCGTGCGTGGCGTCGGCCAGTTTGCCGCTAGCCAGCGCCATGTCCAGCTTGGTGCGGGTCAGTTCGCTCTGGCACAACGCTTCGGCCTTGGCGTAGCTTTTGTGTCTGCGCGCTAGCGTCTGCCAGTCAGGGTCTTGAAAGCCGCCCGGGAAGCGGGCGAGAAAGTCGGCGTCTATCGCGGCGTAGCGGTCATCCATGACGTTCATCCTTCATCCTTGCGGGCTTGCAAAAAAGCCGCCGGCTGCGGAAGCAACGGGCGGCTGATTGGGTGCATGGCGCTCAGGCCTGCTTGGTGCCGAAGATTTTGTCGCCGGCGTCGCCGAGGCCGGGGATGATGTAGCCGTGCTCGTTCAGGTGGCTGTCGAGCGAGGCGGCATAGAGCTGCACGTCCGGGTGGGCGTCGTTGACGATCTTCACGCCTTCCGGCGCGGCCACCATCACCACGGCTTTGATGGTTTTGCAGCCGTTGCGCTTGAGCAGGTCGATGGTGGCGACCAGCGAGCCGCCGGTGGCCAGCATCGGGTCGATGATGATGGCGATGCGCTCGTCCAGATTGCCGACGAATTTTTCAAAGTAGGACACCGGCTCCAGCGTCTCTTCGTTGCGGGCCAGGCCCACCACGCTGATCTTGGCCGACGGCACCAGGTCCAGCACGCCGTCCAGCATGCCGATGCCGGCGCGCAGGATGGGCACCACGGTGACTTTTTTGCCCTTGATCTGCTTGACGTCGATCTTGCCGCACCAGCCGTCGATGGTGACGGCTTCCAGTTCGAAATCGCGGGTGGCCTCATAGGCGAGCAGACGGGCCAGCTCTTGGGTCAACTGGCGGAACTTCATGGTGCTGGTATCGGCTTCGCGCAACAGGCCCAGCTTATGCTGTACCAGCGGATGATCGACGATGGTGATGTTCAATTTCGGCTCCCTACCTTGGCAAAAAGCTGCTTGCCATGGGCGGCAAACAGCTTTCAATACATATGACAGCGGCAGCCGCAGGGCTGCCGTGGATGGTATGGGGCATCATTCTAACGCGGATGGCCGCCAAAACGCAAAACCCGGCCGGGGCCGGGTTGCTGGAAAAGCTTACAGGTCTTTCAGCAGATCCTGCAGTTCGCCGTTTTGGAACATCTCGTACATGATGTCCGAACCACCGACGAATTCGCCCTTCACATACAGCTGGGGGATGGTCGGCCAGTTGGAGAAATCCTTGACGCCCTGGCGGATGTCGGGATCGCGCAGCACGTCGACGGTCAGGAAGTTGTCCACGCCACAGGCTTTCAGGATTTGCACCGCGCGCGAGGAGAAGCCGCATTGCGGGAACTGGGCGGAGCCCTTCATGAACAGCACCACCGAATTCTCGGCGACGGTCTGCTGGATATCTTGTTGAATCGACATGTATTGAATCCTTGCTGTTGGCCGGCGCTATTTCCGCCGGAAATACCCGATCATTTCAATAAGTTATTTTACGTGCGGGCGGCAGGCTGGTCAATTTGGCCGGCCTTGGCCTGCCACTGCGGCAGGAACAGCCGCACCTGGCCCTCGTACAGCGCGCGCCGGGCCACTAGCCGCGACACCGAGGCCGCCACCAGCGCGGTGGCCATCAGCGGGATGATCATGCCGGAGGTGTCGGTCATCTCCATCACGATGACGAAACCGGTCATCGGCGCCCGCGTCATGCCGGCGAAGAAGCCCACCATGCCCAGCAGCACCACCATGGTCTGCGGCAGGAAGGGCATCAGCTGCGACATGTTCAGGCCGAAACCGGCGCCCACTGCCAGCGACGGCGCGAACATGCCGCCGGGCACCGCGCTGATGTGGCTGACGAACATGCTGATCAGCTTCAGCACGCCGTAGTCCTGCAGCGCCGCGCCGTGGCCTTCGATGATGTCGCGGGCGCGGAAGTAGCCGGTGCCGAAGGTGCTGCCGTGGCTGATGATGCCGATCACCGCCAGCGCCAGGCCGCAGCCGGCGGCGAAGCGCACCGGGTAGCGGATGCGCCAGCCGTGCAGCGGGCCGGGCAGCCTGGAGGACAGCGCCAGCAGCACGCGGCAGGCCAGCCCGCCGATCAGGCCGCCGACGACGCCGCAGATTGGTATGGCCAGCCAGGCCTGCTTGCTGTCCATCGCCACGTGGACGATGCCGAAGTAGTTGTAGTTGCCGTTGATGGCGAAAGTGGTGAGGCCGGCGACGATCACCGACAGCAGGATGGTGGAGCTGGCGCGCATGTCGAAGGCGCGGCCCATTTCCTCGATGGCGAACACGATGCCGGCCAGCGGCGCATTGAAGGCCGCGGCCACGCCGGCGGCCCCGCCGGCCAGGATGAAGCTGCGGGCCGCGCCGTCGTGGCGCTGCGCGGCCTTGCGGTTCAGCGAATACTTGATCGCCGCGCCCACCTGGACGATGGGGCCCTCATAGCCGAAGGTGGCGCCGGAGCTGATGCCGATCAGCGTCAGCAGCACCTTGCCGAAGGCGGCCTTCAGGGTAAAGCAGTATTCGCGCAGCTTGTGCATGCCGGGCTCCAGCGCGGCGATGGATTGCGGAATGCCGCCGCCTGCGGAGCTGGGGAAGAAGCGCTGCATGATCCAGATTGCCAGCGCCAGGCCGGCCGGCGTGATCAGCAGGCTCCAGTACGGCGACGCGTCGTAGGCTTTGAAGAACAGGTCGTGCGACCAGTGGCTGCCCCGGGCGAACACATAGGCCACCAGGCCGATCAGGATGGCCGCGATCCACACCGGCACCTGGCGCCGCCATTGCGCGGCGGACAGGTAGAGGTAACGCAGGCGGCGGTTGACGCGCTGGCGTCTGGAACGGCTGGGTAGGTGGTCCTGCATCGGGCGGGCGGCTCCTGGGGGCGTTAAACGCCGGTTTTTAAATCACTCTTGTCTAATATACTCTGATCCGGCCTCGAATACGAGCGCGGCCCGCCTGCGCATGGCAAGCGGGCCGCCGCTGATAGCCTTGTCCTGCTTAGGCCTGGCTGCGTTCCAGCACTGCGGCGAAGAAACCGTCTGTGTTATGCAGATGCGGTTTCAGCTCCAGATAGTCGCCGCATTGCAGCGGGATTTTCTGCTCGGCCAGCACCTCGTCCATCTTCACCAGCCGGAAGTCGGCGTGTTCGGCGAGGAAGGCCTCGACGATGGCCTGGTTTTCCTGCGGCAGCAGGCTGCAGGTGGCGTAGACCAGGCGGCCGCCGCTCTTCACCAGCCGCGAGGCGGAGGCGAGGATGGACGCCTGCTTGGCGTTCAACTCGGCCACGCTGTCCGGGCTCTGGCGGAATTTCAGGTCCGGATTGCGGCGCAAGGTGCCCAGGCCGGAGCAGGGCGCGTCCACCAGCACGCGGTCGGCCTTGCCGGCCAGGCGCTTCACCTTGGAGTCGTTCTCGTGCGCCAACAGCTGCGGATGCACGTTGGACAAGCCGGAGCGGGCCTGGCGCGGCTTGAAGTTGGCCAGGCGCTTCTCAGAAACATCAAACGCATACAGGCGGCCGCTGGATGACATCTGCGCGCCCAGAAGCAGCGTTTTGCCGCCGGCGCCGGCGCAGAAATCCACCACCATTTCGCCGCGGCGCGCGCCGGTGATCAGGCCCAGCAGCTGGCTGCCCTCGTCCTGCACCTCGAATGCGCCGGCCTTGAACAGCTCGTGCTTGGACAGCGCCGGCTTGTCTTTCAGGCGGATGCCCAGCGGGGAGTACGGCGTGGCTTCGCAGGCGATGCCGTCCGCGTTCAGGCGGTCCAGCAGCTCTTCGCGCTTCATTTTCAGCGTGTTGACGCGCAGATCCAGCGGCGCCATCGACATCAGGCCCTGGCCCAGCGCTTCCACCGCTTCCGGCATTTGCTCGCCCAGGCGCTCGATCACCCATTGCGGCAGCTCGGCGCGGATTTCCAGGCTGTCTTCCAGCGTCTTGCCCTTGACCGTGCCCAGCCATTCGCGTTCGCCGGCGCTGGTGGCCTCGGCCAGTTCCTTGACGTTCAGCTTGTTGAACTTCATCAGCGCCACCAGAGCCAGGCGGCGCGGCGTGGCCTTTTCCGGCGCGATCAGCGCGCGCAGCTGGATCAGGCGGCGCAGCGCGCCGAAGGCGGTCTCGGCGATCAGATGGCGGTCGGCGCTGCCCAGTTTGTTGTGCTCGCGGAAATAGGCGGACAGCACGGCGTCGGCCGGACGGTCGAAGCGGGTCATCTGGCCGATGACGGTTTCCAGGTGTTTCAGTTGGCTATGGCTAATGTGCATTCTTGTTCCGTATCGTCGGTTGCGGCGGCAATTCCCACTGCCGCTTGCCGTTCACGTCTACGCGGATCGCTTTCAGCTCGATCCGCTTGTCCTTGTCGGCGCGAATGATGCGCACCGGCAAATTGGCGAAATCCGGGGCCAGCCAAAATTCGGTGAAGTCTCCGTCGCCCTGGGCGCGGAACACGATCACGCGCATCTTGCCGGCGCCGGTGTCGTAGTCGAAGGCGCCGTTCGGCGCCATCGGGTATTCGTAAACCTTCTTGGCGGTGGTGATCTGTATCGGCGCATGGCCCAGATCGCCGCCCTTCAGCGCCAGCTGGAAAGCCAGGCTGAACGCGTCTTGCGCGCCGGGCTTCAGCGGCAGCTGCTTGTCTTCGCCGCTGCCGTAACGCAGCAGGCCGGCGTCGTAATCGAAGCGGGCCGCTTCCTTCAGATCCCCGCCGCGGAATGACTGCATGCTGTCCGGCCGCAGCCCGGACTTGCCTATCGTCCCTAGTGCAAGATAGCGCAGCTTGGGGCCGATGAAAGGACTGACCGTGATGTCCAGCTGGTAACGGCCCTGGCTGCGCTGCCAGTCCAGATCGCCGAAGCCGAGCATCGCGCTGTTCCAGTACCCTTGGTAGCGGATCTTGGCGGCGGCGGGGAACTGCCGCAGCGGCGCGTCCGGGTGGATAAGGCCGGCCTTGTCCGCGCTGTTCTCGCGCGGCGCGTTTTCCGCGACCGGCGCGCTGGAGGCTTGCTCCGCCGTTGCTTGCCGTGGGGCTTCCGCAGCGGGTTCGGAGCTGGCCTGGGGCGCCGAAGCGGTTTTGGCCGCCGGGGCCGAGGCTTCCGTTTTGGCCTGCTCCGCCGGCTTTGAGGCTTCGCGCTTGCGGGCCGGCTTGGGCTTGGGTTTCGGTTTTGGCTTCGTCGTCTCAGCCGGCCGCAGGCTGACGCCGGCGGCGGCCGGATCGCGCGGCGGCGGCGTTTCGTCTAGCCGCATCGCCTGCATCTTGACGTCTATCTTCTCGAGCTTGGTCTCGTCAGCCGGCGGCGCGCTGATCGCGGGCAGCAAGTCGGAGCCGAGCAACGCGAGGTGCAGCAGCAGCGACAGGACAAGGGCGATCAGCAGCAGACGGCGACGGGTCATTTAGGCCTTGCTTGAGGGTACGGGCGACAGCAGGCTGGCGGCGGCTTCCGGGCCGCTGGCCACCTTGCCGTCCACGACGGCGATCTCGCCGGCGGCGAAGCGGCGCACCGCTTCCGGGTACAGCTGGTGTTCCAGTTTCAGCACGCGCGCGGCCAGGCTGTCCGGCGTGTCGCCGTCCAGCACGCTCACCGCGCCCTGGGCGACGATGGGGCCGTGATCCAGTTCGGCGGTGACGAAGTGTACCGTGCATCCGGCCAGTTTGCAGCCCATTTCCAATGCCCGCTCATGGGTGTGCAGGCCGGGGAAGGCCGGCAGCAGCGACGGGTGGATGTTGAGCATCCGGCCTTCGTAGCGGCGGGTGAAGCCTTCGGTCAGGATGCGCATGAAGCCGGCCAGCACCACCAGATCGGGCGCGTGGGCGTCTATCGTTTCGGCCAGCGCGGCGTCGAAGGCTTCGCGGCTGGCGTAGGCCTTGTGGTCCAGCGCCGCCGTGGCGATGCCGCGTTCGGCCGCCCAGGCCAGGCCGGCCGCGTCCGGGCGATTGGCGATCACCGCCGCGACGCGGGCGCCGGGAATGCCGGCCTCGACGATGGCCTGCATATTGGAGCCGCGGCCGGAAATCAGGATGACGATGTTTTTCATGGCTCTTGTCCGGAATGGCTTGCCATTCCTGTTCGTTGCGATTGGGCCGGCTTGGTTCCATCCGCCCGGCGATAAACGACAAGCGCCGCCGGCGGGGCCAGCGGCGCGGGGCGCTACTTGCGGAAAAGCCTTAGGCTATCTGGGTCTGGTGCTCGTCGCCCACGCGCTCGCGCACCTGGCCGATGCGATAGACGGTCTCGCCGGCTTCGCGCAGCAGCGCCATCGCCTGCTCGGCGTGTTCCGGCTCTACCACCACCACCATGCCGATGCCGCAGTTGAAGGTGCGGTACATCTCCTGGATGTCCACATTGCCTTCGCGCTGCAGCCACTGAAACAGCTTGGGCAGCGTCCAGCTGGCGGCGTCGATCTGGGCGACGGTGTTATCCGGCAGCACGCGCGGTGTGTTTTCGGTGATGCCGCCGCCGGTGATGTGGGCCATGCCCTTGACCGGCAGCGCCTCCATCAGCTTCAGCAGCGGCTTGACGTAGATGCGGGTCGGGGCGATCACCGCGTCGCGCAGCGTCTTGGCGCCGTCGAACGGCGCGTCCAGCTCCGGCTGCGCGCGGTCGATGATCTTGCGCACCAGGCTGTAGCCGTTGGAGTGCACGCCGTTGGAGGCCAAGCCCAGCACCACGTCGCCGGCGACGATGTCGCGGCCGCTGATCACCTTGCTCTTCTCCACCACGCCGACGGCGAAGCCGGCCAGGTCGTATTCGCCGGCCGGGTACATGCCCGGCATCTCGGCGGTTTCGCCGCCGGTCAGCGCGCAGCCCGCTTGTTCGCAGCCGGCGGCGATGCCTTTGATCACTTCGGTGGCCTGGGCCACGTCCAGCTTGCCGCAGGCGAAGTAGTCGAGGAAGAACAGCGGCTCGGCGCCCTGCACCAGGATGTCGTTGACGCTCATCGCCACCAGATCGATGCCGACGGTGTCATGGCGGTTCCAGTCGAAAGCCAGCTTGAGCTTGGTGCCCACGCCGTCGGTGCCGGAAACCAGCACCGGCTCCTTGTACTTCTTGGAGATTTCCACCAGTGCGCCGAAACCGCCGATGCCGCCGAGAACTTCCGGGCGCATGGTGCGCTTGGCAAAAGGCTTGATGTTTTCGACCAGCGCGTCGCCGGCGTCGATGTCTACGCCGGCATCACGGTAACTGAGGGACGTGGTGTTCAAGATAATCTCGCTTTCTGCAAACTTGAAATATTTTTACATCAAGCTTTCGCCGGTGCGAAAGCACTGTATTTTAACTGAAAATCGGCAAAAAGGCTGATGCGGTGGACAGGCTTTTTCCTTTGCGGCCTTGATTTGCCTATGTCATCAATCTTGTCCGGGAAAATGGCGGTTCCAACGGCGGGCCGTATCGTCGTAAAATCGTGTTTATTGATGTCAGCACGCAACGCAGCACAGCAAACTTTGGACCAGCTCGTACTCGATCTCACGCCCACGCCGCTGCCGGCCTTCGACAACTTCCTGGCCGAGCGCAACCGTGAAGTGATCACCGCACTGACCGCCACCGAAGGCGAACGCTTCATCTATTTATGGGGCGAGCCCGGTTGCGGCAAAACCCATCTGCTGCAGGCCTGGATCGCCCACGCCGAGCGGCTGGGGCGCGCCGCCATTTACCTGGACGGCAAGGGCGACCACTTGCCGGACTTTGCGCGCGAAGCCAGCTTCATCGCGGTGGACCATGTCGACGATCTGGCGCCGGACGACCAGATCATGCTGTTCTCCTTCTACAACTCCTTGAAGGAGGGCGGAGAGGGGCGGCTGCTCATGGCCGGGCGCAAGCCGCCGGTGGCGCTGTCGGTGCGCGACGACCTGCGCACCCGCCTGGGCTGGGGCCTGGTGCTGGAAGTGAAGGCGCTGTCGGATGACGACAAGCTGGCCGCGCTGCGCAGCCACGCCGCCAACCGCCAGCTGTCGATACCCGACGACGTCTACCGCTACCTGCTCACTCATTGGCGGCGCGACCTGACCAGCCTGATCTCGATGATAGACATGCTGGACCGCTACTCGCTGGCGCTGCGGCGCCCGATCACCGTGCCGCTGGTGAAAAACGTTTTGCAAACCGCCACACCGGAATCATGACGACAGCCACCCCCGCCAAACGCAGGCTCGCCCTGTTCGACCTCGACCACACGCTGATCGCCGGCGACTCCGACTTCGAATGGCCGCGCTTCTTGATCAAGCGAGGCATCCTGGATGCCGCCCAGTACGACGAGCGCAACAGCTATTTCTACCGCCAGTACCAGAATGGCACGCTGGACATGAACGAGTACCTGGCGTTCATCCTGGCGCCGCTGACGCGCTTCTCGCGCCATCAACTGGACGAACTGCATGCCGACTACCTGGAAAACCACATCAAGCCGCTGATCCCCAACAAGGCGCGCGAGCGGCTGGCCGCCCATCGCGCCGAGGGCGACCAGATCGTGATCATCACCGCGACCAACCGCTTCATCACCGGGCCGATCGCCCGCGAGCTGGGCGTCGAGCATCTGATCGCGATCGAGCTGGAGCAAGATGGCGACGGCAACTACACCGGCCGCCCGACCGGCGTCTTGAGCTTCAAGGAAGGCAAGATCACCCGCATCGAGCAGTGGCTGGCGGAGCGCGGCGAGAGCTGGGACAGCTACGCCGAGAGCTTCTTCTACAGCGACTCGCACAACGACCTGCCGCTGATGAAGCTGGTGGACAATCCGGTGGCGGTGGACGCCGACGACAAGCTGCGGGCTTATGCCGAGGAGCATGGCTGGCCGGTGATCTCGTTGCGCGATTGATTGGGGCGCGGCCGGCAAAACGCTTGGCTGATGTACTGTTTTAACGGCCTGCCGCCTTCGTGGCAGGCTGTTTTCTTATCGGCAGAAAGGAACGCATGATGGACGCCCTGCAGGATTTTCTATGCCGCGCCGAGGCGGTGCTGTCCCGGCTGGAGCCGATGCTGCCGCCGCCGCGGCGCGAGCCGGACTGGAGCGCGCAGGCCTTCCGCTGGCACCGCCAGGGCCTAGCCGGCTGGCTGGAGGCGGTGCATGAGCCGCATTCGGTGGAGATGGGCCGGCTGGCCAGCGTGGACGTCCAGCGCGAGCAGCTGCTGGCCAACACCCGCCAGTTCGTCGAAGGCCTGCCGGCCAACAACGTGTTGCTGACCGGCGCGCGCGGCACAGGCAAGTCATCGCTGGTCAAGGCGCTGCTGCCCGAGTTCGGCCGCGAGGGCCTGCGCTTGATCGAGATCGACCGCGAGCATCTGGCCGATCTGCCGCAACTGGTCGAGCTGCTGGTCGGGCGGTGGGAGCGTTTCGTCCTGTTTTGCGACGATCTGTCGTTCGAGCACGGCGACGCCGGCTACAAGGCGCTGAAGAGCGCGCTGGACGGCGGCCTCTCGCGCCGCTGCGACAATCTGCTGGTGTACGCGACATCCAACCGCCGCCACCTGCTGCCGGAACAGATGAGCGAGAACCGCGAGGGCTGGCTGCATGACGGCGAGATCCACCCTGGCGAGGCGGTGGAGGAGAAGGTGTCGCTGTCCGACCGCTTCGGCCTGTGGCTGTCGTTCTATCCGTTCGATCAGGATGCCTACCTGGCGGCGGTCAAGGAATGGCTGGGCCATTTCGGCCTGAAGTGCGGCGACAAGGCCGAGCGCGCGGCGCTGCAGTGGAGCCTGTCCCGCGGCAGCCGTTCCGGCCGGGTGGCTTGGCAGTTCGCCTGCCACTGGGCGGGCAGCCAGAAACTGGCCAAGAAGGCCGGCAGGAAATGACCCGGGCGGCATGCGCCCATATACAGATTGAAGACATGACGAGCGACAAGATCATAGACGTGGTAGCCGGCGCGCTGATGCGGCCGGACGGCAGTTTCATGCTGGGCAGCCGCCCGGAGGGCAAGCCCTACGCCGGTTACTGGGAGTTTCCCGGCGGCAAGGTGGAGCCGGGCGAGATGCCGCTGGAGGCGTTGAAGCGCGAGTTCCACGAGGAAATGGGCATCATCGTCACCGCCGCCACGCCGTGGCTGACCAAGATCCACCATTACGAGCACGCTTCGGTGCACCTGCGCTTTTTCCGCATCTGGGACTGGCAGGGCGAGCCGCAGCCGCGCGAGGCGCAGTCTTTCGCCTGGCAGCGGCCGGGCCGGTACACGGTGGAGCCGATGCTGCCGGCCAACGGGCCGATACTGAAATCGCTGGAGCTGCCGGCCTGCTATGCGATCACCTGCGCCGCCGAGATCGGCGTCGAGGCGCAGCTGGCGCGGCTGGCCGAGCGCGACTGGGGCATGGTGCAGGTGCGCGAACATGGGATGGGGCGCGAGGAGCTGGCCGATTTCGTCGCCCGCGCCGCCGCCATCGTCCGTCCGCGCGGCGGCAAGCTGGTGGTCAACGCCGATCCGGCCTGGCTCGCCGGCTGGCCGGTGGACGGCGCGCATCTGACAGGCGCGCGCCTGGCCGCGCTGGAATCGCGTCCGGCGTTCGACTGGGTGGGCGCGTCGATACACGGTGCGGACGAGTTGGCGCGCGCAGGCGAATTGGGCCTGGACTACGCGCTATTGAGCCCGGTGGCGCCTACCGTCACGCATCCCGGCGCGGCGCTTTTGGGCTGGGATGGTTTCGCCGCCTGTCTGGCCGATGGCGTGCCGCTGCCGGTGTATGCCTTGGGCGGCATGAGCGTCGAGGATCTGGACTTGGCCCGCCTGCACGGCGCCCATGGAGTGGCGCTGATGCGGGGGGCTTGGCGATGACGGCCAAGCAGCGCAAGCTGCTGATCCTGGGCGCGGCGCTGCTGGCCTTCGGAGCCGTCAAATTCGGCCTGATCTACTACTGGTATCTGCATAACAGGCAGCTGGCCGCGCCGGCGGCTCAGGTTTTGTCCTGCGATATCGAGCGCGGCGCCTGCGCGCTGCCGGGCGGCGGCGCGCTGCGTTTTTCCGCCAGGCCGTCCCACGGCCAGCCTTTCGAGATCCGGCTGGACGGCGTGGCGGCGGATGCCGCCCCGACCGCCGACTTCACGATGCCGGACATGGACATGGGCTTCAACCGCTACACTTTCGTTCGCGACGGCGAAGGATGGAAGGCCCGGGCGATTCTGCCGATGTGCGTCAGCGGCAGCCGCGACTGGCAGGTGGAGTTGAAGGCGGGCAAGGCGGCGTATCTGCTGCCGTTCAGCGTGCGCTGAAGGCGCTGACCGGCCCAATGAAAAAAGCTCCCTTTCGGGAGCTTTTTCGCGTCTGGCGCGGCTTACTTGGCGGCGGAGGCTGCCTTGTGCTTTTGATGCGCGGCGCCGGAGGCGTGTTTCTTGTGCGCTTTTTTCTTGTGGTGCTTCTTGTGCTCGGCCTTGTGTTCCATTTTCTTCTCGGCGGCCGGGGCGGAAGCGGCCGGCGCGGCGAAGGCGGAAGTGGCGAAAGCGGCAGCGATCAGAGCGGTCAGCAGTTTTTTCATGGTATTTACCTTCCAGGAAGTCGCTTATTGGTATTGGAAAGCCAAGCTATGGCGCCGGGCTGGCGCCCGGCTTTGCTATGAGCCGCGCCGGCTGGCGAAGTTCATCCCGTGATGCTGAATGATGCGTAATTTATTGTAAATGGCATATTGGCCAGTCTGTCAGCCCAGCCAGTAGCTCAGCGCCACGCCGGCGAACACTACCGCGCCGACGCGGTTGTTCTCAAGGAACACCCGGAAGCACTTTGCGCGGTCGCGGTCTTTGATGTCGCGGTATTGCAGAGCCATCAGCGCGGCGGCGGCGGCCAGGCTCAGATAGTACGGCCAGGCCAGTCCTAGATGCGCGCCTATGCCGCACATCATCGCCAGAAAAATGGCGTGGCAGACCATCACGCAAGCGACGTCATAGTCGCCCAGAGTGATGGCTGCGGTTTTGATGCCGATTTTCAGATCATCCGGCTTGTCCGCTATCGCATAGGCGGTGTCGTAGGCCACCACCCAGAACAGGTTGGCCAGCAGCAGCAGCCAGGCCAAGGTGGGCACGGCACCGGTCTCGGCGGCGAAGCCCATCGGAATGCCGAAGGAGAATGCGATGCCCAGATAGGCTTGGGGCATCGGAAAGAAGCGTTTGGTGAACGGATAGCTGGCCGCCACCAGTAGGGCCGGTACGCTCAGCAGCTTGGTCAGCGTGTTCAGCGGCAGCACCACCAGGAAAGACAGCGCGACAAGGATGGCCGTCAGCAGCAGCGCTTCTTTCTCGCTGACCGCGCGCCGGGCGAATGGGCGCTGGCTGGTGCGGGCGACGTGGGCATCGAAATCGCGGTCGGCGTAATCGTTGATCACGCAGCCGGCAGAGCGCATCAGGAACGTGCCCAGGCAAAATATGGCGACGATGGAGAGGTGCGGCCTGCCGTTGGCGGCGATCCATAGGCTCCATAGTGTCGGCCACAGCAGCAGCAGGGTGCCGATGGGCTTGTCCCAACGCATCAACTGACGGTAGTTTTCGTAGCGGTCGCGTACGACGGCGAGAGAGATCACAGAAATTCCTCCAGTGTGGGTAGGAACAGCTCGGTCAGCAGCAGCGGCGAGCCGCCCAGCAAAAAGCGGCAGCGGCGGGCCGGGTAGCCGGCCGCGGTTTGAACGCGGGCTGCGGTGGCGGCCAGCGGATGGCCGCCGGTCAGCAGCGCGTAGCGCAGCGGGTCGCGGACGAGTTCGGGCAGTTCGCCGAACAGTGTCAAGCCCAGCGAGCGGCTGCCGCGCCGCAGCACCGGCAGCCAGGCCGGACAGTCGGGACGGGCGGCGCTGCGGGCGAACACCACCGGCGCGTCGTCCAGGGTCAGCAGCACGTGGCGGGCGTATACCGGCTCGCCTTCGGCCAGATCCAGCGCTTCGGCTTCGTCGGCCAGGACGTGGTCTTCGCCCTGGCTGAGCACGGTCACCGCGAAGCGGCGGCCGCCGGCTTGCAGCCGCAGGCTCAGCGAGGCGGGCTCGGTCAGACAGTCCAGAAGGGAGTCGGTCAGGGCGGGGGGCGCGGCGCGCCACAGGGCATCGTTTACCATGGCGCGCATTATGCCAAAAGCCGCGGGGGCTTGTCGCCTGCGGCGATACCCGGCGCAGGGACTTGCCGTTATCATGCTTGGAACCTGTCCGCGGTCTTTTTCGAGCGGCGCAGTCCGGCCGGCAGGGCATGCGCGGGCGGAAAGCAGCCGCTGCCGGAAAACGATCGCGGGCAGGTTTTTCGTGCATTGGAGGGGAGGGCATATGCTGGACCTGCTGTTATGGCTGCTGGGCTACCAACTGGCCGGAGAGGCGCTGGTGCGCTGGATGGGCTGGCCGATGCCGGGCCCGGTGATGGGGCTGTTGCTGCTGTTCGCCACATTGTGGCTGCGCCGCTCGGTGCCGGAGACCCTGCAGCGCGAGGCGCCTCGCTTTCTCAGCCACATGTCGCTGTTGTTCATCCCGGCCGGCGGCGCGCTGCTGGCCTACGCGCCGATGCTGCGCGCGCATGGCTGGCAGTTGGCGCTGATCATGCTGGCCTCCTCGCTGGCCACGCTGTTGGCCACCGGGCTGGTTTTGAAACTGCTGCTACGCGGGAGGGGGCATTGACGGCGGCCTGGCTGGACTCGCCGCTGACCGGCGTTTTCGTCACCTTGCTGGCCTACCGGCTGGCGCTGGCTGGACATCGCCGGGGCCATGGCCATCCGCTGGCCAATCCCGTACTGCTGGGCGTGCTGTTTGTGCTGGCCTGGCTGCTGCTGAGCGGCAGCACCTATCAGCAATACATGAACGGCGCCCGTTTCATCCAGTTGCTGCTGGGGCCGGCGACGGTGGCGCTGGCGGTGCCCTTGTACGGCAATCTGGCGCGCTTGAAGAAAGCGGCGTTTCCCTTGCTGGCCAGCATCGCCGCTGGCGGCCTGGTCGGCATGATCAGCGCGGCGGGCCTGGGCTGGTGGCTGGGCTTCGATCAGCCGGTGCTGGCGGCGCTGGCCACCCGCGCGGTGACCACGCCGATCGCGATGAGCCTGGCCGGCGGCCTGGGCGGCTCGCCCGAGCTGGCGGCGATGTTCGTCATCGTGTCGGGCATCGTCGGCGCGGTGATGGCGCCGCCGCTGTTCAAGCTGCTGGGCTGGGACGACGACATGCTGCTGGGGGTGGCCACCGGGGTTTCCGCGCACGGCATCGGCACCGCCCGGCTGTTCCAGCTGTCGGAGACCGCGGGCGCCTTCGCCGGGTTGGCGATGGGGCTGAACGGCGTGTTCACCGCGCTGGCGCTGCCATGGCTGGTGCGGGCGCTCGGGCTCGGTTAGCATGCGGGGGCGCGCAGGGCCCGGCATCGGGACAGACCGGCGCGCAGTCATAAGGAGAACGACATGGATCTGATTTTGTGGCGCCACGCCGAGGCCGAGGACGGCATCGACGATCTGGCGCGAGCGCTGACCCGGCGCGGACAGCAGCAGGCCAGCCGGATGGCGTCCTGGCTGCGCGACAGGCTGCCGGACGACTACCTGCTGCTGGCGTCGGAAGCGAAGCGCTCGCAGCAGACGGCCGCCTATCTGGCCAAGAGTTACGAGGTGATGCCGGAGCTGAACCCCGGCGCGGACGTGGACGAGGTATTGCAGGCCGTGGGCTGGCCGGAGGCGGGACGCACGGTGGTGGTGGCCGGCCATCAGCCCTACATCGGCTGGCTGGCGGCGCGGCTGCTGTCGGAGCAGCAGCAGATGTGGAGCGTGAAGAAGGGCTCGGTATGGTGGCTGAATCGCCGCGAGCGCGGCGGTTATGAGCAGGTCAGGCTGAAGCTGATGCTGACGCCGGGGATGCTCGAGCCGTGAACCCCGAACCTTCCCCCTGCCCCTGTCCGACGCCCCGCATTGCCGGGGCGTCGTCTTTCGCGCCGCGGCCTACGCGGCTTGCGCCAGTTGTTCCCTCAACTCCAGGCTGACCTGCACCATCGCCGCCAGCGCGGCGTCCACCTCCGTCCAGCCGCGGGTTTTCAGGCCGCAGTCCGGATTCACCCACAGCCTCTCGGCCGGAATCACCTTCAGCGCCTTGTCCAGCAAAGCCCGGATTTCGCCGGCGGACGGCACGCGCGGACTGTGGATGTCGTAGACGCCGGGGCCGATGGCGTTGGGATAGCGGAAGCGGCCGAAGTCCGTCAGCAGCTCCATGTCGGAGCGCGAGGTTTCGATGGTGATCACGTCGGCGTCCAAGGCGGCGATGGCCGGCAGGATGTCGCCGAATTCCGAGTAGCACATATGGGTGTGGATCTGCGTCGCGTCGTCCACCCCGCTGCTGGACAGGCGGAAGGCCTCTCCGGCCCAGGCCAGGTAGCCGTCGCGGTCAGCGCGCTTCAGCGGCAGGCCTTCGCGTATCGCCGGTTCGTCGATCTGGATCACGCGGATGCCGGCGGCCTCGAGATCCCGCACCTCGTCGTTCAGCGCCAGCGCGATCTGGCGGCAGACTGCGCTTCTGGGCAGATCGTCGCGGACGAAGCTCCACTGCAGGATGGTGACCGGGCCGGTCAGCATGCCCTTCACCGGCTTGGCGGTCAGGCTTTGCGCGTAGCGCGCCCAGTCGACGGTCATCGGAACCGGGCGGCCGACGTCGCCGAAGATGATGGGCGGCTTCACGCAGCGGCTGCCGTAGCTTTGCACCCAGCCGCCGGCGGTGAAGGCGAAGCCGGCCAGCTGTTCGCCGAAGTATTCCACCATGTCGTTGCGCTCGGCCTCGCCATGCACCAGCACGTCCAGCCCCAGCGACTCCTGGCGGCGGATCGCCAGCTCGATTTCCTTCTCCATCGCCTGCTGATAATCGGCGGCGGGCAGCTTTCCCCTCTTGAACGCGGCGCGGCTGGCGCGGATGGCCGGGGTTTGCGGGAAGGAGCCGATGGTGGTGGTGGGCAAAGGCGGCAGTTTGAGCCAGGCTTGTTGCCGCTCGGCGCGGACTGGATAGGCGCTGGCGCGGCGGTCCGCGCCGGCCGGCAAGGCTGCCAGCCGCTCGGCCACCGCCGGGTTGTGGATGCGCGAGCTGGTTTGGCGCTGCGAGCGGGCGAAATCGCTGCCGGCCAGCTCGTCCGAGACGGCGGCGCGTCCTTCCTCCAGCCCGCGTTTCAGCGTTTTCAGCTCGTTCAGCTTCTGCACGGCGAAAGCCAGCCAGGTTTTCAATTCGGGGTCGAGCGCGGTTTCCGCGGCGGCGTCGAAAGGACTGTGCAGCAGCGAGCAGCTGGGAGCGAGCCATAGCCGGGTTCCCAACGCTTCCGCCAGCGGCCGCAGGCGGGCGAGCAGGGCGGACAGGTCGGCGCGCCAGATGTTGCGGCCGTCTATGATGCCGGCGGACAGTATCTTGTCGGCTGGGTAATCGGCGGCGAAAGCCGCGATCTGTTCCGGCGCCCGGACCAGGTCAAGGTGCAGGCCGGCCACCGGCAGCGATTTCAGCAGCGCCGCGTGCGCGGACACGTCGCCGAAGTAAGTGGCCAGCAGCAGCTTGGGCGCGGACGGGCCCAATTGCGCGTAGGCCGGCGCGAAGGCGTCCAGCCATTCCGGCTCCAGATCCAGCGCCAGGATGGGTTCGTCGATCTGCGCCCATTCCGCGCCGGCGGCGCGCAGCGCTGCCAGCAGTTCGCGGTAGGCGGCCACCAAGCCGGGCAGCAGCGACAGCTTGTCGAAAGGCTCGCCTTTGGCCTTGCCCAGCCACAGCAAGCTGAGCGGCCCCAGCAGCGCCGGCTTGGCGGCCACGCCCAGCGCGCGCGCTTCGCGGATCTGGGACAGCAGGCGTTCGGGCTGCGCGGCGAAGGCGGTGTCGGCTCGCCATTCCGGCACCAGGTAGTGGTAGTTGGTGTCGAACCACTTGGTCATTTCCAGCGCCGGCTGGGCGGCGTTGCCGCGCGCCAGTTCGAAATATTGCGCGGTGGTGAGCGTAGCCGCGTCGAAGCCGAAGCGCGGCGGCGCGGCGCCGACCAAAAGCTGGGCGTCCAGCACGTGGTCGTACAGCGAGAAATCGCCGACCGGGCTCAGCTCTACGCCGGCGCCTTTCTGCAGCAGCCAGTGCTTCTGGCGCAGCTCCTTCGCGCCCTGCAGCAGCGCCGCTTCGTCCAGCTCGCCCTTCCAATGGTTTTCCAGCAGGGTTTTCAGTTCGCGCTTGGCGCCGATGCGGGGGAAGCCGAGCAGGTGGGTGGGGTGGCTCATGCGTGCGCTCCTGTTTTGTCTTGTCGTGATGGAACAAGCATCTGTCATTGCGGTGTATGATTCAAACTCATTATTTTGCTGTTCAACATGAATGGAATCGATGATGAGCGTGCTGGAGCTGAGGCATTTGAAGAGCTTGCTGGCATTGGCGGAAACCGGCAGCGTGTCGCAGGCGGCGCAGCGGGTGTTTCTGACGCAATCGGCGCTGTCGCATCAGCTAAAGCAGCTGGAGGCCGCCTATGGTCTGACGCTATTCGAGCGCAAGACCCAGCCCTTGCGCTTCACACCGGCCGGCGAGCGGCTGTTGCGGCTGGCGCGGGATTTGCTGGCCCAGGTGGCGACGGCGGAGCGAGATCTGGCGCGCATCCGCCAGGGCGAGGCCGGCGAGGTGAGGGTGGCGGTGGAGTGCCATACCTGCTTCGATTGGCTGATGCCGGCGATGGACCAGTTTCGGCGCAACTGGCCAGCGGTGGAACTGGACATCGTGTCCGGTTTTCACGCCGATCCTGTCGGCCTGCTGCTCAGCGACCGCGCCGATCTCGCCATCGTGTCCGAGGCGGAGCCGCAGGCAGGGGTGGTCCATCTGCCGTTGTTTTCCTATGAGATGGTGGGTATCGCCGCGCGCGAGCATCCATTGGCGGCGAAAACGGCGTGGCGAGCGGAGGATTTCGCCGCTGAGACGCTGATCCACTATCCGGTGGCCGACGAGATGCTGGACCTGCTGCGCAAGCTGCTGCTGCCGGCCGGCGTCAATCCCGCGCGCCGCACCGCGGAACTGACCATCGCCATCATCCAGCTGGTGGCTAGCCGGCGCGGGGTGGCGGTGCTGCCGTACTGGGCGGTGCAGCCGTATCTGGAGCGCGGCTACGTGGTGGCCCGCCAGGTGGGGGAGGAGAAGCTGCGCAGCGAGCTGTACGCGGCGCTGCGCGAGGACGACGCCGATCGCGCCTATATGCAGGATTTCGTGCAGACGGTGCGGGACAGCAGCTTCGCGACCCTGCCCGGCCTATCGCGGCTGGAGGCCTGAGCGGCCCGCTTCGGTCCGGCGTATGGGCTGCACGCATCCTGTCACTGCCGGCCCAGCGTGCGCAGCTGGCTATTGGCCCGCTTTAGGGTGCCCTGATCTTTTTCCTCCATATCTACTTCTTCCGCGGTAGCGAGCAACATCGGCAGTTGGCGGATCTTGGGCAGCATAGACTCTAGCAGCCAGTCGCTGTGGCGTTATCGCGACAGCCAGCAAGCGGATGGCGGGGGAGGTCCAGGTTCCAGTCCAGGTACAGGTATTCCCGGTCGAGAACGCGGATGATGGGTTGTTAATCGGCGTGCGGCGGTTCAGGGAAAGTCAGGTTTTCGATATGGCTTTCAATGTTACCTATAGGCGATATGGCGGGAACTGCATGGGAGGTCAAGCCCTGCTTGGATTAGTGTTTGATTGGCATTGATGACATGGGAAAATAAATAATTAACGCATTGTCAAAATGAATATTTTGTTTGACTTCGGCGGCCATTGTTGAGCACCATATATTTGAAATGTATATATTTTTATAAAATAAAATTATATGGAAGGGAAATCAAGGTCGTCCATGCAG